>NZ_JAIUGT010000003.1:0-606510 GCF_020164675.1 Mesorhizobium sp. ESP-6-2
ATGCCGCGCGCCTTCTCTTCCGGCGCCGCGTCAATCTGGTCATAGCGCTTGTATTCGCCAAAATACTTGGTGATCGCTGCCGTCAACGACGTCTTGCCATGATCAACGTGGCCAATCGTGCCGATGTTCACATGCGGCTTGGTGCGCTCGAATTTACCTTTTGCCATAGTCTCTTTCCTTGGACGGCCTGGACCTTCAGTTCAGTCGAATGCGGGGCGATTAGCGACAAAGGCCAAAAAACACAAGCGTCTTTTGCCCGGGCGCCGTCTCACTCGGTCCGAACCCGTGATCCGATTGCAGGGATATAGCGCTGATATAGGAACGTGCCGCGCGAAATGGAATGGCCTAAACCCCTGCGCAATGGCGCCGGCATTGCGCGCGCCGCTCGTCGGTTGCTGTCGGATTGGTCGCCGCTCCATGGCCCATTGCGGCGGCGTTCCCGCTCTGATTTCCTGCACCGATGCATTTCATCCCGATAGCCGTTCGCGGCCCCCTGTTCATGATCGTCTCGACCGGGTCGTATCTCGTCAACGATACGATGATGAAGCTCGCCACGGCCGGCCGGCCTATGAAGTGCTGTTCCTGCGCGGCGCGGCGGCGGCGCTCTGGGGCTTTCCGCTGCTGTTTGCGCTCGGTTATGGCAAGCAGATCCCGCTGATCTTCGACAAGCGCGTGCTGCACCGCAACCTGCTCGAACTGGCCGCCATCCTTTGTTACGTCGTGGCGCTCGCCAACATGCAGATCGCCGATTCCACCGCGCTCGGACAGGTCACGCCGCTCTTGATGCTGGTCGGCTCCTCCATCCTGTTCGGCGAGCGGATCGGCGGCCAGCGCATGGCGCTGATCGGGCTCGGCTTCATCGGCGCGCTGATGGTGGCGCAACCGACCATGCAAGGCATTTCGGTGTATGCCTTGCTGGCTCTTGGCAACGCGGCGTTCGCAGCCGCCCGCGATCTGGCCGGCCGCAAGATCACAGCCGAGGTGCCCGGAATGATCGTGGCGATTTCAGCCGTCGTCGTGGTGCTGATCGGCGCCGGTGCGGCACACCTGGTTTCAGAGCGCTGGATCATGCCCGAAGCGCATCATCTGCTGCTCATGGCCGGAGCCGGATTTTTCCTGATCTTCGGCCATTTCTTCATCTTCATGGCCTATCGCGTCGGGCCGACCAGCGCGGTGGCGCCGTTCTACTACTGCTTCACCGTCTGGGCGGTGATTTCGGGCCTGCTGGTGTTCGGACAATTCCCAAACGCGCTGGCGGTCTGCGGCATCCTTCTGGTTGTCGGCAGCGGATTGGCCATCGTCTCGCTCGACCAGCGCAAGCGCCGGCTGGCCGCCGTCGCATAGGCCTAGCGCCCTGGCAGGCGCCCGCATATGCCCTTTCAGCAGATATTGCAGTAGCCAGATTGATCGTCTAATCGGCGAAGCATCGTCCGACCGACCAAGACATGATGATCAGCCAAGGGAGATTCCCCATGACCGATTTTGACCAGAACAGGCACTCCGACGCCGAGCACAAGGCGGCCATCCGCAAGTCGCTTGTCGGCTGGGCGGTGTTCATCGCGGGAACGCTGATCTTTTTCGCCGCGGCCGACGCAATCCTGATGCCATAGGCAAGCTTGCCGGGCATACCGGCCGGAAGCCGGTGTTGCCTCGGCGGAATTCGAAATATCAGACAGTTCGGCTGGCGCTTAGATCGTGCGTTTGCCGGCGAACTGGTGGTAGGCCCACAACACGACCACGGCCCCCACCACCGCGACGATCAGGCTGTATATGTTGAGGCCGGTCACGCCCGACGCGCCGAAAGCGCTGAAGATCAGGCCGCCGACAATGGCGCCGACAATGCCGAGCACGATATCCATGATCATGCCCTGGCCGCTCTTGTTGACGATCTTGCTGCCAAGAAAGCCGGCGATGACGCCCAGAATAATCCAGCTGATGATTGACATTTTTCCTCTCCAATCCCCTGCCACGTCCATCATTTTCATATGATTGTCAAAAGCTCAAGCCAGCTTGAAATTCCGCCCGATTGCGTCATTGTGAGGATGGGACGGGCTTGGTTGACAAGGAGATCCACGATGGGACTGTTTGACAATGCCGTTCCGGGCGGCAACATCACCAAACCCCTGATGATCGCGCTCGGCGCGCTGCTGGTCGGAAAGATGCTGAGCGGCAGGAGTACCGAACAGCCGGAGCAACCCCAACCTCCCGCACCGGCCGAGCCCAGTGAAACCGCGGCCGGCGATGGCGGCCTGCTTGGCGGACTGGGCGGCCTGCTCGACAAATTGAAGAACTCCGGCCACGGCAACGTCGCCGATTCCTGGGTCGGCACCGGCCAGAACCAGCCGATCAACGCCAACGACCTGGGCAACGCGATCGGACCGCAGGTCATCCGCGAGATCGCGCAGAGGACGGGGCTCGACGAGCAGGAACTGCTCAAGCAATTGAGCACGGCCTTGCCTGGCATCGTCGACAAGCTGACGCCGAACGGCCAGGTGCCGCAGCAACACCAAGTCGCGTCGGCCTTCAACAGCTGAAGCGAGCGGACAGCCATCCTCTGGAGCGCTGCGCGACTTGGCCGCGCAGTGTTTCAGCTTGCCGATGGCGTGGGTTGGAAATCTGGAGCGGGTAGCGGGAATCGAACCCGCATATTCAGCTTGGAAGGCTGCTGCTCTACCACTGAGCTATACCCGCGCCTTGCCCTGAAGTATCGGATTTCCCGGAAAAGCGCCATGCGCTTTTCGCCTCCGATGCTTTCACGTTTCAGGGCTTCCGGGCCGGCAGTGGTGGAGAGGGTTGGATTCGAACCAACGTAGGCTAAGCCAACGGATTTACAGTCCGTCCCCTTTAACCACTCGGGCACCTCTCCAGTCTGCCGCCGGAGCCATGCAACGAGGCATTCTTGCCGATCCGGACCCGAGTATCACTTCTCCGAAATCAGCGAAGCGCCTTATGGCGGCAAGGCCAGTGGGTGTCAACCGCGTGGGAAGGGTTTTTCGATGTTGTTCGCCGGCTGTGGCGACGGGCCATATCCCTGGCCGCCGGAGACCGCTATAGAAGCCGGCCATGAGCAACAAGACCGGCACCCCGAAAGACACCCACTACGCCAAGCTGCGCCGTGCGCACCGCGACGAGAAGAGCGGCGGCGCGCCGGCGTTCCGGCCGCGCCAGCCCGTGCCACCAGGCGAAAACGCAGGCGACGGCCTGGTGCGTCTCTATGGCCTGCACACGGTGCGGGCGGCGCTCGACAATCCGCGCCGCAAGATCAAGAAAATGCTGGTGACGCGCAATGCCGCCGAGAGGCTGGGACTGGCCGACCTCGCGGCCCTGCCTTTCAAGGCGGAGTTGGTCGAACCCAGGGACATCGACAAGATCACGGGTTCGGATGCCGTGCATCAAGGCGTGCTGATCGAGGCCGAGCCGCTGAAGTCCAAGCGCCTCGACGCTCTCGGCGATACGAAGCTGGTGCTGGTGCTCGACCAGATCACCGATCCGCACAATGTCGGCGCCATCCTGCGCTCGGCGGTCGCCTTCGATGCCGGCGCGCTGATCACCACGGCGCGCCACAGCCCGCAGGAATCGGGCGTGCTGGCGAAATCAGCCTCGGGCGCGCTGGAGCATATCGACCAGATCGAGGTGAAGAACCTCGCCGACGCCCTTGGCCAGTTGCACCAGGCGGGCTTCCAGACCATCGGCCTCGATTCGGATGGGCCGGCGGAACTGGAGACCAGCTTTGCCGGTGACCGGATCGCGTTGGTGCTCGGCGCGGAGGGCAAGGGCCTGCGCCAGAAGACGCGCGAGACGGTGACGACACTGGCCCGCCTCGACATGCCCGGCGCCATCCGCTCTCTCAATGTGTCGAACGCCGCGGCGGTGAGCCTTTATGCGGCACGGAAATTTTTAGCGAGTAGCGAGTAGCGAGTAGCGAACTCCAATCCCGGCTCTCCGCGGCTGCAACCCCTATTCGCTATTCCCTACTCGCTATTCGCCTCTGCCTACCTCATGTCCCGCCATCCGCTCCAGCGCCCTGACCAGGGCCGAGTGATCCTCCCTGGCGCCGCCGTTGGCGGCGCAGGAATTGAACAGTTGCTGGGTGGTCGACGTGTTGGGCAGGGAGACGCCGAGCGCCCTTGCGCCTTCCAGCGCCAGATTGAGATCCTTCTGGTGCAGTTCGATGCGGAAACCCGGCGCGAAGGTGCGCCTGACCATGCGTTCGCCATGCACTTCGAGGATGCGTGAGGCGGCCAGCCCGCCCATCAGCGCCTGCCTGACCTTGGCGGGGTCGGCGCCGGCTTTCGAAGCAAAAACAAGCGCTTCGGCGACGGCTTCAATGGTCAGCGCGACGACGATCTGGTTGGCGACCTTGGTGGTCTGGCCGACGCCGTTCGGTCCGACCAGGGTGATGTTCTTGCCCATCTTCTCGAAAACGGGCCTGGCGCGCTCGAAGGCCTCTTCCTTGCCGCCAACCATGATGGTCAGCGATGCGGCCTTGGCTCCCACCTCGCCGCCCGAGACCGGCGCATCGAGATAGTCGCAGCCCAGTTCGTTGATTTTTTTGGCGAAGGTCTTGGTCTCGATCGGCGAGATCGAGCTCATGTCGATGACCAATTTGCCTTTGGAAAGACCTGATGCGACGCCGCTGTCGCCGAACAGCACCTCGGCCACCTGCGGTGTGTCGGGCACCATGGTGATGATGATGTCGGCGGCCTTCGCCACGGCGGCATGGCCGGTGACCGACTTCAGGCCCCTGGCGACGAGATCGGCCGGCGGCTTGGAGCGATGGTCGCTGGCGATGACCGTGTAGCCGGCGTCCAGCAAATGTCCCGCCATCGGCGCGCCCATGATGCCAAGGCCGATGAAGCCGATGGTTTCCATTGTGGTTCTCCGTCTTGTTGAGGTTGCGTTCCTTCACGCCCCCTCTGGCCTGCCGGCCATCTCCCCCACAGGTGGGGAGATTGGCAGTTTCGGCGCTGGCCCCAATTTTCTCGGTTTAAAATTTAGCGAGGCCGCCGGTGACATCCGATCTCCCCTTTTTGGGGGAGATCGCCGGCAGGCCAGAGGGTGGCGCCGTAGAGCGCGAGTTCAAATTCCTACTGCTAAGCCGCCGCACTCCCTTGCCCAGCCAACTCTTTGAACCAGCCCAAACCAGCCTCGGTCCCCGCCTTCGGCTTGTATTCCGCCCCGACCCAGCCGGTATAACCAATGCGGTCTATGTGCTCGTAAAGGAAGGGATAGTTGATCTCGCCCGTCCCCGGCTCGTGACGGCCGGGATTGTCCGCAAGCTGGATATGCGCGATGCGGCCGAGATTTGCCTCGATGGTACGGGCGAGATCCCCCTCCATGATCTGCATGTGGTAGATGTCGTATTGGAGGAACAGGTTCTTCGAGCCGACGCGGTCGATCAACGCCAGCGCCTGGTCGGAATAGTTCAGGAAGAAGCCCTCGATATCGCGCGTGTTGATCGGCTCGATCAGCAATTTGATACCGGCCTGCTCCAGTTTCTCCGCGGCGAAGGCGAGGTTCTCGGCAAACACATCCTCGAGCACGTTGCGGTCGACACCGGCGGGCGCGATGCCGGCCAGGCAATTGACCTGTGAGCAGCCGAGTGCCTGCGCGTAGGCGATCGCCTTGGCGACGCCCTGGCGGAATTCCGGCACGCGGTCCGGCAAAACGGCGATGCCGCGCTCGCCCTTGCCCCAATCGCCCGCCGGCAGGTTGAACAGCACCTGTGTCAGGCCGTTCTTCTTCAGCCGCGCGGCCACCACCTCGGGGGCATGGTCGTAGGGGCCTATATATTCGACGCCTTTGAAGCCCGCGCGGGCAGCTGCATCAAAACGTTCGAGGAAGTCATGCTCGCCAAAGAGCATCGAAAGATTGGCTGAAAAACGCGGCATTCTTTTTCTCCTAGTCCAGCATCACGATCGCCGTCGGCGCGTCTTCCTGATGTTCGGCAAGGTCCTCGAATTCGGTGATCTTGTCGATCTCAGTGCCCATCGAGATGTTGGTGACGCGTTCGAGGATGAATTCGAGCACGACCGGGACCTGATGCTCCTTCATTAGCCCCTGCGCCTCCTTGAAGGCGCCGGCGAATTCTTCCGGTTTGCGCACCCTGACCGCCTTGCAACCCATCGCCTCGGCAACAGCGACGTGGTCGACGCCGTAGCCGGCCTCGGGATCGTCCGACCGGTTGATATTCTCGAAAGCGAGGCTGACCTCGTAATCCATGGAGAAGCCGCGCTGCGCCTGGCGGATCAGGCCGAGATAGGCGTTATTCACGACGACGTGGATGTAAGGCAGCTTGTGCTGCGCGCCGACCGCCAGTTCCTCGATCATGAACTGGAAATCGTAGTCGCCCGACAGCGCCACGATGGTGCGCTCGGGATCGGCCGCGCGAACGCCAAGGGCTGCCGGCAGTGTCCAGCCGAGCGGGCCGGCCTGGCCGCAATTGATCCAGTTGCGTGGCTTGTAGACATGCAGGAACTGCGCGCCGGCGATCTGCGACAGGCCGATCGTGGTGACGTAGGTGACATCGCGCCCGAACGCCTTGTTCATCTCTTCATAGACGCGCTGCGGCTTCAGCGGCACCTGGTCGAAATGCGTCTTGCGCTTCATGGTCTTCTTGCGGTCCCGGCATTGCTTCGCCCAGCCCGACCAGTCGCGCAGTCTTCCGGCCGTTTTCCACTCGGTGGCGACGTCGAGCAGCATCTTCAGCGCGGCCCCCGCATCCGAGACGACGCCGAGATCGGGTGCGAACACACGGCCGATCTGCGTCGGCTCAATATCGACATGAATGAACTTTTTTCCCCTGGTGTAGACATCGACGGAACCGGTGTGGCGGTTTGCCCAGCGATTGCCAATGCCGAACACGAAGTCGGCCTCGAGCATCGTCGCGTTGCCGTAGCGGTGCGATGTCTGCAGCCCGCACATGCCGGCCATCAGCCGGTGGTCGTCGGGGATCGCGCCCCAGCCCATCAGCGTCGGGATGACGGGCACGCCTGCTATTTCGGCGAACTCGATCAGCAGGTCCGAGGCATCGGCATTGATGATGCCGCCGCCGGCGACAATCAGCGGCTTTTCGGCGGCGTTGAGCATCGCCAGCGCCTTCACGGCCTGGGCGCGCGTCATTGCCGGCTTGAACGGCGCCAGCGGCTCATAGGCGTCGATGTCGAACTCGATCTCGGCCAATTGGACGTCGACCGGCAGGTCGATCAGCACCGGTCCCGGGCGCGAAGACCTCATCAGGTGGAATGCCTTCTGAAGCGCCATCGGCACGAGATAAGGCTCCATGACGGTGACCGCCCATTTGGCGACGGGCGAAGCGATGGTCGCGATGTCGACGGCCTGGAAATCCTCCTTGTTCAGCCGCGCCCGCGGCGCCTGGCCGGTGATGCAGAGGATCGGGATGGAATCGGCTGATGCCGAATAGAGCCCGGTGATCATGTCGGTGCCGGCCGGGCCTGACGTGCCGATGCAGAGCCCGATATTACCTGCCTTGGCCCTGGTAAAGCCTTCGGCCATGTGCGAGGCGCCCTCCACATGGCGGGCCAGCACATGACGGATGGTGCCCCTCGCCTTCAGGGCCGAGTAGAGCGGATTGATCGCCGCGCCCGGCACGCCGAAGGCGCAGGCGATGCCTTCCTTTTCGAGAACGAGAACCGCCGCATCAACAGCGCGCATCCTGGCCATTTTCCGGCCCTCCACAGGGGTTGTCATTGTTGGATGGCGGAGAATGTCAGCAGGCCGTCTATTTTTCAATTTTTTCAGAATATTTTTTCATTTCTAGGAAGCTGCCGTTGTCTCTTGATTTCATTTCTCTTTTTGTTTTCCAAAAAGTGGCAATGCAGAAGGCGTGAAAAACTTTTTTATTGTCCGCTCGGGAAAATCGGGCATGATGGCGCCATGGAAACCGCTGAAAAACGCCAGCGCGGCCGGCCGCGCGCCTTCAACGGCCCGTCGGAGGCGGCTTCGGTGCAGTCGTTGGACCGGGCCTTGCGCATCCTGGCCATCGTTGCCGAGGGCAGCGGCCTGTCGCTGAGCGAGATTTCAGCGCAAAGCGGGCTGGCCGCCTCCACCGCCTACCGCATGCTGACGACGCTTGAAAACCACGGCATGGTCGAGTTCGACAGCACGGACCAGCTTTGGTCGATCGGCGTCGAGACCTACCGGATGGGCGCGGCGTTCCTGCGCCGCCGCAAGCTGGTCGACCGCGCGCGCATCGTCATGCAGGAACTGATGGAGAAAACCGGCGAGACCGCCAATCTCGGCGTCGCCGAGGACGATTGCGTGGTGTTCGTCAGCCAGGTCGAGACGCACCAGGCGATCCGCGCCTTCTTCCGGCCGGGCACGCGCAGCCCCTTTCATGCTTCAGGCATCGGCAAGGCGGTGCTGGCGCATCTGGAACCCGCGCGCGTCGGAGCCATCCTGCGCAAGGCCGGCCTGCAGCGCTTCACCGACAGGACGCTGTCCGACATCCCTGCCCTCGCCCGCGATCTCGCGACGATCAAGCTGCGCGGCTGGTCGGTCGACGACGAGGAACGGCATCCAGGCATGCGCTGCGTGGCATCAGCCATCTTCAACGAATTCGGCGAGCCGATCGGCGGCGTCTCCGTGTCGGGCCCGACGGTCCGGGTGACGCCTGAGCGGCTGGCCGAGATCGGGCCGATCGTGCGCAATGCCGCGGCCGAGGTCACCAGGATGATCGGTGGCGTACAAACCGGATGATCAACCTGCCCCCGGCAGCGCGCTTCTGCTCGCAAGATCGAAGAAATCGAGCAGGATCGCCATGCCGACACCGCAGGCGGTGAAGACGAGGCCGATGATGAAGATGCGATTGGCGTGTTCATAGAGGCGCCGCTGCAGGCACTTTGTGTCGAGCAGAAGCGACAGTGCCCGCATCTGCAAGGCGATGCCGGCCAGGATCGGTAGCACGGCGACGAGATGATAGGTCTGCCACGGGATCGGATTGGCAGCCCAATGCGTGATGAAGCCCAGCGAAAACGCCAGCAGGATGCCGACGGCCGTGACCGTGCCGTTGCGGAAAATAATTTCGACCTGTTCCTCTTTCGGGTCCTGCTCGTCCAAGGATCACCCTCCCCCATATCTGCCCGCAGATCATCGCCAAGCAGATTAGGCCTTCGGGAAATGCCTGTACATTGCCGATCGCATTGATGATTCAAGGTTCAGGCTTGCCCTTGACAGTCGGCCCAATCCAACAAATGTCCCGCCGTCCAGAGCAGCAGAAAAGGGGCTCGCCTGAACCCCTCTTCCGGTGCTGAACGGTGCTGCTCCTCTCAAAGACGGCAATAATGACGATAGCCGTCGTAACCAATGTAGGTGTCGGAGTCCGGATCGTAGCTCGAATAGCGATCGAAGCAGCGGCGGACGTGCCACGAGCCGCCGTCCTCATCCACATAGACAGCGCGGGGCTGGGCAAGCAGGCTGCCCAGGACAAAACCGCCGACGCCGGCGGCAATGCCGATGCCGATGCCATGGTGGTGGTGATGCGAATGAGCCGCCGAAGGCTGGACGGTGCCGATCAAAGCGGTGGCGGCGACGGTGGTGGCGATGAGGCTGGAAACGAGTGCGCGCTTGAACATGATGATCTCCTTGCTTCGTTTGGAGAGGCGACCCATCCGCCTCTTGATCATCTGTCGTTCGGCACAAGAAAAAGGTTCGAATCTTTTTTTAACGTGAACCGAGGAGGTCGTGCTGACGGCGACCTAAGAGCTTGACGAGACATTCATGACCGCCCCGCTTCGCCCAACGAAAAAAGGCGGCCGAAGCCGCCCTTTCGGGTGAATTGGGTTCCTCCATCAAAGGAAAATGATCACCTTGCCGTGCTTGTGGTGATGATGGTTGTGGTGCTTCCACCAGAACTTCTTGAAGTGCTTCTTGTGATGGTTGTGGTGGTGATGGTGGCCGTGCATGCCGTGGGCCGACGACGTGCCGACGGTGCCGGCGAGCGCGCCGGTGGCGACGAAGATGGCAACGAGGCCTGAAACGAGAGTGCGCTTGAACATGATGATCTCCTGGATCTTTTGATCGAGGCGACCCATTCGCCTCTGACCATCAGTCGGCGCGGCGCGGGAAAAGGTTCGAAAGGTGGAGGAGATTTTTTCGGAGAGGTCGGGGGAGTGGTGAATAGTGAATAGTGAGTAGTGAACCCGCACGACCGACCTCGGGTTCACTACTCACTACTCACTACTCACCACCCACTCTTCACCACCCCAGGCCCGTGACATGGCGCAGCCAGAAGGCGAGCGCGATGAAGCCGATGATTGTGGTGACGCCGGTCCAGTCGATGTTGGCGTTCTTGACGTCCCTGATGAGCTTCACCAGCAGCATCCAGGCTATGACGACGATCGGCAGGATGATGACGAATCTGATCATGCGACAGCCTCGCCCAAGCGATTGCACCTGCCGTAGGATATAGGAAGCGAATTGGCCGTTTTCAGGATGGCGTGTCTGTTGCCCGGCAGCGTCTATGAGCGCCTCAAACCCGACATTTGTCTTTACTGGCGCCGCAAATATGGCTAACCGGTGCCGCATGCCCTTGTAGCTCAGCTGGTAGAGCAGCGGTTTTGTAAACCGAAGGTCGCGGGTTCGATTCCTGCCGGGGGCACCACCACATTATCCAATAAAAACAGTAGCTTGTCGACTGCGCGCCAATCGATTCCAACGCATTTCGACCTTGCAACACGCCGCACTCAGAACGGCGCGTTTCAAGGCTTTGTCATTGATTCCCACGGAGTCCGTGCAACACGGATGCAACACGGGAGCACCACTAGCCGTAATGCTCTCCCCGCTTAATCGTCATATACGTCAGCCAATCGATCGTGCCTCGCCCTGAGTTACACTCCCAGCAGGCCAGGGCTATATTGTCCCTGTCATTGCGGCCGCCGGAGGCGCGTCGGTTCAAGTGCTCGAGCGTCTCGGAATCGGGCAACAAGTGGCTGCTGAAACTGATCCGCATCTTCGTCTGACAATAGCAACAGCGGCCACCCTGCTTTGCCCGCAGGGTGGCGCGCAGTTCAGGGCGCTGGCCGCCCTTGCCCATGTCAGGCCGCCGCAGCCATGGTGGCTTCGATGGCGTCAAGTTCGCCGTCGACGGCATAAACAAGCTGATGCAGCATTAGGCTATCGCGTTCATCGACCACGATCTCGCTTGCCGACATGAGAATGGCGCGGAGCATGGCGCGCGCGGTTTGGAAATGCTCTTCGGTGTCCGTGTCGTTAAGCATGCCGGCGACTCCTCGTTGCTAGTTGATGTTAGCAGCGGTAAAACAATGCAAGTTGGCTGTCAACTAGCATCTGCTAACAATTGCAAACAGGAGACGAAATGGCCAGGACCGCGCCACTCGGATTGAGGATTGAGCCTGAAGTGAAGGAGGCGCTGGAGCGTGCTGCCAAGGCCGACAAGCGCACCGTTGCTTCATACGTTGAGATCCTCATTGTAGCTGACTTGGAAGCGAAGGGTTTCCTTCCCAAAGCCGAATAGGGAAAGGGCCGCCACCCCCGAAGGTGACGACCCTGCCGTGCGTCATGTCCAGTGAACCTCTTTCGAGGCGCTAAAAAGCCACTCGGCAACAACCAAACGCCAACCGCCAGCGATTGTTCCCCGCTAACGAAGAATTCCTTACTGCTTTGCTCCGCAGAATCGGCAAGCATGGCATTTACGCAAGTTTTTTCCAAGTACAAATTGCGTAAACGCCTAGTTCATTATTCCGTGTGGACTCCATTCTTGTTTTATGGAATCTAGCTCCAATGAGCGATATTCCCGCGCAAACTCTGCTGGGCACCATCTACACCGCAAAGGAAGCGGCAGGGCGGCTTAGAATGACGCAGCGCGGCGTTATCACGCTCGGTAAGCGCTACGGATGCTGCTCATTGCATGGCGAGCGTAAGGTGCTGTTTTCCGAGCAGGATCTTGTCGACATTTGGCAAATCATGCGGGCGCCTGCCACTGCAGAAAAGCGTGCAACGGCCAGCGCCATTGCGTTCTATACGTCTGACGCTTCCTACAAAGACCTTCTCCGAACCGACCAACGGAAGCGCGACGAAAAACGACGCTTGCGCAAAGAACGCGAGGCCGTTGAACGCGAGAAGCGGCTGGAGGCAAAGCGCCAAACCACCCGCGCAAAGAGTGATGCGAGAGCCGCGAAGCGCGAAGCCAAGGTCCAGGAGTTAGCCGCGAAGCGTGCAGCGAAGGCCGTAAGCGCGTCTGAGTTAGATCGGGGGAACCACGATCCTGCCTACTGGACGGATGAGCGAAAGCGCGCGCTTCGAGACGAGCGCGTTGCCAGGATCCGAGAACGTTCTGAATGAACGAACCTAAGACCGTCACCAACGCTGCGTTGGATAAGTTGCCGCTTTTCGCCACCGACCTGGAAATTGCGGTCGCGGTCGTCGGCAAGCGGAACGCTTCACGCTGGAAGCGCGACGTCATTCCTATGCTCGAGCGCCAGGGCTTCCCGCGTTGGGACCCATTGCACCAAGGGCGGCCTGTACCGCACGTGCGGCAATTCTATGCGCTTTATCTTGGCATCACCGCCGGCTTCACGATGGCGCCGCCAGACGGAGAGGAACGAGCGTGGATTGGAAAGCGAGAGGAAAAGAAGATAGACGACGAAGAGCGGCGTCGTGCAGCCGGGGAGGACGTTCCAGAGCGACACCCCATCACAAACGAGCCGACAAAGCTAAAAGCAATAGCTGAATACAGGGCCAAGACGGCGGCAAAGTATGCCGAAACACCGTATCAGCAACGGTAGCGTGAAAGTGAGCTTGAACGGTTTCTGAGGACTGGAAAATAGGTTCAGCAAGACTCGGCCTTGACTTTCCCTCCCATTTTTGTGTGGGTGGGTTCATCGTTTGATGCCGGGAGTTAGAAATTGGTCGACAACAACAACGAAGTAGTCAACCTGACCGCAGACATCGTGTCAGCGTATGTGCGCAACAATCCCCTCCCCGTGGACGGTTTGGCGTTTTTAATTGCTTCGATCCATTCATCGCTGCTGGGTCTAGGTCAGCAAGCAGCGCCCGCTGTCGAAGCGCTGGTGCCCGCAGTCAAACCAAAGAAATCGGTTTTTCCGGACTACATCATTAGCTTGGAAGATGGCCGCAAATTCAAGTCAATGAAGCGTCACCTAGGCTTGTTGGGAATGACACCCGACGAATATCGCGAGAAATGGGGGCTGCCGAGCGACTACCCCATGGTGGCGCCGAACTATGCGGCGCAGCGGTCGGCGCTGGCGAAGGCATCGGGACTCGGGCGGAAGGTGGCTGAACCGGCTAAGAAGGTGCCTACGAAAAGGAAAGCGAAGGCGAAATAGCCAAACGGCTGCGGCGAGAATTGGAGTCGGTGACCGGCTGCTTTAATGCAAAAGGCTGCCATTCGGGCCGCTTTCGATCCGCCCTGCTTACGGACAAGACCCTCCACACCACTCGTCTCTCCGGCGGATTTCAACCTCGTCCCCCGTTTCCTGGTCTTTGTCGATTTGGAGAACCATGTCTCGACCTCAAGCTATATGCGTGTACTGCGGCAAGCCCGGACGCACAAAGGAGCACCTTTGGGGCAAATGGAGCATAAAGCATTTCCCGTCATTCCATAAAAGCTCCGTGCACAAGGTAGTCCGCTATCCCCACGTGACAGGCTTCCCCTTGCCCCTTCATCTCAAGGGCGCGCTAACCCGTCAGGGTCCTACCAGATCCCTAACCATCAAAGCTCCTTGCGAACGTTGCAACACAGGATGGATGAAGGGAATTACCGATCGCAACATTTCCATCTTGAAGAAACTTGGAATGGACTAATGGTGGAACCTGTCGCCGGCTGAACGCACTGACTTGGCCGCGTGGGTATGCATGTTCGTGATGACGTGGGAATTTGCCGATAAACTTACAGTTGCCGTTACTGGCGGTGAACGCAAATTCCTCATGGAAAATCTCAGGCCGCCTGACAACTGGAAGATATGGATAGGCCGCTATAACGGGATCACGTATAACGATCAAATCTCGCATCGCGCGTTTTCGCTCGGAGATATATCAATCAAAGAACCGAATTCGCAGACCACTACGTTCCAATTTGGAAAACTTGTAGTATCGTGCTTCAGCACCGGCGCCGATTTCGATTTCGAGGCCAGCAAATATGGACTCGCTGTTGGGCTCCACACATTGTGGCCGTTGGTCGATCAAGCAATCAGTCAACCCGCACTCGTCGCTGACGACGCGCGCGCCAAATTTCTCGCCACCGCCTTCACCAACGACTTGCTCAGGCTCTTTGGCTAGAGCGGACGTTCCATGTCGAAATGAAGTGCCGGCCAGTCCCGGCTCAGTAGACATTTCCAATCCTGGTACGCCAAGTACATAATTGGGACACAATCCTAGGTGCAGCCATACCTGGCGATGCGCCGTCCATCCGATGAACGGAACGGGCCCGGTAAGGTTTGGCAGGATCTTGATGCGGGCAACCAAGTGGCCGCTCATCCCCGGAACCGCTCGGTGTACCAGGTGATCTTGCCGCCGACCTTCACCGGCTTGTGAATCATCAGCTTCTTGGGCAGGTGTTCGGGATGCACCTCGAGCAGCGTGACCTTGATCGACGGCTTGCAGCGGTCGCAGGTGAAATTCAGGGTTTGCGGGTCACGGCCGCCGCCGAACACCATCATCAGGTCGGCCGAGCGATGATAGCGGACATTGCCGCAGCTGCATTCCGCCTTGACGAGCATGTTGTGCCGGGTCGCCTTGCCCAGCGTGTCTATCGGATCGTGCGCCATGAGAACAAAAAAGGAACAAATTCCTTGCCCGTCAAGATAGCCCCGATGAAAATTGACCGGCGCGCCTCAGAAATCAAACAGGTCTTTCGGCCCGAGGCCGATTTCGTCGATGATATCGGGCGTGTTGTTGCGCGGCGATCCGACCTTGCTGTCGATTGGCCACATCTTCATCAGGTCGGACGGGAACGGCTTCATCAAATCCCGTGGGTCCAGCTCGGGCCCGAGCCAGCGCATGTAGTCGCCCGGCGCCAGGATCACTGGCATGCGGTCATGAATTGTTGCCATGAGCTCATTGGGCTCGCACGTGGCAACTGCGAAGGTGCGGATCAGTTCGCCCGTCGCCCTGTCGGAATACTCCTCCCAAATCCCGGCCAGCGCGAACGGCTCGCCAGACTTCATAGCGATGGCGTGAGGCTGCTTCTTCTTTCCGGAGGGGTCGAGCTTCTGCCACTCGAAATAGCCGTCGATCGGCACCAGGCAGCGGCGTGAGGCATAAGCTTTCTTGAAAAGGCCGTTGGTGGCGATCGTCTCGCACCGAGCGTTGACCGGAGGCGGCCCGCCGCCGCCGTCCCTCGCCCAGCCAGGCACCAGTCCCCAGCGCGCCGAGACAAAGCCCGCCATGCTGGTCGACATCTCCTCACGGATGATGATCGGGTATGTCAGGCTGGGCGCGCCGTTCCAGAGCGGAAAGCTGTTGCCCAGCCGCTCGACATCGCCAGCATGGGCGAATTCAAACCGGCGAACCATATCGGGAATGGTCGTTTTGACGAAGACGCGTCCACACATGGCGGGAAAGATAGGAAGCCCCTTGTGGAGAGTCCACATCTGGACAGCTATTCGCTCCCGCCACCGCTTCGATTGGTGACAGCTTCGAACATCACGGCAAACACGCTGTCTACCTCCTCCTCGATCTCCCGAGGCGCTATCCCATCCCTAGCCGCCTCCGCCATGGCGCGATCGGCGAGATCGGTCGCAGCTCCCGGGTCCATGGAGGGATCATCAGCGATATTTTCGGTCATCCATTTGTGCAGAAAGTTCAGCCCGCGTGTGCTCATCCAGCGATAAGCTCGATCAACAATTTAGGTTCCCGGGCTGCTGATGTAGCGCGCAAAAACGCTTGGCACCGACTCGCAACTTCACTTGGCAGCGGATTCCTATGCACTCCGCTCCAATACTCTGCGTACGACCTGCTCAATGCCGTTCAACGGATGTTCCATAGCCCAGACAGCGAACAGCTCCTCAGTAGCTTGTTGAACGAAAGGCGCGATCGCGCTTGGGGAGGTTCCAGCGTCAATGACGACGAATCCCTCTGCCTGATCGTCGTAAGCTTGACCATGCGGCGAGTAGTAACGCCTCGGATCGGTCCACGACTGGATTTGGCGGCCTTGTAGCTTTTCCCACCTAAAGGCAAATGCCAGGGAGGTACCTTCACCACGCTCCAGGCCCTTGGCTATCGCTAAGCCCACAGCAATCGTCTCAGCGACCCGATAGATCATCAAACCGGGATCGAGCACGGTGGACGGCTCGACGTGTTCGCTCATGTCGTCACCAAGAACACGCCACAAATAGAACTCACCCGTGGCCTTGATCCGGTAGAAATCGGCGTGGGCGCCCCATGTCCTTCCTGGGCGGAGCACGATGGTGTCCCATCCCTTGTCTGTCTTGCGGGGGCGGAATTCCTCATCGTGGAAATTTCTGGAATCTAGCCAAACCGGCCAGCCCGTGTATTGGGGATTCGAATTCGCGACAGTGTCGAAAAACTTCTGACTGCTATCCTGATCTGGAAACGGCGGGTCAATGACCAGCATGGCCGACCAAGTTCCTGCTTTTTCTACCTGCTGCGCCCTTTCCCGAAACTCGTCTGAGTCAAAACACTGACGCCGGCGTCGATCATTCATGCGGAGCAACTCAAAAGTCCGAGACCTGAGAATGTTGCTCCTAGAATTCGCATCCCAGCGGAAGAAATCGACACCCTCGTCGACGGCGGCTCCCGATTTCAGGCCAGTGATGAGCTCAATTAGCATCTCAAGCTGGTTCGGGCCGAGGTGCCGACGCAAAAACCGGCCGAAGTCGGCCTCCCGATTCTCAAAACAGATCTCCACGATATCTGGCCAGTCTGAGTGTTTGGCAATCGAGGAGCTCGGCACGTTGCTGGAATTCAACGTGCGAAAGTAGACTGCGTCCTGGCGTATCAGATGCTTGCCGTCAACGATCAGAGGGCGCTTCGCCGCGACTGGAGCCCTAACACCTGGTGCAACACTGAGCACGGGGAACCGACCTTCGACGCGCTCGCCAAAGCCGACTTCCACCTCGAATGCGTGCGATGCAAAATAGGAGACTATTGAGTTAATTGAATCTGTGTTGAAGGCCTGGTGAAGATCTGCCGGCCTGCCGTCGGTGGATGGGTGAAGGGCCTTGTCATCAAAGCCGATGATCAGCCGCCCGCCGTTTCGGTTTCGCAGGGCCATGCAGGCAATAGCGATCTTTGCTTTCCCTTCGTCCGCCTTAGGATCGAGCCATCGCTTCACTTCAACGTTGAGACTCTCAGCCGGATTTTCGACGAGTTGATTTAGGATTTCCTGTGATGACGCCACGTTGAAAGATCTCCCCACCAACACCACGATGTCTGGCCAGTTCACAAAAAGCAAGTTTCATCGCCGCATCTCAGGCGTCACCGCATGGTGAATTGGAGGTCAGGCCGAAACGCCTGTCCTGGCTTCCAGCTTCTTGCCGAGCGTGTCTTAGTCCTGCTCCCAGAATCCTTCAGCGAGGCGTGGCGCAGCTTTTCCTCGCCCTTGAGAGTTTGGACCTTGCCGGCCAGGCCCGGCCGCAACCACTGTGCCTTTTCCTTCTTGAGTCCTTTCGGCACCGGCGCGCCGATCTTGCCCTGCACTCTATCCCATAGGGCTTGCCTCTTGTCGTGCCTGAAGCTGACGTTCGCCGTGCCGACATAGCGACCCTTGTCGGCCATGAACACCCGAGCCGCCTGGCCGGGATCACGCTGCACGCCTATGATCTCCAGGTCCTTTAGCTCGTAGCACTTGACCTTGCGCCAATGCATGGTCTCGCCGCTGCGATAGACGCTGTCCTTGCGCTTCGAAACGATGCCTTCAAGGTTTGTCTCACAGGCCAGGTGGTAAACGGCATCGCCGGTGCCCGGCAACGCCTCGCTGAACTGTATCCTACCGCCGGTTGGGATCATCTCGTGCAGGATCTCGCGACGGTCTTCCAGCGGCATATCACGCAGGTCATGTCCATTGAGGTGGAGGAGATCGAAGGCGACCAGATAGAGGTCCTTCGGCTTGCGCCCCGCGACGGCCGATTGCAAGGCGTGGAAGTCAGACAGGCCCGCTTCGTCGACCTTCATGACCTCGCAGTCGAGGATGAAGTTTTCCGCCTCGATCGCCGCCGCCTCGTCGGCAAGTTGGCGATACCGGTCCGTCCAGTCGTAACTCCTCCTGGTGAGAAAGCGGATGCCGTCAACGTCCTTGATGACCTGGGTTCGATAGCCGTCGAACTTGACCTCATGGCTCCAGCCGTCGCCTTGCGGCGGCCGGTCGACCAACTCCGGCTCCATCGGCTTGATGAATGTCAGCCGGCCTTCGCCGGAATGCTTGCGCAATTGAAAACCCCACGCCACCACGCGATTCAAGCCGCGACGCCCGATTCAGTTCCGGAACATTTTAGCTGAATTGAATGTTTGACCGGTTGAGGAGGTGCTCATGCTGATCAACTGTCCGCAATGCAAAGGCAAAGGCTTCTGGAGGCTCCCGGTCGAAGACATTGACGATCGCTACGACCTTGCGTTGGCCACCATGATCTATGCTGATGGGAAGCGTTGGCCCGCTATGTCGGAGGGACCGATTTGGAGAGTTCCCACAGGTGACCCCGTCACCTACGAATTCCCTTGCTTCAGGTGCCGCGGACTAGGCGAAATCGACCTGTGATAGCTGAAACGCAAAACCCCGCCCGGGCGGGAAATGCCGGTTGAGTGCGCCGTCAATACCTACTTTCAATGATAGACTGCCCGCTCGAACGCGCTACTTTGGCAGAAACGTTCAGGAGCGATACGATGTCACGCACTGAAGCCAAGCCCATCGACGCAGCATTGACCATTGCGGAACTGGCCAGTCCCGAGCGAGCGGTTATCGCCGCGATCGAGCTTTACGGGCAGGATGCTGCGACCGCCGTCGCTTGGTGCGCGCTAGACGCGAATCTAGCTGGTCGAAACGCCGACTACCGCTTTTGGTGTCAGGTCTTTCGAGAACTGACCGGCGCAAGCACGAAGCAATAAAAAAAGCCCGCCACCGTGAGGTAGCGGGCAATGACAGGAAGTGCTGGGATCAACCAGCGTAGGTCAACGAGCGGCGGCGGGGTCGGTTGCGCTAAATTTGACCCCATAGGCCTGTGATCAATTGATGATATTGATCCGCCAGGGCGCGACTCACCACGGTCGCGGGGACACGGTGATAGGTCGCAATCTTCACAAGCGTCGTCTCTCCTCTGGCCAATCGCTGCAAGTCGATCCCCCGGCATTCATATGGATAGAGGACTTCGATTGCCGCTATCTCGGCAAGGACCTCCGATTGAGTGGCTTGGTGAGGGGCCTCTCCGTTGGTAACCTCAAATTCGATCAATAGATCTTGGATCCGGCCGACGCCATCGGTCGACCAGTCCTCCTTTTCGTCAACGACGGGGTGGCACATCTCCTTCGTCGCAGTGAAGCGTTTGTGATCGTCAGTTTGGTCATGCTTGACGCGGATGATCACCTTATTTTTGTAACGCTCCATTAGCCCGCGTGTAAACGTGGAGGTGAACACGACTTGGGTTTTGATGATCTCAAGCTCGTACATCTGTTCAATGCATCGCTGAAGATCCTCGATGGATACCATGTTGGCGTCACCGCCCAGCACGTAGGAGCGATATTCCTCACGGAGCTGGCGCACCTTCCTCAAAACCTGAAGCAATTTTTCGGTTGAGACTAACATCTTAAAGAATCCACATATGAAAAAGGCCCTAGGACAACCTAGGGCCTTCAACAGAATTCGGCTAATAAACGCTATGGCCGAGTCGAGTCCTTGAAGTCAAGGGGGGTCTCTTCGCCCCGGTCCACAGCAGCGTACAGCGCCGAGACTTCAGCGCAGACAGCCTCAGCCGTTGCCTCATCCTGATTCCGGATGAAGAACTTCACGTCCAAAAGCCCGTCTGCCGCCATTCTCTCGAATCGCACAGCGAGCGTCTGGCATTGGGACATGCTATCCATGACTCGCTCCTTTCGTTGTGGTCGAACGTGTCGACCCCTGGTATGTTCCGTTGTTCACGTTAAATAAGGCTTTAATAGGCAGATTTGAGTGGGCGTTACCACAAAACGTCGCGTTGTCAAGCCCGCCGTGATCCTTGGAAATCATCCGCATAATATGATTCCTATGTCGGTTCGTCTATAGCGGTTCATACGATTTCGTATGTTTCGTTAATTTCGGCCGTTTGACGATGCGTTGGTCGTTCGCATGAAACGCCGGAAATCGCGAAGTCGGCTGTGATGCATTTGCGTTTGACGCGGACATGTACAAGGCACCAACATCTGCGTTTCGCTGGATAATTGTCGGTATCGTCCGCCGTAGCTGCTCAATCCCTCTTCATGTCCCCCTTGGATGACGTCACGGATAGAGTCGCCGATCTGATCTGCGATTTCTACAACGAGTCACCTAGCTCGGGTGCGTGTCTAGCCACCCCGCGCAGCGCGCCAGATGTCTACCAGTAGGCCGTAACAAGCGAATCCAAAGCAGCGGCGGCCCGGCGGCACAGGCTACTTGCCCTTGGAAACTTTGTAATAAATCTGGACGGCAAGCCAGACGATACCGAGAAGTGTAAGCGCCAGGGAGGCGCCGTCCTGAATGTATGGAAGCCAGAGGACGTTGGTCGTGGCTGCGGCGGCTATGCCGTTGGTTACGCGTTCTTGGATCACTTCTTGACGCCCCGCAACTCGGCATCACGCTGCGCGTAGAAGTCCCGAAGGGCAGCATGCCGCTTGGCACACGTAATCAGCGCCTTGCGGTCAGAAATCCAAAGCCGCTCGACGTCGCGCTGTGTCAGGACGCCCTTGGGTAGCCGTACTGGACCAAGGCATGCCGCGACCGTCTCGCGCGCGGGCTCTACCAGGGCGGGCGGCAGTGCCGTGCTAATGGATCGAGTCGATACGCAACCCTGCATCGCCAGACAGGCAAACGCGATCGCGATCAGGGTCAGCGTCCGCTTCATCTGATTTTTCCTTGATAAGTTGTTCTAGGGCTGCGTTCTCGGCCTCGAGTTGCGCAATGCGCTGCGCTTCTAGCGCCTTGGCCTGCGCGTTGGCCTGCGCCTGCCTTGATATCTCGGCGTTGGTGGCGGCTTGGATGGCTACTTCGCGCTGTTCGTATTTTAGGGACCAAACGGCTTCTTTGTGGGCGCCACCCAAGTGATAAGTCCATGCCAAAACCGCAGCCACAGCCAGCGCGGCCAAGCCGTACACGATGAGCGAGGCATAGCCGCCCGTCAGGGTGTCTAGGAGTTTCATGCATCCCTCATTTCGATAGGCGGCGGCTCGGGCACGGCGCCGTAATCGGCTCCCTGCTTCAGCGCTGTAAGCAGTTGCCGAAGATCCATGTGGCCGACGCCCATGTATCCTGCCGCAATGGTTGCGATGAATGAGAAGCCTGCAACAGCAACGGACGCCTGCGCGCTGTAAATCGAATAGAACAGCGCCACCCAAGCTAACACCACGCACGCAATCACTAGCCGCTTGCTGAAGGTGCGGCTCTTGGGAATGAGGTCAGCCGCCATAGCCAACCGCCTTTAGAGCCGCGTCGTACTGCACGGCGTGACCAGCTATCAAAGCGGCACGGTCAGTGCCGTTGATGATGCGGCGGGCACCAGCGAAGTTCGATTCCTGAAGGGTGATGTAGTCGGCGAGCTTCTTGCCGGTGAACCATCCGTCGCGCATACCGGTAACAAGGATGACAGCAGCATGCTCCGGGTCCAGAAGCAGGCGCGGGTTAGCCACGAAGTCCACGCCGAGTTTCTTGCTGGCCAACTCGTAGTTGCGCTTCCACGTCAACTGCACAAAGCCCATGCCGACATACGGGTAATAGGCTTTGCTGCGCAGATAGGTCTCGCCGCCCATCTCGCGCACCGGATGCATCGTGTGGCCCGTCTCGTGCCAAGCCGTTGCCAGCACGTACGCCGCCTGATTGCGAAGCAATCCTTCGGCGTTGCACTTCGCCAGAATGAGGCGAGTGCAGCCAAAATCTAGGTTCATTTGGATTCCTTTAGAGGCTACCCGTTGCGCAGGCGGCCAACCATGCTGGTGCCGCGGCGATCCCAACGCGCCAACTCAATCGCGCAATGATTTGGCTCGACCGCCTCCATGAGGCGGCAAAACAGGCAGTCGGGCCGCCAAGCGGCGATGCGGGCGCAGAGGGTTTGGTTTGCTGAGCCGCCTAGCGCGCGGTTGAGGAGGCGGGATAGGCGGCCGAAAGTGGTCATGGCAGTTCCGTCCCGCCCTCGCGGGCAGGTTGTTCAGGGATATGAGTGGTGTAGGAATCGACTCGCGTCAGGCGCGGTGTTTTGATGCTGGCGTCTTAACGGGAGGGGAAAATGGCTGGAGAGCCGCGTCGATGGCAAACCGAGAAGCTTCGTCTAGAACGCGAACCGCCTCAACATGATGACATCTTGCGAAGTATTGGAGAAATTGTCATAGCTTGGAATGGCGTCGAAGCTTCCATTCGGCTTATCCTTGAGTTTCTATGCGGCCCCTCTGCTGTAACGCAGGTTATGACGGCAGAATTGACGGCAGAGCAGTTGTCAAATTCGCTTCGCGCCGTCGGGAAAATAGCGGCTCCCGACGAGATCAACGACAATATTGAGTTCATCTGTGTGGCGATGAACGAACAGCGTCCATATCGGAACGACTACCTACATGGCATTGTTTATAGCGCACCAGGCACAGAAGGTCTGGGTGCGCAGATCAAGAACAAAAGCTCTAGATCGGGTCAACTGCGCCTACACGACCAAGTCATCGACGCTTACGAAATGTTCCTCACGAAAGAAGCGATGATACTGCTGTCTGGCCATGCTCTTGAAGTGTACTCCTGGCTTTGGCTTCATCGTAATAAGGGGACACTTTCAACATTGCCGCAAAGACCGACATTCCCGAAGCTTCATTCAAGACGCCTTCGAAATTGGCCGCCGCGTCCCCCAATGCCTCTGCCATCGCAGGAGTTACGATGATGCCGCCGACATTCCACGTTAAAGCCATTTCAATTTTCTCCAGCCATGACGTGTCCAGCAATTCTATGCTGTGTACGCCGGCCACAACTCGTCGGCGGTCACGTCGGCCGGCAGCGGATCCATGGCTTTGATCGCCCAGGACGCAGCATAGAGCGCCGAGACGTATGTTGCCGATTGCTGCCACAGGGAGAGGACCTGCTCCGGCGTCAGGTCATGATCGGTGTTGGTGCCGTCCCGAAAGGTCGTCAGCGTCGTCGCGTCGCCCTGGCCGAGGCGCAACTGGGCGCCAAAGGCAAGATCGCTGAGATTGCTGCGATCCTCATCCCGGCCGGTGACGGCGATCCCGTCGATGGTCTTGCCGGCGACGATGCGACGGGCACGTTCGCGATTGACCGCGGCACGCTGGTCCGAGGCAATGGCGGCGGCCTTCTGCTCGGCGGTGACGATTTTGGCGGGATCAGGCGTCCACATTTTCACTCTCCGGCGCTGATACTTCCGCGATGAACGTCGTTTGAACTTCATCCGGCTGATGCCAGCGGTGCTTGGTGACGACGATGTTCTTGCCACCCTCGACGCGGACTTCGGCGATATCGACCGTCGTACTGGCGGGCAAATCGACCGCACCATCAGGCACATCCTCCAGCGGCTCTGGGAACGCCTGCCATTGTTCGGCGTGGAATGGCGTCGGCAGCAGCAGCGTCAAGACGATTTCACCGTTGATGCGTTCGACATCGCCAATGATCCATTCACAGGGGATTTCTCCGGACGGGATCGTCGCGCCGTCTGGCAGGGTGGTGAAGTCAAACGCTTCGCCGTTGATGTCCAAAGCATCACCATTTTTGATAACAATCAGTGCCCCGTCGCGGCATTCAGGCGTTAAATTGATACGCATGTTAGAACCACCTTCCAATGGCAAGCCAGTCAACGCTGTAGGCTGTCGACGCGATGGATGTCGGGCTTGTTGCGACGATGTTGTTTGTTTGGAACGGATAGAACCAGGCACGAGTACCGACGCCTCCCGATCCCACGTAAAAACGCTGTGCGCCGCCGACGAAGGTTGTTGGCTGGGTGATTGAAACGCCGCCCGGTGAGATAAACATATTGCCGAATGCGGTATCGATGCTGGTCGTCCAGCTTTTGGTACCCCAATTGATCTGCGTTCCGTCACCGAGCCGGCAACTATTGCCGTTCGCATTGGTGGTGAAGACGGGAAGAACCGGCTTCCATGTTGACCACGTTGCGCCGCCGTCGTTACTACCCCGCGCGTACATTGCGCCGATGCCACCGGACGACGTTTCCAAATGCGAAATCTGCGTGACGATGGAAGACGATTGCATGACCAGAACATTGCAAAAACTTCCGGCAACGGGTTGGTTCAGCGTCGATGAAATCGCCAGGTAGAAACCCGGTTTAATCGCCAAATTCAGATCATTGCTGGGAGGCGCGATGCCATTCAGGCCAAGCCGGGTTCCGGCCGCGATCGTTTCGAGAGCTGCGGCGGCATTGGCATCGTCCAGCAGCGTCTTCGCGAAGGCTGAGACACCGAGCGTCGTCAGCATCGCCGATGCATCCGCATCGTCCAGCAGCGCGCGGGCCGCTGCCGTGAAATCAGCCAACGCAGCCGCACCGGGACCGGTGAAGTAGGGAAGCTTGTCCGCCGCACTGTTCAGGGCGGCAATGGCGGCGATATCGCCATCGGCCAGCAGCTCGACCAACGCCGTTGCCGCCGCGGTATAGCGAGCGCCGTCCGGCTGGAAGCGTATGCGATAGGCGGAGCCAGCGAGGGTTGTGCCGGGCCAATTTTCAGCCAGCACCAGATGGGTGTTGTCGGTGACGGACGCGATTGGGACGGCAAGGCCGGCTCGCATGAAGAGATCGCCCGGCCGAACGCTCGCCGCCGCCCATGCCGTGCCGACGCCCGTAACAGCCGTGCTGCCATTGGCGACCGACACCGTGCCGGTCTGATAGTCCTGGACGATCGCCATGTCAGTTTGCCTTTTGCTTCCCGACCGGCGCTTCGGCCGGCAGTGTGGCGAGCTCAGCTTCCAACTCGGCAAGCCGCGCCTTCAAGTTCGCATTGCTTTGCGCCAGGTAGAGGATCCTGTTCTTGGATGCCTTCTCCGCCGCTGCCAGCCGCTCGACCTCTTCCTCCAGCGCGACTTGCATAGAAATGGTCATGACCCCGGGATCATTGGTTTTCGTGTCTGACATAACGTTCTCCATGACTGGAAACCCCGCTCGAGGCAGGGCGAAGATGGTGAAAGGTGGTGAGCGCCTCTACGAGGCGATATAATTCCGGTAGGCGGCGAGCACTTCACCGGCTTCGTTCAACAGGACGACGCCTTGCTGCGTCTCCCCAACGTCAAATGTGTCCGGCGCAAAATCGCCGACCGGCTCGCAACAAACGATCTCGCAGTCGGTGACCCAAAGCGCCACCGAGCCGTCATCCCGAAACAGCTTGGTCGAGATGCCATCGTCCTCGAGGCGGGAAGCCTCGACATCGACTTCGATGCCGCTTGTATAGGTGATCCGATAGATCGTCATCGATACCTCATCAGCGCACCGGTGATCGACCCAGTGCCGCCAGAGAGCGCGTAGGTAGCCGTCCCGGCTGAACGGGAGTCTCCAACCACGCCACACTTGTTGCCAACGAATGAGAAAATCTGCTCCTGGTTGGGTCCACCAAAATTGTAGTAGAGATTTGCTGTTCCAGCCGTGGTCACGGCGAAGATCAATGCCGGCGTGGAATAGGCGTCGAAGACCACGTCGATATAGCGGTTAGTGCCAAGAGCGCCGCTATAGGGCGCGCAGAACTGCGTGATCGAACCATCCTTGATGGTGATTGTGGTGACGTTCAGATCGGCGATCTTGGCCATGATCCCCTACTTCTTGAAATACACGGCCATGAGCATTCCGGTCAGACTCGCGGAACCCAGGCCGCTTGCATTGGCGGCACCAGTTGTGGAGTAGACGGGAGCCGTTCCGGGGGTTGGATCGTAGACCGCTCCGCTCCATGGCAGTTGCACGCCAGGATCCCCGATGTCCGTCCTTGTGACGCTATTGCTATAGAACGTCGTAGCGCCACGCATGACGGAAAAATTCACCGATGCCGTGCGGGCCTGGCTGGAAGTCGCACCGCTGGCGCATACCCCATTGGCGTTCCAATATAGGGTTATCGGGTTGCCACTCGGATTCGATATCGCAACAGATGCATTAACGCTCGTCGATGGATTATAGGAAAAACTCGACTGGCCAGCGCCAGTCAGCGCGGCATTGCCGAACTTAATGGTATCGACATCAAGGAGTGCGATCTTCGCCATCTCACTTCACCGTGTAAAACAGTTCGGTGGTGATCGAGTTGATCGTGCAAGTAGCATTTGACCCCGTGAAGCTAAAGTTTGTAGAAATCGAATATTGTTGGTTTGCGCCCATGCCTACATCGACGGCGTTAACCTTGACGATCGCCGGCTGATTCCCACTGCCACTGAACGTCCTGGAGCTACCGCCAACCACTTCATTGCTGGGCGAGCGTTTGGTGGAGACATTGAGCACTCCGGAGGAGTCGGCCTGTGTGCCGTGATAAAGGCAGTCGACTATGATCCAGATGATGTTGGGGTAACTGCCGTCGCCGCCCGAGGTGATCGTTGTCGTGCCGGTTACAATCTTGGTGACCGCATTGGGTGCGACATTGAGCTTTTCAACGGTGAGGTTGGCAATCTTGGCCGCGGTCGACGACGCTCCCCTGATCAAAGACGGCCGATCCTGCCAGTCGTGCAATACCTGCATCTGACAGTGGCCGGGCCGGAGAAGCCAGTGCTGACACTGCCCAAAGACGACACCGGACGATTGACGCTGCTCTTCCATCAGGCGAACGGCGGAGGCCGGCAGGTCGTCAGGGTCAAGCCGGTTCTCGGCGCCGATCGACCTGACCACCGAACCAGGAGACAGATGGTGGACCCGGCCGCCTTCCTCGATCGCGATGCCACCACCGGCGCCGACGATGATGGCCGAGAACCTTCCAATCAGCCGCAGACTGGCGATCAGGCCGGGTGCGATCTCGGCAAGCTCGCCAATCGATTTCGCATTTGAACGACGGCACAGATCCGCAATCCTTGGACCAATGACCGACGGGCCGCTCCACGCCAAAAGCGCCTGCTGCACCGGCAGCGGGAACACCTTGTCGGCGAGATGATCCAGCCTGCCGGTGTCACTGTTGTAGTGCCCGGTGTCGGCAAACAAATGGGTTGCGTCTTGGTCGACGAAGACGTTGATCGCGGTCATTGGACCACCTCAAGCCGCTGCGTCTTGTGGGACGTAACCGCCAGGTCGTCGATATTGGCGCTGCCGATCTTGACCGAGCCGAGATACCATTGGCCACCTGTGAAGACGAGCGGATTGACGGCGCTGCCGCTAGACAGGTCGCCGAAATACAAGCTTGTCGCACTCAGGATGATTCGCGATTGCGTTGCCGTGGCCTCAAGGAACAGACCAGCATCGCGAAAGGCGCTGGCTGTATCAACGCGCACCTGGATGCCGATGCGAGAACTCCACCCGGCCGCTGGCGTGTAGCCAGTCGCCATCTTGAACGTAGCGCCAGCCGAAACATCGCCATAGCTGCTCTGCAAGGCCAAGATCGCCGACGCATTGGTCGCGATCGTGGCGCCTTGCGCCGTCACCGTGGTCGACAGCTCTTGCACGGCCGTCGAGTTGGCGGCGACGCCCGTTAACGGGTCATTCACCGTCGCCTGAAGCGCAGTGATATCGAGGACGATCGCCGAACCCGGCCCAGTGGCCGCAAGGATCTGCTCAGTGAATTGCGCTACCGCGCCGTCCGTGGTGGACCGCAGTTCCCGCCGCAGTTCCTGTTTGTCGGACATGCCGACCAGGATGTTGCCGGCTGCATTGGCATCGAGCGCCTGCAACTGCTCAAACACATCGCGAACAGCGTTGCTGGCCCACGCCTGGAAGTCCTTCACATCCTGCGCGAGTTGGTCGAGGTCTATGGGATAAATGTCGGAGCCGGCCAAGCGCGCATCGAGCGTCGTGACCTGAACCCAATCTGTCCACGGAATGGTGCGCGGCGGGTCTGAGACAAGCCGGTAGCGCGCCTCATAGTCGGAGAGCGAAATCACGCCCGCGACCATTTGCACGACCGTCTGATCGGAAGTCGCCGTCTCACCCATGACCGCATCCGGCTGGTCGACCGGGCGGTACTGGAATTCGACGCTGTCGATCGTGACGTCTTCGATCGCATTCCAGGAGGCGCGAAGGGCCGCCCGCTGCGAACCTGTCGCGGTCTGGATGATGATCGGGTCGAGATGGTAGTTTTCCAACTCGCCCTGATAGTCGCCGGCACCCGGTACAACAGCATCAGGCGGAGCGGTCTCGTAGGCGGTCGGATCAAAGATACCGTCACTGACTTCCTGAAGTGTCAGCGTGATGTTGCGGGCGCCCTTGTCGCCCAACGGACCAAGGCGCTTCTCAAGGATTTGGAACGTGACGGTCCCATACTCCGCAGAGTCCCATTCAATCCAACGCCCTGCGTTCGCATCGGCGAGGAACTTGGGATGGATCGTAATCTCTGCGTTGCCCTGGTACCGGCTGGCCCGGAATGCAATATCAGCCAAACGATCGCCAACCTCAGAACGGTTGACGGCGCTATAAGGCACAGACACGGCAAGGCGTTCGCCGTCAACCAACAGCGCCGGGCCGTCAATTCGAACGGCAAGCGGCGTCTGTTCGTAGAAGTTGTCCGGCTCGAGATAGGTACCGGCCAGCGTATTGATCAGTTCGGATTTGGTGCGCTTGGTCGAGTAGCGAAACGCCTCATCGACCATGATGTCGTCATCGGTGAAAGTGAAGGCGATGGACTGCGCGGCACCAGCAATCGGGTATTCGCCAGCCGCATCCTCAACCCACGACGATGCCGTAGCCTCAAGCAGTGGCTGCATGTTTTGATCGTGCGTGATGCCAGATCCGGCCGCAGCAATGAGTGCAGCGGAGTATCTGGCACCAGTGCCGACGATTTCATCGCAGATGTTTGCGGCCTGCGACCAGTTTGCGAGCGGCAGTCTGGATGCCGAAACACCCTTGCCGACCATCATCTCTGTGCCGTTGAAGAACCCGCGCTCGAGCGCGTAGGCCATCAGAATGGGGTTCTCTGAGAACGTCCACGTATTCTGATCGCTCCAGCGCTGATTGCCGTCGCCGCCAGCTGTGTCGTCAAGCCGCCAATCGTATAACGGGGCACCCTCGATTTCGAAGAACGCGTCCCACGGCTGCGTCAAGTGCTCACGATCTAGCATGCTCGTGATGACGGCATAAGCGATACCGGCACCGCGATGATCTGCAGTCCAACGCCCTGGCGGGTTGCTTTCTTCTATGAGATTTGGATCGGCAACCTGGTCGAGCCGTCCGGTGTAGAGTTTAACCCAAATCTCGGCGTCAGTATCCTGAACGCGGAAACCCAATTCGGCGTTCTCCGTCCCGCCGAGAGTCTTCCATTCGCCATCGACGCGAACGCGAGTGATGCCTGTGATCCTGAAGTGAGACAGGATGCGGACGTCCTGAACCCTGCGGTTTCCGGATCCATAGGCGTTGCGGTAAATAAGTTGTCCGGCCGTCCCGACCTTGCCCATAGCGACGGTACGTGCAAGATCTTCGCCGTAGGTGGTGTCAAGCTGAGAAGCCTGCGCTTGCTGCTTGGGAGCAAGCAGGGCGCCGAGCGCGTACTTGGCTGCAAGACCCAAACCAAAGCGGGCCAAGCCCGCCAGGATAGTGGACCCGCCAAGCAGGCTGACGGCGCCCGTAATTACCGAACCAATGGCGGCAAAGACCGGGACAAGAAAACCCATAAGCTAGTCCACCCATTTAGCCGACTCGAAAGGCGGTCTTTATTGCTGTCAGCGGAAGGAAGGTGCGCCCGGTCTCAGTGCGCGCGAGGAAGCCGCGATCGCAGACAAAACCCGCGCAAAGGACGCCGTGTTGTTCAACAACACCGACATCACCGCGGCGCGCTAGGAGCCTGCCAACCGTAGGCAAGCCGAAGAACTTGCCGAGCACGTCTTCGACGTTCTCGCAGCCTTCTTTGCGCATAAGGCGCGCGGCGCCGATTTCGGTTGTGTATCGACCGCGCCACGGAGCCATGATGTCTTCGCCGGTAACGGCTTCAATACCAGCCGCGGCGGTAAGCAGGCAGTCGGACGCGCCCCACACGCCGGGCGCGTCGGTGATGCTGGAAACCAAGCGCGCAAGGCGCCGGTCCCAGTCTGGCAACCGGGTTAAGGTAAGCATGCGGATCCTTGATAGGGCGGGCAGCTAGTCGAACGTGATGTCGAAGCTCTCGTGCTTCACCTTACTGGCGTACTGAAAGAATTTGTCGCCAGGTGAAACCAGTTGCTGGTCAGCGTCGCTTGCCGTGCGGTAGCCGTCGCGATGGTTGGCAATGGCACCCGAGCGCACATTGGCGACTAGCTTCTTCTCGCCACCATCCCGCGAATGGTCGATAGTGTCGATGAAGCCGTAAGCGCCGGGTTCTGCGTGCAAGAACGAGCGGTCATCCGGATCGAAATAGAAGTCGAACACCGTGACAGGAGCGTCCTTGTAGCCTTCGTTTTCGATAAGCAGCAGCTTGTCAGGCGTAAGGCCGGAATCGCGCTTGGCGACAAGGCTCATGGTGAATGTCGACGCCGCGGTACCCAAGCCATAGACCGGCTCAGATACTTCAATAAGCGTGTTGGGCCAATACAACTGACCATCGACGGTGATGTCGCCTTTACCGTTCCAAAAGCCATAGGTGCCGGTTGTACAAACGATCTTAATACCGGAACGGATAACTGCCCGCCCTTCGGTAAGGACGTCTTGCAGGCGCGTTGGAAAAGTCATTTCGGAATCTCAACCAATGTGAACGTAGCGACAGGAAGAAAGTCGTCCGGTATAGAGAACGAACCCGGCATAACGCGCATGTTGGCCACGGGATTCTTGAACGTCACAATTGCGCCGGCTGTGATGTACGAAGGTACCGTCGGCTCAACCGTGATGGTCATGGCATTGCTTGCCGCAATTGCACCAGTTTGGACCCTGACCAACGAATTGTAGCTGCCCGTAGTCAGGCTGATTAGATCGCCCGCCGAAAGCGTAAGTCCGTTGTTGACGCTGTTAATTACCAGGCTATTGCCGGTGATTGAAACCAGATTGCCGGTGTTCGCCAGTGCAGCGTTGTCTGCGTCGCCCCAATATGCGCGCGGGATGCACATATGCTTTGGCGTATAGGTCACAGTCGTAAGGCCGCCGCGGGAGGCGTCCTTGAACGCCTCCACCAGTAGCCGCTGCGCCGCCGACAGAGGGACGGTCTTCATTTGGACTGTCCAGTAAGCGTCGGCATACTCCACAAAGGCCATAGCGCGTGTGCCTGACCGGCTTACAGATACAGACTCCACAAGCTGCGGATAACTGATCTGGAACGGGACTGCGGGGAGCGCTATTGCCATTAGATCATTCCTGTCGTTCTGGCGTCCCGCAAGGACTTCAAGACACGAGGTGTGAACTCCCGTTCAAACTTCTTCAGCGCTTGCGTCACCTCTTCCCCTGCGCCCTTCTGGGCGTTTGGCATGTTGATGGTCGGCGCAAAGGTGATGCTAGGCGCACCATTCTGATTTGCAGGCGCCTGGATCCGCGGCAAGCTGGGAGCACCAACCAGACCGCCATTGGCGTAACCACGCTGAAGCATGGCCAAGTTGCCGACACCAATGCGCTTCACCGCGTCCTGGTCAAAGACGTACTCGCCCTTGTGAACGATGCCCGCGGGCTGGTTCTTACCGCCAGCTCCGGTGAAGCCGCCCGTGTCGAATAGACCGATACCGCTCTCACCACCGCCGCCGCTTGGTGCGGATGGGAATATGCCAGACGATCCGCTGCCCGTAAGGAAGCTTAGTGCCCGTCCGAGAAAACCAGTTCCACCGCCCGCTGAATTAGCCTGCAATATTGCATCGACTAGATCGTTCTCGATCTTGTCGATGATCTTGTCCAAGGCGTTTTCGGCGATCGTGGCAAAGTCCTGCCAATCGAGCTTTCCGTCATCAAGTGCCGACCGCAGATCGTCAAACGCACCTTTGAGCACGTCGCGCTGTAGATCGAACATATCCTGCGCCTTGCGCAGTTCGTCTGCCTGGCGAGCGTAGGCGTCGGACACTTGATCGATCGCCTTGACTTGCGTTGGCGACAACTGCGCATTTTGCCAGTCCGCATCGCCCTTCTTGCGGGCTTCCTCGCGAACTTGCTTCAGGGCTTCCTGCTCGATATCGAGGCTGACTTTGCGCTTTTGCTGAGCTTCGAAGGAAAGGCCGAGCGAATTGAACTCTTCGTTCAGCGCCGCGGTGCGATCACGAATGGATTGCAGGTCTTCGGCGAAACGATCATCAGCCGTCTTGGGCTGCGCCCGATTTGCACGACGAGCGGCTGCGTCAGCTTTTCGTTGGGCGGCCGCCACCGCCTTATCGTACTCAGCGCCAAGGTCTTCCCGGTTGGGGGCTGGTGTCGGAATGATGCTTGCGCCGCGCCTTTGAGCGTCTTCAACCTGTTGCGCTAATGGATTGTAGACGCGCCCATTCGGCGAGCCGCCAGCCGCGCGCGCATACATATTAGCCAATGCGGAGCTTGCACCCAGCGCCGTCGTAGTGACTCTCAGGATTTCCGATGTGATCGGCGTAAGGTCCGGATTAGCCTGCTCAAGCTTGGCCAATGCCTCCTTAATGCCTTCTATGCCGACTTTGCCATCGCCAGCCTTGTCGAAAAGGTCTTGCAGTTCCTTTTGAGCAGACTTCGAGTCAACCTGACTTAAGGCGCGCTGAAAGTCCGACACATTGTCGATAGCGTCGGGAAAGACGCCGCTGACCGTCTCAACCGCAGAAGCTGCATCTAGAGCGCTCTTTGAGAACGAAAGAAGCTCTTGGGCAGGCCCTGCAAGGTTAGGGTTGGCCTTACCTATCGCTGTGACGGCATCCGTAAACGTTCGTAGTGCTGTCGTATCCTTCGCACTGTTTTTCAGTTCATTAATTGCATCCTCAAAGGGTGCAAACTGGGATTTGATAAACTCGCGCGTACCACCCGCACGACCGACGCCGCTCTGCGTGGTTGCTGACGAGAAAATATCCTTGATCGCCGCCTGAAGCTTGGCCTTCGCGTCAGCAACGTCCTTGTCATTGATAAGTCCGGCTGTCGCCGCGCTTACCTGGGCGTACTTCTGCTGCTTGCCCACAACCTGATCGTAGGCATCACCAAGGCGCTTGATGTTCTCTTCGTGGCTTTTAAGTATTTCATCCAGAGAGCGGATGGATGATCCGCCAAGTGCGAGATACGCAGCAGCCGCAACGCCAGCCGCAGCAATTGCGGCCGTAGCCAGGGGGAACTTTGTGGCCAAAGTAACGGCCTGCGAACCGAGGGCCTTAAGCGATCCGGTAACGCCACCGTTGCCTTCCTGTAGGGCGCCGTAGACCTGACCGGCCTGCGATGCAAAGATCTGCATCGGGTGCGCGCCGAGCGCAAACATGGTAATGACGTCGTTACCCTGCCGCGACAGGTTCAACATCTGGTTGGCAGAAATCGCAGCCTGCTTACCCGTGAGCGTAAAACCTGCAGCGGCGTCGGCCAGCGCACCCTTCCACTCCTTAAGCGGCTTGGCTCCTGCATTCGCAATGCCCATCATATCGTTGATGCGCTTCTGCACTGGCGACAAAGACTGATCGATGCCCTTGCCTAAGCCATCAAACTGTTTCTGGATGCCGGAAGTAGTTTGCCCTATATCTTGCCCGAGTTGCTTCAACTGTCGTTTTATGGTAGTAAGATCAGTTGAAACTGAAATTAGAAGGTCATCGGTTTTATCGGCCATACTGCGACCTTCTTAAGCGAGGTTATAATATGAGGTTGCTTATGGGTGCTGCATGCATAGCGATTGTCGCGAGCGCTGGTTATTATATGGTCGCAGAGTACTCGGCCCATGCAACGGCCTTGGAACGCGACAAGGCCCTCGCTGAAGTTAAATACTGCGAGAGAAGCCTCGAGATTCTGAAATCTTATCGCGCCGGCACGGCGCCATTAAATGCGGCAATCTCGGAGACGACGGCCGATTTTATTGTCGAGGGGTGCGCAAAAAACGACGGCGCTTATGCGTCAAAGGCGTTGCCCTATCTCTCTAAAGAGGCGGCGGCAAACGTTTCTCTAGCCAACTAGCCATACCGCTGAATCAGCGAGGCCATATCTTGGTCGCTCGGACCTTCGTCCTTCTTGCCGCCGTTGGCCTCATTGAAGCCCTCAATGGCTAGCATGTATTCGGTAACTGTGGATCTCCAGAACACATCTGGTGTCCATTGAAGGGCGCCAAATGCGCCCTTCATCCAATCTCGCCATGGGAACGGCTTTTCTACCCCGCTGCCGGCGCGGCGTCGCCGTTTCCCTCGTCATCCTTGAAGTGATGCGCAAGCGCCAAGGCAAATGCGTCAGCGCAGGCCTTGAAGTCCTTAAGCTTCAATTTCGCCGCAGCCTCAACCTTGTCGCCCTTCACTGTAAGCAATTCGATGGCGGCATGGGTAGCCGCCACCTCAACGCCTGACAGCCTGACAAACAGGTCAGCAAGAGACTTGCACTCAAGCCGCGTACTAACCGCAGCCAGGCCCGCCATAGTGGCCGCAATAACGAGGTCGACGCCGCCAACCTTAAGTGCGACTTCCCCTCGTGCGCCGTTGACCTCCAGTGTCATCTAATTACTCCGCCACAAACGAAAGTGCGCCGCCGGCCATGAACGTGCCATCAAAGCCCATCGTGCCCTCCTGCTCGCCGTTCAGCGTGAAGTCAGTCACATACCAAGAGCCGGTAAACGTGCCCAAGCCAGGCACGATCACCTTGGCGTTGAAGACGGTCGCGTCAATGACATGCTGCATGAATGCGGTCTGACTCGCGCCAGCAACGAACTTGCCGGAACCGGTAAAGGTTCGGTTCTTGATGCCGGGAGTGCCGGTTTTTTGCGGGGTGTCGCCAGGATTGGTGCAATTCGGAATGGTCGTGTCTACGTCGTTAGCCGACATATTGAAACTGCGCGTCTGCACGCCGCACAGATTAGAGAACACTTCCGGATCGGCGCCATCGCCAATCTGGATGAGCAAAAGACGGCCAGTCTGCTGGCCCGGTGTAACTGCCATGTGAGGCTCCATAAAAAAGCCCGCACATGGCGGGCAGATTGGTGTGCTTGTTTATGCGGTTTGGACGACTAGGCTTCGATCACCGCTTCGAAGTTGATCACGCCGTGTCCGGTGGTGCCGTCCGCGTCGTAGAAGACCCGCTCGCCTGTATGCGCCAGAGTGACCAAGCGGTTATTCGGAAGCGCAAGCGGGTAGTGATGTAAGGCGTTGACGACTTCCCAGGCGATCGCTCGCGCATCTTGCAGCGCTCCTCCACCGTTCGGCAGGGGGTTGCTATCGTCGGTCCAGACATGGACTGTCAGGCTGGCGATTACTCCAGAGACGCACTGCATATCATCACGCCGTGTCGAGACGTCATCTACTGTGACATATGGCGGCGAGTACGACGCGGGCGGCCGGTAAAATATGCGAGTGGCCGCCACTAGGGCCGTAAGTGGCGCATAGCCACGCAGTCGCGCAGTTGCAACGCCGACAAGTTCATGTGCCGGTGCGGCCATTGTTGCTCCATGTAGGATATCTTACTTACCCATCGATGCCTTGACGGCCTGGCTGATGGCGCGGCTGATTTTGGCCTTGGCGGCCTTGCGATATGCCTTCCATGTGTAGAAGACAAAAGGCTGCGCGCGTGAGCCGGGGTGATCGACGGAGGGGATGGATACTATACCGCCGTCCCTGCCCCTGAACGTCAGGTTCTTACCATTGCGCCCGGCAATCTTGTGAGGCGCAGTCCCATGCTCCACGAATTTCCAAGTGAAGTCAGCGTATACGCCAGTTGCATCTGGATCCTTGGACTGTTGTCCGCCAACGGGCTTTACGCCAGGCATATCTGCTTGCCGTGCGCCAATGATGCTGTCTTTGAGAACACCTGTAGCGCCAACTGGCGCCCTCGCCGCAATGCGACTCGCAGCCTCGCGAGCGACTTCAATTTTCGCCTTCGCGGCCTCTTTGGACGCTTCCGGAACTAACTCATTCAGGCGCCGCTGTAGCGCCTCGCGGCCGATGATCTTGGTTTGGAAGGCCACTAGCTCGACTCGCCTTCCACGATAAGCATCTCCAGATACTGCCCGCGCTCATCCGGATTCACCACGGTCTTGATATTCCAGAACCGAACGGGCAGCCCGCTCACCGTGCCTTTGCGCGCATCGTATACGCGCCACGCAGGCGTCACGGCGCGCGTATCGGAGCAACTGCGGACTGTCAGGTTATATGGCTGCAACGCCGCTAGGCGGGCTGCTGTAACGGTTTCAACGTCGGTGCCGAACTTTGGCTGCAGCCGTGCTGCAGTCGTGAAGACGTCCGCGAATTCGCCAAGAACGTCGTTGTTGTATTCGTCCTGCACAATGGCGCGGGTTTGGAACGTCACACGGCAGTTGAGAGAGCCGGCACCAGATCGTTTGGCCATTCGGTCGGCTCCTCAGTTTTGCTGGTCTTGCGCAGTCGCGTCGCGACACCCGCTGCTATTGCGAGTTCCCCACATGCGGTGGGCACGTTGTAGTCGGCCGCCCTATAAGCCACAGTGCTGCTGGGCAGCCGCCAGTCCCACGGCGCGCTAAAGCGAACCCACATTACAGCGCGGCGTCGGGTGTCTGGATGTCGACATAAATGTCGGTAGCGCTGGTTGCCATGCCGATAAGAGCCGGATGGTCGCCCGTCGTAAGGTCGCCAACAGGTACAATCGTACCCGGCGTGCCTCCGAGGTAATACGCCACGCCAGGCGTCACGGTCGCGCCGATGGTCAAGGGGCCTTTCTGGTGGACCGCAAGAGGCTGACCAGAAGCAGCGGCATGCAGCGCAATGCCCTTCGGCTTGCGCACAATAGCCGAGGCATCGTTGGTATCGGCCAATTTATAACTATTGTCCGCAGCCTTATACACCGGCTGCCCAGCCGTTACGACTGCACCTGCGATGCCATTGTCACGCGTTGAATTCGCGCCAGCCAAGACGTTGGCCGCCGTAATCGATAGTGCCGTCAATGCGGCCTCCTTCGCGGCCTAGCCGCAGTTAGTAGTGTCGATGATTGCTCAGTAGCGAATCGAACGACGACCACTTGGAATCGTCTTCGCTCTCGCGGAACTCGTAGAGGTCGGCGACTCGCAAAAAGATCGCATGCTTGACTGCGGGCGGAACGTCCGCGGCGCCGACAATGGCAGTAACGGTGATTAGGGATCGCGGCTGCGTGGCGGGCCAATTCTGCCCATAGTTCAAAACGATTGAGTCGTTGCGAAGCTCGTATACCGTGTCGGCAAGCGTCTGTGCGTCGCCATTCGTGTCGATATAGGAAATCGACGTGACCGACTGCACCGGAGTCACAGGCAAGTGGCAGAAATCATTCCATCTGTCGGCCTTAACGGCAACGGTTTGCGTAGCCAAGATCGCGCCGCAGTACTTCTCTGCATGGTTTCGCGCAACTGCGATTAGATCGGTGAGATACGCATCGTCATCCGCAAAGTCGACAGCACGAACCTGCCGCTTTGCCTCCGCAATCGAGACGGGCTCGTCAGTCGGCTGAACCGTTACCGTCGTTGGATACCACATCGGTTCTCTTTCCGCGCCGCTCTGGCGCCCTGTCGGCCACGGCACGCTCCACCCTGGCGTCAGCTACTGGCACAGCGAACTCGGCCGCGACGAGGCGCAGCGCCTCAGCATCCGGAAAGTCACGCTCATCACCAGGACCAAGCGAATAGGCGTTGCCGGACAAGCCGACGAGCATTCGTATTTTCATTTGGATCCTCGCGAAAAAGGGGCGGGTCAAGGCCCGCCCCGTGCCGGTTAAGATGCGGCGGTAATGAGGTGGCGAACTGCAGCGGTGTTGGCCAACTCGCCGTCAAAGCGAATGAGACCAGCAATGCCGAGGTCAGGCCAGAAGCGTTCCCTCAACACGCCGATGACAGGCGAGCCGACCTTGCGAACCCAGTACTTTTTCAGGTCGCCGAAGAGCACGACCTTCTTGGCCGCTGCCAGCGAGTCCATGTCCTGGTTCACGTGGAAACGTCGACCGTTGATGGTGGCGGGTACGCCGGCTTGGAAATCACCTTTAGTCCACAGGTAGTTTCCGTCCCCATCTTTCAATTTTCTGATGGCCTTCAGCGTCGTGTCGTTGAACATAAAGCCAACGCTGGGCGCCTTTCGGTAAGCGGGATCCACCGAATGCTCGAGGTCGATCAGTTCGTCAGACGTAATGGCCGCAACCGCAGCCGACGTGACGCCGAGGGACGACGCAGTGACAATGCCGTTCGGAGCGGACGAGCCAGTGCCGATCGTCAGCTGCTTGTTGGCGATGCGCGCCAGGCGCTCACCCAGCAGATCGCCCAACAGGGCTTCCATGCTGAAGATCGAATCTGCTTCAAGTTCCCACGACCACTTGATGAACTCGGTATCGAAGGCAAATGCGTCCAGCGACTTCTGGCCGAAGGTCACATCCTCCGAGCCGTCATCTGTCAGAGCGGTGCCTTCCGTGTGCGCACCGGCAATCTTGGAGGTGTCGTCGACCGTCGGCAGCTTCAGCGGATTGCCGCCCGAAGTTTTCACTTCGCGGATAACATCCGCATCGTACATAGGGCCGTGCGCCTTCATCGAGATTTCAATCTCGTTGAGGAGTTCGGTCGGAACCGTGTAGCCGCCGGCCGTGGTCGTGCCGGTCGTCTGGATACGCTGCTCGAACTTGGCGGTGCCGCGCTTCAGAACCTCACGCTCTTCCGCAGTGAGATCGCTCGGGGCTACACCGCAAACGACCTTCGCAAATACCATGCGGTATTCCGGCTTCGACGTGTCATCCACGCCGCGAGTCTCAGCATCACCCCCATTCGGTCGCTGACGACGACGCTCTTCCTCCGCGCGCTCTTCACCACGACGCTCGGCCGCGGCAACACGCTGCTCGCGCGCGATCGTAGCCTCGACCCGGTCGAACTCAGCCATGATGTCGTCATGTCGCTTGTCGAGTTCAGCGGCACGAGCGTCGTCCGTGTTTTTCTTGATTTCGTCCAGCGCTTCTCGCGCCTGCGCGACAAGACGTTCGCGCTTTTCGTTCAGATCCTTGAGAGACATGTTCTTCCTTGTAGGCAACAAAAAAGCCCGCCGAAGCGAGCCTGGTCTTGGTGAATTGGCAGGACGTGCCGTCCGGCCCTCCGCTTTTCGCGGGTGACTACGAAGCGCCCTGCCCGTCGCCGTCCAGCGACTGGATGCCTCGGATTCTTTGCTCCTGCCGCGCTTCGCGCTCAGCTACACGGCGCCTGGCAGCCGCGGCATCGGCCAACTTCTTGGTCTTGCCTGCGTCCTCGCGCGCTTTTTCCAGCGAGCGGGCAGCTAGTGACGTGTCGGGATAGGCCGGGTTTGCTGTTGCGGTGACTTCGTAAAGTTCAGCCTCTATCACAGTACGCTTCGGGATATCGCCGCCCTCGTCCCACTCCTGCTTAGTGGCGCGGAACGCGAACGACATACCGCTAACATCGCCGCGGCCAACGAGGGTCCACAGATCGTTGCCGTCGCTTGTATCCGGCACGTCAATCTCGACCTTGAGGCCGTGATTATCTTCGCTAAGACGGAGCGTTTTCGACCGCGTGCGACCAAGTACGCGGCCCATATCGTGGTCGTAGAGCGCAAGGATGTCGCCACGAAGAGCCTTGGAAAAGGCTCCGGGCGCGATGCGCTCTATGAAATAGTCGCCAATTGTTGTGTCACTGTTCCAAACGGCAGCATAACCAACCAGGGTACGCTTCCCGTCCGCTTCGCGAACCTCAACGCCTAGCTCGCCGCTGCGCTTTTCAATGTCTATCATGCGGCCTCAGCCTCGTCGGGTTGTCCGGCGTTGTCATTTGCCGGAACGGGCGCTGCCGTTGGCTGTGTGCCGAGCGGCACAGTGGCGCCCTGAATGTAAAGTTTATCGGCCGCTTCGCCCTTCGCTGGAAGATTCTCGAGCGCGCGAACCTCGTCGGGAGTGCGAATGCCGTTCTGAATGGCCTGGCCGTAGCCGGTCATGCGAGACACGAAGTCACCGCGCTGCAAACCGTCGAGATTGTGCTCGACGTACCGCCCGCTGTTTCCGCGACCGAAAAGCTTGAGGTTCAACTCTCCTTCAAGCGCCTCCGCCCACTGGCCGACCAGGTGCTTCACGAGGTGAAGATCCTGCTGCTCGGCGTTCGTGAACGTCGCCCTTGTCAAGTCTTGCAAGAAGACTGGCGGCAACTGGAACGCCCGCGCGATTTCCTCGACCTGGAACCGGCGCGCTTCAATCATCTGACCCTTGGCTGGGTCCAGACCAACTGGATTTAGCGTGTAGCCAGCAGGAATTGGAAAGACGGGTTCGTTCGCGTTCTTCGCTGCGTCGACCGACCGCTTTATGTCGGCCTGCGCACGCTTCATCGCGTCGGCGCCAGCAGGCAGCGGGCCAGTTAACGCCAACGGCGGAACACCACCCCCCGCAAAGAAGTTGCTGCCGTAATCATTCATCGCGATAGCGAGCTGAATGGCCTTCGCGGCCATTGCTATCGGGCCGTAATGGCACAGCCCGTCAGCCTTCAGCATGAATGGCACATCGATGACGTCGGAGGAGTCGTACTCCTTGGCAATTCCAGAGAATTTGTAAAACGTCCTACCGCCCGACCGCCTCACCGAAGTCTTGGTAGGATCCATCTGCCAGAGGGCTTCAACGCCTTGCGGCGTGCGCTCAATCCAGGCCAGGCCGCGCCCGCCCGTGAAAACCTGCTGCCAAAAATACTGCCAGAACTTGAAGGCGTTCGTTTCGTCGTTCGGCGCATCGTGGACGACAGTCTCGAGCTTGCCGGAAAGTCGCTTTGGGCCTTCTTTTGTCGAGCGGTAAGCATGCCGCGGTAATGCCGCCAAAGTGCGCGACAAAAACGCCACCGCTGCCCACACTGCCGGTACCGATAGTGCGCTGTCGATCGTGACATGCGGCAAATTTGCCGACTGCACCCCGAAGAACTGCAGGAAATTGTCAGCGGTTACCGAGATGGTTGGGTTTTCGATGGTTGCCCGCGATTCTATCGCGTTTGGGGGCAGTTCTTGTCTATTGAGTCGGATATCAAGACCTAAAATATTCATTGTTCCGCCAATTCAGGCCGCTGCGGCCAATGAAAAATCAGGATCATCCCATGGCGAAGTCGCCACGGTCGCGTTGAACTCGTTGTCCGCAGAACCGGTCGCCATTGCGATCGTCACGAGGCCGTCTATGCGACCACGTGATCGCTTCTTATCGAAGGCACGATTGCCCTGGCCGTCCGCGTCGAGGAAGGCGTTGGCGGCACACATGTAGTTCACAGGCGAGTTGTCGATTTCGATAGTGCCGGCAAGGATACGATCCTCAAGTTTCTCAACAGACCTCGGCATACACAGCGCCCGATCTTCGAAGACGATGCGCTTGCCCTGACCGTGAGCGATCAATTTGAGACCATAGCCTTCAGGCTTGTCCGGACCTTCGTATCTCCACACCGGGAAGCCAATTTGCTCGCACGCACCGATAAAATCAGCCATGCCGGCTGGGTCGAAGGCCAGGAACTGGACATCGTGTTCGGAACAGAGTCGCTGGACTTGCGCCGCGACGAACGTTTTGTCGATTACGGCACCGGCAACAGCCGTAAAGTCGACCTCAGGGTCAGAAGCCCACTCGACGTATTTCGCATTGTCGGCGAGCGCGCGCTCCTTGAGCCCTTCTTTCGTCGTCCAGTACCAAGTCTTGATCGCGACAGGTCTGTCATCACGGCCGCCCCAGGCGGCGGACAGCGCTGTCAAATCATTCTTCTCACTAAGATCAAGCGATAGCCAGCATTTTCGACCCTTCTGCTCATCAGCACTCACCGGCTTCTGCACAGCTGACCATGCGTCCTCAGAAATCCAAAAATCGATTGAGCCGATCGGGATGCCGAAGTAGAGCCGCTTCACTGAAAAGGACGTAGAAAGCAGCACGCGAGCTGTGTTCACCTCACCGCGGATATTCTCCACCGGGAAGGTGACACCGAGCGCCGGCAAGGCCTTTGGCCAGCAGGCCTCGTTGTCGAACACGTTTTCGCGGTCAGCCTTGTCGACACGGGCGATGAAGGCAAAGGCCTCGTCGTCGATGACTTCGCCTGTTGCGACTTTCTGATAAAACTCGGAATAGTCCGTACCGACGATCTGCGTAGAGGCCGGCGTGTTCGTGCCTAGCAACATCAACGCGTCGCCTGGCATTTTGGCAATGGCGCGCTTCCACGTTTCGATCGAAGCATTCGACCGAAATTCATGAATTTCATCGGCTGCAACCAGCGTCGGACGGGGGCCGCTGATCGCCTCGCCGTTAGCCAGAGTTTGAAACTTGCTACCCGATTCCGGGAATTCGATCTTCCACGCGTTGTCCAGCTCACCGCGAATGACCACCTCGCCTCGCGAAAGCAACGAGTCGTCTTGGTCTTCGTCGCCGCCAGGTATCTTGGCACGGCACATCGCCACGGCGTCGCGGAACAGAACGTTCGCAGTCGCGCGATCCTGGCCGATCGCGTAGACCTCGGCGCGCTTGATGCCGTGCCAGCCGCCCATATACAGGCCAGTTGCCGCCATCCACGGCGACTTAGCCTGACCCTTCCCGGTCTCTACCCATGCCGATCGGAACCGCATCCGGCCACTGGCTTTGCGCCAGCCGAACAGATTGCCGGTGCAGAACAGGTGCCAAGGCAGGAGGTCGAACGGTCGTCCCTCATGGGCGCCCGCTGTCACGCTAAGCACTGCAGGCGGGAAGCCGATGGCTCGAGCCGCCAGTTCCGGACGCCAGTGCAGCCCGCGGGAGGCGCCGTCTTTTAGATCGCGCAGATGACGTTCGGCAGCCGCAATGTGATGCTCGCCAGCAATGATCTTTCCGGCCAGGACATCTGCGGCGTAGGCGCTGGTAGGATCATTCTGATGCGGGCTTGAGATAGGCGTCCGCAGCGCGGGAGACTTTCTTGCCACGAGCCACCTTCGTTGTCTTCCCGCGGCTCACCGGATCCAGGCCCAATTTCGATTCGAGCACTACAATCCGCGCGTCCGCCTGCTGCATGGCGCTCCAGAAAGGGTTCCACTGGCCAACCTTGGCCCGCTTGCTGGTGAGAATGGTTCCGTGCTCAGCCACGTGCCGGGCTGCCTTGCGGTACTGCACCCGAAACTCGACAAGGCGGATTACGGTGTGGCCATTGGCATCAGCCAAAGTGCCGGCCGCCTGGAGGTCGGCCATCACTGCGCGCCATTGATCTCCGGCTTCAGCGGCGTCCTGCGAGTCAGGGAACATCGTGCTCCAATCAGGAGCGCATAGGGGCTCAGTGGTCATGGTGATCCGCTGTGACAAAGGTTGTGTATTTCCCGTAGCCTCGATTGGTCTCATCGATGCAATCTGTTAGACCAACCTAAGCAACGGAAGGACGACCAAATGCTCAATATCAAGGACTTGAGGCTCGGCAACGGCAGCGTCACTTATCACCGCAAGATTGATCCCGTTCCGGATACAAAGGAAATCAATGAAAATGTCACGATAATTAATAAAGGTTCCAAAGGTTCGCCAGCTTACTATGAGGTCACCTTCATGATAAGCTCCGCGATTGAGAACGATGGACTCGAGACAAGAAACACGTTCCATTGGAATTGTCTTGTGGCCGAGGCGGATCATAACGCAGCGTATCGGTCTGTCGAAGATAGAGGCGCTAGGCTAATTGCGCCGATGCTTCGAGCGCTGGCGGACAAAATCGAGAAGGAATTGCCGTCATTTGCTGTCGCGCCACCGTCGGATTCCGCCTCCTGAGGAAGGTGATTGCCACATCCCCCTACCTTGGATTTTCTTTCAGTGCGAACGGAGGGGGGCCACGGGTTCCAAGTCACGATCTGCTGGGCTTTTGACCCACCCCCTGCCCGCGCGGCACTAGACGAGCGCAAGAACAGAGCGCACCATGCATTCTATTTGCTACGGAGAATCAGATTGGCTCGCGCTCACTACTACGTTCTGAAAGACGGCAACCAATGGAAGATTAGGTACGAAGGCAAAGACTATCCTTATGATACACAAGCAGCCGCGATGAAGGTAGCCGTCGACACGGCTCACAAGGCCGGTCAGCAAGGCCATGACGCACAAGTTCTCGTCCAAGGTCGTGATGGTAAGTGGCAGACAGAGTGGACCTACGGCCACGACCCCTATCCACCCAAGGGCTAGCTATTCCACGGATGCCGAGGATCCACGGGGCGACCGTTGACGTCGCTGCCGATCATGTAGCCTCGCGCTTCTTCCTTCTGGATCAGCGCGTCGTGGTGAGGTGCGCATGTACTCTCGTGGTTGGCTGGATCAATGAACAATGCCCAGTCGCCTTTGTGCGGGATCCGGTGGTTCACGACGGAGGCTCGGGTGATGATGTCTGCCTGGAGACAGCGCTCGCATAGAGGCTGTTTTGCTAGTTGGGTTGCACGCGCCAACTTCCATTCCTTTAGCCCATACCAACGGCGGTACTTTTGGGCGCCTGATGAGCGGTTATGCCCGGCTGAAGCCATTGCGCACACCTAACCCGGCGTCAGTGAAATGGTCTTCGCGTTGAAAAGCAAAATCTCGGTTCCATTTGCACTTCCTATCGGCGGCCCGCCGTCCGGAGGCTAGCGTCAGTCATTTTCGTTGACCGACCGCGTTTTAAGTCCATAATTCGCATGCTTAGGGGCATTGGGAGGGAGAGGAAAAGGCGCAGGCCGAGATGCGTTTCTACCAAGCTTTGCAGTCATCCTACGCTTGTACAAAGCAAGCGCGGGAAATCTCCCGAAGCGGAAAGGCGGGTTGTCTTTCTGACTTACTACGAAATGGCGGTCATTTTTTTGATGATCGTTCAGACACACACTATGATGACTAAACCGTAATGGACTAAACGGTAGCGGCGTCCGCCACTGGGCGGGCGGGCGCTTCTACTGGAAACGACATCAAAAAATTTCGAGGGTATGGGCGCTATGTCAGACAGAGAAACAACCAACGGCGGGGCTGCGTGGGCTGCGCTCTCACTCGTTCTAGTCAACAAGCGCCTACTTTCGGAAGACGAGTGGGCGCTCATTGTCTAGCGAAGGCTGGGGAGTTGCTGTCTACGCTTCCCAAAGGAGCAAAAGTGCAACCGAAGCGACTCGTGGTACTATGACAAATGCCTCCGCTTCATGCAGATTTAGGTTTGATCGCTGCCGGGAGTAGCTTTCGCCACTACAACCGGCAGCGTGACCGCCACAAAGTCGCCCGGAGGCGCCTGGCGGCAATGATTGTTTCCCGCCGCTAATCTCTCGCGGCGGGTCGATCGCTACATGAATTGAGCGCATCGAAACGCAAAACGGGCGGCGTTTCCGCCACCCGCAATTTTTGATCCTGAATCAGTGTAGCAAATCAGATGCGCTTGGTGCGCACGAGCTACTTGGACCTAACTGTTTCGGTCCATAGTGGCTTCGGCAGCGAGAGTGCGTCGATTGCTTCGGACGCGTTGTTCGGTGCACATCCGTAGTCCATGACAGCGTCAGAGCAGCGATTGCGCATGGCCTTCGCGGCTGCCTGGCGTTCTGCCTCCGCGTCAATCCTCGACACGCTTCCGCGCAGCATAAGTTCCAAGTCCGCGATGCGCTTACTCAGCGCGGCTGTTTCCGCATCCATTCGCTGCTGCACTTCCCGCTTACCATCGAGGCGACCTTCGTCGCGCGCCATCCGTTCCATTTCGTGCAGGGCATATCGGATGCGCCCTACCCTACCTTTGCTTTCGGAGATGGCCCGTTCGATCACGCGGACGAACCATTCGCTCAGGGCCTCTCCGTCCTTGGGGCGAATGTGCTCGAAGTTGAATGGAGACTTCATGCCCGCAAAATCCCATACTTCTGCGCCAACAGCCGCAGGCCACCGTTGAGCCGCTCTCCGGCCGCAGCAATGGCTTTGCCGCGGTCCCTAAATCTGGTGACTTCCGCGCCCACTTGGCCAAGTGATTTTCCCTCGATGACGACTGCATCGACAACCGCGCCGTATCGTGCGCCGAGCAATGACCTGGCTACGCGGTAGCGTTCGCGTGCGTCAGCCATCATCGTTGGCATGCCTTCCGACGATCCGCAGTCAACTTGGACACGACTGTAGTCGATAGCGCCGAGGGGGTTTAATCCGGCTAGGTGATGATCCTGCGCGTACCGAAGCCCGGCTGCATGCAGGACATCGTTGGCTTCCGGGTCGTCATCCAACTGCTTAGCTGTGTGCATCCGCTGAAAGTTATCCGACGTTCTGAAAACACCGCCCTTGGCTTCTGCTGCGTCGACATGAGGCCGGTTGTCATTCGCGGCCAAAATGGGGACAGCGACGCTGCTTTTGGAACCCCACAGATGCCGAGCAACGTCCGCCAAGCCCTGTGCGACCCGGTGGGGATTATCCAGGTCGATATTCGTATCTTCGACCACAAGGGCCTGCACCAGGGCTTTGCGACGAGGCTGGTATCGGATCGCATCAATGCATGCGTCCAATGCAGGACGGATCGTGTGACGCTGCACTTCGACCTGGCGCCACTTCCGGTCAGCCGTGCGGGCCGTGTAGCGCACAAGCGGGCTGGTTAGCGAGGAACGCGCGATCGATGCCAATTTGATCACATGATCGCCTGCATCCCGTTCGTCGGCTCCGATGTGTTGGTGGGCGAACAGCCAACCGAGGGCTGCGGGGCCCGGCATGGCTGTTGTCTTGGCCTGCTGCTGTTCGGCGAGGTTGTCGTTGGCGGCAGCGTAGGGATCGTGGGTCATGGTCTCGTTGACCTGACCGGCTCGGAGGGCAGAGTGCATCAGAATTCCTGAATTCAGGGAAGTGTCGGGGTTTGTTAGCCCGCTGAGGTCGTCCGGGTTCTGGGAACTAAAATCCAAAAACTCCGGGTGTCTTCTATGCAGGTGGGGTTGCTTAGGAATCTCACCCATTCACTGATTCAATGGATGAATGGATAAAAGGTAGGTATGTATATCTATGTTATTGATATTCCTAGATATTCCCTTAGAGTTTCGTCATCTGCCTCACCCCTTTCAGCCGATACAAAACTAAGGGCCATGGCTTTCATCCGAAGGACGAAACTATGCAGTGGACGAAACAAGTCGCCGCTTGGGGCGCCCGCCCGTGTTGGCTACTTCCTCACGAACCAAGTCAGCCTCACGCAAATCTTTGACGATTTCGTCGCGCTGGCGAGCGTCGATGGACTTGAGTCGGTCCGCCAACCGCCCAACCGTAATGCCCTTGCTGCCGGCAGCGCGGATGAGACCGAGTATCTTTTTGTAGTTCGCCTCGCGCGGATTGTCGGACAGACGCTCAGTGACCTGCGAGAGCATGCCGGCAGCGCACGTCCAGGCGAGCGACGAGGCCCAATCGACGTTGGCCTCGGTTATCATCGCTTGTTCACAATCGATACCGACAGCGACAATCAGCGCCAGTTTGATTGCGTTCTCTATGATACGCCTAACGAACGGTCGCGCTTCCGCAACAACACGCTTTTCGTGTTCCGCCACGGCCTCCTTTACAGATTCGAAAAGCGCAAGCGCACCTTCGGTCCACGGCACGACCAGAGGCATTGTCGGCGAGCTTGTGGCTACTGTCGGGATTTTGGCCGTTCGCGCCTTCACGACGTCAATGCCGGCGACGTCCGCCATACGATCGAGCAACATTGTCGGCACATATCGAACATCTTGTTCCGGCTTCACTGCAGCCGGAAGTGCCGTATCGACATTGAACAAGACCAAGCGAGGCAGCAGTCCGTCTTCTGCGCTGGCCGAAGAGAGCGCCGACCAGAATTGCTCCGGCGTTGACGTGCCGTGGATACAAAGGCCAGGGTTGTGGATCCTCCTGGGCGGATTGCCGCGATAAGCCGCACCCTCGAAATAGGTTGCGCTCGCACTGTAGTAGTCGCGCAGATCAGTCGATATCGCCCTTTGGTGACTTCCCGCTCGCCTGTCGGTTATGTCTCGAATGAACCCCCCAAATTCGTCAATCTGGCAATTTACCGACTGGTGCATTTCAAGAACTTCGCGGAGCGCCGACGCCGACATGATGCGCGCTGGCCCGCCGAACCTATCGAATACACCATGCCCAGCCGCGAGGAGCCGCTTTATCTGTGAGCGAGCGTGTTCCTTTCCGAAGCCTGACTCGGCGAGTGCAACAGAATAGATATTCGGGCGCGTGTCGCGACTGCCTGTCGAATAACGCGGCCCCATCAGGGCGGCCACCATTGGTAAAGCTGCAGCCAAGGCTAGGACGCGGCTGGGTTGCTCGGCCGAGGACACGATCCAGTCAATCAAATCCTGCACCAAGCCGCCAGGATGCGTCAGCGTATCGAGATCGGCGACGGCCTGAAGTTGGTAGTCGGGAACGTCGTCTTCCGGTTCGGTCGTCCGTGACGTCAGGTCCACGGCTTCGGCTGCTGCTTTGCGCTCATCAATCCCGGCAATGAAACCAACAGCGTCAACTGATGCCACGGCAACGTCACCTTCCTGGCCACGATGACGCCGTGCGATCTCGCTCAAATGAGCGCCGCCCTGCCTGGCAAGCTCGGCAAGAGATCCAAGGCCAACGCCGCCCGATGAGGTAAACCCCTTCCACTTGCTCGCGACGTCGCCTTTTTTGTATTTCTTGCCGCCTGCGCTCCAGGCATCGGCGATCGCCATTCCCTCCGCACCCAAGGCGGAATGAACAGCCATAAGAACGGACACCCAATCTTGGTATCCGCAATCGGGGCTGACGTAAGTCAGAAGCTCATCAATTTCTGCCGCGGTTGCACTCTCAAGCGATGTCGAGCCTGTACATTGAACTGGCGAGTGCTTTGGCTTCAGTAACAGGTCAAGAAGCCAAGACGGGGCTTCCGCTATCGGCTCGTCGTTGAGCCACTTGTATGTGCGGCCGTCGCTCATGACGCTGCCAGGGGCTATGAAGTAGCCCCCGTCGCCCCGGCTCTCTGCGCCGGATGCCAAGACCATGTTGCGTACGCCATGTGCGTGCTTGAACAGGTAGTGAAGACCGCCGCTTCCAGTTTCGGCAATCCTGGTCCTAATATGGCCGTGCCTTTCCTCCATGGCCGCTAACCAGGGACGACCGTCCTCATGACCTGGCGGCACGTCGATGTCCAGCACCCAAAAACCGCTACGTTCGCCAGTCGGGATGCCGATCAGCGCATTAGGATGTCTGGAGCCGAATTGCGCGTTAATGACATGCGGGCGCAGGCTGGCGTCATGGAATCCTTTGGGCGTAAGGGGTGATTTTGCGAGATGCACTTTGCCTGTTTCAGGGTCGGTGCTATCGCTTGGTCTGCATGGGAATACCGGACAACCGTTTGCAGCGTATGACAATGCTAAGGAAAGCGGGGCGGCGGATTCAGGCGGCTGCGCTGGCAATGCGGGCATTCAAATTCTCCAAAGCGATGACAGCCAGTTCTGCGATTTTGTCTCGGAAGATGGGCGCAAGGTCGGCGCTGTGCGTCCCGTTTTTAAGGTCCGGTGCATAGGCGTGATATGCGCCGCTCGGAGTGTGAATAAGTCTCCAGTCGTGAACCGTCACGAAGTCGCCAAATGCCAGGTCGAACATTGCGACGCGCCGAAAACCTTTTGGCGACGCAGTCTCGTCCGTCGCCCATATTGATTTGATGCGAGGGTCAAGCAGCACGGCGAGCCGCCTTGCGCGAGTAGGCTTCGATGCCGGTGCGGAGATACGCCTCCATGGCGGCGTCGGCTTCTTCTTCGGCCGCGCACTCGGCGGCATAGGCGCTTGCGGCTTCAAACGCCCTACGGTCGGTCTGCAAACAGGCGCTCGCATACTCAAGGTCGGCGAAGTCGTCTGGTTTCGCGCCGCGGTTCTTCATAGCGAACACACGACCGATTGCCAGTTCGTCGAACTTGTCAGCCCAAGAGAGGCGTAGAGATTTGAGGAAACGTCTAAAACGTGGCCCCTCGCCGCCGTCTGTTGTGACGAACTCCAGGTTAATTTCTTTCTCAGGGTCTCGGATGGGTGAGATCGAAACCAGAAACAAAAATGCGTCGTCGAACAAATACCGTGTATCGAGATTGATATCGTTGACACGATATGCGGCGAAATCAAATGTCGGCCTGAACTTGCGCAAAGATGTTCTCCCTCCCGCGACCGCGGGCTGCTCGGGATCAGTGCTAGGGTTTGGGTATTTAGCGTTGAGCGGATTTGTAAACACTATATATAGTATTTTAGCCTTAGGTCGTTCCAGTCAGGCTGCCGCTCTGGCCTCCTGCTCGGAGACCCATCTATTCAAAGTCGACTTCCTTGCGCAGATGATCTCGCCCATGCGAAAGGTAGGGATGTGGCCACACGCGACGGCGTGATAGATCGCCCTCCTCTTAAAGCCTGTCCAAGCTGCTATGGCATCGGCACCCTGCAAGATGTCCGCAGCCAGCGGGTTGTCGTTCATACCTCTCTCCGAAAAAATAATTCTGCAAGTGGGGTTGACACGCAGGCGACTGCCCGTGATATAAGGAGCAATGGCGTATTCTGCGCCCGCGACTCTTGCGGGATTCTCAAACTACGCGTTTACGCCTTCAATGTCAATCGGTTTCGCGCTTGAGCTATCCCTTCGCGCCTATTCCGTGTTGTAACGTGTTGCATAAAACCGCTGGTCGTGTAACGTCACCTTGAACAAGGAGACGAGCGCGTGGCCACGATTCGAAAGCGCGAACTGCCCTCTGGAAGGATTGTTTGGCAGGCCGACTATCGCGATGGCGGCGGGAAGCGCAGGGACAAGCAATTCCCTACCAAGAAGGCCGCCGACGACTTTCTGCTGACGGCGCGCGGCCAGGTCAGATCCGGCACGCACGTGGCAGAGAGCCAATCGAAAACGATCGACCAAGCTGCGAAACTCTGGCTGACCCAAGCCGAAAAGGCAGGCCGAGAGCGCGCGACGGTGGCGCGCTATAAATCCACCTACGAGCTTTACGTGAAGCCGCGTTTCGGCGCCACGAAACTGTCGGCAATCACGACTCCCATGATCCAGACGTTCATCGATGATCTGACCGGAACGATGTCAGCTTCATCCTTGGCAAAGGTTCACGGTGCTTTAGTCTCGATCTTCAAGCACGCTGTCTCGCGTGGACATGCCGCGACGAACCCTGCCCGCGACATTCAAATGCCTTCAGCAACTAGAGATAAGGCTCGGCCAGAGATGCCGACCAAAGAAGAGTTGCGCGCAATCCTGAAGGCTACACCCGCTCGGTGGATCCCATTCATTCGAACAGCGATGCTGACGGGCATGCGCGCAAGCGAGCTTCGTGGACTTCAGTGGCGCGACGTCGACCTGGCGGCCGGCATCATCCATGTCCGCCGCCGTGTGGACCGCTACAACGAATTCGGCCCACCAAAATCAGAAGCAGGCACGCGCGACATCCCAATTTCAGACAGCATGGTTGTAACGCTAAAGACGTGGAAGGCGGAGTGCCCCAAGGGCGAGCACGGTTTGGTGTTCCCAAACGGCGAAGGCAACATCGAAGGTCACGCCAACCTACTGCACAGAGTGTTCTGGCCGGTGCAGATAACGGCAGGCGTCACGATAGAGACCGACAAGAAGAACGAGGACGGCAAGCCGATTGTGGACGCGAAATACAGCCTGCACGCGCTCCGCCACGCCGCCGCCGCGCTGTTCATCGAGCAGGGCTTCCCGCCCAAGAAGGTGCAGACGTTGATGGGCCATGCGTCCCTTCAAATGACGTATGACGTGTATGGCTATTTGTTCAAATCAGAGGATGACGACAGGGTCAAAATTGCGGAGATGGAAGCAGCGCTGCTCGGTTGATTTGCATCCGTTGCAACACAGTCCATGCAACATATGTGCAACACGGAACGAATTTTCTAATTATAATCAATGTCAGTTTGCGGTTTTGTAAACCGAAGGTCGCGGGTTCGATTCCTGCCGGGGGCACCACCCTTCGCTCGAGCTTCGGGTGGCACGCCACCCAGAGCCCGTTATAAGAACACCAGATCTCGCGAAACGAAGAAGTGTCCTCCGAAGCCTGTCGCAGGAGGACTGCTCATGCGGAGAGGCGAAACCCAGCGGACTCTCGCTAGGCGGCCGTCGCAACCTGGCCGGCTGCCACTTCGCCGCCGAACGTATTCTTCACCCTGACGGACTTGTAGACGTAGGCGACCCAGGCCCCGGTGAGGATGAACGACAGAACGGGTGTCATCAGCGCATCTCCAGCGAGGATCTGGCTCACCGGGACGCCTAGGGTTGATGAGATCAAGATCGTGTCCACCACGAACACAACCGGTATCGCAATCCACTGGAACAGAAACAATTGTTGAAAGCGTCGGCTTCGCCGCAGCATCGAAATGAGCACAACCAGTTGAAGCGCCAGAAATGCCAGATTGAGGGCAACCTCGCTATACACCGCAACCGGCCCATTTGGCTGGGGCATGAGTTGCCGGTAACCCTCGACCGAATTGGCCAACGCGGCAAGCGTGCGCAGCGGCGACAACACCTGACCGATCGCCAGTAGCATAAGCCAGCCACCGAATCCTACAAGAGCCGCCAGGCCCTGTGACGGCTTCACGGCTGAGCGAACCGCAAAGAAAACAGGCACGCCGATCATCAGCAGCACGATCGCCCAATGCCCGATTGAAAACGTCCCCATTGACCATCTCTCCCCTCTGTCTGCCCCTATAAGTTGTATCAGGTTTCAAACTCAACTCAAGAGGTGAACTCGCGCAATGAGGTCGATGCCGAAGCGGCGACTTTCTCCTGCCTGTTCCTGGCTCTCGAGCCGATAACCCGGAACCAAACCCGGCCGGAGGCGGTTAACGATCGAAGGGACCGCAAACTCTGTAGCGGAACAATGATCGAACTCTTGGACATGGAACTGGCCCAGGCCAGGCAGCGAATTGGCCGAGCTGAACTCGCCCTCAAACGCGCGGAAGAAATGTTGGAGCGAGACTGTGGCGTCGGCATCAATCTCGCGCTTTGCAGCAGGATAAGGTCCGCGCAGCGGCGCGTCACCGAAGCGCGAGAGCGCCTGACGAAGATCGATCCGACCGATCACTGATTCTTACCTGCGCCACTGCGGCCGCGCGTCTGCTTTCCCTCAGTCGATGCTTCGAACGGATCGCTGGTCAGGGCCGGCGGCTACGCTGTCAATCCCTGCAATGTCAAGCCGCTAGGTCATCCCGTGCACCGGAGTCCTGCGGTGTAGACGGATGCCGCCGTTGGCACTCATCGTCAGTCACGCTGGCAGCGGAAGCTGGCTTCATGCCGCGCTCCCTCCTCACACCCCGATCGCCGCCACCAGGATCCGGTTCTGCCGTCGGATCGCCGCGCGCAGTTCCACTATCCTTGCCTCTTCGCGCTTCACGAATTCGATGAACATCATGTTCATGTTGTTGAAGACCAGCTCACCCACCGCCTGCCCGTCGACGTCGCGCCGCACCAGGCCGATCTCCAGCAGCCTTGCGATCAGGGCGCGGATCTGTTCGGTCAAGGCGCGGTCGAGCGCCGTGTAGGCCTGGCCGAACGGGCTGTCGGGCAGTTGCGTCGAGATCGCCATCGCCTGGCGCCACATTTCCTTGCTGAGATAGTGCAGCGAGTGTTCGATATAGATGCCGATCAGCGTGTCCAGCGCATCGCCGACATTGGCCGGTGGGCTGTCCACCACGCCTCGCCCGGCATTCAGCACCTCGTTGACCTCCATGGAGACGATGGCGCCGAGGATGTCGCCCTTATTCTGATAGTAATTGTAAATCGTCCCGATCGACACTTCGGCCTGGGCGGCGATCGTCTCGATCTTCGCGCCTTCATAACCGGCCTCGCGGAAAAGCTCGGCCGCCGCCTCGATGATGCGGCGGTGCCGGTCGGCCTTTTGCCTTGCCCTCAATCCACTCATGCCGGCTGTCTGCCACAAAAACAGAATTGACTCAATTTTAGAATTGGTTCAACTTTTTGCAAGAAGCCACAAAGGCAAGGGAGAACACTCGATGTCCGCACGATCCGCAGCCAATAATCCGCTTTCAACCCTGAAGAGGCATCTGCGCGCCGCTTGCGGCGCCACGGCACTGATGCTCTCAGCAGCCGGCGCCAGCCAGGCCGCCGATCTTAACGCCCTGATCTGGTGCGATCACGCCGACCCGGCGCTGCTGCAGCCCTTCGAAGAGGCCAACAACATCAAGGTCAACGTCAAGGAATTCGAGGGCACCGGCGCGGGGCTCGCCATCGTCGAGCAGTCGCAACCCGGCGATTGGGACGTGATGGTGATCGACAGCATCGATGTGCCGCGCGGCGTGGAAAAGGGCCTGTTCGAGCCGCTGCCGGAGGACAAGCTGCCGTTGGGCGACCTCTTCCCGCAGGTGAAGATGGACAGCTCCACCGTGGTCGGCGGCAAGCGCTACGGCATCACCGAAAAGTTCGGCTACAACACGATCGGCTTCAACAAGACCAAGGTCGACCCGGCCGACATGCAATCCTTGGCGTCGCTGACAAGCGACAAGTACAAGGGCAAGGTCGCCATCTACGATTATTACCTGCCGGTCATCGGCATGGCAGCACTCGCCATCGGCAAGAGGACGGCTGAACTCACCGAGGCCGACCTTCCCGCCCTCAAGGCCGAGCTGCTCAAGATGAAGGCCAACGCCAAGCTGGTTGGCGAGGTGACCGCCAGCCAGACGGCGCTCGCCACCGGTGAGGTCGATATTCTGGTCGGCGGCGGCGAATGGGTGACGGCGGGCCTGGCCAAGGAGAACCCGGCGCTGGACTTCTCGATACCCAAGGAGGGAGCGGTCCTGTGGTCGCAGTCGCTGGCCATGTTCAAGGATTCCAAGAACAAGGACATGGCGTTGAAATTCATCCGATACATCATGAGCCCGGAGGGCCAGGCCCGGCTTGCCACCTCGTCCTGCTACTGGGGCATGCCGGCGAACAGCAAGGCGGCGCTCACCGACGACCAGAAGAAGATCCTGCGCTTCGACGAGCAGCCCGAATTCCTTGCCCGCGCCCAGGCCTATCCGGCGCCGAATGCCGGTCTCGACAAGAAGATGCAGGACATGTGGACCGAGATGCTGCAGGCGCAGTAGACGGGCGTCGTGAGCAGCCCCGCGAACAAGGCCCTGCCCTGGGCGCTGGTTACGCCGGCGCTCGGCTGGACCTTGCTGTTCTTCGTCTTGCCTTTCATTGCCATGGGGCTTTCCAGCCTGACGGCGCATGAGGGCGGCGGCTTCACATCAGCCAACTACAGCCAGTTCCTCACCAACCCCGCCTATCGGCAGGCGATGGTCAACTCGCTCCAACTCACGGCGATCGTCACCGTTGTCTCGGTGCTGCTCGCCTACCCCTTCGCCTGGATCCTGGCCGAACAGGTGCCGGAACGCTGGCAGCGGCTGGCGCTGATGCTGGCCGTGCTGCCCTTCTGGACCTCCTATGTCGTGCGCTCCTACTCCTGGCTTTTGGTGCTGGCGCAGAATGGCGTCGTCAACCGCGCGTTGACCGGTATCGGCGCGATCAGCGAACCGCTGCAACTCGCCAACACCCGCTTCGCCACCGTGACCGGCTTCGTGCACTTCTTCGTCATGCTTTTGACGCTGACGATCTTCGCCAATTTGAAGCAGCTCAGCCCGAGCTACCGCAAGGCCGCGGCCGATCTGGGCGCCGGGCCGGTGCGGACCTTCCTGCATGTCATCCTGCCGCTGACCTTGCCGGGCATCATGGTCGGTGCCTTCCTCACCTTCGTGCTGTGCATCGGCGACTACATCACGCCGCAGCTCCTGGGCGGCAACAACGAGCTGGTCATGCCGCAGCTGGTGATGATGCAGATCGGCCGGCGCGGCGACTTTCCGCTGGCCTCGGCGCTCTCGATCATCCTGATGGCGGTCGTCACGTTAGCCTATCTCGCCTGCGCCCGCTGGCTGAAGATCGAGCGGGCCTGAGATGGGCCGGATCGTCCGCATCGCTTCCTGTCTCTACGCGATCGCCATCTATGCCTTCATTTTCCTACCGGTGGTCGTGCTCGTGCTGTTCTCGCTGCAGGCAACCTCCTTCCCCATCCCACCCTTCACCGGCCCGTCGCTGCGCTGGTACCAGGCCGTCCTGTCCGATACGCGGCTGACCTCGGCGCTGGTGAACTCGCTGCTGGTGGCCGTCCTTTCGTCGCTCGCAGCCGTCACGCTCGGCTTCCTCAGCGCCTGGGCGTTCGCACGCTTCGTGCTGCCGGGTTCGGCCCTGCTGCGGGGATTGATCACCCTGCCGCTGACGGTCAGCTATCTCATCATCGGCATGGGGCTGCTGGTGCTGTTCAACTGGGCCGGCGTGCCGAAATCGCTGATGGCCGCCGGCATCGGCCATGTCGTGATCAACCTGCCGCTCTGCTTCGCCATCGTCTACAGCCAGATGGGCGACCACCAGATCAACATCGAGCGCGCCGCGCGCGACCTCGGCGCGCCGGAATGGAAAGTGCTGCTCTTGATCACCGTGCCTGTCATGGCGCCGGCCATCTTTGCCGGCTTCTTCCTCTCGATGACCTTCTCCTGGGACGAGTTCGTGATTTCCTTCCTGCTGACGCGCTTCGAAACCACGCTGCCGGTGGAAATCTGGAACCTCTTACGCTCCGGCCTCAACCCCAAGACCAATGCCGTCGGCTCGCTGGTCTTTGCCGTCTCCATCGTGCTGGTGGTGCTATTCGAACTGACGCTGCTGCGGAGAAAGCCGGCATGAGCGCGCCCCTGGTCGATATCCGCGGGGTCTCGCACCGTTTCGGCCAGTTGGCGGTGCTGAAAGACGTCTCGCTGCGGATCGAGCCCGGCAGCTATACCATCCTGCTCGGACCGTCGGGCTCCGGCAAGACGACGCTTTTGTCGATTTTGGGCGGCTTCGTCACACCGAGCGAAGGCAAGGTGTTCATACGCGGCGAGGACTGCACCGCGGTTCCGCCGGCAAAGCGCCCGACAACGACGGTGTTCCAGGATTATGCGCTGTTTCCGCATATGAGCGTCGGCGCCAATGTCGGATTCGGCCTGCGCATGCAAGGCGTCGACGGCGCGACACGCGCCGCGAAAGCGCGCGACGCGCTAGCGCTCGTCGGACTGGCTGCCGCCTTCGACAAGAAGCCGCACCAGCTTTCCGGCGGCCAGCGGCAGCGCGTGGCGCTGGCGCGGGCACTGGTGATCGAGCCCGCAGTGCTGCTGCTCGACGAGCCGCTCGGCGCGCTGGACCTCAAGCTGCGCCGGCAGATGCAGGACGAATTGAAAGCGATCCAGAAGCGCGTCGGCACCGCCTTCATCCATGTCACCCACGACCAGGAAGAAGCCATGGCGCTGGCCGACCACTGCGTGGTGATGAGTGACGGTCGCATCGAGGACGAAGGGCCGCCCGAACGCGTCTATGCGCGCCCAAAGACACGCTTTTCGGCGACCTTCATGGGCGAAAGCACCATTCTTCGCGGAACGGTGGCGGAGATGATGGACAGGACAAGCACTGTCGCGACACAGGTCGGGCCGGTCTCGGCGTCCGGAGCGTTGCCGGTGGGATCGGCGGTTGCCTTGGCCATCCGGCCGGAGCACCTTGCCCTGGGCGCGACCTCAGGCCCCACAAAGCTGGGAAAGGCGCAGGTCAGCGATGTCGTGTTCCAGGGCAGCTTCAAGCGCGTGCTCGCGGTCTCCGCTGAAGACCCCACGCTGCAATTCATCGCCAAACTGCCCGCGACGTCCGCCGTGCAGCCGGGCGACACGGTCGCGGTTTCCTGCGATACAGACAAGATCATTCTGCTGACGGATTGAGCCATGGCGAAGCTCCCAATCATCGACGCGCCGGACTGGTACGAAACCATCCGCATGGGCGACGACATCACGCTGATCCACGAGCCGTGGATCAAACCGTTCTTCCGCTGCAATATGTGGCATGTGCGTGGTCGCGACCGCGATCTTCTGTTCGATAGCGGGCTTGGCCATTTCAGCCTGCGGACACATGTGCCGCTGGTCAGCGAGCGCAAGCTCACCTGCGTCGCCAGCCATACGCATTTTGACCATATCGGCTGTCACCACGAATTTCCCGATCGCTGTGTGCATCGCGCCGAGGCTGAAATCCTCGCCGATCCGCGCAACGAATGGACGGTGGCTGACCGCTACGCCAATGAAGAGATGTTCGATCGCCAGCCGGAAGGTTGGGACACGGCGCGCTATCGCATCATGCCCGCCCCGGCGGACCGCCTGCTCGAACATGGCGATATCGTCGACCTCGGCGATCGCGCCTTCGAGGTGATCCACACACCCGGTCATTCGCCCGGCGGCATCGCGCTCTACGAGAAGAAGACCGGCATCCTGCTTTCCGGCGACATCATCTATGACGGCCCGCTGATCGATGACGTCTACCATTCCGATATCGGTGACTATGTCGAAACGCTGCTCTCCATGCGCGCGCTCGATGTCTCGGTGGTGCATGGCGGCCATTTCCCGAGCATCGGCAAGGTGCGCTATCGCCAGTTGATCGACGAGTATCTGGCACAGAAACGCCAGACCGGCTGCCATCTGCAACCGCGCTCCTAGCAATCAGCTTGTTTGACCTACAGCGCCCTTTGCGGACAAGGCATTCCGGCGGCGTCGCCGCAGCGCGAGGCCGTGGGCAATGGCCTCAGGCTTGTTTCTTCCGAGTGGCGCACCAGTTCGGCGAAGATAAGCGCGAAGCTTCCCAGCACGACGGAGATGATGATCAGGCGTGTTACCAGCAATATGTTGGCCCCGGCTGGCGCGTGTCCCCGAAATCGGCCTCGACTCTCGAAGGTTTCGCGCACGATCAAAAGTGCCACAGCGTCTTTCGTATCCTGAAAGGCATAAGATCGCTGCGGGCGCCCCCACGCCACCCATGCCGGCTAACATGATCGATGCGGCTTTACGAGAGTTTAAGCCCGACCTTAACCATCACATTGGCTCGTTCCCTGATATGATTCGCGACTGCCGGTTCGAACCGCACGGCTGCGAGCTCTCTTTGCACACAGGCCCGACCATGCTACCCCGGCCCAGCCGCCAACCGGTCACCGTCGGAGAGCCATGAGCAAAGCCGCCAGCAGCATCGCCTTCGTCTCGTCGGGCACGCCTGACGCCAAAGCGGCGCTGGAAAGCCTGTCGGCGCGCTATGGCCAGCATTCCGTCGCGGAAGCCGAGGTCGTCGTGGCTCTGGGCGGCGACGGTTTCCTGCTGCAAACTTTGCGCGATACGATGGGAACCGGCAAAAAGGTCTACGGCATGAACCGTGGCACCATCGGCTTCCTGATGAACGAATACCGTTCCGGAGGTCTCACCGAGCGCATCGCGGCAGCGGTCGCCGAAACGATCCGTCCGCTGGAGATGCAGACGGTCACCTCGGATGGCGAAACCGTCTCGGCGCTGGCGATCAACGAAGTGGCGCTATGGCGCCAGTCCTATCAGACGGCCAAGATCCGCATTACCATAGACGACCAGGTACGGCTCGAGGAATTGAATTGCGACGGCGTGATGATCGCCACGCCGGCCGGCTCCACCGCCTACAATCTTTCGGCACACGGACCGATCCTGCCGCTCGACGCGCCGCTGCTGGCGCTGACCCCCGTCAGCCCGTTTCGCCCGCGCCGCTGGCGCGGCGCTTTGCTTTCCAACAAGGCAACCGTGCGCTTCGACATATTAGAGGCGGAAAAGCGACCGGTGAACGCCGCTGCCGACCATACGGAAGTCAAGGCCGTGGCTTCCGTGACGGTGCGGGAATCAGCGACGGAGACCGCAACTTTGCTGTTCGATCCCAATCACTCGTGGAACGAACGCATACTGGCAGAACAGTTCCGTTATTGAGCCGATATTGAGCCGGCGCGCGGATAAGCGGTCGGATCAGACATAGCAATTAAGGTTACGACTTCACAATCGAGCCATTCCCGGCCGTTTGTGTTGACAAATCGCGGGCTTGCGCCTAGTTGCAGTGATGATCTTGCGGGCGCGCGGCGCCTGCCGCGACGGATGCCGTTGCGCTTCCCCGAACAGCCAAAGACAGCCAGAACTTGTCCTCAGACACCCAGACCGCTCAAGAAGCGTTGACTTTCGCGGACCTCGGCCTATCGCCGAAGGTCCTTTCCGCAGTCACCGATGCCGGCTACCTCAAGCCGACGCCGATCCAGGCCGGCGCCATTCCGCACGCGCTTTTGGGCAAGGATGTGCTGGGCATAGCGCAGACCGGTACCGGCAAGACGGCTTCCTTCGTGCTGCCGATGCTGACACGGCTGGAAAAGGGCCGCGCCCGCGCCCGCATGCCGCGCACGCTGATCCTGGAGCCGACCCGCGAGCTTGCGGCACAGGTCGAGGAAAACTTCATAAAATACGGCAAGAACCACAAGCTCAACATCGCGCTGCTGATCGGCGGCGTGTCGTTCGACGAACAGGACAAGAAACTGGAGCGTGGCGCCGACGTGCTCATCGCGACGCCCGGCCGCATGCTCGACCACCGCGAGCGCGGCAAGCTCTTGCTCAACGGCGTCGAGATCCTCGTCATCGACGAAGCCGACCGCATGCTCGACATGGGCTTCATTCCCGATATCGAGCGTATCTGCGAGATGATCCCCTTCACCCGGCAGACGCTGTTCTTCTCGGCGACGATGCCGCCCGAGATCACCAAGCTGACCGAAAAATTCCTGCACGCGCCGGTGCGCGTCGAGGTTTCAAAGGCTGCCTCCGCCGCCACCAACATCATCCAGCGGCTGGTGAAGTCCGGTTCCAAACCCTGGGATAAGCGCGAGACGCTGCGCAACCTGATAAAGGCCGAGGATGCGGAGCTGAAGAACGCCATCATCTTCTGCAACCGCAAGATCGAGGTGTCGGAGCTGTTCCGCTCGCTGCTGAAATATGATTTCGACGCCGGCGCGCTGCATGGCGACATGGACCAGCGCGCACGCATGCAGATGCTGGCCAATTTCCGTGACGGCAAGCTTCGGTATCTGGTCGCCTCCGACGTGGCGGCGCGCGGCCTCGACATTCCCGACGTCAGCCACGTCTTCAACTATGACGTTCCGATCCACGCCGAGGATTACGTCCACCGCATCGGCCGTACCGGCCGCGCCGGGCGCTCCGGAAAATCCTTTACCATCGCGACCAAGTCCGACACCAAGTATATCGACGCCATCGAACGGCTGATCGGCACCAAGATCGAGTGGCATGACGGTGACCTGTCGACGGTTGTGGCCAGCGAAGGCGAGGACGAAGCTCCGCGCCGTGGCCGCGGTGCGCCGCGTCGCGCCGGCCGCAAGGACGACGACCGCAAGGACAGGGGCGAGCGCAAGAGAGGCGGACGCCAGGCCAAGCACAGCGAAGACGCGGCACCGGAAACCGTGCGCGAGGAACAGCCGGTCGAGGAAACGGTCGCCGACATCGGTGAGCGGCGCACACGCAAGGACGCTACCCGCTCGGAAAATTCCGAGCGCAAGAACTCCGCGGCGCGCAGCGAGCGACGTGCACCGGAGCGTGGCGACACCAGGCCCCAGCGCGATGACCGTCGCCCTGCCCGCAACCGAGAAGACGAAAACGACGCCACCGTTGGTTTCGGCGACGATATGCCGGCCTTCATGCGGATCGTCGCCAAGGGCTGACCGACGAGTGGTTCCAAGACAAGACGGCCATCCGGCCTGCCCTACCGGCAAGCTCCTGGCTGGGCCGGCCGTTACATCGGCCCAGGCATCATCTTGGTCGGTTTCTCCAACATCGGAAACTCGGCCTTGTTGCATTTCACGTTCGGGTTCGTCGGACTGAACACGCCGTTCGGATTATCACCCAGCCAGGCGTGAAGATCGTAGTGGACGAACTCCCTCGGGATGAGCGGATAGTGTCCCTCCATCGGACCCATGAAGGTTTGGCCAAACAGCTTCGGCGGCTCTTTGAGGTCCGGCGTCAGTGGCACCAGCCATTCCGCCCCGACCAGGCGCAGACCGTTTTTCGTCGGCTCGTAGATCAGCACATTGGGGCGCATCGGGTCGAGTTTTTGGCCGACACTTGGGACGTTGACGAAGTGGATGCCCATGGCGCCTTTCGGGTAGTACATCGCTCCGGATATCTTTTCTCCGCTATAGTAGACGCAACCGACCGTCGACAGATAAAGGTCGCGGACGGCGGCGGTGTAGTCCTCATATTTGGCGAGCGACTTTTTCAAGGCCTCGATGTCAGCTTTGTTGGCATCCTCGGCCCGAGCCGCCGCGACGCCCAACCATGCGCTTACAAGGCCTGTTAAAGCGAGGACGCCGCAGCGCCCGAGGCTGGCTGTTCTTGTCATGCATTCCTCCCAGATTTTTTTGATCTGGCCGTGCAAGACCGAGGCTGAAAAAGAAATGCGTATTGCGCGGCCAGGTGTACCGCCTCATCCCCCCGGAACAGCGACAATGCTATTCCTTTCCATGGCTGCGGGAAAGCGGTTATTTAGGGCTGGCTAATTCTCCGGCACGCCAATCTCAATCTGAGAGCGGCCGGTCGCGGCCGGTGAAGCTGTTGCCGTCATCGCCGAGCGACGCCACCGTTGGCTTCGGCGACGACCCACCGGCCTTTCATGCGCATCGTTGCCAAGGTTTGATATCGTCGTGTGTTGCAAGGACGCACGGCCTCGCCGAAAATGGCGTGATGAAGCGTCTGGTGGAAGATTGGGTCTATGGTGGCGTGCTTGCCGGCCTCACTCTGTGTGTGGTGGCGATCGGGCTGGCCGGCCAATTGGAGACAGCCGAACTCGCCGTCTTCCTGCTGATCCCGATTTACATGCTCCACCAATACGAGGAGCATGCCGAGGACCGGTTCCGGCTTTTTGTCAACAAGATGCTCGGCGGCGGGGCGCCGCTGCTTACACGTTTCGATGTCTTTGTGATCAACGTACCAGGTGTATGGGGCATCTACTCCCTGGTTTTCACCCTCGCTGCCAAGGTCGATGCCGGAATAGGGCTGATCGCCGCCTACACCACCCTGATCAACGCTTTGGTTCACATCGCGCAGGCCATCAGAATGCGCAGCTATAACCCCGGGCTCATCACCGCGATTGTCTTGTTCTTACCCACATCCATCTGGTCGATCCTGACGCTTTCCGGTTCGGGAACGGGCTTCCATGTCCTTGGACTTGCGGGCGGGCTGCTCATTCATGGACTGATCGTTGCCCATGTCGTCCGGCGGCAGCGCCTGATCCAATGAGCGACGATCGATAAGCCGACCTCACAACGCGGGGCCGCAGGCCTGGCCATCGGCCGCATTCTGCAAACAAAAAACGGCCCCTTGCGGAGCCGTTTTGCATTCTGATCGATGCTGCTCAGGTGAGCGGCGAAAGCTGGATCTCGACGCGACGGTTTTGAGCGCGACCCTCGGCGGTGGCGTTGGACGCGACCGGACGGGTCTTGCCGAATCCGGTGACCGCGAAGCGGCGCGAATCGACGCCCTGGCCAGCCAGGTAGTTGGCGACCGCCAGCGCGCGGCGCTGCGACAGATCGAAATTGTGCTGGTCGCCCCCGGTCGAGTCGGTATGGCCGAACACGTCGACCGTGGTCTGCTTGAACTTCTTCAGCACCAGCGCGACCGAATTCAGCACCTGGTAGAAGCCGGGCTTCACCGCGTCCTGATCGACGTTGAAGGTGATGTCGGACGGCATATTGAGGATGATCTGGTCGCCGGAGCGGGTGACGCTGACGCCTGTGCCCTCCAACTGCCGGCGCAGTTCGGCTTCGTTCTGGTCCATGGTGGCGCCGATGGCGCCGCCGGCCAGCGCGCCGATGCCGGCGCCGATCAGCGCGTTGCGGCGATCATTGCCGCCGGCAAGCAGGCCAAGGCTGGCGCCGGCCAGAGCGCCGAGGCCGGCACCGGCCGCGGTGTTGGAAATCTTCTGGTCACCGGTATACGGATCGGTGGTGGTGCAGGCGCTCACCAGCACAGCCGTCGCCACGACGACGAGCACGGTCTTCTTCATAGGATTGTCCCTCTCCAAGTCACGCCTTGCGGTGGCGCCAAATCAGCCCTTCGCGCGACTTGTACCATGAAATGCGGCGAAAAACGGAACGGAAAAAGCGCCGGCCACGGCTTTTCCCCGGGGCACAAATTTCCCGATTGGGCATCCGGGAATCTACCAGAGATTCTTGCCGTCGATGACCACCACTTCCACCTTGTCCAGATCGAAATCGTCAAACAGCCGCGAGTTGACGCTGATCTTGGGATTGTCGAAATCCGGCTCTCCGCTCGACCAGTCCGGTGTTTCGGTGAATGTCCCGCAGCCGCAGGTGTCGCAAAAACCATGCTTAACGGTCTTCGATCCCCACAGATAGAAGGAAACATTCTTCTGCGGCGTGAGGAGCTTGAACTGCGCCGGAGTGTAGTAGGCCCAGAGCGAGCCGCGTTTCGAGCAGAACGAACAAGTGCACTGCGTCAGCGTCTGCGGTGCTTGCGAAACCTCGAATATCGTCGCCTTGCAGTGGCAGCTTCCCTTGATGGTCATGGACGTCACCTCTCCCTTGTCCGCCGCCCGCAGGCAACGCAACACAAAGGAGCGGTCCTGGCAACCGTCCGTCAGCAGGCCCCCGCCCATCGCGGTCCGGGCCGGTCGCCGCTGTGCCTCCCGGGCTTAGTAGGAGCGCGGCGGCACGAACAGGCAGATCGTCTTACCGGCGTCTAGACCCGCTTGATGCGCGCACCAGTGGAATTCGCCGTCCGGGCTGTCCTTCACACGCTTGTCGGTCATCGGGACAACTTCCCCCGTCCCGGCGATCACATAACCCTCGGGTTTTTCCAAAACCTCGCCTGTATGGGCCGTGCGGCAATCGTAGTTGGCACAGCATGCGAATGGATAACTCCAACCCAGCGGTTTCGCCGCTGTAGGCTTGGCATCGTGGGAGAAGGCAGGCGCCATGGGCAACGCAATCGCTGCGATTGCAAGCAGGCAGAGCATGAGTCGGCTCACCGCGGCTCGAGCCGATCTTGATGGGGCAGCAGACATGGAAGCGCTCCTTTCAAACGAGCATCAAGCGTTTCGCTTGCCCGTTCCTGAAACGTGACTTCCCAGTGGCCGGATCGTCAGCAGGCATTTCTGCCGCGCCGGCCATAGATGCTTTTGTCTCCCCTCGACCATGAATGGTGAGCCGATTTGTGAGTCGGCGCAAGAAACCACTGCATGCCGATGTGGCAGGGCTGAATGCCGCGCATCGGCAACAGAAAAACAGGCGCCGTCTCTCGATTGGATAGGCAGGCACAACCATGCCCAGCAGACGGGATCGCAGATAACGAGATTCAGCGAGAGAAGTTCCGGCCTATTCGCCAGCAGGTCCTGCGATCACGTGTTCGTCATACTGCGGCAGGCCGTCACTGATCGTGTACCACGGCGCCTTGGAACCTACGAAGATATGCTCGGTCGGGCGGATGCTCGGGTCGTCGACGAGCGTTCCCATCGCGACATGGACGAAGGCGCCCTCACGCACGACCGAATAGAGCAGCGAACCGCACCGCTTGCAGTGCGCGTCATGGCCATTGTCGTCGCCGAAGACCAGCAGCATGTCGTGGCCCTTGGTCAGGACAAACTTGGCGCGTTCGATGCCCGCGAAGGGCTTGAAAGCCGAACCTGTCGTGCGCCGGCAGTTCGAGCAATGGCAATTCGCCGCGTACAGGAACTCGTCAGCGACCGCATAGTGCACCGCACCGCAGAAGCACTTTCCAACAAGCTTGCGGGCCATAATCCAATCCAGATGTGTGGCACTGTAGGCGCCGGCCCTAATCCAGGTCCGGCACCGCTTCCCCAGCACCACCCTCGATGCGTTGCGACAGCGAGGCTTCCATGAAGTCATCGAGGTCGCCATCGAGCACGCTCGACGGGCTGGTGCTTTCGACGCCAGTACGCAGATCCTTCACCAGCTGATAGGGCTGCAGCACGTAGGAGCGGATCTGGTGACCCCAGCCAATGTCGCTCTTCGATGCTTCGGTGGCGTTGGCGACGGCTTCGCGCTTCTTCAGCTCTTCCTCGTAAAGCCGCGAGCGCAGCATCTCCCATGCCTTTGCCCGATTTTTGTGCTGCGAGCGTTCGGCCTGGCAGGCGACCGCGATGCCGGTGGCGAGATGGGTAATGCGCACCGCCGAATCGGTGGTGTTGACGTGCTGGCCGCCCGAACCGGACGAACGATAGGTGTCGATGCGCACGTCGGATTCGGAAACGTCGATCTCGATCGTATCGTCGATGACAGGATAGACCCAGACGCTGGCGAAGGATGTGTGCCGGCGCGCGTTGCTGTCATAGGGTGAAATGCGCACCAGCCGGTGGACGCCGGACTCCGTCTTTAGCCAGCCATAGGCATTGTGGCCCTTGATCAGCAGCGTCGCGGACTTGATGCCGGCCTCTTCGCCGTCATGCACTTCCAGCACCTCGACCTTGAAGCGGCGGCGCTCGGCCCAGCGCGTATACATGCGCAGCAACATCGAGGCCCAGTCCTGGCTTTCGGTGCCGCCGGCGCCTGCGTGGATTTCGAGATATGTGTCGTTGGCGTCGGCTTCGCCCGAGAGCAGCGTCTCGACCTGGCGAGCCTTCGCCTCGCCTTGCATCGAGCGGATCGCGGCCTCAGCCTCGGCAACGACGCTCTCGTCGCCCTCTTCCTCGCCGAGTTCGATCAGGCCGATATTGTCTTCAAGCGCCTGGGTCAGCCCCCTGACCGCCGCGATGCCTTCCTCGAGGCCCTGGCGCTCGCGCATCAGCTTCTGCGCTTCCAGCGGTTCGTTCCAGAGGCTGGCGTCCTCGGCGCGCACATTCAGGTATTCAAGCCGCTTTATGGCCTGATCCCAGTCAAAGATGCCTCCTCAGCAGGGTAATCGCCTGCCTGATCTCATCGACAATATTCTGCGTTTCCGCGCGCATGGCCTGCTGTTTTATCCTGTTGCTGAAAGTGACGCCTGGTCGGCGCGATACATAGGGACGCCGCCGCCGCCTGTAAAGCAAATTGGACCGGCCCTGGGCCGGCCCAATCCTGCATGCATACCTGTCAGTAGAGGCCGCCGCCGCCCGACTGGATGGCCTGGTTGGCCTGAGGCGACAGCGCGCCGCCGGAGGCATTGGACCCGTCGGCGCCCATGCCGATCACCCAATAGCTGTCGGCTGGGCCGGTGCCCGGCTTGAAGGCTTCGATGATGGTGCCGGGATCGCCCGAATTGGCCCGCATGCCTGTCTTGCGGTTGATGGCGACCAGATTCATGCCTTCGGGAACCTTGAAGTCGACGTTGGGCGTGCCATCCAGCGCCACGCGCATGAAATCCTTGAAGATAGGAGCGGCGAGGCCGCCGCCGGTGGCGCCATGGCCAAGGCCGCGCGGCGTGTCGTAGCCCATATAGAGGCCGACGACGAGGTTCGGCGTGTAGCCGATGAACCAGGCGTCCTTTTCGTCGTTTGTAGTGCCGGTCTTGCCGGCAATGTGGCGTCCGAGCTCGGCGATGGTGGCGCCGGTGCCGCGCTGGACGACGCCTTCCATCATCGAAGTGATCTGATAGGCGGTCATCGGATCGAGCACCTGTTCGGAGTTATCGACGAGCTCGGGTTCCGGCTGGTTCTGCCATTCGGCCGCGTTGCAGCCCTCGCAGCCGCGTTCGTCCTGCTTGAAGACGGTCTTGCCGTAGCGGTCCTGGATACGGTCGATCAGTGTCGGCTTGATCGACTTGCCCCCATTGGCCATGATCGAATAGGCCGAAACCATGCGCATCACCGTCGTCTCGCCGGAACCCAGCGCCATCGGCAAATACGGCGCCAGATGGTCATAGACGCCGAAGCGCTCCGCATATTCGACGACCAGCTTCATGCCCATGTCGTTGGCGAGGCGCACAGTCATCAGATTGCGCGACTTTTCGATGCCGGAGCGCAGGGTTGCCGGACCGGCGACCGTGCCGTCGTAGTTCTTCGGCGTCCAGGTCGTGTTGCCGCTCTGGATGGTGATCGGCCCGTCCATGATGACCGACGCCGGCGTATAGCCATTGTCGAGCGCGGCGGAATAGACGATCGGCTTGAACGAAGAGCCGGGCTGGCGCATGGCCTGGGTGGCGCGGTTGAACTCCGATTGCGCATAGGAGAAGCCGCCGACCATGGCCAGCACGCGGCCGGTGTGTGGATCCATGGCGATCAGGCCGCCTTCCACTTCGGGGACCTGGCGCAGGCTGTAGGCGTCGTCGGAGCCTTCATTCTTCTGGACGAAGATGACGTCGCCCGGCTTCAGCACATCGGCCGGCGACTTGGCCCTGACCGTCTTGCCGCCGACCACATGGCGCATGGCAAAGCCCATGTCTTCCTTGCTGACGGTGCCTTCGACGCGCTCCTTGACGATGTCGCCCGACGCCTGGCGTGCCGGCTGCAAGCCAATCGACAGGCCGGATGCCGAACTGTCGAGCACGACTGCGAGCTTCCATTCGGGAACGTCTTCCAGCCCCTTCACATTGCCCAGCGGCACACCCCAGTCGCCGGACACGTCGATCGTCTTTAGCGGCCCGCGGTAGCCGCGCAGCGTGTCGTACTTGATCAAGCCGTTCTGCATCGCCTTGCGGGCGATGAGCTGGATCTTCGGGTCGAGGGTGGTGCGGACGGACAGGCCGCCTTCATAGAGGGCGTTCTCGCCGTAGCGGGCGATGATCTGGCGGCGCACCTCCTCGGTGAAGTATTCGCCGGCGAACAGATAGGTGCCGTTGCGGCGCGGCGTGACGCCGAGAGGTTCCGCCTTGGCCTTGTCGCCTTCCTCGCGCGTGACGTAGCCGTTCTCGACCATCTGGTCGATGACCCAGTTGCGGCGCTCAAGCGCGCGGTCGGCATGCTTGAAGGGGTGATAATTGTTCGGCCCCTTCGGCAGCGAGGCCAGATAGGCGGCCTCGGCCACGGTCAGCTCGTTCACCGACTTGTCGAAATAAGTGAGCGCGGCACCCGCAACGCCATAGGCGCCGAAACCGAAGAAGATTTCGTTGAGGTAAAGTTCGAGAATGCGGTCCTTGGAATAGGCCTGCTCGATGCGGAAGGCGAGGATCATTTCCTTGATCTTGCGCTCGTAGGTCTGGTCCGAGGTCAGCAGAAAATTCTTCGCCACCTGCTGGGTGATCGTCGAGGCGCCAACCTGACGCCTGCCCGAGCCGAAATTCTGCAGGTTGACGATGATAGCGCGGCCGAGGCCGGTCACGTCAATGCCGGGGTGGTTGTAGAAATTCTTGTCCTCGGCCGACAGGAAGGCCGCCTTGACGCGGTCGGGGATGGCCTGGATCGGCAAATACAGGCGCCGTTCGCGCGCGTACTCGGCCATCAGCGCGCCGTCCGAGGCATGGATTCGGGTCGTCACCGGCGGCTCGTACTTGGCCAGCACCTCATAGTCGGGCAGATCCTTCGACAAATGCCCGATATAGATGGCAACCCCCGCCGCGACCAGCAGGGCCAGCGTCGTGCCGATACCGAAGAAATAGCCAATGAGACGAATCATGCCCGCTCCAGTCCTTGGTTCGGGAATTTCCTAAACGAAGCCGCCTTCCGCGCAAGCATTCGAGCCGGTCCCAACCCGTAATCGAAAACCCATGTCGCTACCATGTGGGCAAAATACGGCAAGGTCGGATTTCGCGGCTGTGGGGCGGAAATAAAAGCGTCGGGTGTTGTCGCCGCGCAACGCTGCCTGTGGTTGCAGGCGTCGTCAGGCATTTCAGCCCCCGGTTCCCGTTCCGGCACGCGCTGAAGCGAACAGCGCGACGGCGTTGGTGATGCTTTGCGCCGCCTTGCCGCGCCAGTCGGCGTTGAGCAGTTGCGCCTCGTCCTTGGCATTCGAGAGATAGCCGAGTTCGACCAGCACGGACGGGACGTCAGGCGCTTTCAGCACCTTGAATCCCGCGGAACGCTGGGGATTGTTGATGAGGCCGACACTGGTCGACAGTTGGCCGACCAGTGTGTGGGCGAAACTCATCGAGAAGGTGTGAGTCTCGCGGCGGATCAGGTCGATCAGGATATCGGTAACTTCCTTGTTGTCGTCCTTGATCTCCATGCCGGCGAACTGGTCGGAGAGATTTTCACGATCGGCAAGCGCCTGTGCTTCCGGATCCGAAGCCTTGTCGGAAACGGTATAGACGGTCGCGCCCCGGATACCCTTGAGGCTGATAGTGTCGGCATGGATGGAGATGAGCAGGTCGGCCTCATGCTGGCGAGCGATGCGCACGCGGTCGTCCAGCCGCAAATATTCGTCGGTGTCGCGCGTCATGAAGACATCGTATCTGCCGACGGCGGCGAGCTTGTCGCGCAGTTCCGTGGCGAAAGCCAGCGTGACGTTCTTTTCGACGGTGCCGTTCAGGCCCTCGGCACCGCCATCGACGCCGCCATGGCCCGGATCGATGACGACGGTGAAGCGATGGCCCGGATTGGAGACCGGCCCGGTACCGACCCGCCCGCCCTTGTCTGTCGAAACCGTGGAACCGGTGGTCAGCGCCTGATTGGCAAGGGCAGTGTCGAACTCGCGTTCGGAGGCCGCCGACATGTCGATGGCGATGCGGTAGCCCACGCCGTCCTCGTTCTTGAGCACGTCGAGCTTGTCGACCGCGAACGGCCCCTTGCCGGTGAGAACCAGCCGCGACACGCCTGCCTCCAACTCACCCAGGCGCACGCCCTTGACCAGCCCGCGTGGCTTCAAATCCTTGGCATCGATGGCCAACTTCGTATTCGCCAGATCGATGACCAGACGATTGGGCCCGCGCAAGAGGAACCATTTGACGTCGGGCTCACGGTCGAAATTCATGACGATGCGCATCTTGGTGGCATCGCCCGCCATCTTGTAACCGGTTGCCGTGAGCGGGGCATCGGCGGCGTTGGCAACCAACGAGATGGTCATCGACAGAAGGAGGCAGAAGATCGCGAGCAAACGGCCGCCGGCACGACTGCCCTTGTCTGTGAAGCCTGCCAGTCCCATCTCTTTGCAGTCGCTCCCGGTTTGGCGCCAAGGCGCCCGGTCATGTGGTCGAAGTGCCGGTTAGGCCGCGAACTCGATTAACGATTGGTATCCAGAGAAGGTTAACCAAGCCTTTTCACGCGAGGCCCGGACTCGTGCTTACGTGGCGGAACCGCTTTTGCCGGCGTCGGAAATCGGGGTTGCCTTCCAACCCGCCAAATCATAAAAGCGATAGTGGATCACTGCAATCCTGGAACCGCCCTCCTCCGCAGCTTCCCGCTACAGGTGAGACGAAAGGCGGCTCCTTTCGCTCCATGCGAGAAGGGTTCAGGTGATCGCGACGAATTTCGCAGGTGTGCGCCCGTGGCGGGGGAATCGCCTGCGTGAGGAAAACGGCCGGGTTTGTCCCGCGCCGGCTCTGTATGAGCAAACAAGCTGGTCCGGTTTCCGGGCTTTGGTTCAAAAGGTTCTGCTGGTGACGATGGCTTCAAGCGCAATCATGGAAAGGTCCGCATCAAACCGCGCCAATATGGCTGCGGGCGGCACCGCCATGGCGCGCAGGCACCGTCCGGCGGACATTCAGACATCCGGCACCCACATTCATCCAGACACACAGCAGCGGCCCTTGCGCCGCAAGCTGCGGCTGACGGCTGCCGGGGGGAAACGAAATAATAATGCCCAACAAAATGCTGATAGACGCCTCCCACCCGGAGGAAACACGCGTTGTCGTCGTACGCGGTAATCGTATCGAAGAATTCGACTTTGAATCACAGGACAAGAAGCAGCTCAAAGGAAACATCTATCTCGCCCGCGTAACGCGCGTCGAACCCTCCCTTCAGGCAGCCTTTGTCGAATATGGCGGCAACCGTCACGGTTTCCTCGCCTTCAGTGAAATACACCCCGACTACTACCAGATCCCCGTCGCCGACCGTCAGGCGCTGCTGCGCGCTGAAGCGCAGGAAGCCGAGGACGAGGACGATGAGGACGGCGAAGGCGACGACCGCCAGAGCCGCGATCGCGGCCGGCGCGGACGCCGGCGCGGCGGCAAGGGCCGCGACCGCGCAGAACACAAGCGCGATGCGAGCGGGACCGATGCCGACGAGGCATCCGAAACGGCCGGCGAGGCAGGCGACGACGCCAATGGCAACGACGCCGTCTCAGAGAACACTTCCCGCGGTTCGGAAACCATCGAACATGCGGCCGATGCCCCGGAACAGGCCGCGGATGCATCCAATCATGGCGAAGCCTCCTCCGAGCAGAGTGACGAATCTTCCGGACAGAACGAAGGCGAGACCCGCGAGGGCGGCCCGACGTCGATCGCCGCCTCCGTCGACGCCGATGTGATTTCCGAACCCGTCCCGCAGACGGAACAGGGCAGTGAATCCAGCGACGATGATCGCGGCATGCTGGAAGAGGTTCAGTCTTCGCATCCGGACGATCACGAGGTCGAATCGGTCGGCGCCGAGGATGCCCTGGAGGAAGCGCGCAACCGCCGTAAGCCGATGCGCCGCCAGTACAAGATCCAGGAAGTGATCAAACGCCGCCAGATCCTGCTGGTGCAGGTCGTCAAGGAAGAGCGCGGCAACAAGGGCGCAGCGCTCACCACCTATCTGTCGCTTGCCGGCCGCTATTCCGTGCTGATGCCGAACACGGCGCGCGGCGGGGGAATTTCGCGCAAGATCACCAGTGCCGTCGACCGCAAGCGCCTCAAGGAAGTGGTCGCCGATCTCGAAGTGCCCCAAGGCATGGGCGTCATCCTGCGCACCGCCGGCGAGAGCCGCACCAAGGCCGAGATCAAGCGCGATTATGAATATCTGATGCGGCTTTGGGAGAACGTGCGCAATCTCACGCTCCAGTCCACGGCCCCTGCCCTCGTCTACGAGGAAGGCAGCCTGATCAAGCGTTCGGTGCGCGACCTCTACAACAAGGACATCGATGAGATCCTCGTCTCCGGCGAAGAGGGCTACCGCGAGGCAAAGGACTTCATGCGCATGCTGATGCCGAGCCACGCCAAGGTGGTTCAGCCGTTCCGCGATACGACGCCGATCTTCGTGCGCAATGGCATCGAGGCGCAGCTTGACCGCATGCTGCAGCCGCAAGTGACGCTGAAGAGCGGCGGCTACATCATCATCAACCAGACCGAGGCGTTGGTCGCCATCGACGTCAACTCGGGCCGCTCGACCAAGGAGCACTCGATCGAGGACACCGCGCTCCACACCAATCTGGAAGCAGCGGAGGAAGTCGCCCGCCAGCTCAGGCTGCGCGACCTTGCCGGCCTGATCGTCATCGACTTCATCGACATGGAGGAGAACCGCAACAACCGCGCCGTCGAGAAGCGGTTGAAGGATCACCTCAAGAACGATCGCGCGCGCATCCAGGTCGGCCGCATCTCGCATTTTGGCCTGATGGAGATGTCGCGCCAGCGCATCCGCGCCAGCGTGCTGGAATCGACCATGAAGCCTTGCCCGCATTGCGGCGGCACCGGCCATGTGCGCTCCGATTCGTCTGTCGCTCTGATGGTGGTCAGGGCGATCGAGGAGTTCCTGCTCAAGGATTCGCGCAGCCACATCACGGTTCGCACGCCTGCGGCGACCGCACTTTATGTGCTCAACCACAAGCGCGGCACGCTGGTGGAACTGGAAAGCCGCTTCGGGCTGACCATCACGCTTGAGGCCGACGACACGGTCGGTTCGCAGCATTATGCGATCTTCCGCGGCGCGCTGGCCGAAAAGCCGGAAGGCTTCGTCGAAGCGCGCACCCTGCCGGCCTATGTCGAACCGGAAGAGCCCGAGGATGAGATCCTCGCCGACGAGGAAGAAGAAGCACCGGCCCAAGCCGAACAGCCGCGTCAGCCTCAGCAAGGCCAGCACCAGCAGAGGCCCGGCGAAGAGGGCGAAGGCCGCGACCGCAAGCGCCGCAAGCGTCGCAGACGCCGCGGTGGCAAGGATCGCGATCGCGATCATGGCCACATCGACGGTGCTTCCGTGTCCGCGCAGGCCGACGAGTTGTCCACATCGGAAGGCCCAGTGAGCCGTGACGAGGCGGAAGCCGGCGACGAGGCCCCGGTCCCCGCGGCCGGAACTGCCGAAACGGCGGAAGCATCCGACGAAGGCCAGGGCAAGAAGCGTCGCCGCGGCAAGCGTGGCGGCAAGCGCAACCGGCGCGAGGACGGCGAAGGCGAGGCCGAGGCAAGCGTCGATGAAGCGACCGAGCCTTCCGGGATCGATGCTTCCGAAAGCGAGCCTGTGATCGAGCCGGTAGCCGTCGTGGCTGCGGAAGAGCCGGTGGCTCCGGTGAGCGACGAGGCGACGACCGCCGAGAAGCCCAAGAAGCCGCGGCGTGTAGCCAAGCCGAAGAAGGCAGCCGCCGAGGCCGTCGCCGAGGAGCCGATCGCTGAACTGGCCGTTCCGGCACCCGCCGAGACGCCAGCCACGGCATCGGACGAGGCAGCGGCGACGACCGCCGAGGACACACCGAAGGCCCGTCCGTCACGACGCAAGCCGGCGGCCATCGATGCGCCGGTCGTGCCGGTGGTTTCCTCGACCGTCGCCGAAGAGCCGGAAACCAAGACCGAAGAGAAGCCGAAGCGCGCCGGCTGGTGGCAGCGGAAAGGTTTCTTCTGAGATTTCAGCTCTTTGAACTGATTTCCTGAATAAAAAAAATCCCGCGCGGTCGAAAGACGGCGCGGGATTTTTCAGATCCGGTTTGCCGGAACGTTACGGCGCGAAGATCGACCAGTTCATCATCCTGGCGAGCTTTTCCAGGGCGATCGAGCCCAGCTTGGAATTGCCGTTGGCGTTGAGGCCGGGCGACCAGACGGCGAGCGAGGCGACGCCGGGCACGATGCCCAATATGCCGCCGCCGACGCCGCTCTTGCCCGGAATGCCGACGCGGAAGGCAAAATCACCGGAGCCGTCATAGTGGCCGCAGGTCAGCATCATGGCGCCGATGCGGCGTGCCCGCTCGACCGACACCACGGAATGTCCGGTCGCCGGATTCTTGCCGCCATTGGCGAGGAACCGGCCGGCCATCGCCAACTGCCGGCAGCTCATGGCGATGGCGCAATGGTGGAAATAGACGCCGAGCGCCAGCTCCGGCGCATGATGAAGATTGCCGAAGGATTTCATGTAGTTGGCGAGCGCGAAGTTGCGATAGCCGGTGGCGCGCTCCGACGCCGCGACCTCGCGGTCGATGATGATGGTCTCGTCGTCGGCGAGGAACTGGATGAAGCGCAGGATCTCGCCGATCGCCTCGCGCGGCTGATGACCGGCAAGCAGGATGTCGGAAATGACGATGGCGCCGGCATTGATGAAGGGATTGCGCGGAATGCCGTTCTCATGCTCGAGCTGCATGATCGAGTTGAACGGGTTGCCCGAGGGTTCGCGCCCCACCCTTTTCCACAGCGCATCGCCGACATTGCCCAGCGCCAGCGTCAAGGTGAACACTTTCGAGATGCTCTGGATCGAAAAGGGCTGGTCGGCGTCGCCCGCCATCAGCACGCGGCCGTCATTGGTGACGGCTGCGATGCCGAATTTCTTGGGATCAACCTTGCCGAGTTGCGGGATATAGGTGGCGACCTCGCCGCGATCGGTGCGTTCGGCCATTTCGGCCGCGACTTCGGCCAGGGCCTGCTCGAGTTCCGGCATGGATCTACCTCAGCCAGCGTTCGATGCGCGCCAATGCCTCGACCATGTCGTCATGGCTGCCGGCATAGGAAAAACGCATGGTGCGGTGCCCGGCCTGGGTGTCGAAATCACGGCCGGGCGTGGCCGCGACATGCGCCTCGGCCAGCATCTTGCGGGCGAAAGCCATGCTGTCATTGCTGTGCCGGGTGACGTCGCAAAAGGCATAGAAGGCGCCATCCATCGGTGCGGCCAGCGGAAAGCCGAGCTCCGGCAGACGCGTCATCAGGAGCTCGCGGTTCCAAACATAGCGACCCTTGACCGCTTCCAGCTCCTCGGTAGCGGCAAAGGCCTCGATTGCGGCGACCTGCGACAGTTCCGGCGGCGAGATGTAGAGGCTCTGCGCAATGCGCTCGATGGGCCGCACCAGCGCTTCCGGCAGCACCATCCAGCCGATGCGCCAGCCGGTCATGCAATAGTATTTCGAGAAGGAGTTGATCGCCGTGACACCGGTGCCAAAGGCGAGTGCCGTGGTGTCGGGCGCCGTATAGGCCAGCCGGTGGTAGATCTCGTCGGAGATGACGGCAATGCCGAGCGCCTCCGCCGTCCGGACCAGGTCCGCGAGATCATCGGCCGGAATGACCGCGCCGGTTGGGTTGGCGGGGCTTGCGAACAGCACGCCCTTGAGCGGTTTTTCGCTATGCGCGGTCTCCAGGTGAGCGGCATGAAGATAGGCTGCATCGCCGAGCTCTATCTCGATCACTTCGATGCCCAGCGCCGCCATGATGTTGCGATAAGCGGGGTAGCCCGGCGCTGCGATGGCGACGCGGTCGCCGGGATCGAACATTGCCAGGAAAGCGAGATTGAAGGCGGCCGAGGATCCCGTGGTGACCGCGATCCGGTCGGGCGCGACCTCAAGCCCATAGTGATCCCCATAGTGTTCCGCGATCGCCTTGCGCAATCCAGCCAGGCCCAGAGCATCGGTATAGCCAATACGCCCGTCCTGCAAAGCCCTGGCCGCCGCGGCACGAACGCGGGCCGGAGCCGGATCGGACGGCTGGCCGACGGCCATGGAAATGACCGGCGCGCCCGTCGCTCTCAGCCGGTTCGCCTCGGCCAGCACATCCATGGCGTGGAAGGGTTCGACATTGCCACGGCGTGAGAGCGAAACGACCATTTTGACCTCGATCCGGCGATTGAGCGCGCCACGTCCTGGCGCATGCGCCGCACAAATGCCCGATTGGTGTGAGGATCACAAGTTGAGGAAGTTTTTCCGGTGCCGACTTTTCATCTTTCGCCCGCTCGTCTACCAGTGGACACGTCATGTTGAGCCGACCCAAATCGATGGTTGCCCGGGCAGCGCGCGTCGTTGCGACGCTTTCGCTTGGCGTCGCCGTCGCGGTGTCTGGTTCCATCAGCGCCTTCGCCCAGAACGTGCCGGTCGTGCGCGATGCCGAGATCGAGGCGCTGGTGCGCGATTACGCCCGCCCGATCTTCAAGGCCGCCGGTCTGGCGAATGACGGCATCGACATCGTCCTGGTCAACGACCAGAGCTTCAATGCCTTCGTCACCGGACGCCGGCTGTTCATCAACACGGGCGCCTTGATGGAAGCCGAAACGCCCAACGAGATCATCGGCGTCATCGCTCACGAGGCCGGCCACATCGCCGGCGGCCACCAGCAGAAACTGCGTGACCAGCTCGAGCGCGCCAAAACGATGGCCATCATCGCGACCTTGCTGGGCGCCGGCGCCATGGTCGCCGGGGCGACCACCAACAGCCGCGGACTTGCCGGCGCCGGCGTGGGCGTGGCGGCTGGCGGCGGCGAGATGGCGCAGCGCAGCATTCTCGCCTATCAGCGCACCGAGGAAATGACGGCCGACCGCTCGGCGATCACCTATCTCAACGCCACCGGCCAGTCCGGCATGGGCATGCTGAAGACATTTCAGCGTTTCCAGACGGCCTTGTCGCTGTCGGGCGCGCAGGTCGATCCCTACCGGATCAGCCATCCGATGCCGCGCGATCGAATCTCCAACCTCGAAGTGCTGGTCAAGCAGAGCCCCTATCTCGACAAGGTCGATGCGCCGGCCCTGCAATTGCGCCACGACATGATGCGGGTGAAGATCGCTGTCTACATGGAAGGCCAGGCCGCCGCGTCGCGGCTGATGCGAAAGATGCAGGGCAGCCTTGCCGCGCAGTATGGCGAGGCCCAATCGGCCTATCTTTTCGGCAACATCGCCACCGCACTCGCCAAGACCAACGCCTTGATCAAGGCCCAGCCCGGCAACGCTTATTTCCAGGAATTGCGCGGCGATATATTGATGAAGGCGAACAAGCCCAAGGAAGCTGCCGACGCCTACGCCAAGGCAGTCAACCTCGACAAGGCGCGATCTGGATTGCTGCCGGTTTCGCTCGGCCAGGCGTTGATGGCGACGGGCACCCCAGACGCTCTGAAAAAGGCCGTGGTGCAGATCAACAACGGCTTGCGACGCGATAAGGAAAATTCCGTGGGATACCGCTATCTGGCGCAGGCCTATGGCGAATTAGGAGACATACCGGGCGCCGAGCTCGCCACGGCCGAGGGTCATTTCTATTCCGGTAACTACAAGGATGCGAAGATCTTCGCCATGCGAGCGCAGCAGCAACTCAAACGCGGCGAGCCGCGATGGATTCGCGCCCAGGACATCATAAACTACAAGCCGTCGGGCAAGGTATAATGAACCTTCCGGCCGTGCGCTGCGACGCAGCCAGACCGGAAAACAGGCAAAGGAACGGAACGATGAAAAAGGCACTGTTGCTGGGCACCACGGGAGTTGCGATAGCCCTTGCCATGCTGGCGTTCGGTTTTGTGGCCGGCAGCCCGCAAATCGCGGAAGCCGGTGCGGCGCAACCGCTTCAGACGGCCGCGGCCGATACCAAGATCGACCGCACCGAGGTCGAAGGCATCATCCGCGATTATCTCCTGAAGAATCCGGAAGTGCTGCTGGAAGTCCAGGATGCACTCGAGGCCAAGCAGAAGGAAGAGCAGCGCATTGCCCATCTCGGCGTCATCAAGGGCGCCAAGGAGCAGATCTTCAACTCCTCCTTCGACGGCGTGGTCGGAAACCCGAACGGCAAGGTCACGATCGTCGAGTTCTACGACTACAATTGCGGCTTCTGCAAACGCGCCATCGAAGACATGCAGGCGCTGACCAAGGCCGATCCGGACCTGCGTTTCGTGCTCAAGGAGTTCCCGATCCTCGGCCCGGATTCGCAGAAGGCCAGCGTCGTCTCGATGGCCTTCCACCTGATGATGCCGCAGAAGTATGGCGAGTTCCACAATGCGCTGCTCGGCGGCCAGGGACGCGCCACCGAGGCGGCGGCGATTAAGGTCGCGCTTTCGCTCGGCGCCGACGAAGCGACGCTGCGTGAAAAGATGAAGGACCCGTCCATCACCGAAGCCTTCTCCAAGACCTACGATCTCGCCAACAAACTGGCGATCACCGGAACGCCGTCCTACGTCGTCGGCAACGAGGTCGTGTTCGGGGCGCTCGGACAGGAAGTCCTGGCGGAGAAGATCGAGGCGGCGAAAGCCGCGCTTTGATCGGCCGCGGGTTTTCTTCACGGGCGCATTTCCGCCTGTTGTGGACAGTGAAAGAACGCACTTGCGCTCTTTCCGCGGGCGTCTATGCCCATTATAGAGGGCCCAACGCCGGTTGTACGCCGGTGCCGGGAAAGGTCAGCATTTTTTGAAAACGGTTTTCGTCCTGAACGGTCCCAATCTCAACGCGCTCGGCAAGCGCGAGCCTGGCATCTATGGCGGCAAGACGCTTGCCGCCATAGCGGAGGACTGCAGAGAGGCGGGCACGGCGCTCGGGCTCGAAATCGACTTCCGCCAGTCGAACCACGAGGGCGACCTCGTCGACTGGATCCAGGAAGCGGGCGACAAGGCCGCCGGCATCGTCATCAATCCCGGCGCCTATAGCCACACCTCTATCGCGATCCACGACGCCATCCGTTCCGTGGCGCCGCTGCCGGTCGCCGAGGTCCATCTTTCCAACATCCATGCGCGGGAATCATTCCGCCACGTCTCCATGGTCGCGCCGGTCGCTGTCGGCATGATCTGTGGCTTTGGGCCGCTCGGCTACACGCTGGCGCTGCAGGCGCTGGCCGCACGCCTATGACCGGCCAACAAACAGAAGGCTCGAAAATGTCGATAAAGAAGAACGGTGTTGACCAGCAGCTGATCCGCGACCTGGCGGGCATACTGAACGACACCAATCTCACCGAGATCGAAGTCGAGCTGGGCGACCTGAAGGTGCGCGTGTCTCGACAGGCGCCGGCCGTTCACGCGATAGCTGCGCCGCAGCCGGCCTTCGCGCCGGCGCCGGCGGCCCAACCTGCCACCGCAGCCGTTCCGGCCGCCGCCGACGTGTCGAAAAACGCCGTGGCCTCTCCCATGGTCGGCACCGCCTACCTGGCGCCCTCGCCGGATGCCAAGCCGTTCATCGAGATCGGCCAGAACGTCAAGGAAGGGCAGACGCTGCTGATCATCGAAGCGATGAAGACGATGAACCAGATCCCCTCGCCGCGCGCCGGCACGGTGACGGCGATCCTGTTCGAGGACGCACAGCCGGTCGAATACGGCATGCCGCTCGTCGTGATCGAGTAGAGCGGCCCTAATGTTCCAGAAGATTCTCATCGCCAATCGCGGCGAAATCGCGCTTCGGGTGCTGCGCGCCTGCAAGGAGCTTGGCATCCAGACGGTGGTGGTGCACTCGACCGCCGACGCCGACGCCATGCATGTTCGGCTCGCCGACGAGAGCGTATGCATCGGGCCACCGCCATCGCGCGACAGCTACCTCAATATCCACCAGATCGTCGCCGCCTGCGAGATCACCGGCGCCGACGCCGTGCATCCCGGCTACGGTTTCCTGTCGGAGAACGCCAAGTTTTCCGACATATTGGCAGCGCATAACATTACCTTTATCGGTCCGACCGGTGACCATATCCGCATCATGGGCGACAAGATCGAAGCCAAGCGCACCGCCAAACGCCTTGGCATTCCGGTGGTTCCCGGCTCCGACGGTGCGGTGACCGAGGAAAAGGAGGCCAAGCGCATCGCCGCGGAGATCGGCTATCCCGTAATCATCAAGGCGTCGGCCGGCGGCGGCGGACGCGGCATGAAAGTGGCGCATACCGAGGCCGACCTCGAAGTCGCCTTGCAGACGGCCCGCTCGGAAGCGGGCGCGGCCTTCGGCGATGACGCCGTCTATATCGAAAAGTACCTGCAAAAGCCGCGTCATATCGAGGTTCAGGTGTTCGGCGACGGCTTTGGCCGGGGCGTGCATTTCGGCGAGCGCGACTGCTCCTTGCAGCGCCGCCACCAGAAAGTCTGGGAAGAGGCCAACTCACCCGCCCTCAACGCCGAGGAACGCTCGCGCATCGGCGATATCTGCGCCAACGCCATCGCCGACCTCGGCTATTCCGGCGCCGGCACGATCGAGTTCCTCTACGAGAATGGCGAGTTCTATTTCATCGAGATGAACACGCGCCTGCAGGTGGAGCATCCGGTGACGGAGGCTATCACCGGCATCGATCTGGTGCATGAGCAGATCCGTGTCGCCTCGGGCGGCGGTCTTTCGGTCAAGCAGGAAGACATCCGCTTCCAGGGCCATGCCATCGAGTGCCGCATCAATGCAGAGGATCCGCGCACCTTCACGCCCTCGCCCGGCACGATCACCCATTTCCACACGCCAGGCGGTCTTGGCATCCGCGTCGATTCCGGCGTCTATTCCGGATACAAGATCCCGCCCTACTACGACAGCCTGATCGGCAAGCTGATCGTGCACGGGCGCAACCGCGTCGAATGCATGATGCGGCTGCGCCGGGCGCTGGACGAATTCGTCGTCGACGGAATCAAAACGACGTTGCCGCTGTTTCGCGACCTCGTCGGCAACGCCGACATCGCCAATGGCGACTATGACATCCACTGGCTGGAAAAATATCTGGCCAAAGGCGAATAGCCCCCCCGACTTGCCGCTATAATGAAGCGATGACCCGCCCTTACGCGCCAGGCTATCGTATCCCGACCGACCTTCTGCTCAAGGCCTACGCCTCGGGCGTCTTCCCGATGGCCGAAAGTGCCGCCGACCCGGAAGTGTTCTGGGTGCGGCCGGAAACGCGCGGCATCATCCCGCTCGACCGCTTCCACGCACCGAAAAGTCTTAAGAAGGCGATTCGGCGAAACCTCTTCGACATCCGTTTCGACTTCGATTTCGAGGCGACGATCGATGGCTGCGCCGAAAGGCGCGAGGAGCGCCGTTCCACCTGGATCAACGCGCCGATCCGCGAGGCCTATGTGCAATTGCATCGCATCGGCCATTGCCATTCTGTCGAGGCCTGGCGCGAGGAGCGGCTGGTCGGCGGCCTCTACGGTGTCTCGCTGGGGCGGGTGTTCTTCGGCGAAAGCATGTTTTCCCGGGAAACGGACGCTTCGAAGATTTGCCTTGTGCATCTCGTCGAACGCCTGCGGGCGCGCGGTTTCGCGCTGCTCGACACGCAGTTCACCACCGAACACCTCAAGCGCTTCGGCGCAATCGACGTGCCGCGCGGCAAATACGAGAAGATGCTGGCCGACGCGCTGAAGGGTGAAGCGGTGTTTTTCCCCTGATGATCCAGCCCGTCAGCGGACCTTCGTTTCCAGCGGAGCCTGCGAATGGAACATCATCTTCCAGCCGTTGACGCGATGGACATAGCCGGTGCTGACCAGCGCCGCGTAGGCTTCGCCATTGCCCCTCACGGCATGCACTTCATAGGCCAGGATGACGATGTCGCTGCCTGGTTCGACCACGCCCTTGAGATCGATCTCGAGATCACGCCATCGCTTGGGATCGGCGGCGGTTTCGGCGAGATCGGCATTGCTCATGGTCTGGGCCATCCGCGGAAATGCCACCAGGCACTCGGTGTCGGCATTGGCCGCGAAAAATGCCGAATCGCCTGTCCAGAAGCCCTTTTCGAGCTCAAGCAGTTCCTTGATGCTGGCGGTGATCCGCTTTCTGGCAGACATCGGAAAATCCTCCCGGCGCGCATCGTATGGCCGTCAACGCCCAACGCATTGCCGTCAGCGCGGTTCCGAAGGATCAGTTGGTGCTGGTCGTAGGCGGTTCCGTGGCTTCCGGTTCGGCCGCAGCCGGAGCGGCCGTGGCATTCGGCTGGGCTGTATCGGGCTTGGCCCCATCGGTCTTGGCCGCATCGGGCGCTGGCACATCCGACTTCTGCTTGCAGGCCTTCAGCCAGACGTCATAGACGGCATGCTCGACGGCATTGAGACCAGGGCTTTCGGCAAACATCCAGCCAGTGAAGATGCGGCGGATCTTGCGGTCGAGCGTGATCTCGTCGACTTCGACAAAGGAATCGGTCTTCGGCTCCTCGTTCTGCGGCCGGGAGTAGCAGACGCGCGGCGTCACCTGCAAAGCACCGAACTGCACCGTCTCGTCGATATAGACGTCGAAGGTGATGATACGGCCGGTGATCTTGTCGATGCCGGCGAATTCGGCGACCGGGTTGGTGATTCGATCCGACCCCGGCGCCGGCGCGGGTGCGGCCGGCTCTGCCGAAGCGGCAAGTGCTGCGGTGCTAACGGTGAGCCCGGCGGCTACCATCAGTGCGCCCATCGATGTCAGGCTGGAAATGCTCATGCAGGGATACCGGTGGTTAGCGCCCGGGTGATTCTCTTTATCACAAAGGCTAGTCGCCGTTTTTTGATCAGCAAGCAGCTAAACACCAATTGTGGCGATAAAGGACCGACGCCCGCTTACGATCCGGGCGTCCAGGCGTCGTAGTCGCCGGTGACCTGCGGACGGTGCTGGTTGGTCAGCACCGAGCCCTTCGGACGATAGGCCGAGGGCGAGCCGGTCAGGTTCGGTTGATGCGGCTTCTGCCAGTCGCGCGGCTTGTAATCGTCGCTCGGCGGCGCGACGTCGACGCGGTGATGGATCCAGCCGTGCCAGCCGGGCGGGATAGAAGAAGCCTCGGAATAATCGCGATAGATGACCCAGCGGCGCGTGCGTCCTTCGGAATCGACACCGCCTTCGTAGTAGACGTTGCCCACCTCGTCCTGCCCGACCTTCCTGCCGTAGCGCCAGGTGTGCAGGCGCGTGCCAAGCGTCTGGCCGTTCCACCAGGTGAAAAACTGCGTAAGGAAAGTCTTCATCTTCAAAACCCTCGCGCCGATGGCGCCCGTTTCCTGCTTATGGCGTCAGCCCTTCGTGAAGGCAAGGGGCTTGCCGCCAAGAGGGCGCAAATGGCGCGCCGGTAAGGCGACACAAGCCGGTGATGCATTGCCGGCGCCTATGGCGCTTGCCAAGCACCCTCAGCCTTTCTAAAGCTCTGCGCGCGCGCCCCGTGCGGGTATCCTGCCGACCATTGGCCGAGGGAGGTGACGATTGGCCAGGGAATCGCCGACCGCCGACATTCGCATCGGCGCCGATGCCATTCGCCGCCGCAAGCGTGGCGTGCCGATCGTCTGTCTCACTGCCTATACCTACCCCATCGCCCGGCTGCTCGACGACCATGTCGATCTGCTCCTGGTCGGCGACAGCGTCGCAATGGTCCTGCATGGCCACAAAACGACGCTGGGCGCCTCGCTGGAGATGATGATCGCGCATGGGCAAGCGGTGATGCGCGGCTCCGCCAAGGCTTGCGTCGTCGTCGACATGCCGGCCGGCAGCTATGAGGATTCGGCGGCCCAAGCGGTGGCCTCGGCGCGGCGTATCGTTGGCGAAACCGGCTGCCAGGCAGTGAAACTCGAGGGCGGCGTCGGTATGGCCCGGCAGATCGCCGCAGTCGTGGATGCCGGCATCGCGGTCATGGGCCATATCGGCCTACTGCCGCAATCCGTCGAGAAGGATGGCGGCTACAGGATCAAGGGCCGGACCGACGAGAATGCGGCAGCGCTATTTGCCGATGCGCGCGCCGTCGAAGAAGCGGGCGCCTTTTCGGTGGTCATCGAGGGCACGGTCGAGGCGGTCGCGGCCGAAATCACCCACCGCATCGCCATTCCGACCATCGGCATTGGCGCCAGCGGCGTTTGCGACGGCCAGATCCTGGTCATAGACGACATGGTCGGGCTCACCGTCGATCGCGTGCCGAAATTCGTCAAGGAGTACGCCGATTTGCGCAGCGTGGTCTCGCATGCGGCCGCACGTTACGCCAGCGAGGTACGAGACAGGACATTCCCCGGCCCCGAAAATGTGTTTTCGGCCACCTTGGGCAAGGACAACCGATGAGCCGGCCCCTCGTCGTCGACACGGTCGCCAGCCTTCGCGCGCGGATCCGCGACTGGCGGCGCGACGGCCTTCGCGTCGCCATGGTGCCGACAATGGGCGCCTTGCACGAAGGGCACCTGTCGCTGGTCAGGATCGCGCTCGAACGAGCCGAGCGCTGCGTCGTCTCGATCTTCGTCAACCCGACGCAGTTCGCGCCAAGCGAGGATCTCGACAAATATCCACGTCAGCTCGCCCGCGATCTCGACCAGCTCGCTTTGGCCGGAGCCGATCTTGCCTACACGCCTGGGGTTGGTGAGATGTATCCTGCCGGCTTTGCCACCAAAATCTCGGTCGGCGGTCCCTCCACCGGGCTCGAATCGGATTTTCGACCGACTTTTTTCGAAGGCGTCGCCACCGTCGTGGCGAAGCTGCTCCTGCAGGCGTCGCCCAACGTCGCGGTCTTTGGCGAAAAGGATTATCAGCAATTGTGCGTCGTCAGGCAGCTCTGCCGCGACCTCGACCTGCCCGTCGAAATCATCGGCGCGCCGACGATCCGCGACGCGCACGGCCTCGCCATGTCATCGCGTAACGCCTATCTCGGCGAGGCCGAACTCCAGATCGCCCGCCGGCTCAACGTGATCCTGCGCAAGGCAGCCGCGGCGCTGGCAGCCGGCGCCGACCAGAACGGCGCGACAGGCGAAGCCAGCCGCGCCCTCCTCGCGGCCGGTTTCCAGAAGGTCGATTATGTCGAAGCTCGCGAGAGCCGGACGCTGGCGCCATGGCGCCGCGGACAGGAGGGCCGCCTGCTCGCCGCCGCCTGGCTGGGCAAGACCAGGTTGATTGACAATGTGGATATCTCCACCAGATAGGCCGCGGCTCGATCGCTGAATCCGACCGCCGGATTGCGCACCCGAAAAGCTCCGCCGCTATGCGGCAAGCAGCCTTTCATAGACGAGCGCCGGGATAGCGGAATGGGCCGAACCGCAATTGTCGGTGCGGCCGGTCTGGACGAAGCCGTTCGCCTGGTAGAAGGCAATTGCGCGCGTGTTCTTCTCTTCCACTTCCAGCCGGATGGCGCGGGCCTCGGGGAAGCTTTCAATGATCTCGTCGAGAAGCATGCCGCCGATGCCCCGGCCCTGCAGGCCGGGCTGCACGTAAAGCTGCTTCAGCATGATCAAGCCGCCGCTATCGACCGCTTCGGCAAATGCCATGCCGCCAATGCGCTGGCCATCGTCGGCGACGAGGAACTCGCTGTTCGGCTTTGCCAGCCGCGCCGTGAGCGACGCGATCGAATGCCACTCATCGGTGATCTCTGTCACCCGTTCGGCGCCGTAGATGGCGTCGTAAGTCGCATGCCAGGTCTCGACCAGCAGCGCCCGGATGGGGGCGAGGTCGCGATCCCCGGCGGTGCGCACGAACATAGCCTACTCGATGCCCAGCTTGGCCTTGACCAGGTCATTGACGGCTTGCGGGTTGGCCTTGCCGCCGGTCGCCTTCATCACCTGGCCGACGAACCAGCCGGCCATGGTCGGCTTGGCGCGCGCCTGCTCGACCTTGTCCGGGTTGGCTGCGATCACCTCGTCCACCGCCTTTTCGATAGCGCCGGTGTCGGTAACCTGTTTCATGCCGCGGCTCTCAACCAGCTGGCGCGGGTCGCCGCCCTCGTTCCAGACGATCTCGAACAGGTCCTTGGCAATCTTGCCGGAGATGGTGCCATCCTTGATCAGATCGATGATGGCGCCGAGCTGGTCTGGCGAAACCGGAGCGTTTTCAATGTCCTTGCCAGCTTTGTTCAATTGTCCGAGCAGGTCGTTGATGACCCAATTGGCGGCGAGCTTGCCGTCGCGGCCGGCGGCCGCCTTCTCGAAATAGTCGGCGATCGGCTTTTCCGACACCAGGATCGAGGCATCGTAAGTCGACAGGCCGAGCGAGGAGATCAACCGCGCCTTCTTGTCATCAGGCAGTTCCGGCAATTCCTTGGCCAGCGCTTCGACATAAGCCTGGTCGAACTCCAGCGGCAACAGGTCGGGATCGGGAAAATAGCGGTAGTCGTGCGCCTCTTCCTTGGTGCGCATCGAACGGGTTTCGCCCTTCACGGCGTCGAACAGCCGCGTTTCCTGGTCGATCGTGCCGCCATCCTCGATGATGGCGATCTGCCGGCGCGCCTCGAAGTCGATCGCCTGGCCGATGAAGCGGATCGAATTGACGTTCTTGATCTCGCAGCGCGTGCCGAATTCGCCGCCCGGCCGGCGTACCGAAACATTGACGTCTGCGCGCATGGAGCCTTCGTCCATATTGCCGTCGCAGGTGCCGAGATAGCGCACGATGGTGCGCAGCTTGGTGACATAGGCCTTGGCTTCGTCGGCCGAACGCATGTCCGGTTTGGAGACGATTTCCATCAGCGCCACGCCGGAGCGGTTGAGATCGACATAGGACATGGTCGGATGCTGGTCGTGCATCGACTTGCCGGCGTCCTGCTCCAGATGCAGGCGCTCGATGCCGACCTCGATGTCCTCGAACTCGCCCTGGCGGTCGGGACCGACGGAGATGATCACCGTGCCCTCGCCGACGATCGGCTGCTTGAACTGCGAGATCTGGTAGCCCTGCGGCAGGTCCGGGTAGAAGTAGTTCTTCCGGTCGAAAACGGACTTGTGGTTGATCTGCGCCTTCAGCCCGAGGCCGGTACGGATCGCCTGCTTGACGCATTCCTCGTTGATGACGGGGAGCATGCCGGGCATTGCCGCGTCGACCAGGCTGACATTGGCGTTGGGGGCGGCGCCGAACGACGTCGAAGCGCCGGAAAACAGTTTTGCTTCCGATGTCACCTGCGCATGGACCTCGAGCCCGATGATGATTTCCCAGTCGCCGGTGGCGCCGGGGATCAGGCGTTTCGCGTCGGGCGTGCGGGTGTCGATGATGCTCATTGTGGCCTGCGAACTGAATAATGGAAGTTGCATTAATGCACATTCTGATTTGCAACTTCGCTAGTGCAAACCGCATCACGAGACAAGCGTAAAGCCGTCCGCTGGCCTTTTCCGCCGCTTTCGCCTATAGGCCATCCATCCCAATGGAGAGTGGATGTCCACTTACGCTCAGTCCCGGTAAGGCCCTGACCTCGTAGCGAGGCAGGGCAGAAACCTGAAACCCCGTGCCGCGAAGCTTCGCGGCGGCGGCTTTTGTTGTTTTCCCGGAAAACTCTCCCATGGATATTTCGCGTATTGAACAACGCGTTCTGCACCTGCTCGCCCAGGGCGGGCGCATCGAGATCGAAAAGAGCGACAAGAAACGGATTGCCTCCGTCAAATGCCTGACCCGCGACGGCTGGCACTACCCCGGCGTCGATCTCGACCTGTTTCGGAAGCTGAAACGCAAGAAGGCGGTTTCGTCATCGGACGGCGGCCCCTACCGCATCACGCGGCGCGGACTCCAACTCGTCCGCTCCGAACTCGACAACAGGTAGCTATCGCCCGCCGGCCGTTGCGCGGCCGGCGGTTGCTTGCCGCTCAGGCGGTAGCGATATAGGCGCGGATTTCCTCAGCCTCGCGCTCGACATCCTCGATACGACGCTTGACCACGTCGCCGATCGAAACGATGCCGTCGAGCATGCCGTCCTTTTCCACCGGAAGATGGCGGAATCGGCCCCGGGTCATGATCTCCATCACCTCGTTGACGGTGTGGTTCTCGTTGCAGATCTTCACTTTCGGCGTCATCGCGGAACGAACGGCTATGTCGAGCGCGGCAGCGCCTTCCCTGGCGACGACGCGCACGATGTCACGCTCGGAGAGAATGCCGACGATCTTGCGATCGCCATTGGTGATGACCAACGCCCCGATCCTGTGTTCGGCAAGGATGCGGATGGCTTCGCTCAGTTTTTCGTTCGGCCCGAGCGTCAACACGTCGTGGCCTTTTTGCTCGAGAATGGCCTTAACCGTCATGGCGTCCTCCTCTACTTTGCCAACCGGTTCCTGCCCTGACCGGCTTTCACGTAAGAGTGAACATCGTGCGCCGCGATCGGTTGCATTTCAAGTGCGGTGGTCGGTCGTCTCCCAGTCGAGCGGCTGCCAACGTCTGTCGAACCAGCGCAAGCCGAAGAAGCCGGCGACAAAGCCGCCAATGTGAGCCTCCCAGGCGATCTGGCTGTCGATGCCGGGGGCGAAGCCGACAAGGCCGGTGACAAGATTGATCACCATCCAAACGGCAAGGAAGATCATCACGCCACGCGAGCGCAGCACCATTGCGATCGGCAGCACGGGGCCGGCGAAAGCGGCTTTGCCCGCCGAACGATCCGTACGGAAGCCAAAGCGTGCCGCCGCTCCCATCATGCCCGATATCGCACCGGAAGCACCGACCAGCGGCGCTTCGCCATATGGATGCATGGCCCAGAAAAGCGCCACTGAAGCCAGTCCCGTCGCGGCGAAGAACAACGCGAACCAGAACGCTCCGAGCCGATTGGCCAGCGGCGAGCCAAAGGCAGCGAGCCAGACCATGTTGATGGCGATATGGGCAAATCCACCATGCATGAAGGCATATGTGAAGGGCCGCGTGAACAGGAACCAGTCGAAGCCGTATTGGCCGGTGTAGAGGACAGGGATGAAGGCTCCGTCGTAAAGCAGTGTCATTTGCTGAGCATCACTCAGCACGTATTGCTGCAACAGGTAGACGGCCACGCAAATGGCGATCACCGCCAGCACGATCGGCGGCAGGTTGAAGACCGGCTCGCGACGCGGCTCGGGCTCGCGATCCGCCTGTTCCATTTCCGGTGGGCTTACAGGTTCACTCATGCGCACTAGCACTCGGTCCAGGATTCGTTGTTGCGAGCATCTAGACCACTGCCCGCCGGACCACAAAGGGCGAATCGCCGAGCGCGAATCAAAAGTGCCGAATCAAAAGAAAGCCGTCCAAGGTTTCCCTTGAACGGCTGTCGAGTCCCCTGTTCCCCCGAACTCTTGACTGAAGTGCTGCCGATCGTCGCGAAACGACCGCTTCTGGAGTGGTTTTTGTGTGCCACGCGGCTCGCCTGGGCGCAACGTAAACCACTTGTTAACCTTAACGGCCCCGACCCGTGAACAAGTGTTAACGACGCTGGCACGCTTCCTGCTCCGCAACGCATGTAGGTCATCGGAGGGCGCCCTTCTGTTCACCGATGGGACATCAGACGACAGAATGCGCGGAGCTGCTTAGCATGAACCAGAACGGATCGATCACGCTGTTCCAGTATTGGAACCGCTTGCGTGATGAACGCCCTGCTCCGAAGCGCTCGGAAGTAGAGCCGGCCGATATCAAGTCGCTGCTGGCCGACACGTTCATCCTGGAAAGGGACACACGTGGGCAAGCGGTGTTCCGGCTGGCCGGCACAAGGCTCTGCGCCTCCTACGGCCGCGAACTCAAGGGGTTCTCCTTCCCTTCGCTGTGGCGCGAGAAGGACCAGCGGCTGGTTTCGAAGCTGATCCATGGCGTGTTCGACCAGAAATCCGTCGTGCTGATCATATTCGAGGGCTTCAGCCGCAACGGCCGTTCCAACAAATTCGAATTGCTTGCCTTGCCGCTGGATGGCGGCGTCGAAAACCCGCGTTGCCTTGGCGTGATCAGCGCTGTGGAGAAGCCGTTCTGGCTGGGTGCCGACCCGATCACGGACGCTTTGATCGATTCGATCCGTGTCATCGATCCGGAAAAAGAGCTGCTGGCCAGCCGCCCGGCGATCGACGTTCCCTCGCTTGTTCCCGCCGAACTGGAGGCGCCCGAAACCATCTCGGCGCTCGGCCGCGCGCGCCGCATTCGCCACCTCGTCGTCTTCGATGGCGGGCGCGAGGAATAGTTGACGATCCTACAGCCCGCCGGCCCGTTTTTCCCCTTTGTTAACCCGCTTTGCTGTAGTTCTGGGATGAAGTCCCTGGCATCGGCGCGCGGGGATGCCAAACGGGGTGTAGGCAGTCATGAGGTCAGCGGCGGTCGACTACGCGCCGTCCCAAGCTGAGAGACGTAACTTTCAGCGCGTCCGGGTCAAGATATACGGGCGCTTCATGCTGGAAGACCGCACCGAACATCCTTGCCAGGTCGTCGATATGTCGCCGGGTAACGTCGCGCTTCGCACGGACCGCATCGGCATGCCCGGCGAAAAGGTCATCGCCTATATCGACCATATCGGCCGCATAGAAGGCGTCGTCACCCGCACCTTGCAGGACGGTTTCGCAATGACGGTGATTGCGTCGGACCGCAAGAAGGACAAGCTCGCCGCGCAATTGACGTGGCTCGCCAACAAGCACGAACTCGATCTGCCCGAAGACCGCCGCCACGAGCGCGTTGCCCCCCGCAACCCGACCAGCATCCTGCAGCTCACCGATGGCCGTCAGTACCAGTGCCGCATCATCGACCTGTCGCTCTCCGGCGCGGCGATCGAGATCGACGTCAAGCCGGCGATCGGCGTCCAGGTCATGCTCGGCACCATGCGCGGACAGATCGTGCGTCATTTCGAGGATGGCGTCGCCATCGAATTCGCCGTCATCCAGCGGCCTGAGACGCTCGATTCGGAATTCAACACGCCGCGCGCCTGAAGCCCCAACAGCGTCCAGATCAAAACCGGCCCTCGCGGCCGGTTTTATATTTCACGACAGCGCAATTCGAGGCACTTCAGTTCCCGAAACGTTAAACGATTGACCGTTCAAAAGTTTCAAATTTGATACTTATTCTAGGGGCGTTTTACTCAATATCTACTGCGCGCTTTTGCGTCGAATAAATCCACCTGTGGCAATGTCTCCTTCGAACGGGGAGACAAAAACAATGAAGAAAACGAGGGGCAAGCTGTTGCTGATGGCAATGGCGATGCAGCTTTCCGCTTGGGGATCAGCATATGCCGCGGGACCGGCCTATATGCACACCGGCGGCCGCACCACACAGCCTGTCGGCCACTATGAATTCTGCCGGCGCATACCGGGCGAGTGCAGCGAGCGGACACCTAAGGGGGCGCCGGTCGAATTGACCCGCAAGCTGTGGGCGACGATCGTCAGCATCAACAATTCGGTCAATACCCGCGTCAAGCCGCGCACCGACATGGAAAACAACGGCGTCGAGGAATATTGGGCCTATCCCGACAATGGCTATGGCGATTGCGAGGACTACGCGTTGGAAAAGCGCCGCGAGCTGATGGACGCCGGCGTTCCGGCCGGCAACCTGTTGATGACGGTCGCGCGCCAGCCGAACGGTGACGGCCACGCGGTGCTGGCTGTGCGCACCAGCCTCGGCGAGTTCATCCTCGACAATCTGGAAACCAAGGTCCTGTCCTGGACGGACACCGACTACACCTACCTCAAGCGACAATCGGATACCAACTCCGGCGTATGGGTGACGATCAACGACGGCCGTGCCGACGCGGTCGCCAGCGTCCGCTGAGGCGTCGATCCATGCCGACCAACGCGCAGCTTTGGGGGACCGGCACGCTTGAACCAGAGACCAGGCGCTACGCATCAACGCGATGCGCCTAAGGAGAAACCCGGTCGAGTCCCCACCCTCCCCGTCCCAACGACCGGGTCTAAGGAGCCGGCCCCGTCCCCGGGCCGGCTCCGCCATTTCTGGCGGAGACTCAGACCTTCTTCAACGCCGCCTTGAACCGCTTGCCGTTGGCGACATAGTGCGCGGCCGAGGCCCGCAGCCTCGCGATCGCCGTCTCGTCCAGCACCCTGATCGCCTTGGCCGGCGAGCCGACGATCAGCGAATTGTCCGGGAATTCCTTGCCTTCGGTGACCAGCGCGCCGGCGCCGACCAGCGAATTCTTGCCGATCCTGGCGCCGTTGAGCACGATTGCGCCCATGCCGACGAGGCTGTTGTCGCCAATGGTGCAGCCATGCAGCATAGCCCGGTGTCCAATCGTGCAGCCTTCGCCAATGGTCAACGGAAAGCCGGGATCAGTGTGCATGACCGTGTGCTCCTGCACGTTGGTGTCGGCGCCGATCACGACAGGTTCATTGTCGCCGCGGATGACGACGCCGAACCAGAAGCCGGCATTGCGGCCGATGCTGATGTCTCCGATGAGCGTCGCATCGGGCGCGATCCAGTTCGAGTCCGCATCCGCGAAGCTTGGTTCGCTGCCATCGATCGCATAAAGCGGCATTTCCGGTCTCCGATTCGTCTCAAGCCTGGAAGTCGAACGACCCTAGGTTGGCAGCCCCCCAACACGCAATGGCGACGAGGACGACGCCGAGCGCCAGCATCCAGGCCACCGCCGTGCAGCCGCAGGAGATCAGCGCCACCGACGAAATGCGACCCTCGCGGCGGGCGTCCAAGGCATCGTTGAGCAGCATGAACGGCCCGGCGCACGCGGTGGCGGCGAGCGAACGCAGTACGTGCGCGGAGGACACATAAGGCTCGGTGAACGCGACCTTGCGCCCGGCAACCAACTCCATCGCCGATCCGACCAGCCCGCAAGCCGTCAACCCGACAAGAAAAGCGAACGCAGTTAGCTCAACCGGGCCCATCTTTACCTTCCGTTTACCATGAAATCGCACAGTCGCTGGGAGGACTGCAAGAGCCGTGCCGTGCGATGCGTGCCGTCACGGGACAGGAATCCGGGGACAGAGATGAAGCAGGCAGCGATCGCCGACGATCCCGAATTCACCGTGGTCGATTCCACGCTGATGAAGCGGGTGTTCTACGCCTTCGCAGCACTCGCCCTGCTGTCGGTCGCAATCAGCCTTGCCGGCAAATGGTTCGGCCATTCGATCGCCATGGCCGGCTACACGGATGATGCGACGATGCGCAAGGTGGTGATCGGCAACAATGTCATCGCCGTGCCGGCCAACTTCATCCGTTTCGAGCAGGCGCGGCGCGACGGCATCGCCTCGCGGCTCGACCTCTACCTGCGCTACCCCCAGATGGATGGCTACAGCGAAGCTGCCCGCCGCGATTTCAATCACACGGGGCCAACCAAAAGCATCGTCTTCCTATCCTTCGAACAGCAGATGATGTCTCGCGACATGAGCGGACGTTTCGGGCCGATCTACAGCGCGCTGATCGTGCAGCCCGGCACGGCAGGTCCGGGCGGCACGACGATTTACGGTTTCAACGCGAAATCAGGTTACCTCAACGAGGTGCTCGTTGTCGGCAACCGGCCCGGCAAGGACCCGTTCGTGGCCCGCTGCCTGAGTGGGCCGGCAGCCGAACAATCGCTGGCGCCTTGCGAGCGCGACATCCATGTCGGCGAGGATCTCAGCCTCACCTATCGCTTCCCGAAGGAATTTCTGGGGGATTGGCAGGCCCTTGACGCGGCAATCACCGCCGAGGCCGGGCGTGTCCTGAAGGCGGGACATTGACGGGAAGGCCGGCCGCGTTTGCGTCCGGCGTCGCCATGGGACGGTAGGATCAGCCCAGATCGATGTCGAGAATCGCCATCGAGAAATTGTAGTCGCCGTCATCCTCGTCCTTGAAGACGATGCCGAGGAATTCGTCGCCGACATAGACTTCGGCCGAATCCTCCTTGCGCGGCCGTGCCTTGACCTCGAGCTTGGGGTTCTGGAAGACGCGCTTGAAATAGGCGTCCAGCTTTCTGATTTCGTCAGGCTTCAACAGTCTTCTCCGATCATCGGGCTTGCTCGTTTGAACGGCGCTTCTGACACGTCGACGATGGCCATGTAAAGGCAAGCTCGCCGTATTGCACGGCAATCGAAGCCGCCGGCGCGAGCAGTGCGGAACTCCGCGACGCCCCGCGGTAAAAATCAGATGTCGAAGCTGACGACCTGGTCCATCGTCTGCGACGGCAGAAGCTGGTCCATCTGGCGCGATGGCTGGTCACAACCGGTCTCGCCGACGACGCGAGCCGGCACGCCCGCGACCGTCTTGTTGTGCGGCACCGGCGAAAGCACCACCGAACCGGCGGCGATCTTGGAGCAATGGCCGATTTCGATATTGCCGAGGATCTTGGCGCCGGCGCCGATCAGCACGCCACGACGGATCTTGGGGTGGCGGTCTCCGCCGGCCTTGCCGGTGCCGCCGAGCGTGACACCGTGCAGGATCGACACGTCGTCCTCGATGACCGCTGTCTCGCCGACGACCAGACCGGTGGCGTGGTCGATGAAGATGCCCTTGCCGATGCGGGCCGCCGGATTGATATCGGTCTGGAAGACCGAGGACGAACGGCTTTGCAGATAGAGCGCGAAATCCTTGCGTCCCTGGTTCCACAGCCAATGCGCCAGCCTGTGGGTCTGGATGGCGTGAAACCCCTTGAAGTAGAGCACCGGCATGATGAAGCGGTCGCAGGCCGGATCGCGGTCGTAATAGGCCTGGATATCGACACGCACCGTGGTCGGCCAATCCTTGTCGTCGGCCAGCATCGACTTGAAGGTCTGGCGGATGAGATCGGAGCCGATGTCCTGGTGCGCCAACCGCTCGGCCAGCCGATGGATGACCGCCTCCTCCAGGCTCTCCTGATTGAGGATGGTCGAATAGAGGAAGGCCGCGAGCAGCGGGTCGCGATTGACCGCGTCCATCGCTTCGTCACGGATCGAGCGCCAGATCGGATCGACCGGCTGCAACGCGCTGTGTCGGGAAATGCTGATGCTGTTCATCGACGTCGTCCTGCCGCCTTGCCTAATGTCGGGCCGCACATATAAGCCAGATCATAGCACGATTGAACTCAATTTTCCTTAGTGCTTTGTCAAATGGATTTGGTTCGCGGGAATTCAAGCCGCCATGGAAAATGAACGCTTGCTCGACGATGCCCTCAAACGCGAGCTTTCCACCCTCTACGAGGACAAGGACCGCCACTACCACAACCTTGCCCATATCGAGGCGATGCTGGCGCTGGCCAGTGAATACCGGGAGCTGCTCGGCGATCCCGAGGCCGTCGAGGCCGCGATCTGGTTCCACGACGCCGTCTATGACAGCCGGGCCAAGGACAATGAGGCGCAAAGCGCGGCGCTCGCGGAAAAAAAGCTCGCGGGCCGCATCGACGCCCAGCGCCTCGGCCGCATCAGCGCCATGATCCTTGCCACCGCGACACACCGGTTGCCGGTCTTCGAAGACATGACCGCGACGCACGACGCCGCCCTTTTCCTGGACATGGACCTGTCGATCCTCGGCGCCCCGCCAGATGCATTCGACGCCTATGAGCGCGCGATCCGCGCCGAATATCAATGGGTGGAGGAGCCGATGTGGCGGGCCGGTCGCGGCGCGGTGTTGAACAGCTTCCTCACCCGCCCGCACATCTTCCACAGCGAGGAATTCCGCCGGCGCTTCGAACCGCAGGCCAGGCTGAACCTTGCCCGGTCGCTCGAAGCGCTTAAGGAATAATTTAAACCCCGGGATCGCAAATGCCGTCTGGCTCAAGGCCCAACGCCGGACAATGACCGCTCAAAGCGGATTTTCGGCGTAGAATTCCAGTACACGCTGCTTGAAGGTCTTGTCGCCGACGGCCAGCATATGGTCCCGGCCCTCAATGTGGAAAGCTTTTGCGTTGGGCATCAGCGCGGCAAGCTCGTCGGGCGAGCCGCCAATATCGTCCGTGGTACCGACGGCGATCAGCGTCGGCTGGGCGATCCGGGCAATTTCGTCCTCGCTCAGCAACTCGCGGGACGTGGCGATGCAGGCCGCGAGCGCCCGGCGGTCGCTGCGGGTCTGGTCGGCGAAGGCGCGGAACGAACGGCCGCGGGGATGGGTGGTCTTGGCCGGATCGTCGGCAAGAAGGGCCGCCGCGATCGGATCCCAATCGCCGACGCCGTCGATCATGCCGATGCCGAGACCGCCGAAAACCAGCGTCGCGACCTTGTCGGGATCCGACAGCGCCAGGAATGCCGCTATCCTTGCGCCCATCGAATAGCCCATGACATGGGCGCGCTGGATGCCGAGATGATCGAGCAAAGCAGCCGCGTCCGAGGCCATCCGGGCCGGGGTGTAATCTGCCTCTTCGTAGCTTTTCGATGACGAGCCGTGGCCGCGATTGTCCAGCGCAATGGCACGGTAGCCGGCATCGTTCAGCGTCTTGAACCAGCCGGGCGAAACCCAGTTGACGTAATGGCTGGATGCAAAGCCATGGATCATCAGCACAGGATCGCCCCGGCCCGATCCCGGCTGGCGATCGAGGAAGGCGATATCGAACCCGTCATGGGAAAAAAACTGCATCGGCTATACTGTCCGCGTCCTCAACCGCCACCGCCGTTCGGCGCATCGCCATTGTCCGATGGCGGCACCCCGGGACCTGATATAGTGTCAACGGCCGGATGGCGCACCAAGTCGCCATACCCGATGCCGTTCCTGGCGGCGGTGCCCGCCTTGAGCTCGAGCACGAAGCGCACCGGGACGCCAGGCGAAATCAGGGCCTGGGATTGCGGCTCGCCGTGCTTGACCGCCCGGATCTTGCCATCCTGGCCGATAAAAACCAGGTCAAGCGGCATCGGCGTGTTCTGCATCCAGAAGTTGACCTGCTGCTGCATGTCGAAGACGAACAACATGCCGTGATCGTCTGCCATATCTTGGCGATACATCAAGCCGGCCTCGCGTTCAGCGTCGGTGTCGGCGATTTCGATGGAAAAGGAGCGATCTCCGCCTTTCGTCGCCACGACCAGCGGCGTCGGGTCCACCGGCAAGGTCATCACCCGGCTGTCGGCCGCCGTCGGTGCAGGCGAATAGAAATAGGCGCCCGCGGCGACGATGACGGCAGCCAGGACGCACATTGCGCCCGCCGTCAGCCAGTTCCTATGTGTCATGCGAAAATCCTCGGCAACCGCCCTAATGCGCGACCGGCAAGGTTCCCATATCGGGATGGATTTCGGCAGCCATAAGGCCTTTGTCGCCGCGCCCGAAGCGGACAAGCACGACCTGCCCCGGCCGAAGCTCGGTGATGCCGTAGCGGCGCAAGGTCTCCATATGGACGAAAATGTCCTCGGTGCCCTCGCCCCGCGTCAGGAAACCAAACCCCTTGGTGCGGTTGAACCACTTCACCAAGGCGCGTTCCAGCCCGCTCTCCGGCGTCACCGAGACATGTGTGCGCTGCTCCTGCATTTCCGCCGGATGGACAGCCGTGGTGACATCCATGGAGAGAATCCGGAAAGCCTGCAATCCGCGCTCGCCCTGCTTGACGAGGCAGACAACGCGCGCTCCCTCCAGAGCAGTCTGGAAACCATCCCGTCTAAGGCATGTCACATGGAGGAGGATGTCGCCTGAAACGCCGTCATCCGGGAGGATGAAGCCATAGCCCTTGGCTACATCGAACCACTTGATGGCGCCGGATATTTCGGTCAGATCGACAGCATCGCCGCCTTCGTCGCGCTTCATGGCGTCGCCAAGGGTTTCGGACCGCCCCGTCAAAGAGGCCTTTTCCCCCATAAGAATGCCCCCTTTTTTCAAGACCACCGCAACTGATTCTTGACACCAGATTAACACTGCGGCTTCCGGTGTGTGCAAGACCTGACGTGCCTTTTTTCACGGCTCATTATGCGAATGCCGGATTTGTTCTTTGGCGGCGCCGGCGGCCGCCTGGGATTTGCCCTTTGGACGGCCCACCCCTATGTTGCGCCGCAACCCAACAAGTCGAGGAAATCACATGCGCTATCTGCACACCATGGTCCGCGTCGCCGACATCGATGCTTCGCTCGATTTCTACTGCAACAAGCTCGGCCTGAAGGAAGTGCGCCGCTACGAGAACGAGCAGGGCCGCTATACGCTGATCTTCCTGGCCGCGCCGGAAGACGAGCAAAGCGGCATCGACGAGAAAGCACCGCTGGTCGAGCTCACCTACAATTGGGACCCGGAAGACTACAAGGGCGGCCGCAATTTCGGCCACCTCGCCTATGAAGTCGACGACATCTACGCCACCTGCCAGCGGCTGATGGACAGCGGCGTCACCATCAACCGGCCGCCGCGCGACGGCAACATGGCTTTCGTCAAGTCGCCGGACGGAATCTCGATCGAACTTCTGCAGAAAGGTCCGGCGAAGGCAAAGGCCGAACCGTGGGCGTCGATGCCGAACACCGGAAGCTGGTGATCGATCACCTTTTCGAGCGGTCGGCAGCCGGCCTATGGCGGCGGGCGAGGTTGCGCCTATCTATGCGGCGATAGCGCCCGCCTCGAAAGCGGGCGCCGTTTCGTGCGTTTCACCCTCGGAGATCCCTTCATGACGATCAGCCATGCCGATGTCACCACCGCACATGCAAGCCGTTATCTGCAGCAATTGTGCAAACATTGGGCCCACAAATTCCCCGTGGAATTCGATCCCAACCATGGCGCCATCGACCTTTCGCTCGGCCGCACCATCATGGATGCCGATGGAGCTGCGCTGCACATCACCGTATCGAGCGACGACCCCGGCTCTATCGAGCGCCTTGAAAGCGTCGTCGCCGACCACATCAAACGCTTTGCGTTTCGCGAGGAGCTGACGTTCGACTGGAAACGCGCCGAGGCGGCATAGGCTCTTCTTTGCGCATTACGGCAGGCATCAATCAGCCGCCGCCGGACTTGCCGGCCATCTCCAGCAGCGCCAGCACCGAGCGCCAGTTGCGGGCAGTGCCCGGTACCTTCAGCGTGCGTGGAATGAGATTGGCAAACACCGATTTGCCCAGTCCGTCGGGTGCATGCAGGTAAAGCACGTCGCCCTTGATCTCGAACCGCTCCGGACCCGTACATCTTTCGGCCAGCCGTGCCACCTCCTCGGCGGTCGGCGCGCGCTCCAGCGCATACGCGTGCAGCTTTGTCGGCTCCTCGGCAATCTCCGGATAGGGATTTTCCCTGACCAGCCGTTCGACCCAGCCGAGATCGCGCACCATGATGCGCGAATGGAACCCCCATTTCTTCTCGAAGGCTGCCTCGATCTCTTTCGTCAGCGTGGCAGCGTCCCCCTTCTCCGACCGAAACACGGCATTGCCGCTCTGCACGTAGGTGGCGACGTCGCAAAAGCCGAGATCCTCGAAGAATGCCCGCAAGTCCGCCATCCTGACGATGCGGTTGCCGCCGACATTGATGCCTGAAAACAGGGCGATGAAGACGTTTCCACTCATATGATGAACCCGGCCAATGTCTCGTTGTCCGTGATATCCTGATGCTGGACGCCTTCGGCCTCGAAATTCGCTTTCAGCAGGTCGAAATTGCGGCGATCCTTGGTTTCGATGCCGATCAGAACCGAGCCGAAATTGCGTGCCGACTTCTTCAGATATTCGAAGCGGGCGATGTCGTCGTCCGGCCCAAGCATTTCAAGGAAGTCACGCAGCGCGCCCGGCCGCTGCGGAAAGCGAATGATGAAGTATTTCTTCAGGCCTTCGAAGCGCAGTGCCCGTTCCTTGACGTCCGGCAGCCGTTCGAAATCGAAATTGCCGCCCGAAACCACGGCCACGATGGTCTTGCCGCGGATTTCCTTCCTGGAAAAATCCTTCAGCGCATCGATAGCCAGCGCGCCGGCCGGCTCCAGCACCACGCCCTCGACATTGAGCATCTCGATCATGGTCGCGCAGAGCCGGTTTTCCGGGATCAGCCGCACCGTCTCGGCGGCGAAGTCCTTGAGGTGCCGCAGGGGCTCACGGCCGATTTCGGCGACCGCCGCGCCGTCGACGAAATTGTCGACCTTGGCGAGTTTGAGTCGTTTTCCCGCCGCAAGGCTCTCGCGCAGGCTTGGCGCCCCTGCCGGTTCGCAAAAGACGAAGCGCGCCTCACGCCCCTGATCGGCGAAGTAGTGCGTCACCCCTGCGGCCAGACCTCCGCCACCGACCGGCAGCACGACAATGTCGGGCATGCCCGCGCCGGGCATCTGGTCGGCGATCTCATAGGCGACCGTCGCCTGTCCCTCGATGATGTCCTTGTGGTCGAAGGGCGGCACCATATGAGCGCCGGCGCTTTCTGTGAATTCAATGGCGGCGCGATAGCAATCGTCGAAGAAATCGCCGATCAGCCTGATCTCGACGAAGTCGCCGCCGAACAGCCGCGTCTTGTCGATCTTCTGCTGCGGCGTCGTCACCGGCATGAACACAACGCCCTTTTTGCCGAAATGGCGGCAGACGAAGGCAAAACCCTGCGCATGGTTGCCTGCGGAAGCGCAGACGAACAGTTCGGCATGGTTGCCCTCGCCCAGAGCCTTGCGGAAGAAGTTGAAGGCGCCGCGGATCTTGTAGGAGCGCACCGGGCTCAGATCCTCGCGCTTCAAAAATACCCGCGCGCCGGTCTTCTTCGACAGATAATCGTTCTCCTGCAGCGGCGTTTCCGGAAAGATCCGGCGGATGGCGGAAGCAGCGGTGGCAACGCGGGAAGAGAAGCTGGTCATCGGGGCCACCTTGAACGCATGTCGTTTGGGAATGTCTATCATCGATTGACCACGGAACGACCGTTTGTCGCGAGCCTTGCCGCCGAGCAACCCGATTCCGTCTATTGCACAGGCGGCCCCGTGAAACCATTGCCCGGTCACTCATGTTCCCAAGTCGTCGGCGTTTCGTGATATATTTGCCGTTAGTTGGGGATGGTTGTTCATGTAATTCTTGAAATCCATGCGGGTGCCAAGGCCCGTCGGGGCCCGTCCTGATGCCAGTCTGGCTTTCGTGCAACACTGCGGCGGCGGTCGCCGTACGCCGACCGCTTTTCGGCTGGACACGACTTACTTCCGCCGCACTTGCCCTGTCGGGGGAGACTTGTGGAGGCGATTGGCCTTTTCGGGCCGGAGTGGAATTTCAGACGTGCCGTTGAAGACGATTTTTGCCATTGGCCTAGCCTTGCTTGTCGCGGGCTGCGCGGGACAGCAGACCCAGGAACTGCTCGGCAGCGCCATCGTGGCAGCGCCGGTGACCGAGATCGCCGGCAATCACAGCATCTTCATCGCCACCACGCGCAAGAAATCCGACGATCCGAACAAGGTCTTCGACGGCGAGCGATCGGCCACGCTGAACTACGCCCGCGTCAACGTCACCGTGCCCGGCATCCACCAGACCGGGCAGATCGAACGCCGCTCGCGCGGCAAGTCGAACGATCCGGCCAAGTATTTCATGGCCTCCGAGGTCGTCGGCTACGACACCCAGCCGAAATTCGCCAGTGCGCTGAGTGCTGACATCGCGGCGCGCGGCGACCGCGTCATGGTCTTCGTCCATGGCTACAACACCGGCTTCGACGACGCCGTTTACCGCCTGACCCAGATCGTCCACGATTCCGGCTATCCCGGCACGCCCGTGCTGTTTTCCTGGGCATCCGGCGCCAAGACTACCGACTATGTCTACGACAAGGAAAGCGCCAGCGCCGCGCGCGACCAGCTCGAAGTGACGTTGCGCATGCTGGCGCAGACCGGCGCGCGGCGCATCGATATCGTCGCCCATTCGATGGGAACCTGGGTGACCATGGAGACGCTGCGCCAGCTCGCAATCACCGGCGACCGTGATCTCGGCGGCAAGCTCGGCGACGTCGTGCTCGCATCGCCCGACATCGATGTCGACGTGTTCAAGAGCCAGATGCGCCGCTATGGCAAACCCAACAAGCCGTTCATCCTGTTGTTGTCCGATGATGACCGCGCGCTCCGGCTCTCTGGCCTGATCGCCGGCGCGCGGCCGCGCGTCGGCGACTACAAGGACGCCGCCGACCTTGCATCCTACGGCGTAACCGTCGTCGACCTCTCCAAGATCAAGGGAGCGGACAGTTTCAACCATACGAAATTCGCCGACAATCCCGCGCTGGTGAAGATGATCGGCCAACGGCTGCGCGAAGACGATGGATTTGCCAGCGACCGCGACGTGACCGACCGCATCAGCCTGCTCGGGCAATAGATGCATTGCCGCGGCTTGGCGTGGCCCGCTTGGCCTTGCGAAGGTGCCGACCAACTTTGAACTGGACCGCGCCGGCCTCTGGCCTTATCGAAATATCCAGCGACGTCACGCGTTGACGTCCTCCTTTGCGGGAGCCGGCGTGTGACGGTGCATTCGAAGAGTTTCGTCGTCATTGCGTTCGCGCTGCTGGTCGCAGGCTGCGCCGGCCGAAACACGCACGATCTGCTGAACAGGACTATGGTTGCCGTACCCGCGTCCGACATCGCGGCCACCCACGAGATATTCGTCGCCACCACCCGCCAGAAGGCGACGAAGGACCCGCGGCAGGTGTTCGACGGCGATCGCTCCTTGACCACCAGCTTCGCCCGGGTCGACGTCACCGTGCCGAAAAGCCACAAGGTCGGCATGATCGAGCGTGTCCGAGGGTCTGCCAACAGCAATCCAGCCAAGGACTTCACCGCCAAGGATGTCGCGTTCTATGCGGATGCGCCGCAATTCGCCAAGGCGGTCGGTGCCGACATCGCCATGCGCGGCGACCGTGCGCTGGTTTTCGTGCACGGGTTCAACAATGGTTTCGACGACGGCATCTACCGGCTGACGCAGATCGCGCACGACACGAAATATCCGGGCACGCCGGTGCTGTTCTCCTGGGCTTCGAGCGGCAAGACGACGGGCTACATCTACGACAAGGAGAGCGCCAACGCGGCGCGTGACGACCTCGAGGCAACGCTCAGGATGCTGGCAAAGACGCGGGCCAAGAGCATCGACATCGTCGCCCATTCGATGGGAACATGGGTGACCATGGAGGCGCTGCGCCAGCTTGCCATCACCGGCGACCGCGATCTCCACGGCAAGCTTGGTTATGTCATCTTGGCCTCGCCCGACATCGACGTCGACGTGTTCAAGAAACAGATGATCCGCTACGGCAAGCCGGACAAACCCTTCGCCATCCTGCTTTCCGCGGACGACCGGGCACTCAAATTGTCTTCCCTGATCTCGGGCGACAAGCCCCGCGTCGGCGACTATGGTGACGCGGCCGATCTCGCCAGCTATGGCGTGTCTGTGGTCGATCTCAGCCAGACCAAGGGTGGCGACCGGCTGAACCACGCCAAATTCGCCGACAATCCGATCCTGGTTCAGTTGCTCGGCGACCGGCTGCGGGCCCCGGCCGGCCTGGCGTCGGACGAACCCCCAGTGCAGCTCAACAACCTCGGCCAGGGCCTTGGCAAGGCCGTCGGCTCGGTTGCCGAGATCGTCATCACCACGCCGTTCAAGGTGTTGACGATCGCCACCGGCGGATGAGCGAAGCGACCGCAACTGCTCTTACACGAAGAGGTCGACCTTCTGGAAGGTCGTCACGTCTATCAGGCCGACATCGGAAATCCTGAGCTCCGGAATGACGACCAGCGCCAGCAGCGAGTGCTGCATGTAGGCGTTGTTCAGCGAGCAGCCCATCTGGCGCATGGCCTCGGTCAGTTTGTCGGCCTTGGCCGCGACGATTTCGGCCCGCTCGTCCGACATCAGCCCGGCGATCGGCATTTCGACCAATGCCAGTTCCTTACCCTTGGAAAACAGCACGACGCCGCCACCGACCTCGCCCAGTCGGTTGACCGCAAGCGCCATATCCCGCTTGTTGGTGCCGACGACGATGATGTGGTGGGCATCATGCGCGACGCTCGACGCCATCGCGCAATCGCCGATGTAGCCGAAGCCGGAGACAAAGGCATTGGTGATGCCGCCGGTACCCTTGTGACGCTCGACCAGTGCGATCTGGCAGATGTCGTTGCGGCGATCCATGGCGACCAGCCCGTCCTCGACGGCGAGATCCGCTTCCAGCGCCCGCGTCGGTGCCTGATTTTCGATGACCCCGATGACCCTGACGCGCACCTCGTTGGCGCCCTTGGGTGCCGCGACGTCGAAATCCGCGGCTTTGAGTTTCTTGCCAAGCTTGACCGTATTCTTCGCAGTCTCCGGATAATCGTAGGCCGGAATATCGATGTCGAGCTTGCCGCCCTTGGCCAGCCTGACGCCGCGCGCATAGACCTCGTCTATGGCCATTGCAGCGAGATCCGAGACAATCAGAAGATCGGCCAGCCGCCCCGGCGCGATCGATCCGATCTCGCGCTCCAGCCGGAAATGCTGAGCGGTGTTGAGCGTCGCCATCTGGATCGCTGTCACCGGTTTTAAGCCCTGGCTGATGGCGTGGCGGACCACGCGGTCCATATGCCCCTGGTGAACCAAGGTGCCGGAATGGCTGTCGTCGGTGCACAGGATGAAATTGCGCGGATCGATGCCGCCCTCGGTGACCGCCTTGATCTGCGAGGCGACGTCGTACCAGGCCGAGCCCAGCCTGAGCATCGCCTTCATGCCCTGGCGCACGCGTGCGATGGCATCCTCGGCGCGCGTGCCCTCATGGTCGTCCTCCGGGCCGCCGGCGACATAGCCGTGGAACGGCAGGCCGAGATCGCGCGAGGCATAATGGCCGCCGACCGTCTTGCCCGCCTTCACCGTAGCGGCGATCTCGCCCGACATCACCGGATCGTTGGCGGCGACGCCCGGGAAATTCATCACTTCGCCCAGCCCGATGATGTTTTCCCAGGTCATCGCTTCCGCCACGTCGGCGACCGTCAGCTCGGCGCCGGCATGTTCGAGCCCGGGGGCCGAGGGCACGCAGGACGGCATCTGGACATGCACGTTGATCGGCATGGCGACGGCCTCGTCATGCATCAGCCGCACGCCGGGCAGGCCGAGCACATTGGCGATCTCGTGCGGATCGATAAACATGGAGGTGGTGCCGTGCGGAATGACGGCGCGGCAGAACTCGGTCACCGTCACCATGCCGCTCTCGACATGCATGTGCGCGTCACAGAGGCCGGGCACCAGATAGCGTCCGCCGGCATCGACCACCTTGGTGCTCTGCCCGATCGCGTGGCCGGCATTCGGCCCGCAATAGGCGAAGCGCCCGCCGGCAATGGCGATGTCGGTGCCGGCTATGATCTCGCCTGAGTGAACATTGACCCAGCGGCCGTTGCGGATGACGAGGTCAGCGGGTTTCCTGCCCATGGCGACATCGACCAGATGCGTCGCCATTTCAGTCCATGGTCTGGGTTTGCTGCCCGACGGCGTGTTCGCCATGAAGCGACTCCTGTTTGCTCGACTGTGCCAAGCCGCCACGGTTTTGGCCAGCCTCACACTTTCTCCCGATTGTTCCAAGACCCGACGCAGAGAGCGTAAATCAGCCGCACAGAAATGCGATTCCGTTTTGCCGCAAATCGGGTTAGCGTGCCAGCCAGGATCTTCCAGCTCTTCGTTCGGGGAGTTCGATGCGTCGGCTAATGCTTGCAAGTGTCGGTTTTCTTGCCGCTCTGGCCGCACCGGCTTTCGCAGCCGAACCTGTGGCCGATGTGCCGATGACCGCGCCCGGTTTCGACTGGACCGGCTACTATGCCGGCCTGCAAGGCGGTTATGGCTGGGGCAGTTCGGACATTTCGGGAACCGAGGGCGAGCCGTTTGCCGCCTCGCCAGACCTCGACGGCGGTTTCGTCGGTGGCCATGTCGCCGGTCTGTGGCAATTCGACCAAGCGGTGCTCGGCGCCGAAGCAGAGCTCAACTATTCCTCGGCAAAGGGCGCCGAAGAACTGGGTGCGGGAAATCTGCTCGGCACGGATGTCAAGTGGTTCGGTTCCATCAATGCCAAGGCCGGCTATGCGATGGACCGGTTCCTGATCTACGGCATCGGCGGCATCGCCTTTGCCGGCATCGAAACCTCGCAAGATGCCGGTACCTTGTTCGACAACACGCGAACCAGCATAGGCTGGACGGTTGGCGCCGGCGTCGATTATGCGCTGACCGACAGGTTCGTCGTCGGGGCGCAGTATCGCTACTATGATTTCAGCAAGGAGCATTTCGATGCGCCGGACGATTTTCTCGATCGCGACCAGAATGTGAAGCTGAATACGGTCGGCATCAATCTGAGCTACAAGTTCTGAGCCCATCGCCACGTCCGGTCAACGGACAGGATCATGCTCGATCTCGCATGGTCCGCGACTGCAATTCTACGGCAATTCCAAGGACTGAGGGGCCGGCGTCCCCAGTGGGCGGGGGGATGGGTTGGGCCCGGTAGACGCCGGCCTAGACGGATCAGATCCGCCGCGCAAACACCGTATCATTGCCCGCGGCGCGCGGAATTGCGTGATCGCACCAGTATCACCATGCCCGCTTGTCTGAAAGCGACCGGCGCAGGAGCTGATGCCGCGTGTCGTCATGTTCCCTGCGTGCGAACATCGAAGAGTCGCATCGGGAAAACAGCCGTCGAGTGGCAAGCGCGACGAAGGTCCAAGTAAATCCGCAAGACCTTGGTCCGAATATCTGCGGCAGAGGTCCGATCAGCTCCCCTGCGAGGAACGTACTGGCATTCCTCCCATTTGTTTGATGGGTGCAGCAACGGTCCCTTCATGCGCCCATGAGAGCAGGGGTCACCAATCAACTCCGACCCAACCCGTTGGCGGCCCCTGCTCATTCCGCTGCAAAAGCCCAAATCGAGATTTCTTGCGACTTTGGCTGTTGTGAACGTATCCGAGGGACCGGGAAGATGGAGAACACTTATGAAAGCGATTCTGTTGACAAGTGCCATGGCGCTCATTTTCGTCGCAATGCCGGTTGTCGCGTCGGCGGCAGAGGCCGATGTCGTCATCAAGACCCACCGCCATCATCACCGCCATGTCGCGGTAATCAACGATCAGGGCCAGCGCCTCCATCATCGACGTCACGGCACCGTGGCCTTCTATGATCATGGTCGTCGGCATCATAGCCACGACACCGTCGTTGTTACGGGCTCAATCGAACGTCGCCACCATCGGCATCACCCAGCGGTGATCGACGATCGCGACTACTAATGCATGTTGCCCAAAGCGATCTGAAGCGCGTCGCATGAATTCCTTCAACGCGGCGCGCTTTTGATGTCCTGCCGCCAACCCGGGCTAGCGGAAGCCAAGTCTAACGAAAAACCAGGATCGCTCAACGAAGACGCGACCACCGGCAGCCAGATTTGCCACACGATGGGCCTCGAGGGCACCCCGGCTCAAGCTGCTCGTTCAAGAGGGCAAGAGTAAAAAATAAACACCGGCGACCAGTGTCGATGTCAAGCAAATCGCCATCAGCACGACCACCTTGGCAGCGAGGCGCTCAGCTTTCGCGCAAAGCACGTCGGCGAAGTCGTCGCTCTGGACAATGTCCAAGAGCGACTCGGTGGGAATATCGGCGCCAGCCATCTGATTGTCGTTAGCAGGAATCTCGGTACGGACGTGGCCATCAACTTTGATGGAACCAGGGGTCATGCTTTGCCTCATGATGCGTCGGATTGACATCAACCGCCGTTCGACGGCGCGGCTGGTGCTGCCGGCTTCGCCGGTGCGGGCGCGGAAGGCGCCTCGACCTTGGGAACGTCAACTTTGACGTCAATGTTTTTCCCCCCACCACCAAGATTTATCACGCCCGTAAAGATGAGCAGGACAACAATCGCGACAATTGCGAGAACTACCGCCACAGCAGTGCCGCCGCCGCCAGAATTTACCACAGTAGGGCCGTCGGCCATGATCAGTCTCCTTTTGAACATTAGTAGCAAACGCAACGCCCGTTTCTGGGGAGCAGTTCCATTGCGGGGCTTAGGTCCTATTGAACATGCGACCAAAGTCAAATGACAGGACGCAAAGGGCCCAAACCCACCGTTGTTCGGAACTCATGGGTTTGAATGCAATTTGCCTGACAGGTCGTTCGAACGAGATCCCCTTGTCGGCGGCCAAGTTGGGCGCCTGCCAACTCCTGGCGATCTTGGGCGCGCCACTTCGTCTAGCGCAAAAGACTCGCGAGCGCTTCGCGCCAAGCTCAAAGAAGAAAGGAAGCAACATGAGAACCGATCTTACAGCCGTCGCAGCGGGAGTTTTGCTACTTGCCGGCATCGGCGCCGCCGCGGCACAGGACGTGGTCATTCAGCCGCAGGACGAGACAGTCATACAGGAGTACGTCAAGAAAGAGCCTCTGGCCTCAGTCAAGGTTCCCGGCGTGGAACTGAATGTCGGGACCGCTCTGCCCGACACGGTCGAACTCCATGAGGTTCCGAACGTCAAATATCGCTACGTTGTCGTGGACAATCGCACGGTTATCGTGGATCCCGGCACCCGCAAGATCGTAAAGATCATCAAGTAAGCGATTGAGCGCACGGTTCGCCGCTTCGGGCGGCGGACCGTGGCAACATCCAGCCGAGAGACCTGTGGAGGACGGCGCGCCTCGTTGCGCGCTCCCCGAGCCGCCGCTTAAAAGACCCCGACCGGTCCGGTGCACCTGCAGGCGCGGTTCGCGTATCTCCTCCACCTCATGCGCCGTCATCATCTGAAAACTCCCTGTTCCCCATGCCGCATCCCCTGCCCTTCGATGCAGTTCGGTGCAACACTTGACGCCGGTCATGATAGAGGCGTTGAGCGCCTGCCGGCTTGGACGAAAAAGATCGGCAAATCGGGTACAGGGGAATAAAACAGACCATGTTTTGCACAACGCTTTTTCGGGACTACATGACGCCGATTGACGAGACCGCCTAAGTAGTTGAAACGAAACGGGCGCGGACGTGGCGGAATTGGTAGACGCAAGGGACTTAAAATCCCTCGATCTCTGATCGTACGGGTTCGATTCCCGTCGTCCGCACCACCCTTCGCTCTTCTCGCTTCGGGGTGGCAGGCCACCCGCTCAGCCGACAATCGGGTTCAGCTTCAGATGCTGGATCAGAATAATGGTTTTGGCGTCGATGATGCGGCCGTCGGCGATGCCGGCAAGGGCCTCGTCGAGCGGCATTTCCAGCACTTCGATGTCCTCGCCTTCGTCTGCTGCGCCGCCGCCGGCCGAAATGCGGTCGGCGGGCGAATAGAGGGCGGTGAAGAACCAGAGCCGCTCTGTGACGCTGCCCGGGCTCATATACGGCGAGAACAGCCGCTCCACATGGTTCAGCCGATAGCCGAGCTCTTCCTCCGCCTCCTTGCGGATGCAGGTCTCCGGATCGTTTTCGTCGAGCAATCCCGCGCAGGCCTCGACCAGCGGCTCGCGGTGGCCGGTGACATAGGCAGGATAGCGGAACTGGCGCACCAGGAGCACGGTCGAACGCTGGGGATCATAGGGCAGGATCACCGCGCCATCGCCGCGATCGTAAGTCTGGCGGATTTGTGTCTCCCATTGTCCGTCGCGGCGACGGTAGTCGAGGACGGTCTTCTTCAGAACCGCCCAGTCGTCGGATAGGATTTCTTCAGAACGGATGCGTATACGATCTTCCATCGGCGGCCTCCACGTTATCCGGGAGGCGTAGCCGCGAACCGGCGTTCACGCAATCGGGGCGGCGGTTGGTCCAGCAAGCGTTTCACTCTCTCGTGTGTGGCATGGCGGCGATCGATTGCCTAAATAGCGCATCCTGTTCCCGGAGTTTCGTTGATGACCACATCGCTTTTCCAGCCGATCACGCTCGATGGCTTGAGCTTTCCCAACCGCATCGCCGTCGCGCCGATGTGCCAGTATTCGGCCGAAGACGGCTCGGCGAGCGACTGGCATCTCCACCACTGGATGAACCTCGCAATGTCCGGCGCCGGCATGGTCACGGTCGAGATGACCGATGTCGAGCGGCGTGGCCGCATCAGCCATGGCTGCCTTGGCCTCTATTCCGAAGACAATGAAGCCGCTGCGCGCCGCGCCCTGGACGCAGCAAGGCGCGTGGCCGCACCCGGCACCAAATTCGGCACTCAGCTTGCCCATGCCGGCCGCAAGGCCTCGAACCGCAAGCCCTGGGAGGGCGGCGGACCGCTGCAGCCGAACGAGGATCCCTGGCAGACCGTCTCGGCCTCGGCAATCGCCTACGATACCGGCTGGAACGTGCCGCGGGCGCTGGAGGACGAGGAGATCCTGCTGCTCATCGAGCGGTTCGCCGAGGCGGCAAGACGGGCTGAACGCGCGGGCTTCGACTTTATCGAGCTGCATGCAGCGCACGGCTATCTGATCTTCCAGTTCCTGTCGCCACTCTCCAACCAACGCGCGGACCGCTGGGGCGGCTCGCTGGAAAACCGCATGCGTCTTGTGGTCGAGATCGCCAAGGCGGTGAAAAAGGCAGCGCCAAAACTGATGCTGGGCGCCCGGCTGTCGGTCAAGGATTGGGTCGATGGCGGTTTCGACGTCGAGGATGCGATCGAAGTGGCGAAAGCGCTGAAGGCCGAAGGCGTCGCTTATCTCTGTTGCTCGAGCGGCGGCAATTCGCCCTTGCAGAAACTGCCCTCCGGCCCCGGCTACCAGGTGCATCTGGCGGAAGCCGTGCGCAGGGGCGCCGGCATCCCTACCCGCGCGGTCGGTCTGATCGATGATCCCAAGCAGGCCGAGGCGATCATCGCCGAAGGCCGCGCCGACATGGTGGCGCTGGCGCGCGCCTTCCTCGCCGACCCGCGCTGGGGATGGCGAGCCGCCGCCACATTCAGCGAGACGATCCATCCGGCGCCGCAGCTCGCGCGCTCGGTGACGACGATGCAGCACTGGATGAAGGCGACGGGCTGAACGGCCCTTCCGAGAAGGGCGGAACGCGTCGTCGGATGACCGCCGAAATAGAGCTTCCAAGGAGGTCTGGGGCGTTTGGGCGCAGGCTGAGGACACGGTTGCAACCAAATTGACTGCTTTGCGTTGCGCCCATGATGGACAACAAGCCTTTTGAAACACCGGTCGTGGTCGAACTCGGCCATGTCGGCAAATATCGCCCTATCCGCAGCACCCAGGAGGCGGCGGAATGCCTGATGACGGTTTGGCCGCTCAATCGCGGCCCTCGTCATCGTGATGCTCTCGACACTTGCCTCAAAGTGCTGGAAGGTTATCGTTCGACAGCGGATGCGCGCCGGGCACTTATCGAAGCCGCCAGGGAATCGGAAGTGCTGGTGCCAGACGACAAGCTGTCCGACGACCGGCTGCATTGAGCGGACGGACCTTTAAACCGGAGGTTTTTTGATGGCGAAGCTGACTTACAAGATCGTCGAGCATGACGGCGGCTGGGCCTACAAGGTCGGAGCGACGTTCTCGGAGACGTTTCCCACGCATCAGGACGCGTTGCGGGCCGCCGAGATCGCTTCGGCCGAGCAGCAGGTCGCTGGGTCGACTGACGGCATTCAGTACGAGGATGCCGACGGCAAATGGCATGAGGAACTGGCTGATGGACGCGACCGGCCGCAGACCGAGGTTTCCGACTGATCTTTCAGCCCAAAGCCCGATCGCCCCAATGGCCGGCTGCCCCGGAGCGCCGACCGAGGACGTAGGAGAGAAAACGTCCTACGGTCAGCAGGGAGCCTACGGCTGATTATTTGCCGCAGTACTGGTCATTGACGTTGCCCTGAGCATTGGCGTCCGGACCTGGAGTGTTGTGAGCACATGGGCCCATCCCACCGGTATTGCCTTGGGTGCTCAATCCGGAGCCGTATGCGTTGATGCTGCCGGTGGTGCTCTGGTCGATGGCTGATGAATCGTCATTGCCGAACAGCGACCAATTGTTCCCCCAATTGTCATGGTTGTAGTACCTGCCGTCCGTCGACTGCGCCATCGCCGATGTGGCAAGACCGGCCGTCAGAACGAATGCCGCAAGAAGTTTTTTGTACATTGGATCACTCCGTTTTGTCTTCGTCGCCTTGGGTGCGACACGGGGCAAACCAGTCATCAGCCGAATGGTTCCTTGAATTCCTTGTGAAGCATCGGTGAAGCGACGATCCACGGCGTGGACCACAAGCATCGCAAGCAGGAGTAACGCCGCCAGGCGCCGGCGGCACAACGATCAGCCGTGCAGCTTCGCGGCGATTTCGGCGACGCGCCCGCCCTGGAACTTCGCGCCTTCGAGTTCCTGCGCAGAAGGCTGGCGCGAACCGTCGCTATCGCTTGTGGTGGTCATGCCGTAGGGCGCCCCGCCACGCACGACATCGTTGCCCATCTGAGCCTGATAGGCATAGGACAGGGGAACGATGATCATGCCGTGGTGCTGAAGCATGGCCTGGGTGCTGATCAGCGCTAGTTCCGCGCCGCCGTGCTGGGTCGCGGTCGAAGACATCACCGAGCCGATCTTGTTGACCAGCGCGCCCTTGACCCATAGTGGGCCGGTCTGGTCGAAGAAGTTCTTCAGTTGCGCGCACATCATTCCGTAACGCGTCGAGGCGCCGACGATGATCGCGTCATAGTCGCGCAGTTCCAACGGGCTGGCGATCGCCGCTTCCTGGTCGAGCTTGTAGTGGGCTGCCTTGGCGACCGCTTCGGGCACAAGTTCGGCGACGCGCTTGATGGTCACCTCGGCACCGGCTTCGCTTGCGCCTTCGGCTGCGGCCTTGGCCATCTGCTCCATGTGACCCCAGCTCGAGTAGTAGAGAACAAGTACTTTCGCCATTTGCGTCTCCTTGACGTGATGATCCTCGGCCGCCCGGCCACGCCAGGGCACTTAGGGCGCGGATATTCGGGGAATACCGCGTATGCGGGCACAGTTTGTTCACCGGTCGGGTGGCATTGCCGCTGGCCGCGTGCCGCGCTATTTCAGGCGACCCGTTTTTGCCGGAGCCATCGATGTCCGAAATCGTTACCGCCGCCATGCTCGTCATTGGCGATGAGATCCTGTCCGGCCGGACCAAGGACAGGAATATCGGCCATCTGGCTGACATCATGACGGCCATCGGCATCGACCTGAAGGAAGTGCGCATCGTTCCCGATGAGGAAGACGAGATTGTCGCAGCGGTAAATGCAGTGCGGGCCCGCTATACCTATGTGTTCACAACCGGCGGCATTGGCCCGACCCATGATGACATCACAGCTGATTCGATTGCCAAGGCCTTCGGAGTGCCGTGCGAATACGATGCCAAGGCCTATGCCCTGCTGGAAGCAAGCTATGCCGCTCGCGGCATCGAATACACCGAGGCCCGCAAGCGCATGGCCCGGATGCCGCGCGGCGCCGACCATATCGACAATCCGGTGTCGGTCGCGCCCGGATTCCGCATCGGCAATGTCCACGTCATGGCGGGTGTGCCCTCGATCTTCCAGGCCATGCTCGACAATGTCGTGCCGACGCTGAAAGCCGGCACGAAAATGCTGTCGGCGGCGGTGCATTGCCCGTTCGGCGAAGGTCTCGTCGGCGGGCCGCTGGGCGATATCCAGAAAGCGCATCCGGATACGATCATCGGCTCCTACCCGAAATACGGCGACGGTAAGTTCTGGACCGAACTGGTGGTTCGTGCCCGCAGCCAGCAGGCCCTGGACGCCGCGCGCGCCGATGTCGAGGCGATGGTGGCCGGCTTTGCCAGCAGCGCGAGCTGACCCGGTCCAGGCCGGAACCAAGCACAACGCTGCGACGTTTCCTTGCCGCGGGCGGATCGCTCGCAAAATGAGGGGATCACGATGCGCTTCAAGACGATCGTCGCCATTCTGCAGAACGAGCAGGACGCAGAGCGCGTACTCGACTTCGCCATTCCGCTTGCAAACCGCTTCCAGAGCCATCTGATCGGCATCCACGCTGAAGCGCTTCCGGTGCCCTACACCTCGGCCACCGGCTTCCCCGACACCGAGTTCCTGCAGGTTTCGGCCGACATGAACCGCGAACGGGCCGAAAAGCTGCGGGCCGCGTTTCTCAGGCATATCGAGAATTCCGGCCTCTCCTTCGAATGGCATAGCCTGGAGAGTTTTTCCGGCGACAGCGCCTTGACCGGCATTTCAAGCGTGCGTGCCGCCGACTTGATAATCGCCGCCCAGCGCGAGACGGGCGGCGATGCGAGCGCCGACGTCGACACGCTGGTCTACGACGCCGGACGGCCGGTGCTGGTGGTGCCGCACCTGGGCCCACTGATCACCACTTTCAAGCGTGTGCTGCTTGCCTGGAACGGCAGCAAGGAGGCCGCACGCGCCGCCTTCGATGCGCTGCCCTTCATCATTGAGGCCGAGAAAACCGACATTCTGGTCATCGATCCGCCGGACACGCTCGATGAACGCCCCGAGGCCGCTGGAGCGGAAATCGCTTCCGCTTTGTCGCGTCATGGCGCCACCGTGAGCGTCTCGGTGCAGAGGTCGGGCGGCACCTCGGTCGACGAGATAATCCAGACCAGGATCGCGGAGACCGGCGCCGATCTATTGGTCCTTGGCGCCTACAGCCACTCGTGGCTTCGCCAGCTCCTGTTCGGCGGAGTGACGCGCTCCGTGCTGCGCACCGCGCCGGTAGCGGCTTTCCTGTCGCGGTAAGTCCACAATGATCGCTTGCGGTCGCTCTTGCCAAGCGCGAGGTTTTCCAGTTACTTCCGCGCGCATTCCCCTGTTTTCTGCGCGCGACCGCGCGTGCTGCGGAGTGCGCGAAAAATGTCCCTTCCCGAAAAAGCCTTTCCGGTCTCGTGGGATCAGTTCCACCGCGATGCGCGCGCGCTTGCCTGGCGGCTTGCCGGCACCAACAAGGCGCAATGGAAAGCCATCGTCTGCATCACGCGCGGCGGGCTGGTGCCGGCGGCGATCATCTCGCGGGAGCTCGGCATCCGCGTTATCGAGACGGTCTGCGTCGCCTCCTATCATGACTACAGCAGCCAGGGGCAGCTGCAGGTGCTGAAGGAGGTCACGCCGGCCCTGCTCGCCGACGACGGCGCGGGCGTGCTGATCATCGACGACCTGACCGACACCGGAAAGACGGCGGGCATCGTGCGCGCCATGATGCCGAAGGCGCATTTCGCCACCGTCTACGCCAAGCCGAAGGGGCGGCCGCTGGTCGATACTTTCGTCACCGAGGTCAGTCAGGATACCTGGATTTATTTTCCCTGGGATATGGGCTTCACCTACCAGAAGCCGATCGCCGACGATCACGCCGGCTGATTCGCGGCAAGCAACCTGCTGCAATCGAGCCGCAGGGAAGTCTCATCCACTAGGCAAAGGGGTCTCGCGAGGCAGGCTGGCGCGCGGAAATCGGCGTCTATTGGCGAAATCGGCCATCCTAATGAAAGTTTTTACTTTTATTGCCGATAATTAGCCGTAAGATTCGTGAGACGGCAAACGATTCTGGAGGCTGGGGCTAGCTTCTCCGATGCTGACGAGGCCAACGACGCACAACCATCTGGCCGAAAGGGTCCGGCGACTCTTCGGCACCGCGCCGTGCCGTCTGCAGGTAGCCGCCCTGCCCTGGCGTGAAAGCGGAAACAGCGTCGAGATCATGCTGATTACCAGCCGCGACACCGGCCGCTGGGTGCTTCCGAAGGGCTGGCCTGAGGCCAGGGAGCCGCTTTGCGAAGCCGCGGCGCGCGAGGCTGTCGAGGAAGCCGGACTGCGCGGGACGATCTCGCATCTCGAGGCCGGCCGCTATTTCTACGCCAAGGCCCTGGCCTCCGGCGAGGAGGTGCCATGCGAGGTATTGGTGTTCCCGCTGCATGTCGACAAGGTCGCCGACCATTGGAAGGAAAAACGCTCCCGCACCCGCAAATGGGTCAGTTCGAGCGAAGCAGTGCGCATGGTCAACGAACCGGATCTTTGCCAGATCATCGCTTATTTCTGCGCCGACCCGCGCCGGTTTGCCTGAACCGGGACCGGCCGCGCCACCAAGCAGCTCGGACGGGCGCGCCTGCCGGCGTGAATGCTTTTCTAATGAAGACGTCATAGGATCTCATCCGATCCTGGCGTTTCACCGATGACAAATCCCGCAAATCCCAATCCAGAGCGATCCGATGAGCACAAGCGCGAGCATCGCCAGCGCGTGCTCAAGGGCGGCACGATCATCACGGGCATCTCGAATTCGGAAGTTGGCTGCACGCTGCGCAATCAAAATGAAGGTGGCGCCGAACTCAAGGTTCCGCCCGAAGCAAGGATTCCGGATCATTTCCTTCTCTATGTGCCCGTCGACGGCATCGGCTATCGATTCGAAGTCCGCTGGCGCCGCAACGGCCGGATCGGGGTGCACTTCACTGGAACCGAGCCGAAGCCCAGGACGCATTAGGGCTGATCCGCGACGCCGGATGGGCCAGATGGTCTGTGTCTGGATCACGCCCCGGAGCCGTCGCGGAGCCTGACAAGCGCGTCTTTGTCCGCTCGGCCGGCGGCTACCGCGGCAGCTCCATTCTGTCCCCGTTATCCACATGTGTGACACACAAGATGTTGGGGTCACAAAACCTACGCAAACGAATCCTTGACGGCGCAAAACGAGTCGCCTTTTATAGGCCATGCGCTCCTGTTGAGAGCGCGACCGGAAAGTTCTGAGCCCGGTCATTTTCCCGGATTATGTGCGTTTTTTCCCGCATTTCCGCCTGTTTACGAGGCCGGCGGAAGCGTTGGGATGTGGGGGTCGTGGGACAGCGAAAGGGAGAATTGTCGGGCTGGAAAAAATGATCTGTTAACACTATATTTAGTGTTTGCAGGCAGGCTCGACGCTAGATAGTGTGAACTTCCCTCGATTGAGGGAATCGAAAAATTCAGTTTTGAGGGACCCGCGTGGTCGGCTGGCAGCCTCGGCAAAGTGCCCGGCAAGGCGTTTGGCCGTCCGCTGCTGCGGCGCCCGCGACGAGGAGATGCCGGCATCGTTCGAAATGCCGGCAAACGGCGGACTGCGCGTTTCACCTTTGGGGGCAGAAATCCCTTGGGAAAAGCGCTATATATAGACAAAAGGGACCGGACCAATGCGCATCGAGCGTCGTTTCACCAGACAGGGACAATCGGCTTACGCGGAGATCGAATTCCGCAAGGCGCTCTCCGAGATCAAGAATCCGGATGGCTCGGTGGTGTTCCGCTTGGACAATATCGACGTGCCGGCGCAGTTCTCGCAGGTCGCCGCCGACATCCTGGCTCAGAAATATTTCCGCAAGGCTGGCGTCCCCGCGCGGCTGAAGAAGGTCGAGGAGAACGATGTCCCCTCCTTCCTGTGGCGCTCCGTCGCCGACGAGGCGGAATTGGCCAAGCTGCCGGAAGCCGAGCGCTACGGGTCCGAGATCGATGCCCGCCAGGTGTTCGACCGGTTGGCCGGCACCTGGACCTATTGGGGTTGGAAGGGCGGCTATTTCAAGTCGGAGGAAGACGCGCGCGCCTTCCGCGACGAGCTTGCCTACATGCTGGCCACCCAGCGCGTGGCGCCGAACTCGCCCCAATGGTTCAACACCGGTCTCCACTGGGCCTATGGCATAGACGGCCCGAGCCAGGGCCACTTCTATGTCGACCCATTCACCGGCAAGCTGACCAAGTCGAAATCCTCCTACGAGCACCCGCAGCCGCATGCCTGCTTCATCCAGGGCGTGCAGGACGATCTCGTCAATGAGGGCGGCATCATGGATTTGTGGGTGCGCGAGGCGCGCCTGTTCAAATATGGCTCGGGCACCGGCTCCAATTTCTCGCTGCTGCGCGGCGAAGGCGAAAAGCTGTCCGGCGGCGGCCGTTCGTCCGGCCTGATGAGCTTCCTCAAGATCGGCGATCGCGCTGCGGGCGCTATCAAGTCGGGCGGCACGACGCGCCGCGCCGCCAAGATGGTCATCGTCGACGCCGATCACCCCGACATCGAGGAATTCATCGATTGGAAGGTCAATGAAGAGCAGAAGGTCGCCTCGCTGGTGACCGGCTCCAAGATCGTCAAGAAGCATCTCGAAGCGATCATGAAGGCCTGCGTCAACTGCGAAGGCCATGACGACGACTGCTTCGACCCCGCCATCAACACGGCGCTGAAGCGCGAGATCAAGGCGGCCAAGAAGGACGCGGTGCCGGAGAACTACATCTACCGCGTCATCCAGTTCGCCAGGCAGGGCTACACCTCGATGTCGTTCAAGACTTACGACACCGACTGGGATTCCGATGCCTACCTCACCGTGTCGGGCCAGAACTCCAACAATTCGGTGTCGCTGAAGGACAATTTCCTGCGCGCCGTCGAGGATGATGCCGACTGGCATCTCACCGCCCGCAAGGACGGCAAGGTGCTGAAGACGCTGAAGGCCAGGGATCTCTGGGAAAAGATCGGCTACGCCGCCTGGGCATCCGCCGATCCGGGCCTGCACTTCAACACGACGATGAACGACTGGCACACCTGCGCGTCCGCCGGTGCGATCCGGGCCTCCAACCCGTGCTCGGAATACATGTTCCTCGACGACACAGCTTGCAACCTGGCCTCGATCAATCTGCTGCCCTACCGCAACACCGACGGCACGATCGACATCGCGGCCTACGAGCACACGGTGCGGCTGTGGACCATGGTTCTCGAAATCTCGGTGATGATGGCGCAGTTCCCGTCGAAGGAGATCGCCAAGCTTTCCTACGACTACCGCACGCTCGGCCTCGGCTACGCCAATATCGGTGGCCTGTTGATGACGTCGGGCATTCCCTATGATTCCGACGAGGGCCGCGCCATCTGCGCCGCGCTGACCGCCGTCATGACCGGCGTCGCCTACGCCACCTCGGCCGAGATGGCGTCCGAACTCGGCGCCTTCCCCGACTACGACCGCAACGCGCAGAACATGCTGCGCGTGATGCGCAATCATCGCCGCGCCGCCTATGGCGACAAGGACGGCTACGAGAAGCTGGCCGTCAACCCTGTGCCGCTGGTCGCCTCCGACCTCAAGCAGCAGGAGCTGGCGACGCATGCCAAGGCTGCCTGGGACCGCGCCATCGAGCTCGGCGAGGAGCACGGCTATCGCAACGCCCAGGCGACCGTGATCGCGCCGACCGGCACGATCGGGCTGGTCATGGATTGCGACACCACAGGCATCGAACCCGACTTCGCGCTGGTGAAGTTCAAGAAGCTCGCCGGCGGCGGCTATTTCAAGATCATCAACCGCGCCGTGCCGGAAGCGCTGCGCACGCTGGGCTATTCGGAAAGCCAGATCGCCGAGATCGAGGCCTACGCCGTCGGCCACGGAAATCTCAACCAGGCGCCCGGCATCAATCCCGGCTCGCTCAAGGCCAAGGGCTTCACCGACGACAAGATCGCGGCGCTGAATGCCGCGCTGAAGTCGGCCTTCGACATCAAGTTCGTCTTCAACCAGTGGACGCTCGGCGCCGACTGGGTGAAGGAGACCTTTGGCTTCACCGACGAGCAGCTCAACGACTTCTCGTTCGAGATGCTGCCGGCACTGGGCTTCTCCAGGAACGACATCGAAGCCGCCAACATCCATGTCTGCGGTGCGATGACGCTTGAGGGAGCGCCCTTCCTCAAGGCCGAACACCTCCCCGTGTTCGACTGCGCCAGCCCCTGCGGCAAGATCGGCAAGCGCTCGCTGTCGATCAACAGCCACATCCAGATGATGGCGGCCGCACAGCCCTTCATTTCCGGCGCCATCTCCAAGACCATCAACATGCCGAACGACGCCACGGTGGAGGACGCCAAGAACGCCTACATGCTGTCGTGGAAGCTGGCGCTGAAGGCCAACGCGCTCTACCGCGACGGCTCGAAGCTGTCGCAGCCGCTCAATGCCTCGCTGCTCGCCGATGGCGAGGAGGACGAGGACGAGGCGATCGAACAACTGGTCGCCGCGCCCGCCGCGCAGCGTGCGGTGCAGGTCACCGAAAAGATCGTCGAGCGCGTCGTCGAGCGTCTCTACCGCGACCGCGAAAAACTGCCGAACCGCCGCAAGGGGTATACGCAGAAGGCGGTCGTCGGCGGCCACAAGGTCTACCTGCGGACCGGCGAGTTCGACGACGGGCGTCTCGGCGAGATTTTCATCGACATGCACAAGGAAGGCGCGGCCTTCCGCGCGATGATGAACAATTTTGCCATCGCCATCTCGCTCGGCCTGCAATATGGCGTGCCGCTGGAGGAATTTGTCGAAGCCTTCACCTTCACCAAGTTCGAGCCGGCCGGCATGGTGCAAGGTAATGACGCGATCAAGAACGCGACGTCAATCCTTGACTATGTGTTCCGCGAACTTGCGGTCTCTTATCTCAACCGCCACGACCTCGCCCATGTCGATCAGTCGGATTTCGACAAGACGGCGCTCGGTCGCGGCATCACCGAAGGCAAGGCGACACCCTTCTCCAAGGGGCTCTATCGCGGTGCCTCGCCGGTCAAGCTGGTGTCCGGCGCCGAACCGAAGGGATTTGGCGGCTCTGGTCCGGCTACGCCCCCTGCCCGCATGATGCCGACGGCATTCTCCGGGTCCAATGTGCTGGCGCTGAAGCCGGCGAGCGACGAGGCCATCGCCTACAAGCGCGACTATGAGGAACGCGCCAGGGAGCTGGTCGAGGACATCGCCGAGGAGGAAGCCGAGACTGAGGGCGCCGAAGGGCTGTTCTCTGACGCCGCGGCGCACGAGGCCGCGGAAGCCAAGGCACTCGCCGCCACCCGGCGCCAGCAATCGCTGATGCAGGGCTATACCGGCAACGAGTGCTCGGAGTGCCATAACTTCACCATGGTGCGGAACGGCACCTGCGAAAAATGCGACACCTGCGGCTCGACGAGCGGGTGCAGCTGAGAAATTTGAAATTTGAGACGCATCGGCCCGGTCGCAAGATCGGGCCGATTTGTTTCAATGTCTCGGACCGGGGCTGTGATCGACCACAATCGAAGTGAGGGACAACGAGAGGAGTAAGCTCTTCTACGAGCAGGCTTTCGCGCCGTTAGACTATGGCCTCTTCTTCGGCCTCAATCCGCGTCCGCCACCATCTGCCGGCTGCCGGCCCAGGCGCGCCATTGCCGCTCGTCGCCGTGGAAGACGTTGAGGTCGATGCGGCCCGTCACGCCGTGCGAAAGGCCCGAGCCGGAATACTGCCAGAACAGCCATTTGCGGCCGGGATAGACCTTTGAGGGATGCTGCGCCACGGCGCGGAGCCAGAACGGGTAATCGAGGAATTCGCCCCTGAGATTGTCGCGGTAGAAATCGGGCGCTGTGTAAATGATGGGCCGCTGGCCGTAATGGCGCTCCAGCTTGTCCATGAACACCTGCATCTTCTCCAGCACCTTTTCGCGCGACGGCCGCCGCTTGCAGCTGGATTCGCCGTTCCACTCCACGTCGATCACCGGCGGCAGGGCGCCGTCGACCTTCGGCACGTTGCGGATGAACCAGTCGGCCTGCTCGCCGGCCGTGCGGCACCAGTAGAAGAAATGATAGGCGCCGCGCTTCAGCCCGGCGGCATCGGCGTTGCGCCAGTTCTTCATAAACATCGGATCGAGATGGTCGCCGCCGTCGGTCGCCTTGATGTAGGCGAAGTTGGCCCCCTGGGCGCGCAGCTTCTCCCAGTTGACGTTGCCTTGCCAGCGCGACACGTCGACACCATGCACGGCAAGACGGCGTGGCGAGGAGCGGCCGAAATTGATCGGCTTGGCATCGCGAAAGCTGTAGCGCGTGACCGGTCCGGCCAGCATGGGCGGTGCTGCCCGCGACAAAAGCTTCGGCGGCGATACCAGCGCCGCCGGTTCGACGACCGGCGGCTCGATGCTGTCCGGCAGGTCGGGCGCCGGAAACGCCACCGTCTCTTCCTCCGTCAGGCCGAAAGGCCGGACACTCTCGTCCTCCGGCGTGGCTTCCGCCACTCTCCGCTCGGCCTTTCTCACGGGGACGGATGCGATCGGTGCGCTTGGCCGCACCACGGAGCTGGTGATCTCGTTCGACGGCCTCTGCATGTCCAGCGCGTCCACGCCGGATGTCGACGAACAGCCGGCAAGGCACAGCGATGCGATCACGAAACTGATGACGCCTGGTAACCGCATCTGGACCTGTACTCAAACACAACAGACCGAAGGCGACGGCCGACGGACAAACCAGTTCGAGTTATGAACGAGAAATTACCAATAAAGATTGAATCAAGTTTTTAAGCATGTTGGAGCGGCTACTGTGGAGAGCGCGATGCGCCGACGGCCGTCAGCCCGGATTCCTGAACACGCCGATCATCGGCCCCAGATTCCAGTAGTCGTCATTGCGGCCGATGGCCGGCGCGAGCAGGCTCGATATCGACCCGTCGAGGAACAGCGCATTGTCGCAGCCGAGTCCGTCGCGAAACAGGCGTGCGAATGCATGGAATGTCACCGTGCCATTCGAAATGGCGAAGACGGCGACACCGTCCCTTCGCACCCCGACACCGTCGCGCGTCTTGCGCGAGGTGCCGTCGGCCCGGAATTTCTGGTGCAATCGGCCGTCGATCACCAGCATCGGCCCGGACTGCGTGGCATAGTCGGTGGGCGGACGCTTCTTTAGGAAATCCCTTGTCGCGCGGACCGCGGCCTTGCCGTCGCTGATGTAGAAGATGCCATTGGGCTGGAGCGAAAAATTGCCGCTTCCCGAACCGACCTTCGCCGAGGCCAGCTCCTGCCCGCGCTCGACATACAGGCCGACCGGCGCGAGGTTTGGATGGTACATTCCGGCATTGATGGCGAACAGCATCGTGCGCCCGGCCCGCCGCTGGGCGTCGTCGAGATTGTGCAGCGATTGATAGGGCTTGCCGGCCGGGTCCTTCCAGAACAATTCGATCCGGTATCGTCTGGGATCGACCTCGCAGACCAGGTAGCTGGTGGCCTCGAAGACGAAATCGCGGCATGGCGGCAACGAAGCGAGCCATTGGCCTAACCCCATGCCGATCGCCGCTGCCGACGGCAGCGCGGTCTTGATCAGCGCCAGCAGCAAAGGCGCGGACTGCAGGATAGTCAGAAGATCCATGCGCGCACCGGATTACCAGTTCCAACGGGCGGCCGCCAGCACTCACCGGCACGAAGCAAGGTCGTCCCCAAGGGAGGATGGATCAAACGGCTAAGGTCGAAATGCGGCTGCCGACACAAGGGACCGGCGACATCATTGAACAGAGCTGACGAGCCGCTCGTCGCCGCCAAGGATGGAAACCCAGCGACCGCTGTTGTCGCTAGCCTGTCTCTTCAGGTAGCGATAGCCGGTCTGGTTCCAGAGGCGAACCTTGTCGCTGAGATTGTCGAGGATGAAATCGCCCTTGTCGGTGCGCACCGTAAGTACGGCGTGGCCTTCGCCGTCCGGCTTGCGCACCACCGTCATCAGCAGATTGGATATGGCGATGCCGGCGGCCTTGAGCTCGCGCTGCTTTTCAAGCGCGTAGTCTTCGCAGTCGCCAAACCCGTTGTCGGGGTAGGCCCACCACTCGTCCTTGCCGTAATTGTCGATGTCGCTCATCGGCTTGACGCGCGTGTTGACCGTGAGATTTACGGCGGAAATCTCCCGCAACAGCTGGCCGGTCATGCTCTCCGGAGCGTTGGCGGGCGAGCGGATGGAGCATTCGGCAGAATGGACCTTGCAAAAATCATAGTGTCCGATCGGTTGGGAGGTTTGGCCGCCGATGGTCATGGAAAGCGACGCCGCATTCGCCAAACCCGCCGCCGAACAAGAAGTCGTCAGCGCAAGCGCAAACCCAAACCCCTTCGCCTTGCGGCGCCAACCCACCGAGGATGCCATACGGCCCCACCCATCTGTTTTTCTTAACAGAACGTTAAAAGTGGATTTTTGCCCGAAGTCAATGAAGGCGGCCGATCACATCTTCGACGATCGACGCGTGGCTGCCCGGGGTTGCGCCGGCGCAACACCGGCACCCACGTTTCTGGAATTACCTTTTTATCCTTGTCTGACGAATTCCGGACGGAAAACCGCTACGCACTTTTCCTGGAATTGCTTTAGGAGCCGGGATCCTGCCAGCCCAGCACCACCGGAACGATGCGCATATGAGCGGTGGAGGAAATCGGCAGCAGTTCGGTGATGCCTTGGACCAGGCCGAGAAATGCGACCTTGGCGTATCCCAGACCGACAAAGCCGGTGTCCATGCCTTGCATGCAGATGTCGGCCATGACGAATTTCATATGTGAGAGATCGAGTGGGCGGAGGACGACCGCTGGCGATCGGCCCGGGCAAAGCCATACCGCCATGGGCCGGAAAATCAATTCACCGAGTGTGGAAGGCGTGTTCGAATATCAACACCGCGCCGCCTCGGCGCGCTGGCAGCGCCAGACCCGGCCCGTTGAGTCGGTCTGCAAAACTGGAGCAAATCACGATGCGATCAGGGGCAAAGCCAGAGTTTCTGGCACGTCCTAGCGATCACGTGCGCCGGCGGGACAACCGGCTCCTCGACGGAAGGCCGGCGCGCCCGTTCGAGCAGCATGCGCACCTGTTCCGGGCGCACACGATCGCGCTCCATCACAAGCAGGACCATCGGATCGCTCAAAAGCTCGTCCAGGGTGCTGATGCTGTCGTTCATCCGTCGTCTCCTCGAATGCCGGCCCGCACCGGTTAAATAGGGGGACAATGATGGCTCGCCAATGACGGTTTGCCGGCTTTCGCGTGACTGTTTCGGTTATTTCGTGACTGTTTCGATTAATTTTTGTCATGGTCGCGTAACGTCACCCTTCTGTTGGTCCGAAGGGTGGATGCGTGGCCATGCCGCACTTCATCCGGCACGGCTCATCGGTTTCGGCGCTCAAGCGCAGATTCATCTTCTTTCATAAGGCGTGAAGGAAGGCCGGAGGCCTCAGGCAGGCGGCGCGCCTTCGTGCTGCGGCAAGCCGTCATCGAGCACCACCCAGGACTGCTTGGAGACGATCCAGATGTGCATCTGTGGCTTGAAGACGGACGGATCGTCGAGTGACCCGGTGGTGACGCCTATAATGCCGGCGGCATCGCGCCGCGAAAACATCGTCGTGCCGCAGCTTGGGCAAAACCCCCGTTTAATATCCGGCGAGCTGTTCACGGTCGCCACCGGCCCTTCGATCGTCACATCGTCGATGCGAAACAGCACACGCGCATTGAAGGCGGCGCCGATTGCCTTTTGACAAAGCCGACAATGGCAGATGCGTTCGTTGACGGGCTCGACGTCGGCGCGATAACGCACCGCGCCGCACAGGCATCCGCCCTGATAATTAGCCATTGCCGTATCCATTCCTGAGAAGATTTGATGCGAGACTATCGACGCCCGACACCGGGTCAATTCAAAAGCATTGATACGATCGCATCGACTGCGGCGATAAAACTGCCAGCCGCCTCGAGGGAGACCGCCGGCAGCCAATGCCGGGCAAGCTATTCGGTTTCGCCGACCACCTCGTCCCAGCTCTTCACCTTGGTCTCACCGTTGAGGAACGGCAGCGCGGCGGCCGTCAGCTCTGGAGCGAAGAAGACGTCGTAGTGGGTTCGGTTGGGCAGGATCGCCAGGCGGTTCCGCGACAGGTTTTCACGCATCCAGCCCGCGTCCTTCAACCCGCCGCCGAGCATCTGGTAGAACTTGATCTCGTGCTCGAGCTTGTACATGTCGCTGTCGCCGTAGGCCAGCATGACCGGCATCTTTAGCCTGGGAACATCGGCCGAGTAGTCGTAGTTCTGGCGCATGAAGTTGCCGAGTGTGTCGAGCAGCTTCGGGAACTCCTCGGGATGCGGCGCCACCGCGACGTAGGATTTGTACATCGGCGTGTCCTTCATGAAATCGGCCGCTGCCGCGCTCACCTGCGCCTGCTGCGGGCGCATCTCGTCATAGAAACCGTCGGCGGCATAGCCGGTCGAAACCAGCACAAGCCGGCGCACCGTTTCGGGGTGCTGGACGGCCATGCGGAAGGCGACGCCGCCGCCCAGCGAATAACCCATGACGTCGACCTCGCCGTAACCAAGCCGTTTGACGATATCAGCCATGTCGTCGCCCATTGCTTCCAGCGTGAACGACCGGTCGCCAAGCGCAGTGCGGCCATGGCCTTGCAGGTCGACGGTGATGACAGTGCGATGCTCGGCAAGCTTCGGCAGGAGGGGGGCGAACATGTCCGATGTACCGAGACCGCCATGCAGCAGAAGCAGCGGCTCACCCTTGCCGTAGACGGCATAATAGTAATTCAGGCCGTTGATCGGCAGCAGGCCGGATTTTTCAGGCTTCGGCGGTGTCTTCGCTTCGGTCGTCATGGCAGATTTTACCTCTTTTGCGTTGGTGATGCCCGGACCGGCGAGAAGCGCCGCGGCCGAAGCAAGAATGGCGAAAAGCAGGGCTTTGGACATATCGATCTCCTCCAGTCTGTCCGTGTGTCGGTGCGTTCTTGAGATGGCTGGTGCATCGGCCCCAACCCGCGCGAAAACCGATCGAGAATATTGGTCTGACCCGGCTTCCGTCCCAAGGACGAACCAGCGAAATGCAGACCGACATCATCAAGGAGAAATTCTGGGGCTTTCCCGTGGATGGGGACCAACGGCGAAATCGAGGACGCGTCAGTGACGCTTGGCTTGCACCAGATAGGCATCAATCTCGGTCTCGCCGAGCCACTTGGCCGCTTCCAGCCGATGCAGGCCTTCTACCAGGATATGACGCTTGCCGTCGTGACGGACCTGGATCGGCATCTTCATGCCATTCTCCAGAATGTCCTCGGCGAGATGACGGACCGTCTCGGGATGCAGCGTCTTCTTGCGCGCCGTCGGCACGTAGATGTCGTCGACCTTGACCTTCTGCACTCTGAGCATGTCGACCCCCTGGGCGGAACGCCGCCTTGTCCTGAGATAGTCGCTTTGTCGACGAGGGCCAAGGGCATGGCGATGAATAGGGAGGCAAGCGGGTTTGTCTGCCGCCGCACATTCGATATTGCATATCAGCCTTTGTAGATACGGTCCTCGAGCGGCGTCTCGGCGATCAGCGTCTGCAGGCCCGACAGCAACGCCTTCTCGGCGCGGTTCATCGCCTTGTCCGGATTGACCAGCAGGAAGATATCGATGGCCGGCGGCTCATCATAGGGCGGCAGCCGCCACAGCGCGCCGTCCGCCACATCGCGCCGCGCTACATGCAGCGGCAGCGGGCCGATGCCGAGCCCGGCGACGATCATGCGCCGCACCTCCTCCAGGCTCGACGACACACCCACGACATCCGCGTTCAGCCGTGCTTCGCTGCGCAACAGCGCGACCGGCCGCAGCGCATCCGAAATATGGTCGGTCTGGAACGATACCGAGGGCTCGTCGCGGAGATCGGCCAGCGTCAGTCCGGTTTGCCCGTAGAGCCTGTGCCGCGGCCCGCAGAAGAAGCCGAAGAACTCGCGATAGACCATGTCGTATTGCAGCGCCGGATCGCGCTGGCTGACCAGGCAGACGCCAAACGAAGCACGGCGCTCCCTCACCTGCTTGGCCACTTCGGTGCTTGCCGCGACCGAAATGGTGATGCTGGCGCGCGGATAGTTGCGGTGGAATTCCGACAGCGCCCGGTCGAACAGCGGCGAGACCACATGGCTGGCGGTCGCGATCATGACATGGCCGGTAACATCGTCGCTGATGCCGCGCATCAAGAGCGGCAGTTGCGATATGGTGCCGAACACCTCGATGCTCTGCTCGTAGAGAAGCCGTCCAACCTCGGTGAGTTCGAAGCGCGTCGCATCGCGCTCGACCAGCCGTCTGCCGACCCGGTCTTCCAGCCGCCGCAGCGCATTGCTGACGCTTGGCTGCTTGAGGTTCAGCCTCTCGGCGGCACGCGTGATGCTCTTCACCTCCGCGATGACGACGAATGTCCGCAAAAGGTTCCAGTCCAGATCCCAGACCAGCCGTTCGGGGCGCGGCAATGCCATTCCTGATATCTATGCTCCCTATTTCCATTATCTATTTGCGCAATGCTACCGCAAAGGCAATCATTGCCGTCAGGAGGCGCCCCAATGCCTCCCAAGAACAAGCCTTCGCGCTCCATCCAGAGGACGGTTCAAATGAACAAGGTATTTTCCGGCATTGCCGTCGCGGCGCTGCTGTTTGCGTCTTTCTTCACTAACGTCTCGGCCAGGGCCGATGACCTCGAGAAGATCAAGGCGGCGGGCGAATTGAAGATTTCCATGAGCGGTCAGTATCCGCCTTTCAACTTCGTCAACGATCAGAACGAGGTCGTCGGCTTCGACGCCGATATCGGCAAGGCCATCGCCGAGCGCATCGGCGTCAAGGGCACCATCATCACCACCGCCTGGGACGGCATCATCGCCGGCCTGCTCGCCAACAAATACGACACCGTGGTCGGCTCAATGACGATCACGCCGGAGCGTGAGAAGGTGGTCGATTTCGTCGGCCCCTACTACCACGCCGGCCGCGCGGTTTTCGTCAACCAGGATTCCAAGGTGCAGAGCCTCGACGATCTCAAAGGCAAGACCCTTGGCGTGACGCTCGGCGAAACGCATGAGAAATGGGCGCGCCAACAGGGCGGCTGGGACATCCGCACCTATAAGGGGCTGCCGGAATTGCTGCTGGAATTGAAGGCCGGTCGCGTCGACGCCATCGTCGTCGACAACATTCCGGTCATGGTCGCCGTCAAGGAGACCGGCGAGAAGGTACGCAAGCTCGACACGCCGGGTATCGAAGGCGGCAGCGTCGCCATCGGCATCGCCATCCGCAAGGACAATCCGGAGCTCAAGGCCGCCATGCAGAAGGCGCTGGACGGCATGATGGCCGACGGCACCTACCAGAAGATATCCATGCACTGGGTGGGCAGCGACATCCGCTAATTTCGCCAAGGCTTCGACGGTTCAGGCCGCCTGAAGCCGAAAGCCACTGCGCCGGGCCATTTCATGGATTTCTCTTTGATGCAGCGCGTCTTCCCGTTCTTCGTGGAAGCCGCCTTGGTGACGCTGGAACTGACAGCGCTGGCCCTGGTCCTGGGGCTGGCCGCGGCAGCACTTGCCGCGACCGCGAGAATGTCGAGATCGGCGATCCTGCGGGCCGTCGGCACACTCTATGTGAGCCTGTTTCGCGGCACACCGTGCCTGATCCAGCTCTTCGTGTTCTATTTCGGCGGCCCGCAGATCGGCATCAATCTGGATCCGTTCGCGGCCGGCGTGATCGGCCTCGGGCTGAACATCGGCGCCTATATGGCGGAATCAATCCGCGGCGCCGTGGTGGCGGTCGACCGGGGCCAGACGGAGGCGGCGCGCACGATCGGGTTTGGCCGGTTCCAGACCTTGCGCAAGGTGGTGCTGCCGCAAGCCGCCAGGCTGATGATCCGCCCGCTCGGCGTCAACACGGTCGCGCTGCTGAAAGGCTCGGCCCTGGTGTCCACCATCTCGGTCGTGGAATTGACCTACACCGCCCAGCGCTTCATCGGCTCCACCTACAAGCCGTTCGAGATCTTCGGCGTCGCGGCCCTGCTCTACATGATCATGGTCTATGCCGTCGCCCGCATAGTCGACGTGCTCGACAAACGCTTCGCGATCGTCTGAGGGCAGAACACGATGCAAGACCTGGATTTCACCGTCGTCGCGCCCTACTGGGATCTTCTGCTGACCGGCGCCTGGTGGACATCAGTGCTGACGGTCTCGGCGGGAGCGATGAGCTTCGTCGTCGGCATCTTCTTTGCCGTTGTCGTACTCTACGCACCGGCAATCCTGGCCTACCCCGTGCGCGCCTTCATGTGGGTGTTCATGGGCACGCCGCTGCTGTTGCAGCTCTTCCTGATCTATTTCGGCCTGGTGCAGGTCGGTATCGACATCCCTGCGCTGGCGGCCGGCATTGTCGGCCTTGGACTGCATTTTGCCGTCTACAATGCCGATGTCATCCGGGCGGGCATCGTGGCCGTCGATGTCGGCCAGACGGAAGGCGCGCGCAGCATCGGCTTCGGCAAGTGGCAGACGCTGCGCCATGTCGTGATACCGCAAGCCATCCGCAACACGGCGCCACCGATCGGCAGCAATTTGATCGCGCTGTTGAAGGAATCCTCCATCGTCTCGGTCATCGGCATTGCCGAGCTGGTTCACTCGGCGCAACTGGCGATCAGCGAAACGTTTCGCCCTTTCGAATTCTACATCACTGCCGCGGCACTCTACTACATTCTCAACCTCGTGCTCGAGGCGGCCCTGCATCGGTTTGAAAGACATGTGGAGGTTTCCCGATGAGCACGCAGCGGCCAATGGTCGAGGTCCGCGGCGCACGCAAATCGTTTGGCGCCGTCGAGGTCCTCAGAGGTATTAACCTGTCGGTCGAACGTGGGCAGATCGTCGCCATCATCGGCCCGAGCGGCTCCGGCAAGAGCACGCTGCTGCGTTCCATCAACCATCTCGAGAGTTTGAACAGCGGTGAAGTCTGGCTGGACGGCCTGCAGGTCAACCAGAAGCTGCAGGGCCAGGCGTTCGAAAGGCACATCAACAAGGTGCGCCAGCAGATGGGCATGGTGTTCCAGCACTTCAACCTGTTCCCGCATTTGACCGTGATCGAGAACATCACGATGGGGCCGGTGATCCTGAAAAGCATGCCGAAAGCCGAGGCTCGTGCGCTGGCGCTTGGTCTTTTGTCCAAGGTCGGTCTCTCCGACAAGATCGACGCCTATCCCTCGCGTCTTTCGGGCGGGCAGAAGCAGCGCGTGGCGATTGCCCGCGCGCTGGCCATGCAGCCCAAGGTGATGCTGTTCGACGAGGCCACTTCGGCGCTCGATCCGGAGCTGGTCGACGAGGTCAACGCGGTGATGAAGCAGCTTGCCGCCGAGCACATGACCATGCTCATCGTAACGCATGAAATGCGCTTTGCCGGCGAAGTGGCCGACAGGGTGCTGTTCATGGATGGCGGCGTGGTGGTGGAAGAAGGCCCGCCGGGCGACATCTTCCGCGCCCCGCAAAAGGAACGCACCCGCACCTTCCTCAAGAAATACCTTTCAGCCTGAGCATGACAATGACCAGATTGACCACTGAATTCCCCGATTTCGGATTGACGCCAGAGCAACGCCGGCACGCGGTGCGCGGCCACTATTACGAATGGCCGGGTATGGATGGCGAGCGCGGTGAAATCTGGTGCTACAGCGACCGGTTTTCCTATCGCGCTGGCGAGACCGTGGCGCTGCATGTCAGTTCGACTGCACCGTCCTTCAGCATGACGATCGTCCGCGACGGCGGCACCGAAACAAAGGTGTTCGAGAAGTCCGGCATTGCGGCGCGTTGGCAGGAAAGTCCAGACCAGTGCTCGGCCGAAGGCTGCAGCTGGGAAGCCTCGTTCGAATTCACCGTCGGCAGCGACTGGCCGTCCGGCGCCTACCGCGTGACGCTGACCGCGGACGGCCGCGACGGCAAGCCGATCCTCTCCCATCATCTCTTCATCGTCGCGCCGCTGCCCGGCAAGAAGCCAGGCCGTGTGCTGCAGGTGGCGGCGACAGGCACCTGGCTCGCCTACAACACCTGGGGCGGCTCCAATCATTATCAAGGCATCACCGGGCCGGACCGCAACCAGTACTCGCCTGTTGTCTCGACGCAGCGCCCCTGGTGCCGCGGCTTCGTCGTGCTGCCCACGGAGGCGCCGCGCGTGCCGCTGGAGGTCGCGGTGCCACCCAGGACCGTGCCGCGCTATCCGCACATGGAATGGGCGCTTGCGACCGGCCATTCGAAGAAATACGCCTCGTCGGGCTGGGCGAGCTATGACAGCCATTTCTTCCGCTTCGCCGAACGGGCGGGCTACGCCGTCGACCTCGCCAGCCAGCATGATCTGCACTTCTCGCCTGAGATTCTCGACGGTTACGATTGCGCCGTCTTCGTCGGCCATGACGAGTACTGGACCTGGGAAATGCGCGATGCGGTCGACAGCTACGTCGAGCGCGGCGGCCATGCGGCGCGTTTCGCCGGCAATTTCATGTGGCAGACGCGGCTGGAGGATGAAGGCCGGCGGCAGGTCTGCTACAAATACCGTGCCCGGGCCGAAGACCCCGCCTATCGCGGCGGCGACGTCACCCGCGCCACCAACTCCTGGGAGGCGCCCGAGATCGGCCGGCAGGGTTCGGCGACCTTCGGGCTCAACGCCACACGCGGCCTCTATGCCGGCTGGGGCGGCTGCGCCCCACGCGGTGTGCGCGGCTTTCCCGTGTATCGACCCGAGCACTGGGCCTTTGCCGGAACCGGCATCTACTATGGCGACCTGCTTGGCGCCGACAGCCATGTCTATGGCTATGAGGTCGACGGGCTGGACTTCGAAATCCGCGGCGGCCTGCCCTACCCGACCGCGACCAGCGGCGCGCCGGATGGCTTGCAGGTTCTCGCGGTTGGCATGGCCAGCCAGGTCGAGGAAAGCGCCGATATCCCGATCGAGGATCAGTTTCTCACCGACGAGGATGGCCGCTTCAGCGCCGAGACGCTGTTTGGCGATCGGAGCGACGCCAGCCTGGAAAAAGTCAAACGCGGCAACGGCATGATCGTCAGTTTCCCGCGCGGCAAGGGCGAGGTCTTCCACGCCGGGAGTTGCGAATGGGTCGCCGGCCTGCTGAGGCAGGACCCGATGGTCGAACGCGTTACCCAGAATGTCCTCGATCGTTATCTCGGAAAGTCCTGACATGTCGAAAGCCCCGACCGCAGCCTTGGACACTGACTCCCGGCGCCAATCGCATCTGTTCTACCTCTCCAGCCTGCGCCGGCCGCTAATCGACCGCGCCGAGGGCATCTATATGTGGACGCAGGACGGCCGCCGCTTCATCGACGGATCGAGCGGCCCGATGGTCGCCAATATCGGCCATTCCAACCGCAATGTGCTCGACGCCATGAAGCGGCAGATGGATCGCGCTACCTTCGCCTACCGGCTGCATTTCGAGAACGAACCGGCCGAAGAGCTGGCGCGCGAACTCGCCGTCAAACTGCCCGAAGGCATGGATCGTATCTTCTTCGTCTCAGGCGGCTCGGAAGCGACCGAATCCTGCATCAAGCTGGCGCGGCAGTGGGCGGTGGCCACCGGCCAGGCCAGCCGCTGGAAGGTCATCACCCGCTTTCCTTCCTACCATGGCGGCACGCTGGGTTCGCTCTCGATCACCGGCGACGATGCGCTGGCCGAGACCTTCACGCCGATGATGCGGGTGATGCCGACAGTGCCGTCGCCTACCGCCTGGCGCGACCGCGACAATCTCTCGATGGAACAGCGCGGCGTCCGTTATGCAGACATGCTTGAGGAGAAAATCCTGGCCGAGGGGCCGGAAAGCGTGGTCGCCTTCATCATGGAACCGATCGGGGGTGCTGCCACCGCGGCGCTGGTGGCGCCGGACAGCTACTATGCGCGCATCCGCGAGATCTGCGACCGCTACGGCATCCTGCTCATCCATGACGAAGTGATGAGCGGCGCCGGCCGCACGGGAAAATTCCTCGGGGGCGACCACTGGAACTGCAAGCCAGACATCGTCGCGCTGTCAAAAGGCCTGGGATCGGGTTACGCGCCGCTCGGCGCGCTGGCGGCGCCGATGCGGCTGGTGCAGCCGCTGCTTGCCTCCGGCGGCTTCCAGCACGGCCATACCTATGCCGGCAATCCGCTCGCCTGCGCCGCAGGGCTGGCCGTGCTCGGCGAAATGGACCGCCTCGACCTGATCGCCAATGCGGCCGCCATGGGCGATGTGCTGATGGAGGGATTGCAGGGGCTCACCAAGCGCTTCCCGTTCATCGCCGACGTGCGCGGAAAGGGCCTGCTCACCGGCGCCGAGATGGTTGCCGACCCCGAAACGCTGCGGCCGATAGACCAGGGCAAAAAGGCCACCCAGCGCCTGCTCGACCTCGCCTATGAGCGCGGGCTGATCATCTATGGCCGCAAGGTCAAGGGCGGTGTCGACGGCGACAATTTCATGGTTGCGCCGCCAATGATCGTCACCAAGGAGCAGGTCGGCGAGATCGTCTCCATCATCGGCGACTCGCTCGAAGTTCTGGCTGCCGAACTCAACCTGCCGGTCGAAGGCCAGGGATAAAACAATGGCGCCGAGAAAGGTCATCATCACCTGCGCCGTCACCGGCTCGGTCCATACACCGTCCATGTCGCCTTATCTGCCGGTAACGCCGGATCAGATCGCGGCGGATGCCATCGCCGCGGCCGAGGCCGGCGCCTCCATCCTGCATCTCCATGCCCGCGACCCAAAAGACGGCCGGCCAACGGCTGATCCGGATGTGTTCATGCAGTTCCTGCCACGCATCAAGCAGGCGACGTCGGCGGTGATCAACATCACAACCGGCGGCTCCTCCCTGATGACGCTGGACCAGCGTCTGGCCGCGCCGTTGCGGGCCGAGCCCGAAATGTGTTCGCTCAACATGGGCTCGATGAATTTCGCGCTGTTCCCGATGCTCGACAAGCCAAGGGAATGGCAACACGAATGGGAACCGAAGCTGCTGGAAGCCACACGCGACACGATCTTCAAGAATACCTTCGCCGACATGGAGGGCGTTCTCGAGAGACTGGGCAAGGGCTGCGGCACGCGCTTCGAATTCGAATGCTACGATGTCGGCCATCTCTATTCGCTGGCGCATTTCCGAGACCGCGGGCTGGTGTCGGGGCCGCTGTTCATCCAATTCGTGCTGGGCATTCTGGGCGGCATCGGCGCCGATCCGGACAATCTCATCCACATGAAGCGCATCGCCGACAAGCTGTTCGGCGACAGCTACCAGTTCTCGGTGCTGGCCGCGGGCCGCCACCAGATGCCGCTGATCTCGATCGCCGCGGCCATGGGCGGCAATGTCCGTGTCGGGCTCGAAGACAGTCTCTACGACGGCCGCCAGCTGGCGAAGTCCAATGCCGATCAGGTGCGCCGTATCCGTGGCATTCTCGATGGACTGTCGCTGGAGGTTGCCACGCCGGCCGAAGCACGCGACATGCTGGCGCTGAAGGGTGGTGACAGGGTAGCGTTCTAGTGATGGTGATCCGAGATGCGCCTTCAATGACTGTTCCCACGCCCAGGATCGTCTTGCGCCCCGGACGGATCGAAGACGTCGAAACCATCCATGCCGCAATTCTGAAGCTCGGCACCCATATCGGCGCGCCCGAGGAAATCCTCTCAACGCCAGACGATCTCAGGACCTGGGGCTTTGGCGAAAGACCCGCCTTCTCGACCCTGATCGCCGAAGTCGATGGCGAATTCGCCGGACTGTGCCTCTATTTCCCGATCTTCTCGACCTGGATGGGGCGGCCCGGCGTCTATGTGCAGGACCTCTATGTCGAGGACCGGTTTCGCGGCCGCAGGATCGGCGAGCGCCTGCTGCGGCGCGTCGCGGCCGAGTGCCGCAAGCAAGGCGGCGCTTATCTCAGATTGTCCGTCGATACCGACAATGAGAGCGCAAAGGCGTTTTATGAACGGCTGGGCATCGCTTGGTCGAGCTACGAGCAGACGCAGAAGATCATCGGCGACGCTTTCTTCGCCTTTGCCTACGCGCCGGAGGAAAAAGAATGAAAGCCTTCTACGCGCAGGAGCAGAAGCGCCACGACCCCAAGGCTTTCCTTTCCAGCGGCGCCCCGCAGCCCAATCCCGAAAAGCCGGAGCGCGTCGAGAGATTGTTAGCAGGCGCAAAATCGGCCGGCTGCACGATCGAGCGGCCGCGCAATCACGGACTTGGTCCGGTCGCGGCGGTGCATACGCCCGAATATCTCGATTTCCTGGAGCATATCTACACGCGTTGGGAACGCATCGAGGGTGCCTCGGCGGAAGTGATCCCCAACATTCACCCGATCGCGCGCAACGGCTCCTATCCGGCCTCCGCGGTCGGCCAGGCTGGGTACCACATGGCCGACACGGCTTGCCCGATCTCGGGCGAGACCTGGCAAAGCGCGCTGTGGAGCGCGTGGAGCGCGGTCGAGGCGGCGGAAGCGGTGATGGCGGGCGCGCCGGCCACCTATGCGCTTTGCCGCCCGCCCGGTCACCATGCGTTCGCCGACGTCGCCGGCGGCTTCTGCTTCATCAACAATTCGGCCCTCGCAGCACAGGTACTGCGCCGCCAAGCGGCACGGGTTGCGATCCTCGATGTCGATCTGCATCACGGCAACGGCACGCAAGGCATTTTCTATGCGCGGCCGGACGTGCTCACCGTGTCGCTGCATGCCGACCCGGTGCGCTTCTATCCGTTCTTCTGGGGACATGCCGACGAGCGCGGCGAAGGGCTCGGTCTCGGCTACAATTTCAACCTGCCCTTGCCACGCAAATCCGCCGACGCGGCGTTTCTGGAAGCGCTTGAGGTGGCGTTCCAGCGCATCCGCGCCTTCTCGCCCGACGCGCTGGTCGTGGCGCTCGGGCTCGACGTGTTCGAGGGTGATCCGTTCGGCGGACTTTCGGTGACGACGCCAGGTTTCTCGCGCATCGGCGAGGCCATCGCCAAGCTCGGCCTGCCGACGGCAATCGTCCAGGAAGGCGGCTACCTCTGCGACGGACTCGGTGACAACCTCACCGCTTTCCTGACCGGGTTCGGCACCAAGGCACGCTGACCGGTCGATCTCGGGTCAGGGCCGCTGCTGCCTGAGCATGGCGATGATCCGATGCGCGCTCTCCAGCGTCTCGTCGATCTCGTCGGATGTGTTGTAGTGGGCGATGCCGATGCGCACGACGCCTTGTTCGGCCGGAATGCCGAGCTGGTGGACGATCTCCCAGGCGTAGTTGTGGCCGGACCAGAGGAAGATGTTCTCTGCGTTCATCTGCCGGACGATCGTTTCCGGCGCGATCCCGTCGACGGTGAAGGATACCGTCGGCACACGCTCGCCGATCCGGGCAGGATCGGTGATGCCACGGACCGTCAGCCCCTGGATATCCGACAGGCCTTCGATCAGCCTCCGGGTCAGCACATTCTCATATGGGATCGACACTTCGAACGCCTTGGCAATGCTTTGCCGCCGTGAACCGCCCTCGCCCGCCGCGGCACCGAGATCGGCGAAATAGTCGACGGCCGCCGTCAAACCGGCCATCAGTTCGATCTGCGGCGTGCCAAGTTCGAACCGCTCCGGCAGCCTGTCTGACGAGCAGCGGCATTTGTAGGGTTGCAAGTCATCGATGACATCGCGACGGCCCCACAATATGCCCATATGCGGTCCGAAGAATTTGTAGGCCGAGCAGATCAGGAAATCGCAGCCGAGATCCTGCACGTCGATCAGCCCATGCGGCGCGAACTGCACCGCATCGACATAGACCAGGGCACCAGCTTGTTTTGCGAGGCGCGTCAGAGATTTAACCCGGTTGATCGAACCGGTCAGATTCGAAGCGTAGTTCAACGCGACCATTCGTGTCTTCCCGGACAGAAGCCCGGTCAGCGCGGCCTCTTCGATCTGCCAACTCTTTTCATCGAAGGGCAGCCAGCGCACGACGAGACCAAGATCCTCAGCAAGCTGCAGCCACGGCGAAACATTGCCCTCGTGGTCCATGCGCGTGAGGATGATCTCGTCGCCGGGCTTCATCGTGCGGCCGAGCGTACGCGACATGTGGTAGGTCATCGTCGTCATGTTGGCGCCGATGATGATCTCCTCAGGGCCCGCGGCGCCAAGGAAGTCGGCCATTGCGTGATGCGCTTCGTCGACGACAGCTTGAGCCGCGATCGTCGTTTCGAAATAGCCGCCGAGATTGGCGTTGGTGGTCAACAGGCAGCGCGACACTGCGTCTGCCACAGCCTGCGGCACCTGCGTGCCGGCGGGATTGTCGAGATAGATGCGCCGGCGCCCTTTATCGGTCAGAGCGAGCGCGGGGAATTTTCCACGCACTGTTTCAATCGGAAAATCCACCATCATCTGCACCCCACTGTTATTCTTGGTTAATTCCACTCGCGAGCCAATCAAGGACAGGGATTGCCGACCCGCTGGTGAATGGCGTCCACCGCCTTCTGCATCTCTTCGGTCCAGACGACCTCGACTGAAGACAGCGCCATTTCCAGCTGCGAAATGGTCGTCGCGCCAATGATGTTCGACGTGACAAAGGGCCGGCTCGATACATAGGCGTTGGCGAACAGCGCCGGCTCCAGGCCGAAGGAGCGCGCCAGCTCGTTGTATTCAAGCTGCGCCTCGGCGGCATTGGGCGTCTCATAACGCTGGCCGCGGTTGAAGAGCTGCGAGCGCGACCCCTGCGGGCGCGCGCCGTGATCGTATTTGCCCGAGAGGTAACCCTGTGCGAGCGGCGAATAGGCAAGCAGCGAGACCTCTTCGCGATCGCAGACTTCGGCGAGGTTCACCTCGAAGGTCCGGTTGACCAGATTATAGGCGTTCTGGATCGAGGCGACGCGCGGACCAATGGCTTTGTCAGCCTCTGCAATGAAGCGCATGACGCCCCAGGAGCTCTCGTTCGACAGGCCGAAATGACGGATCTTTCCCGCCTTCATCAGTTCATCAAAAACGGCAAGGGTCTCCGCGATCGGCGTTTCCCCGGTCGGCGCCCCGACGGAATCAGTGCGGCGCGCCACGGCGCCGACGCGCGTCGGATTGGCGCCCCAGGGTATATCCCGCTCCGGCCAGTGGATCTGGTAGAGATCGACATAGTCCGTGCCGAGCCTGGTCAGCGACTTGTCCACGGCATCGAAGATATCGGCGCGCACCAGCTGCGACGGCCTGTCGCCGCGAAACCAGCTGTTGGCGGTGCGGCCGACGACCTTGGAGGCGAGTATCATCTTGTCGCGGTTGCCCTTTGCCTTCATCCAGCTGCCGATGATCTTCTCGGTCCGCCCCTGGGTCTCCGCCTTGGGCGGGATCGGGTAGAGCTCGGCAGTGTCGATGAAATTCACCCCGCGCGAAAAGGCCAGGTCCATCTGGGCGTGGCCGTCGGCTTCGGTGTTCTGCTGGCCCCAGGTCATCGAACCGAGGCATATCTGGGTGACAAGAAGATCGGTCCGACCGAGACGGCGTTTGTGCATGGAAGTGTGCTCCGGCGGGAAAAGCTTGCGCGGCTGCGCGGGGAAGGAAGTTTCATCCTACAAGAAAGCAGAGGCGCTCTCCAAGCCTCGGCAAACCGACTTTTGCGTGAACCAGGCTGCGCTAGCGGCGAGCCCCTGCCAGGGCGCGCCGCTTGGCCTCGTCGATCAGCATGTTGGCCACCTGCATGCGGATCATGGCGCGCTGGCGCAGGTGCGGCGCGACGCGATCGGGATGGTTCGAAAAGGCGAAGCTGCGGCGCATGCGGCCAAAATCGGCGACAGCCTTAGGCGTGTCCAATCCCAATTCCACGGCAATTGATTCGGGATCGATCGGTGGCAGTTTTTCTTCGGGCCTTGTCTCTTCGCCCGCAAGTGCCAGCTTCGCATGATCGAGCAGGGCCGCGAATTCTGCGGCGAGATCCGCGCCTGCCTCGCGATACTCGGTGGCAAATCCGCTGCCAGAAACCTTGATACGGCCGGAATGGAGCTCGTCGGCGACGGAAAGATAGTCAAATGGAATCGACGGGCGAGTGGCGGCCTCTTCGCCTCCCCCGTCCTTGTCGGAGGCGACGAAGAGATCATCGAGCAACGAAGCGAAATCCCGCTTGGCGCTGGTAACGATGTCTGCCTCCCCAGTCTCACGGTGTGTTCGAGACATCCACCTTAGGGTCGGCTCGTTAAAAATGCATGCCGCCGATTTTAACAATTGAAAGCGTTGGCGAGACTGGACCGCAGCCCCGTCACTCACAAAAGCCAAGCCGCACTTTCAGCAGTCCGCAATTCGCCAGAAGCGGCGAGGAAAAACCGGCCATGTGCCCAGCAAGAGGGATACGATTCGCGATCTGCGAAAGTTTCAGGCGATGCAGGATCATGGCAGAAAAATTTTGCAGAGCATGGCAGGCATGCAAATGCTGCACTGCACAATTGTCACGAATCCCCTATATTCCGACGCTGGGAGGTCCAACAGGGGCCTGGATTATGGGGTTCTTCACTGAAATGTTCGCGCGGCCACGGCCGCAGGAACATCTGCGTTATCGTGCCGCGCTCGCGCTGCTGCATTCCATGAGCAATGCGGACCGCGCCGACATCGGCGTCAAGCCCGCCGATTTCCCGCGCATCGCCCGCGAAATGTCCGTTCGCTAGTTCGCCCAGCCAGGATATTTCCGCTCCTGATGCGCAACGCCTTGACGGCGTGATCCGTCAACGCGAGCCCAGGAACGTTGCCTTGCCCAACGGCACACCATTGTGGCGAAGAATGTCGTAAGCGGTGGTGAGGTGGAAATAGAAATTGGGCATGGCCAGATGCAAGAGATACTGCAGACCGGCCATCGAGACCTCGCGCCCGCCGAGCCTGACCTCGACAATCCGCTCGTCCGAACCTTCGAGATCGGCCGCAGAGAACGTCGCCAGATGGTCAAGCGTCTTGGCGATGCGTGCCTGCAATTCGGCAAAGCTCGCCTCATTGTCCTCGTATTTGGGAATCTCCCGGCCGGCGAGCCGCGATGGGGCTCCCTTGGCATGGTCGGTGGCGATCTGCACCTGCCTGGTCAACGCGAACATGTCGGGCGCCAGCCGCGCCGTCAGAAACACCTGCGGGTCGATCTTGCGCTCGCCGGCGTTCTGTTCGGCCGTGGATAGCACGCTGGACAGCGCTTTCAACCGGGCCGAAAACACGGCTACCGATACTTCATACATGGATAGGGTCACGCAATTATCTCCCGGGGCAGTTGAGGCGCCGCGAGCGCGAGCTAGCGCCTTCCCGGGCGATTCTTCAAGCGATACCCGCAAGGCGTCACCACGTCGCCGCAATCACCGTGGTAGAATTTCCGTTACCGCGTGGAGATTCCCGATGAGACACGCTTTTCTCGCAGCGACTGCCTTGTTCTCCCTTGCCTCGATCGCCCAGTCGGCACCTGCCGACGAGGCGCCCTACGTCGATGACAGGTCGAGCGCCGAGGCGGTTGTCCGCTCGCTCTACAGTGCCATCAACCGGCATGAATTCGCACGTGCCTGGGGTTACTATGGAGATACCAAGCCGGCCAAGGACTTCGACAGCTTCGTCAAGGGCTATGACGGTACCGACAGGGTGGATGTCAGGACCGGCGCCGTATCCAACGAGGGCGCGGCAGGCAGCATCTACTACAGCGTGCCGGTCGCCATCCAGGCAACCGACAAGAAAGGCGAGGCGAAGGTCTTTGCCGGCTGCTACACGCTGCGCCAGGTCAATGCCCAGATTCAGGCGCCGCCATTCCAGCCGATCTTCATCGACAGCGGAGCGCTGAAGCCGTCGAGCGCGGATTTCGAGGAGGCTGTGCCGGCTAGCTGTGGCGACGGCCCGCCGCCGCCGAAGAAGGATGCAGCCCTGGAGCAGGCCAGGAAGGCTTTCCTGGCCAGCTATAGCGATCAATGCGACAGGGATCTCGCGGCCAAGGAGCCGGAGATTTTTTCCATCAAATACAGGGACAAGGATGCGGCGGCCGGCGATCCAGACAAGGAAACGCGCCTGTTCCATTTTTCCTGCTCGGCGGCCGCATACAATGAAAGCTCGATCTACTACATGACCGACGAGGCGAACGGCGTCAGGCAATTGCAGTTCACCGAACCGGAGATGGACATCCGCTACGTGAACAACGACAGCGAAGGCAAGGTCGAATCCATGCACATCGTCGGCTTTCAGACCACCGGCTGGGCGATCAATTCCAGCTACGACCAGGACGCCCACACAATCACCACCTTCAACAAATGGCGCGGCGCCGGCGATGCCTCGTCAGCAGGCACCTATCTGTTCCGCAACGGCGATTTTTCGCTCGTCCAGTACGACGTCGACGCCTCCTATGACGGCGAGGAAAACCCGCAGACGGTTGTCGACTACAACACCGCTCCGTAGGGAAGACTCAATCAAGGACGCCGCGTTCGACCCGTCCTTCGCATTCACCTTCTCGATTCACGCCGCGAACGCATCGGCCGAAAGAAGGCGCGAATGTCCTGGACCAGAAGATTGGGTTCCTCCAGCGCAGCGAAATGGCCGCCCCGCGGCATCGGTGTCCATCGCTGCACGTCGAAGACCCTCGCCACCCAGGAGCGCGGCGGCATTGGCAGTTCGCGGGGGAAAAGCGCTACCCCAAGTGGCGGCGAAACGCGTTCCTGCGCCTTGAACGCAAGAGGGGACAGCCGATTCTCCTTGTAGAGCCGCAAGGACGAGGTGAGCGCATTGGTGAACCAGTAGAGAGAAACGTCCGTAAGGAGCGCGTCCATGCCAAAGGCGCGTTCCACGTCACCGTCGCAATCGCTCCAGGAACGGAACTTCTCGATCATCCAGGCTGCGAGACCGATCGGCGAGTCTGTCAGCGCATAAGCAAGCGTCTGAGGCTTCGTGCCCTGCAGATGGGCATAGGCACCCTCCGTTGCCGTCCAGGCCGCAGCCTTGTCCAGAAATGCCTGTTCCTCAACAGTGACAGGTGGCTCAGTTGCACCCAAGGGTGGCCGATAGCTCCCGGGAATGTAATTGACATGGACGCCAAGCACGTTTTCAGGAAGGAGCCGTGCCATCCAGGCGGAGACGCCCGCGCCGATGTCGCCGCCCTGGCAAGCGAAGCGGTCATAGCCGAGCCCGCACATCAACTGCACCCACAGCTCCGCGATGCGGCCGGAGTGGAAGCCTGGTTCCGTCGGCGCCTGCGAGAAGCCATATCCGGGCAACGAGGGAACCACGACGTGGAAAGCGTCGGCTGGGTCACCACCATGGGCAGATGGATCCGTCAGCAATGGAATGATGTGTTCCATTTCGATGAAGGAACCGGGCCAGCCATGCGTGATGATCAGCGGCAGCGGCGCCGGTCCGGTGCCTGGCTGGTGAACAAAATGGACGTCCAGGTTGTTCACCCTGGCCAGATATTGCGGAAGCCGGTTCAGCCGCGCCTCCTGCGCTCTCCAGTCGAAGCGATCTCGCCAGTAATCCGCAAGGCGCTCCATGAACGGCAGGTCGGCCCCATCGTTCCAGCCTGTTTCGATTGGCGGAACTGGCCATCGCGTTGCGTGAAGACGGCCCTGGAGATCCTCAAGTTGTCCGTTCGGAATCTGGATATTGAAGGGGCGAGCGTCCATCGCCGTGCTTCCGAGCCGTTGGATCATATCAGCCTACACCTGCAAGAGGATATCGGCCGAACGATGATAGCCAAACCCAACACACTTTGGCCGATATGCATCAAGGCGCCTTCGACAGCATCCAGTTGAGCGTGCCGCGCCAGTCGGTCATGCGGATCGGCGTACCATGGGTGCCGGTCTCGAAACGGACAAACCGCGTCGGATAGGGATAGGCTTTCGATCTCGCGATGATGGAGCGGAAGAACGCTTCCTGCTTTTCCACGGGGAAGACCACGTCATGGCTGCCCTGGCCGAAGAAGACCGGGACATGGCGCCTGAAGGCCGGGCTTGCGAGGAAACTCTCGTCCCATAGCGAGCCGAGCAGCAGCAGCCCGTTGATGCGCCGGCCGGTATCGTTGCGGGCGGCTAGTTTCCAGCACAGGGCGCCGCCCATCGAGCCACAGGCGACGAAGATTTTCGCGGCTGGCGATTGTTCGGCATAGTGATTGATCAGGGCCGCGACCTGCGCCGCGCCGGTGTCGCCGAAATCGGAAAAGTCCGGGCTGAGATAGAGGCCGCCATTGCCGGCCATCAGGTTTTTCAGTCGGTTGAAATTACCGCCGAAGGTGAAGTCGTCGACGCCCTGCTTGCGGCTGCCCCCCTGCCCGTGCAGGTAAAGCACGATGATGCCGGCGCCTTGCGTCTTGCCAACGGCAATGTGCCTGACATCACCGGCATCGGTCTTCAACAGCAGATCCTGCTGCACCTTGCGTACGCCGGTGTCGGTATACTGGGCGTGCACCCTTCGCTCCGGCACCTGGTCACGCTGGTTGATGTCACGCATCTCGCGGTAGTCGATGACCGTATAAGTGCCATTGGTGTCGGACGACAGCGTGGCCGGATAGGCGAAGAGGTCGTCTTTGAAGGGTTTTAGTTCCAGAGCGGCAGCGTGGGCGGCGACGCAAAAAACAAATGTCGCTGCCAGAAAGTGGAGTAAGGGCGCAAACGCGGAGGGAAGGAACCGAATAGCCATGCCCAAGGCATGCGTAATTCGGCTCGGGTTTGTCAATCCTGCAGCACGCCGCCGGCGCCTTCCAGCGCCTCGCGGGTGTCGACATCGACGGATGCACCCTCGCCGATCTCCACATCGATGACGTCGAGCCCCTCGGCCTCCACCAGATGACGTGCGCCGGTATCGCCTTCGAGATGGGCGATCGCCGGGAACAGCGCGCGCGGCAGAAGTACCGGGTTGCCGCGCTTGCCAAGGTGCGAGGCGCGGACCACCGAATTGCCTCCTGCCCCGCGAAACGCATCGATCAGCCGGTCGAGATCGGCGGACGAGACACCCGGCATGTCTCCGAGAACAATCATCGCACCGGCGGCATCTCCCGGCAGATAGGCCATACCGGCTTTCAGGGAGGTGGAGAGCCCATCGGCAAAATCGGGATTGTCGGCGAAGGTCACGTCCAGGCCCGACAACGCGCCGCGCACCCGCTCACGCTGGTGGCCGGTAACGACGATCATGCCCGAAGCTTTCGAGGCGAGCGCACGCTCGGCGGTGCGGCGCACCAACGGTTGGCCGTCGAACAGCGCCAGGAGCTTGTTCGGCCCGCCCATGCGACTCGAACGACCTGCTGCCAAAAGCACGATCCCAACCTTGAGCCGGCTTACGGCCGGCAGCGGTTCGCGCGGCTGCGGGCGTGTCGGGATTTCCATCAGCAGGCCGCCGACGCCCATGCCGGCGATGTCGGCCGCCGTTACGTCGAGGCCGGCGATCAGCCGGTCGAGCACCCAGTCGAAGCCATTCTCCTTGGGGCTGCGGGCGCAGCCCGGCGCGCCGATGATCTGCTTGCCGGCGAGTCTGCCGAGCACCAGCAGATTGCCGGGGTCGACCGGCATGCCGGCGCGGATGACACTACCGCCCGCTTCCTCGATCGCGGCCGGAACGACGTCGGCGAAATCGCTCATGGCCGAAGCGCCGAAGATCACCACCATGTCGTTATCGCGCGCCAGCGAGGCGGCCGCCTCGGCAACCGGCGCAACCTCGTGCGGCGTGCGGCGCTCGGCCGTCAGCCGCCCGCCCGAACGCGCCAACCGTGCCTCGGTGACGCGCAACGTCTTGTCGAGCACGCTCGGCTTGACGCCTGGCAAGACGGTCTGGATGACACCGACACGAATGGGCCGATAGGCATTGACGGCAAAGATCTCGCCGCCGGCGCAGATCTTCATGACCGCATCGACCAGCGCCGACCCGACGGCGAAGGGAATGATCTTCACTGTCGCTACCATCTGGCCCTTTTCAACCGGCGCATGCTGGCCAAGCGTGGCAATGGTGATGGTTGGATCGACGGCATTGATGGCGTCGATCATCGCGCTGTTGACGGTGAAGACGCCAGCGGCTTGGGCATGGAGGTTGACCCGCCCGGTCGCGGCAGGCTTGGCCGCGACATTGCGGTGGCGCATACCGGTCGCGATCCGTTCAGCGGCGGCGTCTTCGCCCAGATCGCCGGGAGAAAGCACGGCCGCAACGACTTCGCCGATGCCCGCCGCTTTCAGCAAGCCGACATCCTCTGCACTCAGCCGATGCGCTTTGCGGAAACGTCGCTCGCCGACCGTCGTCGCGTGCGCAAGCACGGCGCCCTCAGCCTGTTCGATAGGAACCGGGCCGAATTTCACGCTGCGGCGTCCCTGGCTTCAAGGCCGCGCAAGCGAAATGCGTGAATAACCTGCGCCAGCACGGCGACGGCGATCTCGGCCGGGCTGGCCGCACCGATGTCGAGACCGATCGGCGCATGGATGCGACCGATCTGCTCGGAACTGGCGCCCAGCGCCAACAGGCGCTCGACCCGCTTGGCGTGAGTTTTCCTGCTGCCGAGTGCCCCGACATAGAAGCACCTGGCGTCGAGCGCCGCTTTCAACGCGAAATCGTCGATCTTGGGATCGTGGGTGACGGCAGCGACCGCCGTGTAGCTGTCGAGTGGCTGTCGTTGCAGGACCTCCGCAGGCCATTCGGCGTGCAACGCGACGTCGGGGAAGCGGTCCGACGTGGCAAAAGCGGTGCGCGGATCGATGATCTCGACTGGATAGCCGGCGATCCTGGCCATCGGCGCCAGCGCCTGGCTGATATGCACGGCGCCTATCACCACCAGGCGCGGATGCGGCAGATGCGCGTTGAGAAAGAAGGTCCGCCCTTCCGCTTCGACCGAGCCGGAATTCCCGGTGCGGAACGCCTTGCTGATCGCGGCACCGAGATCGCCGGCGACCGCATCGCCTTCGCGCACGACACGGTCGCGGCCATCACCAAGATCGGTGACCAGGATCGCGGCGCGGCGGGCACGGCGCTCGGCGTTGAGTGTTTTCAGCGCATAAGGATCCATCGAAGATCAGCCTAGCCTTTCCACATAAACTTTGATGCGGCCGCCGCAGGAAAGGCCCACCTGCCAGGCGGTCTCGTCGGCGACGCCGAATTCCAGCATTCTGGGCTTGCCGGTGCCGATGACGTCCATGGCCTCCGTGACCACGGCGCCTTCGACACAGCCGCCCGAAACCGAGCCGTGGAAATTGCCGTCGGCGTCGATGACCAGATGGCTGCCGGCCGGGCGTGGCGCGGAACCCCAGGTCTCGACGACGGTCGCGATGGCGACATCCTTGCCGTCCTTCATCCAGCCTTCCGCGATGATCAGCGGGTCGCGGGCCTCGTCGAGATAAATGCTGTCGCTCATCGTTGCTTCTCTCAGGGTCTGTTTTTCCCGGAAATATGTGTCTTCAGCAGCATATGGCTACGCGGCGCGCCTCGCGCCACTCTCCATCCATCGCCGCGGATCGACGGCATATCCAGGCTTCCGGTCCAGCGAAGCGCAGAGATCGGCGAGCGCGTCGAGATTGTGCACGGCACGGAATTCATCGACATGCGGCAGCATCGCCCTGACGCCGCGGGCGCGCGCCTGGAAACCGTCGAAGCGCAGCAAGGGGTTCAGCCAGATCAGCCGCCGGCAGGATTTGTGCAGACGCTCCATTTCCTCCGACAGGCCGTCGACCTCGTCTCGCTCCAGCCCGTCGGTGATCAAAAGCACCACCGCGCCCTGTCCCAGCACGCGACGCGACCACATCAGGTTGAACTCGGCCAGTGTGTCGCCGATGCGCGTGCCGCCCGACCAGTCCTTGACCGCCGCGGAACAGTCGGCCAGGGCGGCGTCGGGATCGCGATGGCGCATCTGTCGGCTCAGATTGGTGAGCCTGGTGCCGAAAACGAAAGTGTGCACCCGCCGGCGCTTTTCCGTCAGAGCATGCAGGAAATGCAGGAAGATGCGCGTGTACTGGCTCATCGAACCGGAAATGTCGGCAAGCACGACCAGCGGCGGATACACTTCGCGGGGCGAGCGGAATTTCGGCAGGATCAGTTCGCCGCCGGTACGTGCGGCCGAGCGCATCATGGCACGCGGATCGATGCGGCGACCGTGCGCATCCGCCTTGAAACGGCGCGTCCGCACCATGTCGAAGGGCAACCGCAGTTCGGCGATCGCTTTCCTGGCGTCGGCCATCTCGGCGGCATTCATCTGAGCGAAATCCTTGGCCCTCAGCACCTCGTTGCCGGAGAAAGTAAAGCGCGCGTCGACCTCGATCTCGGGGATTTCCTGCGCCGGCTGGTTCCTGCTGTGGCCTTCGAACATGGCCTGGCTGACACGGCTTTCGGCCGCGCGTGGCTTCTGCTTCTCCCTGGTATCGGGCGCCACCGGCGAAAGCATCGCCAGCATCTTTTCGATCAGTTCACGCGACTTCCAGAATAGCCGGAAGGCTTCGTCAAAGATGGCATGGTCCTCATGCCGCGACACCAGCACGGCATGCAGCGTCCAGTAGAAATCGTCGCGCAAGCCTATGCCGGCGGCAAGTACCGCCTCGATGGCATCCTTGACCGAGGCCGGCCCGACGCGCATTCCTGATTTGCGCAAGACACGGGCGAAATAGACGATGTTGTCGGCGATGTGGCCGTCGACAGCCACCTCCTTGGGTTCCGCGCGAGGCATGACCATGACCCTACTCCGCCGCCGAAAGCTCGGCCTTCACCTCGTCGAGGATACGCCGGCCTTCACCCTCGCCGATGCGGGCAATGTCGTCCTGGTATTTCAGCAGCACGCCGATCGTGTCGGAGACGGTTTCCGGGTCGAGCGCGACCTTGTCGAGTTCGGTCAGCGCGCCGGCCCAGTCGATGGTCTCGGCAACGCCCGGCATCTTGAACAATTCGATCTGGCGCAGCTTCTGGATGAAGGAGACCACCTCGGCCGAAAGCCGGCTGTTCGCCTGCGGCACCTTGCGGCGCACGATCTCCAACTCCCGCTCGGCGCTGGGATAATCGACCCAGTGATAGAGGCAGCGCCGCTTCAGCGCGTCATGGATTTCGCGGGTGCGGTTGGTGGTGATGATGACGATCGGCGGCTCCTCCGCCCTGATCGTGCCGAGTTCGGGCACCGTCACCTGGAAATCAGAAAGGATCTCGAGCAGGAACGCCTCGAACGCCTCGTCGGTACGGTCGAGCTCGTCAATCAGGAAAACCGGGGCGGCGCCGGCCTTGCCGGTCAGCGCATCGAGCACCGGACGGCGTATCAGGTATTTTTCCGAGAAAACATTGCGCTCCATGTCGGACCGGTCAACTTTGCCGGCTGCCTCCTCCATGCGGATCTCGATCATCTGCGCGGCATAATTCCACTCATAGACGGCAGACGAGACGTCGAGACCCTCATAGCATTGCAGACGGATCAGCCGGCGGCCGAGCGCCTCGGCAAGCACCTTGGCGATCTCGGTTTTGCCCACGCCGGCCTCGCCCTCGAGGAACAGCGGCCGCTTCATGCGCAGCGACAGAAAAAGCACGGTGGCCAACGACCGGTCCGCCACATAGTCCGCGCCGGTCAGAAGATCGAGCGTCTCGTCGATCGTCCGCGGCACGGGGCGCGGTTTTAGCTCGGTCATTCCTTCTCCGTGGACGCCTCTGCCCCGCTTTCCAGAATGTGGTAGCCGCGGGCGTGATAGATCAGCGGCCGCAAATTATCGCCCATGCGCAGGCCTGTCACCTTGCCAAAAAGCACACGATGGGTGGCCAGGTCCTTGGTGTCGATCAGTTCGCAGTCGAACACCGCCAGCGCGCCCTTCAACGTCGGCGCGCCGGTGGAGATCACATCCCACTCGCCGAGCGCGAAACGTTCCTCGACCGGCAGGCCGGTCATGCCGGAAAAGCCTACCGACAGCGGCTCCTGGTGCGAGGCAAGCGTGTTCAAGGCAAACCTGCCGTTTTTCACGAACGGCTCGTTCTTGGGATTTTCACGGTTCAGGCAGACCAAAATGGTCGGCGGCGTATCGGAAACCGAACAGGCGGCGATGACCGTCGCGCCACGCTTGCCGGCCGGCCCGTCGGTAGTCACCAGATGGACGTGACCGGCAAAATGGCTCATCGCGTCGCGATAGGCCTGCGGTCCTATGTCGTTCTTCTTCAACACCGGAGATTTTCCATAGCCTGAACCCTACCGCTATATATGGCTAGATATGACATGCCACAAGCGAAGTGCTTGGCCCATATCCCGAAATTCGCGTGTTGCGCCAAGACCGGGCAGCCTTTAGGTCTTGGCGGGAGTGGCGCCGGGACCATCCGGGCTCGCTTGGAGGAAGTCTTCGACAGGATGCGACCCGGGGGAACGATATCTGCCGCGCTGGCCTGGCTGCTGCTGACCGGCGCCGCCAGCGCCCAGACGCTGCTTGTCGGCGTTGCCGCGCCGCTCTCCGGATCCTCGGCGATCCTCGGCAGGCAGATCGAGGCGGGCGCCGAGATGGCCCAGGTGAACGGCATCGAGCTCAAGACCATCGACGATGCCTGCACGGCCGAGGGGGGTGCCGCGGCAGCCCGGGAATTCGCGGCCGCGAAGGTCAATGTGGTGGTTGGATTTCTCTGTACGGAAGCGATCGAGGCGGCGATGCCGATCCTGAAGGACGCAGGCATCCCTGTCATCACTGTTGGCGTGCGAACCGAAAGCCTGACGGACCGCCGTCCCAAGACCGGCTGGCCGGTCTACCGGCTCGGACCGAGGGGCGACGACGAGCGCAACGCCGTCGCCGCCACCCTCACACGGCTTTGGCAGAATGAACTGTTCGCCGTCATCGATGACGGCACTATCTATGGCCGTGAGATCGCCGAGACGTTGCGGGCGGCGGCCGAACAGGCGGCGCTGAAACCGGTGTTCGTCGATACGTTCCGGCCGCAGCTCGACAACCAGATCGGTCTGGTTGGCCGGCTGAAGAAGGCGGGCGCGACCCATGTCTTTGCCGGTGGCGACGGCGACGACATCGCCATCATGGGTCGCGACGCCGCGCAACTCAACGCCGGCATCGTATTCGCCGGCGGTGAGAACCTGCGCACGCCGCCCGGCGCAGTGCCCTATGCCACGGGAACGCTGATGATCGCTCCCCCCGAATGGGCCGATGTCGCCGATCCCAAGGTGCTCGAGGCGTTTGCCGCGCAAAACATCGTGCCGGACGGCTACACGCTGCCGGCCTATGCGGCGGTAGAAACCGCCAAGGCGGCCATGGCGGAAGCGGCAAGCTCCGGCAGGCCGCTTGCCGAGGCCCTCATCCAACATGATTTCACCACGGCGATTGGGCCGGTGCGCTTTGATGCCAAGGGCGACCTCAGCCGGACTCCGTACCGCGTCTTCCGTTTCGATGGCGCCCGCTTCGTACCGCTGGAAAGCAACTGATGTTTCGCACCGGCCCGCGCAACCTGATCACAGACGTCGCCGGTCTCAGCGTCGGCAATGCCTCCGATGCCAGGCTGAAATCCGGCGTGACGACGATTCTTTGCGACGAACCGGCGGTGGCCGGCGTGCAGATCCTGGGCGGCGCGCCGGGGACCCGCGAGACCGACCTGCTGGAGCCGCACAATTTGGTCGAGGTGGTCCATGCCCTGGTGCTTTCAGGCGGTTCGGCCTTCGGTCTCGACGCCGCATCCGGCGTGCAGGCGGCACTGCGCGAGCGCGGCATCGGCGTTGAGGTGGGAGGCTTTCGCGTGCCGATCGTTCCGGCGGCGATCCTGTTCGACCTGCGCAATGGGGGCGACAAGGACTGGGGCCGTTATCCGCCCTACCGCGACCTCGGCTACGAGGCAGCGCAAAATGCCGCCGCCGATTTCCAGATCGGAACGGCGGGCGCCGGTACCGGCGCCCTGATTTCGGGCCTCAAGGGCGGCCTCGGCTCGGCTTCGACGCTGCTTGACAATGGCATCACCATCGGCGCGCTGGCGGCGGTCAATCCGACCGGCTCGGTGACCATTAGCCGAAGCCGCCATTTCTGGGCGGCTCCGTTCGAGATCGGCGACGAGTTTGGCGGGCTTGGCTATCCCTCGCCGATGCCGGACGACGCCAAAAGAATTCTTTTGAAGTTTCGCGACAAGGCCTTCACGGGCAAGGCGGATGCCGGCGGCAACACCACCATCGCCGTCATCGCCACCGACGCCGTTCTCACCAAGTCCGCCGCAAAGCGCCTGGCCATGTCGGCGCATGACGGTTTCGTGCGGGCCATATGGCCGACGCACACGCCGGCCGATGGCGATCTGGTCTTCGCGCTGGCGACCGGCAGGAGCGGTATCCGGCTCGAAGCCGACGCGGCAATCGACCTTTATGCCGCGGCAGGCGCCACGATGGCGCGCGCCATCACTCGCGGCGTTTTCGCCGCCACGCCCGCCGAGGGCGATCTGTTTCCGGTCTGGTCGTCGCGCTGACTTACAGGCGATCAGGTGGGGTCGGACTTTTCTTCCTCGAAAGTGACCGCGACGTCGGAATTCGCCGACAGCCAGACCTTCTTTCCCTCGACCTCCGCGACAAGACTCAGGGGAATGAAATGGTGGTGCCCCTTATGCGAGCCCATGCCGCTGTCGGACTTGGTCAGCTTGATCCGCTGCCCCTCGACCTTGTCGACGGTGCCGACATGAACGCCATCGGCACCGATCACTTCCATATGCTCACGAATTTTGCTGGTGTCGGTCATGGTGGTTCTCCATTGGGACTGCCGACAATAACAAACGAGGCCGCGATTGGATGCATGGCGCCTGCTTTATCGGACAGCGCGACGCCGGCGTCTTGCCGTGATAGGGAATGGCGATATCGTTGGCCCGGCGGAAAACCCTATGCAAAACCGTCTTCTGTTTGCCGTTTGCCTGCTTGCGCAGTTTTGCGCGCTCGTCGCCGCCCGGGCCGGGGATGTCGCCGAGCTTGAAATCCTGGGCTTCACCAAGGACGGCGGCGTCTTCGCGTTCGAGGAGTATGGCGTGCAGGATGGATCGGGATTTCCCTACGCCAATCGCTATTATATCGACACCAGCAACGACCGCTTTCTCAAGGGAACGCCTATCCGCATCCGGCTCGACGACGAGAACGCCACATTGGCGGCGGCTCGCGTTCAGGCCCGCGAGAAGGGCGAAGCGGTCGTCAGCCAGACGGAGTTGGCCGCGAACAAGGGCATTACCGCGGGCTTCAACCCGGTAACGGAGCTGTCCGCCGACCCGCATCGGATGGCGGTCAATCCGCGTCCGATCTTCTCGCCGGTCGACCAGCCGCTCGAGTTCCGGCTGGACGAGATCGGCATGAACGAGACTAAGGGCTGCGAGAGCCAGGGTGAGATCAACGGCTTTCGGCTGCTGCGCGTCGAGGCGCAAGCCGGCGGCGCGACGAAGCTGCTGCACGAGGACAAATCGATCCCCAAGAGCCGGGGTTGCCCGAACGGCTACCGCATCGGAGCCGTGCAGACCTTTTCGATGGACAGTCTCAGCGCCTATGCGGTGCTGATCGCGGTGCGCCAATATGGCTTCGAAGGGCCGGATTATCGCTGGATCGCGGTGACCGGTCGCCTGTGACACCGCTTGTCCAACCCGCCAGGCGTCTCCGCGCCCTGGGCCGCCTCCGCGGCGCCATACCGGAGCTGCGCACGGCGCTGCTCGGCGCTGTGCTGTGGGCCGCCACGATGGGCGCCAGCGCGCTCCTCAACCTGTTGCTGGAAAGCTGGGTGACGCCAGATAAAATCCGCACCGTGACGCTGCTGTTTGCAGGCGGCGGCGCTCTGGCCTTTCCTGTTGGCCTGTTCGCGGCACGGCTGGTCTCGCTCGGAAGGAGCCGGGAAGTCGCCTTCGCGGCCGCATTCGTGGGTCTCGCCGCCGCGACAATCGGCCTGACCGCCGGGCTGTATGCCTTGCAGTACCGGTCCTACTATGCCGAATGGCATGCACCCACCTTCACCCTCACCTGGGGGCTTCAGTTCATCTTCACGATGGCGGTGGCGCTCTACCAGTTCGCGGTGCTGGGCGTCCGGCTCTATTTTCCGCTCGGCTTCGTCGCCTTGTTTACCGCCAGCCTCTGGTTTGCGCGGTGGCGGCGTTGAGCATTTTGTCCGCCTCTGTTAGGACGCGGGCAAATTTCTCGACACGTCAGGACTGACCGATGATCCCTCGCTACTCCCGGCCGGAAATGGTGGCCATATGGTCGCCCGAAACCCGGTTCCGCATCTGGTTCGAGATCGAGGCCCATGCCTGCGACGCGCTGGCCGAACTCGGCGTCATCCCGAAACAGGCGGCGAAGACCATCTGGGAAAAAGGCAATGCCGCGAAGTTCGACGTCGATGCGATCGACGAGATCGAGCGCGTCACCAAGCACGACGTCATCGCTTTTCTCACCCATCTCGCCGAATTCGTCGGACCCGATGCCCGCTTCATCCATCAGGGCATGACATCCTCGGACGTTCTCGACACGTGTTTCGCGGTGCAGCTCACCCGTGCCAGCGACATGCTGCTGGCCGACATCGATGCGCTGCTTGCGGCGCTGAAGCGCCGCGCTTTCGAGCACAAGGATACCGTCACCATCGGCCGCAGCCACGGCATCCATGCCGAGCCGACCACTTTCGGCGTCAAGCTGGCGCAAGCCTATGCCGAATTTTCGCGCTGCCGCGAGCGGCTCGTGCACGCTCGCGAGGACATAGCCACCTGCGCCATTTCGGGAGCGGTCGGCACCTTCGCCAATATCGAGCCTTATGTCGAAGAGCATGTCGCGGCAAAGCTCGGGTTGAAGCCGGAGCCGGTATCGACGCAGGTGATCCCGCGCGACCGCCATGCCATGTTCTTCGCCACGCTCGGCGTCATCGCATCGTCGGTGGAGCGGCTGGCGATCGAGATCCGGCATCTGCAGCGCACCGAGGTGCTGGAAGCCGAAGAGTATTTTTCGCCTGGCCAGAAAGGTTCGTCGGCGATGCCGCACAAGCGCAACCCCGTGCTGACCGAGAACCTCACCGGCCTTGCCCGCATGGTGCGCTCCTTCGCGCTGCCGGCGATGGAGAATGTGGCGCTCTGGCACGAGCGCGACATCTCGCATTCCTCCGTCGAGCGCATGATCGGGCCGGATGCGACGGTGACGCTGGATTTCGCGCTGGCGCGACTGACCAGCGTCATCGACAAACTGCTCGTCTATCCCGACAACATGCTGAAGAACATGAACAAGTTCCGCGGCCTGGTGCATTCACAGCGCGTGCTGCTGGCATTGACGCAAGCCGGTGTCTCTCGCGAGGATGCGTACCGGCTGGTGCAGCGCAATGCCATGAAGGTGTGGGAGCAAGGCGCTGATTTTCTTGAAGAACTACTGGCCGACAAGGACGTCACCGCCGCCTTGCCGGAAGCCGAGATCCGCGAGAAATTCGACCTGGGCTATCACACCAAGCATGTCGACACGATCTTCCGGCGAGTTTTTGGAGAGGCGTGAGGGGCCTTCCTTCTCCCCGTCGCTATACGAAGAGAAGGTACCGTAGGACGTAACTGCCGATCACGCTTTGCCGGGAATGGTCCTGATCACCGTGCCCCACGGATCTTCGCGGGTCGTTTCATTGGTCACGTTGTCGGAACGCATCTCGACCCAGGCAAGGCCCGACCGGGCCGGATCGCGGCGGCCGGCGCCGGCGCTCTGCCACGCATTGGCGCCTATATGATGATGGTAGTGGCCTGACGACAGGAACACAGCCTGGCCGCCATACTTCGCCACCGTGTCGAAGCCGAATTCCTGGTTCCACCAGGCTTCCGCCTCTTCCGGCCGGCCGACGCGCAGGTGGACGTGGCCGACAATGCTGTTTTCAGGCGCTCCCTGCCAGCCCGCATCGCCAGCCGGCACTTCGGCGACGACCGAAGGAATGTTCAGCCGCTCGGTCGCCATCGCGATCTTGTCGCCGTTCCACGTCCAGTCCTGCGGACGGCGATCGGCATAGATCTCGATCCCGTTGCCCTCGGGATCGGTGAGGTACAGCGCTTCGCTGACCAGATGGTCCGAAGCGCCCTCTATGGCAATCTTGTCTGATATGGCGTGGTTGATCCAGCGGCCGAGATCGGCACGGCTGGGCAGCAGGAAAGCCGTGTGGAACAGGCCGGCGCTGCGCGGATCGTCAGGCGTGGCCGACGCATCCGGCTCCAGCACCAACAGCGGACGGTTAGCGGCGCCCAGCGTGATCGCGCCATCGGCGCGGCTCAATTCCTGCAAGCCGACAACAGCGCGATAGTAGGCGGCAAGGCCTTCGGCGTCGCGCGCCTTCAGCCCGACCCGGGCAACGCTCACCGGCGTGGTGGCGGCAAAGGGCAGTTCGCTCATCATTGTCTCCGTTGCGGCGACGCTTGGCATAAACCCAGAGGTCAGGAGCCCGGCGCCGGCGATCATTGTACGTCGTGTCAGCGCCCAAATGCGGTCCTTCACGGCGGTTTCTTTCCCGACGATAAATCGGGATCGTGATCGTTCACACAAGACAGCGAAAAGCGAACATGGTGTTCACCGTTGCAAGCAGGAGCGCGTCCATCGACGGTTGCATGAGGCAATCACGCTCGCTATCTCAGCGCCATGAAGGTCAGAGACGCAGATATTCTCATCATCCCGGGCTACACCAACTCCGGACCCGAGCACTGGCAGACCCGCTGGCAGTCGAAGCTGTCGACTGCGCGGCGCGTCGAGCAGGCGGAATGGTCTAAGCCGGTGCGCGAGGACTGGACGGCTAGCGTGGCCAGTGCGGTCAACGAGGCCGAGAGGCCCGTCGTCCTCGTCGCGCATTCGCTGGGCGTTGCCGCGGCGGTGCAAGCCATCCCGCAGTTCCGCAAGCCGGTCGCCGGCGCGTTCTTCGTGGCGCCGCCCGATGTCGCCAATCCGGAGATACGGCCAAGGCACCTGATGACCTTCGGCCCCTACTCGCGCGAGCCGCTGCCCTTTCCGTCCATGGTGATTGCCAGCCGCAACGATCCGTTCTGTGGCTTCGAGGTCGCCGAGGACATTGCCGGCGCGTGGGGATCTCTGTTCATCGACGCCGGTGAAGCGGGTCACCTCAACGCTGATTCAGGCTTTGGCCCCTGGCCGGAAGGTTCGATGACCTTCGCCAAATTCCTGACCGAACTGAAGGCCTGACGACCCCCACCGGATCATTGCTCTCAATCAGGCGCCGATCGAATCCTTGATGCCCCTCAAAAGCGCCTTCGCCCCCAGCGAAATCAGCGAGTGCTCGGACCCTGTGGCCAGCAGCCGGTAACCCATCGCCACGACGCGGCCGGCGATGGCCGGTTCGATGACGTAGATCGCCGCATGTTTGCCGGCCTTGCGGGTACGCTCGGCGATCGAACCCACCGTTTCCATCATGCTTTCGAGCGTCGAATTGACGGTCGCGCCGTTCGACCAGGCAATCGAGAAGTCCGATGGCCCCAGGAAAATGCCGTCGATACCGGGTGTGTCGAGGATGCCGTCCAGCGCATCGAGCGCCGCCCGCGTCTCGACCATGGCGAAGGCCATGGTGCGCTGGTTGCTGTCGCGCAGCCATTCGGCATGATCACCCTTGCCATGGCGTGGGAAGGCATAGGTCGGGCCCCAGGAGCGCTCGCCCACCGGCGGGTATTTCATCGCCGCAGCGAACAGTTTTGCATCCGCCACCGAGTTGACCATCGGCGCGATCACCGCCTCGGCGCCGAAATCGAGCGCCCGGCTGGCCATGTCGAAACGGCCGACGGGAATACGCACCAATGCCGGCTTGCCGGTGGCAAGCACGGGCGCCAGGCCGCGCAACACGCTGTCTTCATGATGGCCGCCATGCTGCATGTCGAGCGTGACCGCATCGAAGCCCTGCCTGGCAAGGATTTCGACGGTCAGCGCGTCCGGCACGCCTGACCATGCGGTGACCAGCGTTTCATCGGCCGCAAGGCGGGATTTCAGGGACATCGGCTCTTTCCTCGCTAAGGAGCGCAGTTTCAGCTGGAAACGACGGGAAACGCAAAGAAAAACGCCCGGCTGGGCCGGGCGGTCGATTGGTCCAGTCGTTCTCTTATTTGCCGCAGGTTCTGTCGCAAAATTGTGGGACACTTTCGCGGAACCTGCTTCGGCTGGATCAGGTGTTCTTGATCTGCTCGATCGCCTGCGCCATCAATTCGTCCATGGTGCGGCGGATCTGATGGTCCGACTGGCTGACGCCGGCAGCGTCGAAATCCTTACGGATCTTGCGGAAGACGTCGTGATCGCCGGCTTCCTCGATATCGGAAACAACCACTTCCTTGGCGTAGGCATCGGCCTCGGCGCCGGATTTCCCGAGCTTTTCCGCGGCCCAAAGGCCGAGAGCCTTGTTGCGGCGCGCCGACGCCTTGAACCGAAGCTCCTCGTCGAACACGAATTTGCGCTCAAAACCCTCTTCGCGATCCTTCATGTTGCTCATGGCGTCCCTCCGATGGAAATCGATTCGCTGGCATTGATGAATATGTGATGGCGAAGCACAAACCAAAAGGCTGGCGGCCGGTCAATACGCTTCGTGGCTTGCTGCGCTGCGGCATTTCGGTCCCGAAAGCAGTTGATTGAAAGGATTTGCCGATTGAGCAAACAAGGCGATTACGATAGACACCGGCATTGAACGCCCCCGTCGCCACACTAATTTAGGCAGACGGACAGGAACTGGTCGCTTGCCGCCTGCCCGCAAATCCAGAGAAAAATCAAATGAAAAATCGCCGCCGCATTTATGAAGGCAAGGCCAAGATACTTTATGAAGGCCCAGAGCCCGGGACGCTGATCCAGTTCTTCAAGGATGACGCCACCGCCTTCAACAAGAAAAAACACGAAGTCGTCGATGGCAAGGGCGTGCTTAACAATCGCATTTCCGAGCACATCTTCAATCATCTCAACCGTATGGGTATTCCGACCCACTTCATCCGCCGGCTCAACATGCGCGAGCAGCTGATCAAGGAGGTCGAGATCATCCCGCTCGAAGTGGTGGTTCGCAATGTCGCCGCCGGTTCGCTGTCCAAGCGCCTTGGCATCGAGGAAGGCACGGTCCTGCCCCGCTCGATCATCGAATTCTATTACAAGGCCGATGCGCTCGACGACCCGATGGTCTCTGAAGAGCACATCACTGCCTTCGGCTGGGCGAGCCCGCAGGAAATCGACGACGTCATGGCGCTGGCCATCCGCGTCAACGACTTCCTGTCCGGCCTGTTCATGGGCGTCGGCATCCAACTCGTCGATTTCAAGATCGAATGCGGGCGCCTGTTCGAGGGCGATATGATGCGCATCGTCGTCGCCGACGAGATTTCGCCCGATTCCTGCCGGCTGTGGGACGTGGCGACGCAGGACAAGCTCGACAAGGACCGTTTCCGCCGCGACATGGGCGGCCTCGTGGAAGCCTACCAGGAAGTCGCCCGCCGCCTCGGCATCATGAACGAGAACGAGCCGCCGCGCCCAACCGGACCGGTGCTCGTCGCGTCCAGCGAACCGCCGAAGGGCATGAAGCACTAATTGCCCGCAACGGCTTGCCGGCAACGGCAGGTCCGGCGCAGGCCGATACCGATCATTCAGGAGCATCGATGAAAGCCCGTATCACCGTAACCCTCAAAAACGGCGTGCTGGACCCGCAAGGCAAGGCGATCGAGCATGCGCTGTCGGGGCTAGGTTTTGACGGCATCGGCTCGGTGCGGCAGGGCAAGGTGTTCGACGTCGAGCTCGCCGGGACCGACAAGGCCAAGGCCGAGGCCGACCTGAAAGCCATGTGCGACAGACTGCTGGCGAATACGGTGATTGAGAATTATAGCGTAACGCTTACCTGAGGTTGTGCCGGAGGCACGGATGCCCGAAGTCACGAATGAGTTGATGTGCGAGTTGCTGAAGAACGCATAGACCGCCGTCTCGATTTGCGCGAATTTGCCGAAACTCAGAGGCCTTACGAACCAAAATGAAATCAGCCGTCGTCCTCCTGCCTGGCCTTAACCGCGACCGCGATATGATCGCGGCGCTGACCAAGATTTCCGGCAAGGCGCCAGCCACGGTCTGGCAAACCGACACCGAAATCCCGGACGTCGACCTGATCGCCATTCCCGGCGGCTTCTCCTTCGGCGACTACCTGCGCTGCGGCGCGATCGCGGCGCGCATGCCGGTGATGCGGGCGGTCGCTGAAAAGGCGGCCAGGGGCGTCATGGTCATCGGGGTCTGCAACGGTTTCCAGATCCTGGTCGAGGCCGGCCTGCTGCCGGGAGCGCTCATGCGCAACTCCTCGCTCAAATTCGTCTGCCGGCAGGTGAAGCTCGAGATCGCCAATGCCAACACCATGTTCACCCGCCGCTACCAGCCGGGCCAGATCATCCGCTCGCCGGTAGCGCATCACGACGGCAACTACTTCGCCGATGCCGAGACGCTTGCGCGCCTCGAAGGCGAAGGCCAGGTGGTGTTCCGTTATGCGGACGGCACCAATCCCAACGGCTCGATCAACGACATCGCTGGCATCATCAGCAGCCAGGGCAACGTGCTCGGCCTGATGCCGCATCCCGAGAACCTGATCGAAACGGCACATGGCGGCAATGACGGGCGGGCGCTGTTCGAAGGCGCGCTCGGCATCGCCGCCTGATATTTTCCGAAATTCTTTCAGAACCTGGGGCGGCCTGACCATGAGACTGACGATTGCTCGCTTTGCTCTCCTGGCTGCCACCGGTATTGCGCTGGCCTCCTGCCAGTCGGGCCCGAAAAGCGCGCCGCCGCCTTCCGGCAAGAGCGCGGCCCTGCTGGCCATGGAACAGGTGGCGATATCGGCGCATAACTGCTGGATCGCCAGCAAGGACCCGGCCTTCAAATCCTACCAGATGGCCAATGAGCTGAATTCGTTCAGCGGCACGCCGCGCTTCCTGCTGGTGCCCGCCAAGCATTATGGCGGCAAGCCGCTGCTGGTGGTGCAGGCGCAAGGCAATTCGAGCCGTGTCGACGTGTTCGGTCCGCTGATGGCCGAGCCCCTCGGCGCGCGCATTGGCTCCGACATCGCCCGCTGGCAGGCCGGCAATCCGGCCTGCGCCGCCGCCGCGTAGGATGGGCCGGCTGCTGCAGGTCGCGGGTCTGGTCGCAGGGCTGGCCGGTCTTTTCCTGCAGTTCTCGATCACCGTTCCGGCCTCGATGGAAGCGGGCCGCGGCCTATTCGGTTCCGTCGTCTTCTACTTCAGCTTCTTCACCATCCTGACCAATATCGGCGCGGTGCTCGTCCATGCGTCGCTGCTGTCGCCCGCCGGCCATGCCTGGTTTCCGGCCTTTGCCGGAGCGCGGATGCGGGCAGGCGTCGCCGTCGCCATCACCGTGGTCTTCATGGTCTACGCCACCGTGCTGGCACGCCTCTGGCAGCCGCAGGGCCTGTTCCTGCTATGCGACGTGCTGCTGCACTATGTGACGCCTGCACTGTTCGTGCTGTGGTGGCTGGCCGCCGGTGCCGACGGCAAGACGCGATGGCGAGACGTTTCCTGGTGGATGCTCTATCCGCTCGCCTATCTGGCCTATGCGCTGGCACGGGCGTCCATAACAGGCGAAGTGCCCTACCCCTTCCTCGATGTCGCCAGGAACGGCATCGCCAGCGTCGCCATCGCCTCGCTGGCCATCACCGCCCTTTTCCTGGCGCTATGCGTTGGCGCCGTGCTTGCCGACCACGGCCTATCGCGGATCAGGGCGCCAGCCGTGCGGCTACGCAAGCAGGATTGAACGCTGGCCGGGCTGAACATTGGCCGATTGAACGCAGCATCGCGCCTGTTCAATCCCAGAATGGCCTGATCCCTTCGCGATGGGCGTCGCAGCGGGAAATGCCGATGTCCTTCAACTGATCATCGGTCATGTCCAGCAAGGCAAGCCGGCTGCGCCTGCGCTCCAGCAGGCCGTCGATCCAGCGCCCTAGCGATTTGACCATACGCACGATGCGGCTGACAAAGCCGCCGCGGCCCACAGGTCGCGCGGCGAACAATCCTGCGCCTGCCTGGCTGATTGTCTCGATTGTATCCATTTTCGCTCTACCAAAGCTGCAAATTGCACTCTTTTCTTCCACACTTTGCATGTGAATTGACTCACCGTTCGACGCAATATACAAAATTGTCACCATGACAAATTGGCTTCCCGACCTCACGGCCAGCTCCGGCCCGCTTTATCAGCGCCTTGCTGACAGCATTGAGTCAGATATCGACCGCGGCGTGATCGACGCCGGGACCAAGCTGCCACCGCAGAGGGATCTCGCCTATGACATCGGTGCAACCGTCGGCACGGTCGGCAGGGCCTATCAATTGCTGCGCGAGCGCGGGCTGGTCAGCGGCGAGGTCGGGCGCGGCACCTATGTCCTCGGCCGGCAGAACTCGAGGCCCGACTTCATAGCGCCGGACGCGCAAGGCACGCGCGACATCGATGCGCCGCGCGGCAAGCTGCGCTTCGACAGCACGGCGGCGCCCGATGTCGGCCAGGGCGCCATCGTCACCGAAGTGCTGTCGCGCACGGCTTTGGATCACGCGCATGAGATTTCGAGCTACACGCGGGATTTTCCCGAGCGTTGGTACGAAGCCGGCGCCAGCTGGCTGTCGCGCAACTCGTTTCGACCGAGCGCCGATACGATCGTGCCGACCCTCGGCACGCATGCCGCTGTCATGGCGGCCATCGCGGCATTGACCACGCCCGGCGATTACGTCGCCTTCGAGCACCTGACCTATTCGCAGATTTCGCGCAGCGCCGGCCTGATCGGTCGTCGCACGGCGCTGGTGGCATCGGACCATCAAGGTCTCGATCCCAACGATTTCGAGCGCGTGTGCGCGCAAAAGCATCCGAAGATGATCTTCCTGATGCCGACGGTCCAGAACCCGACGCTGGCGATCCTGCCGGCAGCGCGACGTGAGGCAATCGCGCGGATCGCGCGTGAATACAATGTCGTCATTATCGAGGACGATCTTTACGGCGGCCTGACCGAAGATCCGACGCCAATGCTGGCCGACTATGCACCCGAGCGCACCATCGTCGCAGGCGGCCTGTCGAAGTCGGTCGCAGCCGGCGTTCGCGGCGGCTGGCTCTCCTGCCCGCCCGCTTACCGCCATCGCATCCGCGTCGCCCACAAGATGATGACCGGCGGCATGCCCTTCCTGCTGGCCGAAGTGAATGCCCGGCTGGTGCTGTCGGGCCAGGCCGCGGACATACGCAAACGCAGCATCGCCGAGATCGCCGCCCGCATTGCCATCGTGCGCGAGACATTGACCGGCTTCGAATTCAAGTCGCAAGACAATATACCCTTCGTCTGGCTGACCTTGCCCGACCCCTGGCTTTCCGGCACGTTCAAGAAAGCCTGCCTTGAGCACGGCGTGCTGATTGACGACGAAGATGAGTTCAAGGCGGGCCGTTCCGAGCGGGTCTTCCACGCTGTGCGTTTTGGCGTTTCGCAGCCGAGACAGCGCAAGGATATCGCGGATGGCGTCGCGGCGATCCGACGGCTCCTCGATGAAGGCCGCGCCGGCTACGACAGTTTTTCGTGATCCGCATCGCCTTGGAGCACCGGCGGCCCAGCGCAACGACATGCCTCCAGACAAGACCAAGGCGCATCTCTTGAAGCCGCCCCCGCGCGAAGCGCTTTCAATGGCGTAGCGGCTTTCTCCGGATTTCAGCCATTTTTCGTCGGTCCATGGGGTGTATCGGCCGCAAAGCTTGCGATAAGAGGAGACTCAAAATCCCAAGCTCCCACGGATAAAAACCGCCGCCCATGACCATTTCCAATTCCGTGCCGATCACGCCCGAGCTCATTGCCGCGCACGGGCTGAAGCCAGACGAATACCAGCGCATCCTGGAGCTTGTCGGGCGCGAGCCGAGCTTCACCGAACTTGGCATCTTCTCGGCAATGTGGAACGAGCATTGCTCGTATAAATCCTCGAAGAAATGGCTACGCACGCTGCCGACGACCGGCCCGCGGGTCATCCAGGGGCCCGGCGAGAATGCCGGCGTGGTCGATATCGGCGACGGCGACTGCGTCGTCTTCAAGATGGAGAGCCACAACCACCCCTCGTTTATCGAACCCTACCAAGGGGCGGCGACAGGCGTCGGCGGCATATTGCGCGACGTCTTCACCATGGGCGCGCGGCCGATCGCGGCGATGAACGCCTTGCGCTTCGGTGCTCCCGATCATCCCAAAACAAGGCACCTCGTGGCGGGAGTGGTTTCCGGCGTCGGCGGCTACGGCAATTCCTTCGGCGTGCCGACGGTCGGCGGCGAGGTCAATTTCGACGCCCGCTACAACGGCAATATCCTGGTCAACGCTTTTGCCGCGGGTCTTGCCAAGACGGACGCGATCTTCCTGTCGGAGGCCAAGGGCGTCGGCCTGCCGGTCGTCTATCTCGGCGCCAAGACCGGTCGCGACGGCGTCGGCGGCGCCACCATGGCCTCGGCCGAATTCGACGACAAGATCGACGAGAAGCGCCCGACCGTGCAGGTCGGCGATCCTTTCACCGAAAAGTGCCTGCTTGAAGCCTGTCTCGAGCTGATGGCGTCCGGTGCGGTCATCGCCATCCAGGACATGGGTGCTGCCGGCCTTACCTGCTCGGCGGTCGAGATGGGCGCCAAGGGCGATCTCGGCATCGAGCTCGACCTCGACAAGGTGCCGGTGCGCGAGGAGCGTATGAGCGCCTACGAGATGATGCTGTCGGAAAGCCAGGAGCGCATGCTGATGGTGCTGCGCCCCGAAAAGGAAAAGGAGGCCGAGGCGATCTTCCACAAATGGGGACTCGACTTCGCCATTGTCGGCAAGACGACCGACGATCTGCGCTTCCGCGTTCTGCATCAAGGCGACCAGGTCGCCGACCTGCCGATCAAGGATCTCGGCGACAAGGCGCCGGAATATGACCGTCCGTGGGTCGAGCCGAAGAAGCCGGCGCCACTTGCGGCCAATGACGTTCCGCAGGCCGATGTCGCCGACGCGCTGCTGAAACTGCTCGGCGGGCCTGACCTGTCGTCGCGCCGCTGGGTGTGGGAACAGTACGACACGCTGATCCAGGGCAATTCGCTGCAGCTTCCCGGGGGCGATGCCGGCGTGGTGCGGGTCGAAGGCCATCCGACAAAAGCGCTGGCCTTCTCGTCGGACGTGACGCCACGCTATTGCGAGGCCGATCCCTATGAAGGCGGCAAACAGGCCGTGGCCGAATGCTGGCGCAACCTGACCGCCACCGGCGCGCTGCCGCTGGCCGCCACCGACAATCTCAATTTCGGCAATCCGGAGCGGCCGGAGATCATGGGTCAGCTGGTCGGCGCGGTGAAGGGCATTGGCGATGCGTGCCGCGCGCTCGGCTTCCCGATCGTTTCCGGCAATGTCTCGCTCTACAACGAAACCAATGGCCAGGGCATCCTGCCGACGCCGACCATCGGCGGGGTCGGGCTGATCGCCGACTGGTCGAAGATGGTGCGGGCCGGCTTCGCGGCGCAAGGCCAGATGATCCTGCTGGTCGGTGCACCCGCCTCCTGGGGCACACATCTCGGCCAGTCCGTCTATTTCAGAGACATCCATGGCCGCTCCGACGGTCCGCCGCCCCCGGTCGACCTCGAGCATGAGAAGCGCGTCGGCGACCATGTGCGTTCGCTGATCGCATCGGGCATCGTCACGGCGGCGCACGACGTCTCCGACGGAGGCATCGCCGTGGCTTTGGCTGAGATGGCGATGGCATCGGGCATCGGCGCGACCGTCCCCGGGCTGGCCGGCACCGATCCTATCCCGGTCTGGTTCGGCGAGGACCAGGGCCGCTATCTCCTCACTCTGTCGATCGATCCAGACAGTGAGGACTGGGATGCGATCCGCAAACGGCAAAGCGAACTCGGCATTTTCGCGCCCTGGATCGGCTCGACCGGCGGCGACACGCTGAAACTCGGCGAGGCACGGGCGATCCCGCTCGGCGAATTGACCGCCGCGCACGAAGGCTGGTTCCCGCGCTTCATGGATCAGGCCATTTGACCAGAGCATGATCCCGAAAAGTGGACACCGGTTTTCGGAAAAGATCGTGCTCAATCGCAGGAAACGGGCCGCCCGGGCACTGCTTGCAGTCGTCTTCTGGCCATCGTTGTTCTTCTTCTGGTGCCTCGGCCCGTTCGTCTTTTTCCTGCTGTCGACGACCTCGAGCGAGATCTGCGCCCGGTTGGAAACACGCGCGGAGTTCCTCGCCGCGGCCAACGACACGCTTCCGATGCTTGGCCTGCAAAACCTTTTCTATGCAGTTCCGCTTGTCTGCCTGGTGCTTTGGAGCCGGCTTCTGCCGGACCGGGCACGGACAAGGCACATCTTCACCTGCATCAAACTTTTCGCCGTCGCGGCCGCATTGGGGGCGCTGTGGGAGTATGGCTCCTCGCTGGTCTGCGATGGTTATGGCCAGCCGTTCTTCTCGCCCGCCTGGCGGATGACCGCCTACCTGCCGATTGCCAACCTGGCGATCAACCTTCCCCTCTATGTGCTGACCTTCAGCCTTGGGCGTACCTTCTCGACGCCCGAGGACGACCCGGCAGACGACGCCGGCGGTCAGAGCGAGAACGCGTCGTAAGCCACAATCGCGCTGGGGGTTGGACGGAACGGCTTCAATCCCGGCCGGAAAGGCTTTAGGTTCATCCCGACTCTCATCGCACGGGCAGCCATGCCGCAGCCCGCCCGAAAAACAGGAACTTGCCATGGCAATGGATGCCCGCGACATCGAAAAACTGATCAAGGAGGGCATCCCGGATGCCAAGGTGACCATCCGTGACCTTGCCGGCGACGGCGATCACTATGCGGCCGAAGTCGTGGCTGAGAGCTTTCGCGGAAAAAGCCGGGTGCAGCAGCACCAGATGGTCTATGACGCGCTGAAGGGCAATATGGGCGGCGTGCTGCACGCGCTGGCACTGCAGACGAGCGTGCCGGATTAAGGCATTTCCACAGAGAGGGGCGGAGGACCAGCAGCCGCGATGTCCCGATCGGCAGCGTCTATTGTGCCGGAGCTCGCGACCAAGCCGGCCCGAGTGACTGTTTACGGGATACGGCATCCAGAGTCGCTTGGCCCAAAACGCCGCATCTTTTGCGCCATTCAGGCCACGGCGCGGCTAAAGTCTTGTTTCGGGCAACCTATGGGTTTATCTGAAGGAAAAGCTTCGAGCCTGACTCCCACAGGCGGGAAAGGATATTCCATGAGCGGTATCAACGACTACATCGACAACGAGGTGAAGGGCAACGACGTCGTGCTTTTCATGAAGGGCACGCCCGGTTTCCCGCAGTGCGGATTTTCCGGCCAGGTTGTCCAGATCCTCGACTATATCGGCGCCGACTACAAAGGCGTGAACGTGCTGGACTCGGCCGAACTGCGCCAGGGCATCAAGGAGTACTCCAACTGGCCGACGATCCCTCAGCTCTATGTCAAGGGCGAGTTCGTCGGCGGCTGCGATATCGTGCGCGAAATGTTCCAGGCGGGCGAGTTGCAGACATTCCTTGTCGAGAAGGGCGTGAGCGTCAAAGGCGCCGCCTGATTTCGGTTGGGCATGTCGCTGCCGACATGCCCTGAGCACCGGGGCAGCCCCGCCTCGGCAATTTTGCGTCCGGGACCCGGACCAGGACGAGCCAATGCGCCGGGCTACCGGCGCGTTTTCGTTTGAGAGATCGGACTTGCCGTGGACCAGCAGACGTCAGCACCGCAATCGGCAAGCAAATTGCCCATTCCGCGCTGGGAGTTCATCGCGCTGTGCGCGGCGCTGATGGCGCTCAATTCACTGGCCATCGATATCATGCTGCCGGCGCTGCAGCAGATCGGCGCCTCGCTTGGCGTGGAGAACGAAAACCACCGGCAATATGTGATCACCGCCTATATTCTGGGTTTTGGCGGCGGACAGCTTTTTTTCGGACCGCTCTCGGACCGTTTCGGTCGCCGCGCGCCGCTCGTCGCCGGCCTAATCATTTACGTGGCGGCCGCGGCCGCGGCCGCCATTTCGCCGAGCTTCGAGACGCTTCTCCTCTGCCGCGCCGTGCAAGGCATCGGCGCGGCGGCGACGCGCGTCATCGCCGTTTCGATCGTGCGCGACACGTTCGATGGCCGGCGCATGGCCGAGGTGATGTCGCTGATCTTCATGGTGTTCATGGCGATCCCGGTGATCGCTCCCGGCATCGGCCAGTTCATCATGCTGTTCGCGACCTGGCATTTGATCTTCGTCACCATGGCCGTCGGCGCGCTTGTCGTCTCGGCCTGGTCGCTGCTGCGCCTGCCCGAGACGCTACATCCGGAATATCGCCGGCCATTGACCGTCAATGCCATCATCGGCGGGTTTCGCATCGTGCTGACCAACCGCGTCGCGATCTGCTATGCCTTCGCCAGTACGTTCATCTTCGGCGCCATGTTCGGCTTCATCGCCTCGGCGCAGCAGATTTATGTCGACATATTCAATGTCGGCGAATTGTTTCCGGTCATCTTCGCCGGCGTGGCCGGCGTGCTCGCCTTCTCGAATTACCTGAACTCGCGTCTTGTCGGCCGCGTCGGCATGCGCCGCCTGTCGCAGAGCGCGCTGCTGTTGTTTCTGGTCATCAGCCTGGCCTGGCTGGTCGTTTCGCTGGAAATGAAGATGCCGCTCTGGCTGTTCGTCACCTTCTTTGCCTGCGCCATGCTTCCGTTCGGCGCGCTCGGCGCCAATTTCAACGCGTTGGCCATGGAGCCGCTTGGTCAACTGGCCGGCACGGCGTCGTCCATCCTGGGCTTCATGCAGACGTTTCTCGGCGGCATTCTCGGCACGCTGATCGGTCAGGCTTTCAACGGCACGGTGACGCCGTTGGCCGCCGGCTTCTGCAGCGTCTCGGTCGCAGCGCTGCTGATGATCTTCATCGCCGAACGCGGCAAGATGTTCCAGCCGCAGAACCCACCCGTCTCAGGGCACATCGCCGATCTGCATTGAATTGTCGCCTTTGCGACGCTCGGCTGGGCATTCGAATTGGCAGCCGGCTATTGCGCCCAGAGTTCCCTGCGCAACTCGCGCCAGCTTTCCCGGTCGGGTGCCACAAGCAGGCCGCCGCCGACATGTGACGGCAGGTAGGCACTGGCGTCGAAACGCGCGGCGTGACCGCCGGCCTCGGCATGGATCAGCACGCCGGGCAGATGGTCCCACGGCATCAGCTTGTTGTAGACGACGAAATGGGCATGGCCGCTGGCCAGCAGGCGATATTCATGCGCGGCGCAGCGATAGGCGAATTGCGATAGGATTTTCGTCTGGTTGCGCGCCAGCCGCGACCGCCCCGGTTCGGTCATGTACTGCCAGGAGACGGAGCCGGTCATTTTCGAGATCGGCACGGGCGCCGCGACACGCACCTTTTCAAGGCTGCCATGCGCATGCCTGATATGGCTGCCGGCGCCCTTGGCGCCGATCAGACAGTCCTTGCCGACCGGATCGTGGATGATGCCGGCGACGGTCTCACCCCGGACCACGACACCCAGCATGACGCCGAACAACGGCACGCCGGAAGCGAAATTGAAAGTGCCGTCCACCGGGTCGATGGTGAAAGCCAGATCGGCATCGCCCAGGCCATCGAGCAGCGCCGGATTGTCGGAACAGGCTTCCTCGCCGACGATCATGGCTGTTGGGTAGCGTTCACGCAGCTTGGAGGTGATCAATCGCTCGGCACTGACGTCGGCTTCCGTCACCAGGTCGGCGGCCGACGTCTTCTGGCGGACCTCGCCGTCGCCCAACCGGCGAAAGCGCGGCATGATTTCGGCTTCGGCTGCTTCGGCCAGGGTTCTGGCCAGCCAGTCGATCGCGGTATCGTCAAATGTCATCGGAAATGTCTTGCCTGCTGGAGAGCGTTTCATCGAGTGCGGCGAAATCGAACAGTTTCCTGTCGAGCAGATGCGACGGCCTGGTGTTGGACAACGCACGGAGCATCGTGTCCTTGCGGCCGGGCATGCGCTTTTCGATATCGTCGAGCATAGCCTTCATCGCGTTGCGCTGGAGACCTTCCTGGCTGCCGCAGAGATCGCAAGGGATGATCGGGAACCGCATCGCCGCGGCGAGCTTTTCCAGGTCGATCTCGGCGCAATAGCTCAGCGGGCGCAGCACCATGACGTCGCCCTCGTCGTTGAGCAGCTTTGGCGGCATGGCGGCGAGACGACCGCCATGAAACAGGTTCATGAAGAAGGTTTCGAGAATGTCCTCGCGATGATGGCCGAGCACCAGCGCCGAGCACCCCTCCTCTCGGGCTACGCGATAGAGATGGCCACGCCGCAGGCGTGAACAGAGCGAGCAATAGGTACTGCCCTGCGGCAGCTTGTCGGTGACGACGGAATAGGTGTCCTGGTATTCGATGCGGTGTGCAATGCCGTGGGCATTGAGGTAATCGGGCAGGATGTGCTTGGGAAAGTTCGGCTGGCCCTGGTCGAGATTGCAGGCCAGCAGCTCCACCGGCAGCAGGCCGCGCCATTTGAGGTCCAAGAGCATGGCAAGCAGGCCATAGGAATCCTTGCCGCCCGACAGAGCCACCAGCCAGCGCTCGCCTGGCCTGATCATCGAAAAATCCTCGATTGCCTGGCGAGTCAGCCGCAGCAGCCGCTTGCGCAACTTGTTGAACTCGACCGAGGACGGCACATCGGCGAACAGCGGGTGAAAGCCGCCTTCGATGTCGGCGGCCTGCTCAAGCGATTGAGCGTCTGGCAGCATGTTCATGGCGTCGGTTCCAAATCCTGGAGCAACGAACGTTCGGAGCTTCGTTGCCGCCCGGATTAGCGGACATGGCCGACAAAGAAAAGGCCGCCTCGATGGGCGGCCCCTTCCGGTCTCGCAAAAAGCCGTCGCTTAACGCGAATAGAATTCGACGACGAGGTTCGGTTCCATCTGGACGGCGAACGGAACGTCCGCCAGGCCCGGGATGCGCGAGAAGGTCGCGGTCATCTTGTTGTGATCGGCTTCGATGTAGTCGGGCACGTCGCGCTCGGCGAGGCCGACCGACTCCAGGACGATTACCAACTGCTTCGACTTTTCGCGCACTTCGACGACGTCGCCCGGCTTGCAGCGGTACGAGCCGATGTTGACGCGCTTGCCGTTGACGTTGACGTGGCCGTGGTTGACGAACTGGCGGGCGGCGAAAATGGTCGGAACGAACTTGGCGCGATAGACGACCGCGTCCAGACGCGACTCGAGCAGGCCGATCAGGTTCTCCGAGGTGTCGCCCTTGCGGCGGTCGGCCTCTTCATAGACCTTGCGGAACTGCTTTTCCGAAACGTCGCCATAGTGGCCCTTCAGCTTCTGCTTGGCGCGCAGCTGCAGGCCGAAATCGGAAAGCTTGCCCTTGCGGCGCTGGCCGTGCTGGCCGGGGCCGTATTCACGCTTGTTGACCGGGGACTTCGGGCGGCCCCAGATGTTTTCGCCCAGACGGCGGTCGATCTTGTACTTCGCGGATTCGCGCTTGCTCATCGCATTCCCTTTCAAAACAACATAACCCGGAGCCTCATGGTCCGGGTGAAGGAAACGCGCCCTCCTCTGGCCTCCGTTTTCGAGACCTGACAGGGTTTTTCCACGCAACGCGGCGAAAAACCCACGGGACACGTCAGTTCAAACAAGACCTTGGAAAACAGACTGGCTTCCGTCGAGGTCTTGCGCATGCAAAACAAACCACCGGGCGTTGCGGCCCGGTGTTGGGAGCGCTGTTAAACAGAGATTTAACCGCTGTCAAGGTTCCAACTGGCGCCGCCCGCGCGACCATCTACGATTTTCTATGTTGTTGTTCAATGCGGTGCCGTATCCGGCGGGAGATTGTCGCGCCCGCGGTATTAAAACAATTCCCGGAAAGCGCTAGTGGTTTCTACCCGGGATTGTGTAAAAAACCGGAGCGGGGCGGCGATTCCCTGAAGCTGACCGCTCCAGGAAGGGACTTGAGCAGAGGAGCCTGAATGCGGATGAAGAAGTTCTTTCTAAGCCTGACTGGTGCGGCGGTGTTAGCCGGATCGATGGCCGTCATTACCCCTGAGCCGGCGATGGCAAGGCATTGGCAAGGCCACCGGCCTCATCAGGTATGCCGGACCGTGGTCAAGAAGCGCGTCGTCTGGCGCCATGGTCACCGCCATGTCATTCGCCAAAAAGTGCGACGTTGCCACTGGCGCTAACAGCTGCCACTGGCGCTAACAGCCGCCACTGGCGCTGATTACGTCGGCCATTGACCCGACAACAGCATCAAGGCCTGCGACCCCGTCGCGGGCCTATTTCTTGCATTGGAGGAACCCTTCAAGAAGGTCGTTGCCAAATAGCGCTTCCTCAGTGCTTCTTTTTCTCCGGCAGCCCCTTGCGCTTGGTTTCGGCGAATTCCTCGAGCTGCTTTTCGCTCATGGATTCATACATTCCCTTGGAAGCGCCTTTGAGTTCGCTCTTCTTGGTCTCGCCGCGCTTGGCCGACAGTGCGGCACCGGCGGCCTTCTGCTGGGCTTTCGAGGTGGCAGGCATGGTTTTTCTCCCTTCATTGCCTGGGAGAAAACGAAACGGCCTCGCCAATGTTCCGGAAATCAGGCGACCGCCAGTCCAAAGCCCTGCATCAAACGGCTCGTGGCAAAGTCCGCCTTGCCTGATGTGAAGACGGCAATATCCCGTTGGCCGTGCGGCAACGGCCCATCGACCGGCGCCAGCAGCGACATCGCCCGCCGGGCGATCGCTTCGGCAGGATCGATCCAGTCGACCGGCCAGGGTGCGGTCTTGCGCATGCGGTTGACCAGAAAAGGATAATGCGTGCAGGCGAGCACGGCGATGTCGGTGCGCATGCCGTCGCGCTCAATGAAACACGGGGCGATCTCGGCGCGCACGGCTTCCTCGTCGACGAAACCTTCGCGCATATAGGCTTCGGCCAGCCCCGCCAGGCGGTCGCTGCCGACCAGCCGGACATGGCACTTCTGCGCCCATTTGCTGATCAGGTCGCGCGTGTATTGCCGTTTCACCGTGCCCGGCGTCGCCAGCACGGAGACGAGGCCGGAGCGGGTACGCTCCGCCGCAGGCTTGATGGCAGGCACGGTGCCGACAAAGGGATGGCCGGGAAACCTCTCGCGCAACGCGTCGATCACCAGCGTCGAGGCGGTGTTGCAGGCGATGACCGAGATGGCCGGGGAGAACCGGTCGAGCAATTTGCCGAACAGGTCGAGTATATGGACCCGCAGCGCCGGTTCCTCCCAGGCGCCAAAGGGGAAGGCGGCATCGTCGGCGATATAGACGAAGCGGCGGTCGGGCATCAGCACGCGCGCCTCGCGCAGCACAGTCAGCCCGCCAATGCCGGAATCGAACATCAGGATCGGCTGATCAGTCATTATCGGTTCCCTTGCCGCCGAGCGGCGGCGCGACGTTGTCGTCGTCATCAACCACCTGACGATCCGCATTGGTCTTGCGGCCGGGACCGCCGGCGCGCGCCGCTGCCGGAAGCCGCCTTGGATCATCTCCCGGAGAGCCGTCGCCGCGCGGCATTGCCGGCGAGAACCTGTCCAGCGACGAGATGATGCCGCGCAGCACCTTGAGCTCCGGCTCGGCAAATCCCGCCCGGGTCAATACGGCGCGCAGATTGTCAACCATCTTCGGCTTCTTCGGCGCCGGCCGGAAATAGCCCCGCGCTTCGAGTGCACCTTCGAGATAGGCGAACAGGCCGTGCAGATCTTCCTTGCTGGCCGGCTTCATGTCCGGACCCGTAAAGTTGGTCTTGGTCTCGTCCTCGAGGCCGGATTTCATCCACTCGTAGGACATGAGAAGCGCGGCCTGGGCGATGTTGAGCGAAGAGAAATCGGGATCGACCGGAAAAGTGACGATCTCGTCGGCGAGGCCAACCTCGTCATTGTAGAGGCCGAAACGCTCGCGGCCGAACAGGATGCCGGTTCGCTGACCCATGCCATGGCGAGCCCGGAGCACCCTGCCCGCCTCGACCGGTCCGCGCACGGGCTTGAAGCCGTCGCGTTGCCTTGCCGTGGTCGCGAAAACGAAATTCAAGTCGGCCATCGCTGTGGCGAGATCGCCGAAAACCTTGACGGCGTCGATGACATGGTCGGCGCGGCTGGCCGCCGCCCGCGCCTTCTCGTTCGGCCAGCCGTCGCGCGGGTTGACGAGGCGAAGTTCGGCCAGTCCGAAATTGGCCATAGCGCGCGCGACCATGCCGATATTCTCGCCGAGCTGCGGCTCCACGAGGATGATGGCTGGGCCGGCAGTTGGAGCGTTATCGGGACCTTTGGTGACGGGCATGGTTGTCAATGAACTGCTGTTTGCGGCATTTCAGCGTCCCCTGCCATATTCGGCCGCGAAAATGAAGCATTCGCAAATGGCGGGCGATCGCTTCGCTTTCGTGACCGATCGCCGTTTGCGCGGCCAAAAACGCTTTGATATACGGGCGCATCCCGGCCGAACGCCACGCGGGCAAGGCCGTCCCATTCCCACAACGAGGCATTCTTTCCATGGCGAAGATAAAGGTGGCGAACCCGGTCGTCGAACTCGACGGCGACGAGATGACCCGCATCATCTGGCAGTTCATCAAGGACAAGCTGATCCACCCCTATCTCGACCTCAAGCTTGAGTATTACGACCTCGGCATCGAGCACCGCGATGCCACCAACGACCAGGTGACGATCGATTCGGCCAACGCCATCAAGAAATACGGCGTCGGCGTGAAATGCGCGACGATCACGCCCGACGAGCAGCGCGTCGAGGAATTCAAGCTGAAGAAGATGTGGAAGTCGCCGAACGGCACCATCCGCAACATCCTCGGCGGCACCATCTTCCGCGAGCCGATCATCATGAAGAACGTGCCGCGGCTGGTGCCCGGCTGGACCAAGCCGATCATCGTCGGCCGCCACGCCTATGGCGACCAGTACCGCGCCACCGATTTCCGTTTTCCCGGCAAGGGCAAGCTGACGATCAAGTTCGTCGGCGAGGATGGCCAGGTGATCGAGCACGACGTGTTCGATGCGCCCGGCGCCGGCGTCGCCATGGCCATGTATAATCTGGATGAATCCATCCGCGAGTTCGCCCGCGCCTCGCTGAACTACGGCCTGCTGCGCAACTACCCGGTCTATCTCTCGACCAAGAACACCATCCTCAAGGCCTATGACGGCCGCTTCAAGGATATTTTCCAGGAAGTCTACGAGGCTGAATTCGAGGCCGAGTTCAAGTCCAAGAAGCTGTGGTACGAGCACCGCCTGATCGACGACATGGTGGCCTCCAGCCTGAAATGGTCGGGTGGCTATGTCTGGGCCTGCAAGAACTATGACGGCGACGTACAGTCCGACACGGTGGCGCAGGGTTTCGGCTCGCTCGGCCTGATGACCTCGGTCCTGATGACGCCGGACGGCAAAACCGTGGAAGCGGAAGCCGCGCACGGTACCGTGACGCGCCACTATCGCCAGCACCAGAAAGGCGAGGAAACCTCCACCAATTCGATCGCCTCGATCTTCGCCTGGACCCGAGGGTTGGCCCACCGCGCCAAGCTCGACGACAATGCCGCATTGAAGCGTTTTGCCGAAACGCTGGAAAAGGTCTGCATCCAGACGGTCGAATCCGGCTTCATGACCAAGGACCTGTCGCTGCTGATCGGCCCCGACCAGCCTTGGCTCTCGACCACCGGCTTTCTCGACAAGATCGACGAGAATTTACAGAAGGCGATGGCGTAGGCACCTGCGGGTTCAACATGCCGAAGGCTCCGGAAGGAGCCTTCGCTTTTTGGGCCAACGAAAACGAAGCAAAAGGCTGGCAGCATGGCCAAACCGGTCCTCTACGGCGCGGACTACAGCGTTTACGTGCGCATAGCGCGCATGGCGCTGGAGGAGAAGGGCGTCGACTATGAGCTTGTGCCGGTCGATGTCTTCGCCGCCGAGGGCATCCCCGGCTGGTATTTCGAGCATCACCCGTTCGGCCGCATCCCGGCCTTCGAGCATGACGGTTTTCGCCTGTTCGAGGCCAGCGCGATCGCGCGCTATGTCGACGAGGCGTTCGACGGGCCACCCTTGCAGCCGAAGGATCCGCGCGGCCGCGCGCGGATGAACCAGATCATCGGCATGCTCGACGCCTATGGCTATCGGGCCATGGTCTGGGATGTCGCCGTGGAGCGGCTGGAGAAGGCGTCGCCTGACGAAGCGCTGATTTTCAGCGGATTACGACAAGCAGAAACGGTCCTTCAGGCGCTCTCATCATTGGGACCCGCGGGGCCGTGGTTGCTCGGCAATCAACTGACGCTCGCCGACCTGCATGCGGCACCGATCATCGGCTATTTCGTCAAGGTGGCGGAAGGGCGGGAACTGCTGGCCGAATTTCCCGACGGCGATGCGTGGTGGACGCGGGTCTCAGGACGATCGAGCTTCGCCAACACCGAAAAGGCCGGTTGACCTGCGACGCAAAGACTTTCGGAGACCAATTATCGACGCCGGCGCCGCCCCTCAGCCGCCTGCCGGCACCTTCTCTCGTATAGGGACGGGGAGAAGGGACTGGCCGCGACGTCGGCGCTTGTTCCGCAACCCCGGCGATTGGTGAAACCATCGATGACAGCGTCTTTCTCCCCGTCACTATACGGGGAGAAATGTCCGGTAGGACAATGAGGGGCAGCGTCACCCTCGAAAAAGTGTGGAAGCAATCCTGACTGAAGCGGTTGTCCGACAAAGCTCGCGCTGATCACGCCGCCTCCAGCGCCGCCCTCACCGCAGCAATCGCGTCGTCGGCCTTCGAGGCATCGGGGCCACCGGCCTGGGCCATGTCGGGCCGGCCGCCGCCGCCCTGCCCGCCGAGTGCTGCGGAGGCGACGCGCACCAGGTCGACGGCGCTGAAGCGGCCGACGAGATCGTCGGTGACGGCGACCACGACGCTCGCCTTGTTGTCCTCGCCCGCACCGACGAACACGACCACCCCGGAGCCGAGCGAGCTTTTGCCGGCGTCAGCGAGCGGCTTCAGATCCTTCGGCGAGACACCCGAAACCGACTTGCCGAGGAAGCCGACGCCCGCGACGGTCTCGTTGGCGGCCGGCGCGTCAGCGGGCGACCCGCCGCCCAGTGCAAGCTTCTTGCGCGCTTCGGTGAGCTCCTTCTCGAGCTTCTTGCGCTCTTCGAGCAGGGCTTCAACACGCGCCGGCACGTCGGCCGGCGAGATTTTCAGTGTTGCCGCGGCCGCCTTTAGCCGCCGGTCCTGTTCGTCGAGATGCTTGCGCGCGGCCTCGCCCGTCAGCGCCTCGATGCGGCGCACGCCTGCGGCGACGGCGCTGTCAGACACGACGCGCACCAGGCCGATGTCACCGGTTGCCCTGACATGCGTGCCGCCGCAAAGCTCGACCGAATAGGGGCGGTTGGCCTTGGCGCCATGCAGGCCGGTGCCCATCGACACGACGCGCACCTCATCGCCGTATTTCTCGCCGAACAGCGCCATGGCGCCTTCGGCGATGGCATCGTCGACTGACATCAGGCGCGTGATCACCGGGCTGTTCTGCACCACGATCTCGTTGGCCATGCGCTCGACCTCCTCGAGTTCCGAGGACGAGATGGGCTTGTTGTGCGAGATGTCGAAGCGCAGGCGCTCAGGCGCGACCAGCGAGCCCTTCTGTGCAACATGGGTGCCCAGCACCTCGCGCAGCGCCTCATGGATCAGATGCGTCGCGGAATGATTCGCGCGGAGCCTGGAGCGCCTCGCATGGTCAACCTTCAGCTCGACGGCGGCACCCGTCCTGGCAGTGCCGCTGACCACCTTGCCGAGATGCACGAACAGCCCGTCGGCCTTCTTCTGCGTATCGGAAATCTCGATCGAGAAGCCTTCGCCTGAAATGGTTCCGGTGTCGCCCATCTGGCCGCCGGATTCGGCATAGAACGGCGTCTGGTTGACGACCACGGCAACGGCTTCACCCTTGCCGGCGCTGTCGACGGTCTTGCCGTCGCGGACAAGCGCCTGGATGATGCCTTCCGCCTGCTCGGTCTCGTAGCCAAGGAATTCGGTAGCGCCGGATTTTTCGCGCACCGGGAACCAGACCGCTTCGGTCGCCGCCTCGCCGGAACCTGCCCAGTGCTTACGCGCCTCGGCCTTCTGCTGCTCCATCGCATTGGTGAAGCCGGCAAGATCGACCGAGATGTTGCGCTGGCGCAGCGCATCCTGCGTCAGGTCGAGCGGGAAGCCATAGGTGTCGTAAAGCTTGAAGGCTGTCTCGCCGTCCAGCATGTCGCCGGCGCCGAGCTTTTCCGTCGCCTCCGACAGCAAACCCAGTCCACGCACCAGGGTCTTGCGAAACCTGGTCTCCTCAAGCTTCAGCGTCTCGGTGATCAGCTGTTCGCCGCGCACCAGTTCCGGATAGGCCTGACCCATCTCGCGAACCAGCGCCGGCACCAGCTTCCACACCAGCGGCTCGTTCGCACCGAGCAGCTGTGCATGGCGCATGGCGCGGCGCATGATGCGGCGCAGCACATAGCCGCGGCCTTCATTCGATGGCAGCACGCCGTCTGCGACCAGGAACGACGACGAGCGCAGGTGATCGGCTATGACGCGATAGGATGCGACGGTCTCGGCGTCGGGACCGCGGCCGAGCGCGGACGACGCTGCATCGATCAGATGGCGGAACAGATCGGTCTCAAAGACGCTTTCCACGCCTTGCAGGATGGAGGCCATGCGCTCCAGGCCCATGCCGGTGTCGATCGACGGGCGCGGCAGGTCGATGCGCTCGTCCTTCGTCACCTGCTCGTACTGCATGAACACCAGGTTCCAGAATTCCAGGAAGCGATCGCCATCCTCCTCCGGGGTGCCGGGCGGACCGCCCCAGATGTGCTCGCCACGGTCGATGAAGATTTCCGAGCATGGCCCGCATGGCCCGGTGTCGCCCATCGCCCAGAAATTGTCGGAGGTCGGGATGCGGATGATGCGATCGTCGGAAAAACCCGCGATCTTCTTCCAGAAGCCGGCCGCCTCGTCGTCGGTGTGATAGACGGTGACGAGCAGCTTGTCCTTCTTCAGCCCGAACTCCCTGGTGATGAGGTTCCAGGCCAACTCGATGGCGCGCTCCTTGAAATAGTCGCCGAAGGAGAAATTGCCGAGCATCTCGAAGAACGTCAGGTGGCGCGCGGTGTAGCCGACATTGTCGAGGTCGTTGTGCTTGCCGCCGGCGCGAACGCTTTTCTGGGCGGTCGTGGCACGCGAATAGGGCCGCTTCTCCAAGCCGGTGAAGACGTTCTTGAACTGCACCATGCCGGCATTGGTGAACATCAGCGTCGGATCGTTGCGCGGCACAAGCGGGCTCGACGCCACGACCTCGTGACCCTCCTTGCGGAAATAGTCGAGAAATGTCGACCGGATCTCGTTCACGCCACTCATGAATGCTGCCTTTTCGAGAGGGCCGCCGGCCGGACCGGCGGAAATGGGCTCTGCTTTAGAAGATGGAGCTGGCCTTTTAGCCGCCGCTTGGCACCCTGTCCAGAAACACGCAAGCCGGCCAATTCGCGGTTCGCCAGCCGCTCAAAACGCAAACCGCCGGCACGGGGGCCGGCGGTTCGAAACGCAATACTACAGAACTCGATTACATAAGCTCAAGTTGATGAACCGGGATTATGGCCGAACTCGGGCCGTAAATCGAATGATAGATCGCGCCCGCGAACGCTTGGATTACGCCGGCGAACGCTTACATCGCGCCGGCTTCATCCTCGAACCCATCGTCACCACCTTCGGAGCCGCCATTCTCTAGGAATTTTTCGGCGATCAGTCCGGCGTTCTGCCTGAGCGCAAGTTCGATCTCGCGCGCCGTATCGGGATTGTCGCGCAGGAACAGCTTCGCGTTCTCCCGGCCCTGGCCGAGACGCTGCGAATTGTAGGAGAACCAGGCGCCCGACTTCTCGACCACGCCGGCCTTGACGCCGAGATCGACCAGTTCGCCGGTCTTCGACACGCCTTCGCCGTACATGATGTCGAACTCGACCACCTTGAAGGGCGGCGCCAGCTTGTTCTTGACCACCTTGACGCGGGTCTGGTTGCCGACGACCTCGTCGCGGTCCTTGACCGAGCCGATGCGGCGGATATCGAGACGCACCGAGGCGTAGAATTTGAGCGCATTGCCGCCGGTGGTGGTTTCAGGCGAGCCGAACATGACGCCGATCTTCATGCGGATCTGGTTGATGAAGATGACCATGGTGTTGGAGCGCGAGATCGAGGCGGTCAGCTTGCGCAGCGCCTGGCTCATCAGGCGGGCCTGCAGGCCGGGCAACGAATCGCCCATCTCGCCCTCGATTTCGGCGCGCGGCGTCAGCGCCGCGACCGAATCGACCACCAGCACGTCGATGGCGCCGGAGCGCACCAGCGTATCGCAGATCTCAAGCGCCTGCTCGCCAGTGTCAGGCTGCGAGATCAGGAGGTTTTCGAGATCGACTCCGAGCTTGCGGGCATAGACCGGATCGAGCGCATGCTCGGCATCAACGAAGGCGCAGATGCCGCCCTTCTTCTGGGCTTCCGCCACCGTGTGCAGCGCCAGTGTCGTCTTGCCCGAGCTTTCCGGCCCGTAGATCTCGATGATGCGGCCGCGCGGCAGGCCGCCGACGCCAAGCGCGATGTCGAGGCCGAGCGAGCCGGTCGGCACGGTTTCGATCTCGACGACCTGCTCGTTCGCGCCGAGCCGCATGATCGAGCCCTTGCCGAAAGCTCGCTCGATTTGCGACAGCGCCGCATCCAGAGCCTTTGATTTGTCCACTGCCTTATCCTCTACAAGCCGCAAGCTGTTCTGAGCCATGATACATCACCCCGTAGTCGTCAATGAAGGCCGGACAATCCGTAATCCTTGGTTATTTGTACCTTTTTTGTTCTCATTTGGCAAGAGGGATCAAGCATTTGAAAAATAAGAAACATCCTGATTTGTTCTTTTTTTGTCTCACGATTCGGCTCCAGCATGGTCCGAATATTAGGCCAGGCTGGTTCGCCGGGCCGACCTCACGAATCGCCGGCTGTTGCCTGCGAAGCTCCGTCGCACAGCATGGCGCTTGTGCGTGACCGCCAACAAAGGTCATATCGGCGCATGGTGAGATCTCCAAGAGTCCTGGCGGTGGGCGGCGCCCATATCGACAGGCGCGGTCAAGTGTCCGGCGCTTACGTGCCGGCTGCCTCCAACCCGGGCACGATGCGCGAGGATGTCGGCGGCGGCGTCTTCAACGCCTTGCGCAGCACGGTGCGGCGAGGCGTCTCGGGCTCGCTGCTGTCGGTGCGCGGCGGCGATGCCGCCGCCGACACGGTTTCGCGCGCCATCGCCGAAGCGGGCATTGCCGACCTGTCCGCGGTGTTCCTCGACCGGACGACGCCGAGCTATACGGCGCTGATCGACCGCGAGGGCGAATTGCTCGTCGGCTTTGCCGACATGGCGCTTTATGAGCTGGCATTTGCAAAGCAGATCCGCCGCTCCAGGGTGCGGGAGGAGATCGCCGCCGCCGATGCCGTTCTGTGCGACGCCAATCTGCCATCGGCGGCTCTGGAGCGGCTGGTATCGCTTGCCGCCGGCAAGCCCGTGTTCGCCATTGCCATTTCACCGGCCAAGGTCGTGCGCTTGACACCGGTGCTCGGCGGACTGGCCGTCGCCTTCATGAACAGGCGCGAGGCGGTGGCGCTTGCCGGGCTTGATGATGCCGCCTCTCAAAAAACTATCGTCGACGGGCTGAGAAGCGCCGGCCTCGACAGCGCGGTGGTCACGGCGGGCGGTGGCCCGGTGCTGGGCTTCGACCGCGACGGCAGCTTTGCCGTCGTCCCGCCCCCTCCAAGAAAGGTCGTGGACGTCACTGGCGCCGGCGACGCGCTGGCGGGCGCTACGGTCGCCGCCCTACTGCGCGGCATGCCCTTGCGCGCGGCGCTGCGCGAGGGCGTCGCCGCCGCGACGCTGGCTATTGAAAGCGCGGGCGCCGTTCCCGATTTCACCACGGCGACTTTTGCGCAAGCTCTGGCTCTTGTGCCCGAAGAGCAGGAAATGGCATGAGACCGGCGTCTGAAAGGATGCCCCGCATTTCGGATTGGAGATCCAGATGACCCCAGATACCGTCCGCCCCTTCATCGATGTCCACGCGCCGGTGGCGCAGGCCCTGTCGGCCGGGAAGCCCGTGGTGGCGCTGGAAAGCACCATCATAACCCATGGCATGCCCTACCCCGACAATGGCGCTATGGCGGCCGACGTGGAAAGGATCATTGCCGATGGCGGCGCGGTGCCGGCGACGATCGCCGTGGTGGCGGGCCGCATCAAGATCGGCCTCTCCGACGGAGAACGCGAATCGCTTGCCATGACCGGCGATGCCATGAAGCTCTCTCGCGCCGATCTCGGCTTCGCCGTTGCGCAAGGGCGCACCGGCGGCACGACGGTTGCCGCCACGATGATCGCCGCGCATATGGTTGGGATAAAGGTGTTCGCCACCGGCGGCATTGGCGGCGTGCACAAGGGCGCCGAAAAAAGCTTCGACATTTCGGCTGATCTCGATGAGCTGGCGCGCACGCCCGTCATCGTCGTCTCGGCTGGAGCCAAGGCCATCCTCGACATCGAAAAGACGCTGGAAGTGCTGGAGACCCGCGGCGTGCCCGTGATTGGCCATGGCTGCGAGACCATGCCGGCCTTCTGGTCGCGGCAGTCGCCGTTCCGGGCGCCGCTGACCTTGCACGCTCCGGAAGACATCGCGCATTTCTACAAGACGCGACAGGCCCTGGGCCTGAGCGGCGGCATGCTGATCGCCAATCCGGTGCCGGAGGGTCACGAAATCCCGGCCGGCGAGATGGGCGGCTACATCGAGGCCGCCCAGAAGGCCGCCGAGGCGCTCAATGTCACCGGCAAGGCGGTGACGCCGTTCCTGTTGTCGAAGATCCTCGAGCTGACCGGCGGCCGAAGCCTGAAGACCAACATCGCCCTGGTCGAGAACAATGCGCGGCTGGCAGCGCGGATCGCCAAGGCGCTGTAGGGCCAATGTCGGCGGTGTGAAGGAACTCGACGGCTGCGGTTCACTTCCCCGCCCTTCGCCCCGCCTCATAGGCCCGCCGCGCCCACACCGCCATCTCATCCGGGTCGTCGAAGGCACTATCGGGAATGCTCCAGTAGGGCATCGCCACCAGCTTGCCGTGGCGGGACCCGGTGTAGGTCCACTGCGTGCAGGCGGCGGCCTCGAAGTCGGGCGCGCTTTGCTCGTCCGCCTTCAGCATCAATTCGCCGCGCAGCACGATGGCGACGATGACGCCGTCGGCATAGATGCCCTTGCCGCCGAACAGTTTCCGGATGCTGACCGGGCCCAGGCTCTGGAAGAGTTCTTCTATGCGTTCATTGTCCATGTGCGGATCATGTCACCGCGATCCGGCCTTGTCATCGGCGCAACCAAAACCATGCTGACAGGTTGAAAAGGATCGATCGGAGTTCCCGCCATGCCTGTCCTGCTCAAGGGGTCCTGCCGCTGCAATGCCGTTCGTTTCGAGGTGGAAAGCCACACGCCCGTGCCGTTCATGCTGTGCTACTGCTCGATCTGCCGCAAGCAGCAGGGCGGCGGCGGTTTTGCCATCAATCTCGGCGCCGACTACGAGACGATGACCATCCGGGGCAAGAGCAGCCTCGGCGTCTATCGGGCCGAGATCGAGGACGACGAACATCCGCATTGCGAGATCTCGACCGGAGAGCGCAATTTCTGCCGCAAATGCGGATCGGCGCTGTGGCTCTACGACCCGACCTGGCCGGAACTCGTCCATCCCTTCGCCTCGGCGATCGACAGCGACCTGCCGAAACCGCCTGAAAAGGTGCATCTGATGCTGAAATACAAGGCCAAGTGGGTCGAGCCCGATATCGGACCGAGCGACAAGGTGTTCGACGTCTATCCCGAGGAATCGATCGCCGACTGGCACAAGCGGACAGGGACGTGGGTGGAGTAGTCTTCTTCTTCCCGTGTACGGGGAACGTGCAGCTGATGAGAGGCGGCACAGACTTCGGATGAGCCAGCGCTGCCCCTGATCCGGCCCTTCGGGCCACCTTCTCCCCGTGAACGAGGCGAAGGAAGGTCAGGCGGAGGCGCGTGCTTCTGCCAGCGCCTTGAGGTCGGCCGGCTTCAGTTCGACGGATTCGCCGCAGCCGCAGGCCGAGCTCTGGTTCGGATTGCGGAAGGTGAAGCCGGTGCGCAGCGTCGTCTGCTCGAAATCCATCTCGGTGCCGAACAGGAAAAGTGCTGCTTCCGGCGCAACATAGACATGGGCGCCGTCGCGCTCGATGTGGTCGTCCTTGGTGTTGGGTTCGGTCACCAGGTCGACCGTGTATTCCATGCCGGCGCAACCGCCCTTCTTGATGCCGAGGCGAATGCCATGCGCGCCTTCACGCGTGGCAACGATCTCGCGCACCCGGTCGGCGGCCTTTTCGGTCATCGTGATGACGGCAAAGCGTCCCATATTTCCTTCTCCATTCCATGCAGGTTCAAGGCCTGCCGAATAATTCCTCACCTAAAATGGTGAAGTTTTACCATTGGCGCAAGTGTACCAGGCTCGCTGCTAGTACCAGCCCACCGCCACCTGCGCCTCTTCCGACATGCGGTCGGGCGACCAGGGCGGGTCGAATGTCATGTTGACCTCGACGCCCGACACACCTTCGACGGCGCCGACGGCATTTTCCACCCAGCCGGGCATTTCGCCGGCCACCGGGCAGCCGGGCGCGGTCAGCGTCATGTCGATCTTGACCGAGCGGTCGTCCTCGATGTCGATCTTGTAGACGAGGCCAAGCTCGTAGATATCAGCCGGGATTTCCGGGTCGTAGACCGTCTTCAGCGCCGAAACGATGTCGTCGGTCAGCCGCGCCAGTTCGTCGGCGGGAATGGCGGAGGCGGAAACCACCGCATTGGCGGCCGCGTCGGGAACAGCGTCGGTGGCTGTGCTGGCATCTTCCATGATCGTCACCCGAAAAACTTGCGCGCTTTTTCCAGCGCATCGGCCAAAGCATCGACTTCGGCTCGCGTATTATACATGCCGAACGACGCCCTGCATGTGGAGGTTACGCCGAAGCGTTTCAACAGCGGCTGGGCGCAATGGGTGCCCGCGCGGACAGCCACGCCTTGCCGGTCGATCACCATCGATACGTCATGGGCATGAATGCCTTGCAGCTCGAACGAGATGATGGCGCCCTTGCCCGGCGCGTCGCCGAAGATGCGCAGCGAATTGATGGCGCGCAATCGTTCGTGCGCATAGTCCTTCAAATCGGCCTCGTGCGCGGCGATGCGCTCGCGGCCGATTTTTTCCATGTATTCGAGCGCGGCGCCGAGCCCGATCGCCTGGACGATCGGCGGCGTACCGGCCTCGAAGCGGTGGGGCGGGTCGTTGTAGGTGACGATGTCTTCAGTCACCTCCTCGATCATCTCGCCGCCGCCCATGAACGGCCGCATGCGCTGCAGGATGTCCTTCTTGCCATAGAGCACGCCGATGCCGGAGGGGCCGTAGACCTTGTGGCCGGTGAAGACGAAGAAATCGCAGTCGAGGTCCTGCACGTCGATGGGCATATGGACGGCGCTCTGGCTGCCGTCGACGAGCACGGGAATGCCGCGCGCATGCGCGATGCGCACGATCTCCTTGATCGGCGTCACCGTGCCCAGCGCGTTCGACATCTGGGTGATGGCGACCAGCTTTGTCCGGTCGGTCAGTCGCTTCTCGAATTCCTCGACATGGAAGACGCCGAGATCGTCGACCGGCACCCAGACCAGCTTGGCGCCCTGCCGCTCGCGAATGAAGTGCCAAGGCACGATGTTGGAGTGATGCTCCATGATCGACAGCACGATCTCGTCGCCCTCGCCGATATTGGGCATGCCATAGCCATAGGCGACGGTATTGATGGCCGAGGTCGTGTTCGAGGTGAAGACGATATTGTCGGTGCTCGGCGCGTTGAGGAAGCGGCGCACCGTCTCTCGCGCCTTTTCATAGGCGTCGGTCGCCGCATTGGACAGGAAATGCAGGCCGCGATGGACGTTGGCGTATTCCTGGCTATAGGCCTGCTGGACGGCGTCGAGCACCGCCTGCGGCTTCTGCGCCGAGGCGCCGTTGTCGAGGTAGACGAGAGGTTTGCCGTAGACTTCGCGCGACAGAATCGGGAAATCGCGGCGGATCGCCTCGACGTCGTAGAAATCGCCGATCTTGCCTGGTGCGTTCATCACTTCACCCGTGCGTCAAAAACCATTCGTCGAGTCGCGCTTCCAGCGCCTCGACGATCACCTCGTCGTCCAGTTCCTCGATCACCTCGGCGATGAAGGCCTTCACCAGCAGACCACGGGCGCTCTTCTCGTCGATGCCGCGCGCCATCAGATAAAACAGATGGTTGTGGTCGATCTCGGTGACGGTGGCGCCATGACCGCAGACGACGTCGTCGGCGAAGATTTCGAGTTCCGGCTTGGTCGAGAACTCGCCGTCGTCCGACAGAAGCAGCGTGTTGCAAGCCATTTTGGCGTTGGTCTTCTGCGCGTACTGATGAACGTTGATGCGCCCCTGGAAGACCCCGCGCGCCTTGCCGGTCACCACATTGCGGATCAATTCCGTCGACGTCGTGTGCGGCACCGCATGGTCGAGCACCATGGTGGTGTCCGTGTGGGCGTCGCCGGCCAGCAGGTTGATGCCGCGCAACTGGAAGTCGGCGCCCTCGCCCGTCGTCTTCACCACGACCTCCTGGCGCACGAGCTTGCCGCCGGCGTTCATGACGAACAGCGTCAGCTTCGCGTTCTTGCCGATATGAGCCTTGAACTGCGCCAGATGCGTTGCCGTGTCCGGCTGCTCCTGGATGATGAGCCACGTCACCTCGGCGCCTTCGCCGAGCACGAGCTGACTGACCGAGCTGACAAGGGCTGCGCCCTCGCCCGCCTGGCGCTCGACGAGGACAGCTTTGGCGCCGGCGCCGACACGCACGGCCAGGCGCACATGCGTCTGGCCGCCGGCCTGCAGGTTCTGCAATTCGATCGGCTTTTCCAATTCAGTGCCGTCGGCGATGTCGACGAAATAGCCGTCGGCGACGAAAGCCGTGTTCAACGCCCCGATGGCATCGTCGCTGCCATAGGGATCGAGCCCAGGCGCGATGCTGCCGTCGGTCAGTTTCTCCGACAGGGCCTGGACGCTGACGCCTTCGATTCCGGGCGTTTTGGCGCTCGACACGCCATTGAGAAGCGGCAACACGGTGGAACCTTCAACAACTGGCGCGATGGCTTTGGCCACGGCCGTCGGATCGAAGTCCGGCACGGTGTTCAGCAGCCGGCGCAGGTCCGTGTAGTGCCAGGATTCGATGCGCCGGGTCGGCAGTCCGTGCTTCACCGCCTCGATGGCGTCGTCGCGCTTCAACATCACCGCGCCGTCGCCCGGCAGCAGCGACAACCGTTCGCCGAAAGCGTCGATCAACGCGGTTTCGACCGGCGTCCGCTGCGGTTGTGCGTGCATGTTCATCAGTTTGACCTTGCCCTCTGGCATCTCACGCGGCTTGCCCGATCACGCCGGCATAGCCATTGGCCTCCAAATCGAGCGCCAGCGACTTGTCGCCGGACTTGATGACCTGGCCCTTGTAGAGCACGTGCACGGTATCGGGCACGATGTGTTCGAGCAGCCGCTGATAGTGCGTGATGACGACAATGGCGCGCTCAGGCGAGCGCAGCGCGTTGACGCCATCGGAGACGATTTTGAGCGCATCGATATCGAGGCCCGAATCGGTCTCGTCGAGCACGCACAGCTTCGGCTCCAGCAGCTTCATCTGCAGGATCTCGGCGCGTTTCTTCTCGCCGCCGGAGAAACCGACATTGAGCGGCCGCTTCAGCATGTTCATGTCCATGTTGAGCGAGCCGGCTGCCTCCTTCACCCGCTTCAGGAATTCCGGGATCTTCAGCGGCTCCTCGCCACGCGCCTTGCGCTGCTCGTTCATGGCCACCTTCAGGAATTCCATGGTCGCCACGCCCGGTATCTCCATCGGATACTGGAAGGCGAGAAAGATGCCTGATGTGGCGCGCTCGGCCGGATCCATTTCGAGGATCGATTGGCCGTTGTAGAGAATGTCGCCCTCGGTGACCTCATAGTCCTCGCGGCCGGCGAGGATATAGGAGAGCGTCGACTTGCCCGAGCCGTTCGGGCCCATGATCGCGGCGACCTCGCCGGTTTTCACCGAGAGATTCAGGCCGCGGATGATCTCGGTGCCGTCATCGACGATGCGGGCATGCAGGTTCTTGATCTCAAGCATTCTTTTGTTTCCTGAATATCTGTCCGGTCAGCCGACCGAGCCCTCGAGCGAGATCCCGATCAGCTTCTGTGCCTCGACGGCGAATTCCATCGGCAGCTGCTGGATGACGTCCTTGACGAAGCCGTTCACGATGAGCGCGATCGCTTCCTCCTCCGGAATGCCGCGCTGCATGACGTAGAACTTCTGGTCCTCGGAAATCTTCGACGTCGTCGCCTCATGCTCGAACTGAGCCGTCGCGTTCTTGGCTTCCATGTAGGGCACGGTGTGGGCGCCGCATTGGTCGCCGATCAGCAGCGAGTCGCAATTGGTGAAGTTGCGCGCATTGGTCGCCTTGCGGTGCGCCGAAACCTGGCCGCGATAGGTGTTCTGCGAGAAGCCGGCGGCGATGCCCTTGGAGATGATGCGGCTCGACGTGTTCTTGCCGAGATGGATCATCTTGGTGCCGCTGTCGACCTGCTGATAGCCGTTCGACACGGCGATCGAATAGAACTCGCCGCTGGAATCGTCGCCGCGCAGGATGCAGCTCGGATATTTCCAGGTGATGGCCGAACCGGTTTCGACCTGCGTCCATGAAATCTTCGAGCGGTGGCCGCGGCAATCGCCGCGCTTGGTGACGAAATTATAGATGCCGCCCTTGCCCTCGGCGTCGCCGGGGTACCAGTTCTGCACCGTCGAATACTTGATCTCGGCATCGTCGAGCGCGACCAGTTCGACCACGGCGGCATGGAGCTGGTTCTCGTCGCGCTGCGGCGCCGTGCAGCCCTCGAGATAGGAGACGTAGGCCCCCTCCTCGGCGATGATCAGCGTGCGCTCGAACTGGCCGGTGTTCTTCTCGTTCATGCGGAAATAGGTCGACAGTTCCATCGGGCAGCGCACGCCCTTGGGCACGAAGACGAAGGAGCCGTCGGTGAACACGGCCGAATTCAGCGTGGCGTAGAAATTGTCCGATGTCGGCACGACCGAGCCGAGATATTTCTTCACCAGCTCGGGATGCTCGCGGATGGCTTCCGAGATCGAACAGAAGATGACGCCGGCCTGCGCCAATTCCTTCTTGAACGTGGTGACGACGGACACGGAATCGAACACCGCATCGACAGCGACGCGGCCGGACTTGTAGACGTTGTCGCTGGCTTCCTCGAGCTCGGACGCATCGGTCCTCTGCACGCCGGCGAGGATCTCCTGCTCCTTCAACGGAATGCCGAGCTTCTCGTAGACCTTCAAGATCTCGGGATCGACGTCGCTGAGCGAAGTCGGTCCGGGCGTGCTCTTCGGCGCCGCGTAGTAATAGATGTCCTGGAAATCGATCTTGGGATAGTTGACGCGCGCCCAGGTCGGCTCTTCCAGCGTCAGCCAGCGCCGATAGGCTTCCAGCCGCCATTCCAGCATCCAGGACGGTTCGTCCTTCTTCGCCGAAATGAAACGGATGATGTCTTCGCTCAGGCCCTTGGGAGCCTTATCGACAGCGATTTCGGTCTGGAATCCGTATTTGTATTGGTCGACGTCGATCTTTCGGACCCGATCGATCGTGTCCTGCACAGCAGGCATATGCGTTCTCCATCCACGCCGGGGTCAAGGCCCGACAGTTTTCAAACTATGGCACCGCCGGATAAGCACCCAAGGAGCACCCGCGGCAGCGTAAGTTTCATATAGTGCGCCTCGGCCGGAAATTCACCCGGCCAGCATGAAACGCACGGCTCTACCAGGCCGAAAGGCCCAAATTCGTCCAACCGCTACGCGGCCTTCTCCTTGCCCACCCGACGTTCGGCGATTTCTGCCAATGCCAGGCGGAACGCCTCGATGTCCTGCGCGCCGGTCGCCGCGCCGATCGACACGCGCAACGCACCCAGACTGCCACCGTGACCCATGGCCTTCAGCACATGGCTCGGACCGACTTTTCCCGACGAGCAGGCGGAACCCGCCGACAGCGCCACACCGGCCAGGTCGAAGGCGATCTGTACCGTTTCGGCCTTGGCGCCGGGAATAGCGAAGAATGTCGTGTTGGCAAGCCTCGGCGCGCCGGTTCCAAAGATTTCCACGTCCGGCACCAGCATTTTGACGATGGCCTCGATCTCGTCGCGATGCCGACGCACAGCGTCGATGGTCCCCAATCCGCTGAGAGCCTCCCGCGCCACCGCGCCGAAACCGGCAATGCCGGGCAGGTTCTCGGTGCCGCCGCGATGGCCCTTTTCCTGGCCACCGCCGTTAATGAGCGGCTTCGGCATCATCAGATCGGCAGCGGCGACGATGGCGCCGACGCCCTTGGGGCCGCCGATCTTGTGCGACGACAATATCAGGTAATCGGCGTAACCCGCCGTAATATCGATTGAAATGCGCCCTGCCGCCTGAACCGCGTCTACGACGAGGACACCGCCGACCGCCTTTACGATTTCGGCGATACGATCGACCGGCTGGATGACGCCAGTCTCATTATTGGCGGCATGGATTGCCACCAGCGGCAGGCCGCTGGCCTTATCGTGCGCGGCAAGCACGTTTGCCATTGCTTCGAGGTCGACAATTCCGTTGGCGTCGACGCCGATCCGCGTCACCTGCGAGGCCGGGAAGGACCCGCCGTTCAACAGGCAGGGGTGGTCGGCTTCGCAGACATAGAGATGGCTCATGCGGATGGTCCCGCGCCCCATCCGCCAATCGGGCGTCAGCAGCGTCGAGGCGGCTTCCGTGGCGCCTGACGTGAACACGACATGCCCAGCCTTGGCCTTCACCAATTCCGCCACATCACGCCTTGCAGTTTCGATCAGGCGACGGGCCGCGCGCCCTTCGGCATGGACCGATGATGGATTGGCGGCGGTATCGAGCGCCGCGACCATAGCCTCGCGTGCCGCTGCAAGCAGCGGCGCACTGGCATTGTAGTCGAGATAGGCGCGCATTCCGGCCATTTTCTTCCCATTGGTCCCGTCAGAAGCCATTCCACCGAGATATCGCGTTATTTCCTTGAAATTCCAAGGCAAGCCGTCCTATTTACGCGGCTTGCGGCGCGGGCAGCCGGGCGATTGCGTTCCGGCCACCCAGTTTTGAACAATTCTAAACTAGCTTCTATGAAGACGCTCGCCCTGCGTCAAGGCCAGAGGAAGGTTCTCGGGCGCCGCGCATTCTTATTACCCAAGTTGGAGTATTTCATGCCTGAGGTCATTTTCACCGGTCCGGCCGGCCGCCTGGAGGGTCGCTACCAGCCCTCGAAGGAAAAGAGCGCGCCGATTGCCATTGTCTTGCATCCGCACCCGCAATTCGGCGGCACGATGAACAACAAAATCGTCTACGACCTCTTCTACATGTTCCAGAAGCGCGACTTCACCACGCTGCGCTTCAATTTCCGGGGCATCGGGCGCAGCCAGGGCGAATTCGACCACGGCACGGGCGAATTGTCGGATGCGGCCGCAGCACTCGACTGGGTGCAGTCGCTGCATCCGGATTCCAAGAGTTGCTGGGTTGCCGGCTATTCGTTCGGCTCGTGGATCGGCATGCAGCTTTTGATGCGCCGGCCCGAGATCGAAGGCTTCATCTCGGTCGCGCCACAGCCCAACACCTACGATTTTTCCTTCCTGGCGCCCTGCCCCTCCTCGGGGCTCATCATCCATGGCGACGCTGACAAGGTGGCGCCACCGAAGGACGTGCAGGGCCTGGTCGACAAGCTTCACACGCAAAAGGGCATCACCATCACGCAGAAGACCTTGCCCGGCGCCAATCATTTCTTCGCCAACGATGCCGAACTGCTGATCGAGGAATGCGCGGATTATCTCGATCGCCGGCTGGCCGGCGAATTGTCGGATCCGCGCCCGAAGCGGCTGCGCTAAAGGGCGGATGGCCGCGATGTACCAGCCTCCTCATTTCCAGGAAACGCGGCCGGACGTGCTGCACGGGCTGATCCGGGCACATCCGCTCGGCCTGCTGGTTTCCAGCGGACCCGAGGGGCCGGTCGCCGACGCCATTCCGTTCCTGATCGACGCCGATGTCGGGCCAAACGGCAGGCTGCGCGCTCATCTGGCCAGAGCCAATCCGCAATGGCGCCTCATCGCCGACAATCCGGCCTCGACGGTGCTGATCGTCTTCCAGGGCACCGATGCCTATGTGACGCCGTCCTGGTACGAGACCAAGCGCGAAACCGGCAAGGTGGTGCCGACCTGGAACTATGCCATCGTGCAGGTGCGCGGCACCGCGAAGGTGATCGACGATCAGGACTGGCTGGCGCGGCAGATCGCCGACCTGACGGCTTCGCAGGAAGGCACGCGTGAGGCGCCATGGGCGGTAACGGATGCGCCTGCCCCGTTCATCCAGTCGCAGATCAAGGGCATCATCGGGCTGGAGATCGAGATCGCCGAAATCCATGGCAAATGGAAGGTCAGCCAGAACCGTCCCGTCGGGGACCGCGCAGGCGTTGCGCGCGGGCTTGAGAGCGAAACGGCCAATTCATCCGACATGGTGAACCTGGTAAGGTCCTACGGCGGACTGGACGGCGCCTGAAATTCCAGACTCAACGGATCAGACGGCTGTTCGGCTTGTTCGACCGATCAGCCGAAACGTCTGCTTGCGCACCGGCAAACCCGATCGTGTAGGGCTGAAGATGAAGCCAAGCCGGGCAAAGACCAATCCGCAAACCAGCGCGAAGGCAAAGCCAAGACCAAAGCCGGCGACGGTATCGCTCGGATAATGCGCGCCGACGAAGACCCGCGTCGAGGCGATGCAGGCCGTGACTGGCAGGGCGATGTACCAGCGCCGCGGGAACAAAAGCAGCAGGATGCCGAATACGGCCCCCATGGTCGTGGCGTGACCGGACGGAAAACCGGCAAAGCGCGCATCGAAGGCGAAGGGACGCAGCGACAGCACACCAAGATCCTGAAAATAGAGCGGACGCGCGCGGCCGACCGCATATTTCAGGGCATTGACCAGCAGGCCGGACAGGCCGACGGCGCTCAGCGCAAGGAACGCCAGGCAGGTCCAGTTGTAGACGAGCATCAATGACCGCCGCGGCAGGCTTCGCCAGTCCGTCAGATTGGCCCCTATGAGCAGCAATGCCGGCGGGATGAGATACCAGCCGCCCAGGCCGAACTGCGTCAGGAACTCGGCAAGCCGGCCGAAGCCCGCCGACCACTGGCCGTGCAGCAGTCCCGCCGGAGTGTCGAGGCCGACGAACGCCACTGCTGTCAGCAAAATCCAGGCCGAGATCCAGAGCGGCCACAGGATCTTGGGATACGATGCGGAACGAGCAGCGAAGCGCCCTCTGACGATCCGCAGCGTGTCGCGGAAATTGCCGGCCGACCGACGCAGCACCGCGGCGTGCGCAATGGAAACGGAAGGGCGCGGTTTCACCAGCATTGAAAACTCGACCCCGTTGTCGAACTCATTGGGCGATACGGTAGAGGCCGAGCGACATTTTGTCTCCCGATGAAAAGTTTAGCCCGTCGATCGTCGTAAGACGGCTGGCCGCCTTGCCTTGCCCGGCCAGCAGACCATCGAGTTTCTGCTCATCCTCGATCGGCGCCAGCCCCAGCGCGCAGGCGGGGTCCGCAAGCAGGTGCTTTGCCACGCCATCGGTATCGGTCAGCACCGTTTTCGTGCCCACCAGGAACACAAGGCTCGGTTCGTGATACTGGGCCGACACCAGCACCGAGGTGTCGCAGGGCTTGTAGGCGCGCACAGCCTCGTTGATCGCCGGGCTCAGCCATATCGGCCCCAGGGATGGGGCGATGACACCAAACAGCAACCCGTAGGTGATGCCCGCACAGGCGGCGACGGCGCCGATACGGGCAAGCGGCACTTGCAGCTGTCGCGAGAAGGCCAGGTAGCCGGCGCCGAGAGCCGACGCGGCCGCCGGAATGCTCCACCAGGAGAAAGCATGGGTGAGGTAGATCGGGGCGGCCACGCAGACCGCCGCCAGGCCGAGGCTGACCACGACCAGGCCAAAGGCCGTCGACCACCACAACCATTGCTGCCAACGCCGGAGCGGCGCATTGGCGTCCTGCGGCTGCAGGGTCAAAAGCCAGCCAATCAGCAGCGCCATGCCGGGATAGGCCGGCAGCACATAGTGCGGCAGCTTGGTCGGGATCAACTCGAACACCAGCCAGAAGGGGATGTACCAGGCGAGGCAGAAGCGCAGCCTGACATCGTCGCGCAGCCGGTTGAGCGCCTGCAGGCCGGCGCCGACGGCGATCAGGCCGAACGGCCACATGAACAGCGAATAGGTCAGCATGTAGAAGCCGGGCGGCAGGCCGTGCGATTCCTCGCCCTGGGCGACCTTGCCGAGCATGTCCTTGCCGACGGCCTGCTGGAGGAAGGCGCCCTGGCTTTTCCAGGTGATCAGGGCGAGCCAGGGCAAGACGATCAGCACGACGAGCAGCAGGCCGCGCCCCGCCTTGAGCTTCGACAGCCAGCGCCCGTCGCGTTCGAATGCAAACAAGACAGCGATGGTGAGCGCCGACAGCAGTGGGGCGATCGGCCCCTTGATGAGAATCGCGGCCCCTTGCGCCAGCCAGAATATCCACCACAGATGGCCGGCGACGGGCTCGTTGCGGCGCGATGCCAGGTAAATCTGCGCCAGCGCGCCCTGCGCCGCCACGCAGCAGGCCAGTAGCATCGCATCGGTCTTGGCGTCGCGGCCCTCGAAGGCGGTGGCGAAGATGGCCGCCATCACCAGGCCGGCGGCGATGCCGGCACTGGCTCCGAAAAGCCTGGTGCCGGTCCAGGCGATGCCGAGAACGGCCAGGGCGATGCCCAGCGTCGACACCAGGCGGTAGACCCATATAGGTGCGGCGGCGCCTTTGCCGCTCAGGGCCACGGCCGCGGATTGCAGCCAATAGATGCCGATCGGCTTCTGGTAGCGCGAAGCGTCCTGAAAGCGGATGTCGACATAGTCGCCGCTCTCGACCATCTGCTTGGTGGCCTGGACGAAGCGCGGCTCGTCACGATCCAACGGCGGCATGGACGCAAGTCCCGACACCGTCATCACCAGGCTGAACAGGAAGAGAAGGATGTAGTTCCTGTTCAGCGCCATATTCCAGCCTCTCCGACCATTCTTGCTGATGCGCAAAGCCGCTCAATCGACCTTGGTCATCGCCGCCTTGCGTTCATTGGCGATCAGCCAGAGATTTCTGATGTAGATGAACAAGCCCATGCCCTGGCCGGCGATGAACACCGGGTCCTGCCGCTTGATGGCATAAATCAGCAACAGACCTCCGCCGAACAGCGAGAAGAACCAGAAGGCGATCGGCACGACGCTTCGCTTGGCCTTTTCCGATGCGAGCCACTGCACGACGAAGCGCATGGTGAAAAAGAACTGGGCGACGAAGCCGAGCAGGATCCATGCGTTGAACTGTTCGATGAAGACCCGGTGGATCCAGGTCACCAGTTCCTGAAGCACGTTAACCATGCATGATTTCCTCTACTTTTGGCATCCGGCGACGCCTGCGGCGCAGCCACCAGACGCCGCAGAGATCGAGCACCCCCTGGAGGCCGCGGTCGAAAATCCCGTAATTCGACTTGCCGTGGCGGCGGGAGCGGTCGACGACGTCGCAATGCACGATATGGTATCCTTCCTGGATGACCAGCGCCGGAACGAAACGATGGGTGCCGTCGAAGAACGGCAGCTTGCGCAGGATCTCGGTGTGGACCGCCTTCAGGCCGCAGCCGGTGTCGCGCGTCTCGTCATGCAGGATGGCGTTTCTCAGCCAGTTGGCGAACCGCGATGCCAGTTGCTTGACCTTGCTGTCGCGGCGCTTCAGGCGCTGCCCTTGCGCGGCACCGTAGCCGGGCCCGGCTCGCCGCAAGGCGTCGACCAGCATGGGAATGTACTGAGGATCGTTCTGGCCATCGCCGTCGATCGTGGCGACGATGCTTCCGCGCGCCGCCCAGGCGCCGGAGCGTACCGAGAGGCTCTGGCCGGCGGATTTCTCGTGCCGCAATTCCCTGACGGGAAACGGTCGAAGTGCTGCCTGCCTGGCGAGAACGGCTGCGGTTTCGTCGGTCGAGCCGTCGTTGACGATGATCAGTTCGAAGTCGCGCCCGGTCATCGCCGCCTCGATCTCATCGATCAGCAGCGGCAGGTTTGCCGCCTCGTTCCTGCAAGGAATGACAATGGATATCAATGCGTCCGGCATGTCGCGTGGGGCTCTGTCGTCGGATATGGCATTGGGTGGATGCCGTGCGGTGCCGCTTGGGGTCGTGGGCTGCAAGGACCTTTTGGCGCGCGCCTCATTACGCCAGCACAAACAATGAAGCAAGCATCCGCGCCGAGAGGCGGCTTGCGGCGTTTCAACAACAAGTGATTGCCAAGCCCCTGGTCGAAGCGCGATCGGGCGCAAAACCGGATTCCACTTTTGCTGATCGCGAGTCCCGGGCTAAAGCGCGATCGGACGCAAAATCGGATTCCACTTTTGCTGATCGCGCTTGGGTGCTAAACGCGCGCGTTCATATACGTCCGTACCGGATCGGCCGGACGCTTTCGGGAAAGAAAAAATGCCTGCCTTCAAATCCGATTTCCTGCGCACGATGAGCGAGCGCGGCTTCATCCACCAGACTTCGGATGATGCCGGGCTGGACGATCTCTTCGCCAAGGAGACGGTGACGGCCTATATCGGCTTCGACGCGACCGCCAAAAGCCTGCACGCCGGCTCGCTGATCCAGATCATGATGTTGCACTGGCTGCAGCAGACGGGCCATCGGCCGATCGCCCTGATGGGCGGCGGCACCTCGATGATCGGCGACCCTTCCTTCAAGGATGAGGCGCGCAAGCTTCTGACACCGCGCGACATCGACGACAATCTCGCCGGCATCCGCCGCAACTTCATGCCGTATCTCAAATTCGGCAGCGGCCCGAATGACGCGATCATGGTCAACAACGCCGACTGGCTGATGGAGATCAACTACGTCAATTTCCTGCGCGACGTCGGCCGTCACTTTTCGGTCAACCGCATGCTGGCCTTCGATTCCGTCAAGCTGCGGCTCGACCGCGAGCAGTCGTTGTCCTTCCTCGAATTCAACTACATGATCCTGCAGGCCTATGACTTCGTCGAGCTCTACAAGCGTCTCGGCTGCCGTCTGCAGATGGGCGGGTCCGACCAGTGGGGCAACATCATCAACGGCATCGATCTCGGTCACCGCATGGAAGACGCGCAACTTTATGCGCTGACGACGCCGCTGCTCACCACCTCGTCGGGCGCCAAGATGGGCAAGTCCGCCACGGGCGCGGTCTGGCTCGATGCCGAGATGCTCTCGCCTTACGAATTCTGGCAGTATTGGCGCAACACCGAGGACGCCGATGTCGGCCGTTTCCTGAAACTCTATACGACGCTGCCGTTGGACGAGGTGGCGCGCCTCGAAAAGCTCGGCGGATCCGAGATCAACGAGGCGAAAAAGATCCTCGCCACCGAGATCACCGCCTTGCTCCACGGTCGCGGCGCCGCCGAACAGGCCAGCGAAACCGCACGCAAGACGTTCGAGGAAGGTGCCCTCGCCGAGACGCTGCCGAGCGTCGAGGTTGAGACCGCCAAGCTAGAGCCCGGCGTCGGTATCCTGTCGCTGCTGGTGACCGCCGGGCTGGCGGCATCCAACGGCGAAGCGCGGCGGCATGTGCAAGGCGGTGCGGTGCGGCTGAACGACCAGCCTATCAGCGATGATCGTCGCACGGTCACGCTTCAGGATTTGAGTCCGGAAAACGTCGTAAAGCTTTCACTCGGCAGGAAAAAACACATTCTGGTGAGGCCGATCTGAGATCGCTTCACCGGTACTCGAAGATCGACCTGAATATCCCGGGCGCGATCACCGAGAGCGGGTTGATGTCGAGCAGCGGCTTGTTGGCGTTGCCCTTGAGCCGGTAGGTCACGCCGATCAGGCCGCGGTCGCGGCCATTGCCCAAAAGCGCGCCGACGATGGGCAGTTCACCGAAGATGCGGTTGAGGCCATAGACCGGCATGAAGGTGCCGGTCATGTCCATGTTGTTGTTCTGGTCGTAGAGCGTGCCCTGGAACGTCGTGCCGATGCGGGGACCGCGCAGCACGCCATTGGCCAGCTTGAGATAGCCGCTGCCTTTCTCAATCTCGGCGTAGCCGCGTTCGAACTGTACCCGTGAGGTGTCGAGCTTGCCCTTGACCGCCTGATTGAGGCTGCGGCTGTCGCCGGCCGGCGTGGTCGAGACGATGGACGCGAGCTTCGGTTCATTGACAACGAAGAAGTTCGTCGTGTCCACCTTGCCCTTCATCGGCCCGTCGCCCGCTCCCGACAGGGCCAGGGCAATCGCCCCACCTTCCATGTGCTCGTAGATGTTGAGGAACCTCAGTATCGCACCGGCGTCCGCCGACTGTACGTTGAGTGAGCGCCGGCCGGCGCTGCTCGTGTTGCTGATGGCAATGGCGGCTCCCGAACTTGCGGTGGCGCTGACCTTCAGCCCGTTCACCCTCGAGCCGGCCGCGCTGTAGTCGAGCTTGAGATCGGACAATTGCTCGTCGTGGAAGCCGGTCAGCCGATCGACGTCGGCGCTGACGGAAATCGCGTCGGCGCCCGTCGTCTTGGTCGCGGTGTCGACGTCGGAGGTGAACTGCTTGATCAGCGAGCGGGCATCCAGGGCATTGCCGCTGATGTTGACTGCATAGCCCCTGCCCGATCGCTTGACGGACACCGCCACGTCGTCGCCCCGGTTCAGGGCGACTTTGCTGAACTTTGCCGAGGACAGGGCACCGTTGACCAGCACGATGTTGCCGTCGACGGAGAATGTCTTGCCGTCTAGGTCGAAGTCGGACAGCGTCGTGGTATCGCCGGACGTGGTCATGACGAATGTAGCACTTGCGGGAATCCCTGCCCCCTTGCTCCATCCAGCCCAGGGGATGTCGAGCCTGGCGTTGGTCAAGTCGGCCGAGACGTTCTGGTTGCCCTCGCCGCTCTTGTCGATCGCGACCTTCACGGTTCCGCCCAGCAACGGGGCCAGCCCCGGCATGGCGGCGGCGCGGATCTTGTCGTCGAGCACCAGGGCCACCTTGCGGCTGCGTGCCGGTCCGCCATTCTCCAGCGGCTCGATCAGGTCGAGTTCGGCGGGAATGCCGTTCAGGGAAGCCTTGGCGGAAATGACAGCCTTTTCAGGGTCGACCGTGACGGAACCGTCGGCATCCGTGACGGTCTGGCCTTCGAACGGCTTGGCCAATGAGAGCCCGCTGTAGTCGAGCGATACCAACCAATCGAGCTTCGAGCTGTCGACGCCGGATTGCAGCGGAATATCGGCCCTGACATGGCCGGTGACGCTGCCGGACAGGTCTTCGGGCAGGAAGCCGACATGGCGCATGGCATTGATCGGCTCGTAGGAGGCAAGTTCAGCGACCGCGGACGCTTCGCCGGCAACGTCGATGTCGAGTGCGCCGACGACCGGCGGGCGGTTGGCCGCCTTGACGGTCAGCGTGCCGTTGCTGGCCGCCACGGTGCGGCCGCTGGGCATGAAGACGGTGCCCGAGGACAGGGAGATATCGACGTCATTGCCGTGGAAGGCGACGACACCGACGGCATCGCGTATCGGCGGGATGCGGCCAGCCGTGTCGAAACGCGATCCTTCGATCTGGAAGCGGCCGAACACCTCGTCGGCGGAAAGCGGCACGCCATTGCCGAGGCGATCAGGCACCACCTGGAATTGAAGATTGGCATCGACGACGCGGCCGCCGAACAGATTGTCCAACACCCAGAGCCGCGCATTGCGCGCCGAAAACCATGGCCAAAGCTGCTTGACGTGCGAGACCGGCATGTCGTGGACGTTGAGCGCCAGATTGATGCCGGGAGCCTTGCCGTCAACGAACTCCACGGCCGCGGTTCCAAGGACCTCGCTGGAAGCGGCGGACCGGACTGCGATCTGATCGGCTACCAATTTATGGCTTTTGGTCTGGTAGACGCCGGCGATGCGGGCAAGGAAGGTGAGCGCCGGCTCCGGCGATTCCGAAGGCGCCAGCGTCGAGCCGTCACTGGTCAAATCATATCGGTAGGCCGGCTCCTCTCCGGCGGCGCCGGTCGCGGGCCTGGGCCCAATCGAGCCAGCGAAATCAAAGGTCGAGCGGCCGGTTTTCAGCAACAGCCTGTCCACCTGGATCTTGTTGCTGCCGCGGACGAGCGTGGCGTCGAGATCGACATCGGCCGACAGCAGGCCACGCGTGCCGAGATCAAGCACCGATCCCCTGGACGACAGGGCGGCCGTCAGCCGCGACGCGGTGTCGCCGGCTCCTTGCGACCCTTTGAGCGTCACGCTGAGCGCGCCCAACTTGCTGCCGGGCGCCGCGGCGCCGCTCGCGCCACCGTCTTCGGCGATGCCGACGGTGGCATCCAGCGATATCACGCGCCGGGTCTCGGCATCGCGGCTGGCGGATGCGGCGACGGTCACCGCCTTGCCGTCGACATTTGCCTGCGAGGAGAACTCCATGCCGCCTGTCCCCGACTGCAGGACGACGGCGTCGGCGACGGTGATCAACCTGACCGCCTCGGTGTCGGGCAAGACGAATGCCACATTGTGAAGATCGATACGGTGCAGCGATTCCTCGCGCACCGCATCGAGAGCGTGATTGATGTCGGCAAAGAGCGCATCGGACAGTTTTTCGGGATCGATCAGCCCGTCCCGATTGCGCAGCTCGGCCGTCCAGTCGCCGCCCGACGGCATCGCCGCGGCAACGATGCGCGCATCGGAAATCCTGGCGCTTGTCAGCCGCACCTCGCCTCGAAGCAGCGGCAGCAGGCGGATGCCGAAACGCACCCTGCCCGCATCGGCCATGGGCTTGCCGTCGCTGGCCTTCAGGCTGACGTCGCTCACCTGGAGCGCGACGAAGCTCGAACTGTCGAGGGTGATGCGGGCGGGCCCGACCGCAACATCGACATCGACACCCGCCAGCTTCTCGATGGCGGCCTCGGCCTCGACGCGCAGCCGGTCGGCCCCTATTCCGGAGACACCGATGAGATAGACGGCCACTGCGGCCAGCACCACCAGCGCAATGGCGCCGGCAAACAGCCGCGAAAGGACGCGAAAGCCGCGCCCGATCGCCGCTTGGCCGAGAGGCGGAACGCGGCAAGCCGACGGCAACGCGCCCAGGTCGGTGATTTCATCCCGCCTGAACCTGATCTTCTCGTGCTGCGGTTGCTCCTGATCCACGCAATTTTCCGTTCTACGAACTCGCTCGTGGACGAATCCCCGCTCGACACTATATCGGTGTGGCTTCGCGCGTAACCTCAAACAAGGGCATGGATATGGCTGACCTCAATGTGGGCGATCCCGCGCCACAATTCGAGTTGCCGCGGGACGGCGGCGGTTCGCTCAGCCTGGCCGGCTTTGCCGGCAGACCTGTCGTCCTCTACTTCTACCCACAGGACGACACCACCGGTTGCACCGCCGAAGCGATCAGCTTTTCGCAGCTGAAGCCGGAATTCGAGAAGGCCGGCGCCGTCGTGATCGGCCTGTCGCCCGACAGCGCCAGGAAACACGACAAGTTCAAATCGAAATACGATCTTACCATCGACCTTGCCGCCGACGAGGAGCGCAAGGTGATCGAGGCCTATCATCTTTGGGTCGAGAAATCGATGTATGGCCGCAAATACATGGGCGTCGAGCGGGCGACGTTCCTGATCGGCCGCGACGGGCGTATCGCCAGGATCTGGCGCAAGGTCCGCGTCAAGGGCCATGCCGAGGAAGTGCTGGAAGCTGTTCGCGCGCTTTGAGACCTAGAATCGCCTCCCCGCCCATGCCTTGTTTTCAGAAGGCGGCGCGAAGATTTCTCCCACAACCCCATGCTCGTTTTGCGCGCAATCCTTGCCGACGCCTTGCTTCGGCAAAGCTTTGTTAACCTTAATAATGTGTAGTCGGGCTGTCGTGGTGTCGTAAACGAAAGCTTGGTCCCGTGAACGCAACCGGTCAGTCCGCGATCTTTGGCAGGCGCAAGGAACCGCATACAGTCATCATCGCCCGTGGCAGCGAGATCAGGCACTTCACTATCCGGCCCTGGCTGGTTGTATTTCTCGGTTCGGCGCTGGCGGCGATCTCCATCGGTTACCTGCTGGCCACCTCCTATCTCGTGCTGCGCGACGACCTGATCGGCGCCACCACCGCGCGCCAGGCGCGTATGCAGCAGGCTTACGAAGACCGCATCTCCGCATTACGCGCCCAGGTCGACCGCATCACCAGCCGGCAATTGCTTGATCAGCAATTGATGGAAACCAAGGTGAGCGAGCTTTTGGAGCGCCAGACGCAGCTCAGCCAGCGCCACGGCCGCCTCGGCCCGCTGCTGGACCGCGCCGAAAATGAAGTCGGCGCAGCGACGGCCGAAGATCCGGCAGTGCCGGCAAAGCCTGACAAACACGCAGAAGTAACCGGCAGCATCGCCCAGCCTGCTCAAAGCTACGCGCTGGCCAGCCTCGGCGCCGCCCTTGGCGCCGCCGACACCAGACCGTTCTCCCTGTGGGCTACCCGCTCCGATCCGCTGCCGAACGATTCAGCCGCCGATCGTGCCGACAAGCTGTTCATTTCGATCAACAAGTCGCTGAAATCCATCGAGAACGACCAGCTCACGCGCATCAGCATACTTGCTGACAACGCCTACAAGAATGCCGACGCCATAACCCAGGCGCTCGAGGCGGCCGGGCTGCCGGTCGACAGCGACTTCGGCAAGAACGAAAACGATGTCGGCGGACCGCTGATCCCGCTCGACAGCTCGATGTTTTTCGACAGCAAGGTCAAGGAACTGGACGAGGCGCTGGACACGCTCGACCAACTCAAGAAGGAAGCACGCCGGCTGCCGCTCGCCAATCCCGCCCCCGGTCATTCCGTCACCAGCCCGTTCGGCGTGCGCACCGACCCAATCCTCGGCACGGCCGCCCTGCATTCGGGAATGGACTTCAGGGCGCCGATCGGCATGGCGGCCAAGGTCACCGCGCCAGGCGTGGTCACCAAGGCCGGCTGGAATGGCGGCTATGGCCGCATGGTCGAAGTCGATCACGGCAACGGGTTTGCCACGCGCTATGGACATCTCAGCGAAATCGACGTGACCGTGGGCGAAAAAGTGGATGCCGGCGCTGTCATCGGCAAGACCGGCAGCAGCGGTCGCTCGACCGGGCCGCATCTGCACTACGAAGTCCGCCACAATGGCGAAGCGATCGATCCTTTGCGTTTCCTCACGGTCGGCAAGAAGGTCGCGCAGTATCTCTAACGCACGGGCCCAGGCAGCCGCCATCCTGCGCCGTCTTCATTGCTTTTTCGCATCCTTGTCGCCGTTCGGGGCTTTTCCCTTGCGGGGCGACCGCAAATTGTCGAAGCCCATATAGTGGTCGGTATCAGATGTATTCCATCTGCCGCCCAGGCAGATGATGGCAATGGCCGCGGCGAAGATCAGCAAGACATAAATCTTATCCATGTCCCCTATCTAGGGCACGGTGATCAGCCGGACAGCCGCCGGCCTTTCTGCCGTCGCGGGCACATCACTCAAGTGCGGCACATTTTTGAATTCCATTTGACTGAATAAATGTTTGGTGCCAACCTTGCGTCAACCGGGGACGCAAGGCATGGCATTGCGAGGGACCAATCAGGAGTTCGGGCGGCCGTACAACCGGCGCATCGTGCTCGAATCGATCCGCCGGTATGGCCCCATCGCCAGGGGCGACATCGCCAGGCATGTCGGGCTCACCGTCCAGACCGTGTCGACCATCGTTCGCGAACTGGAGGAGCAGGGCTACGTCCTGTCCGTACGCGAGGAGCCGAAGGGCCGTGGCCTGCCACCGGCGACGCTGCGCATCAATCCCGAGGGCGGCTATGCCGTTGGCATCCACCTGACGCCGCTGGGGATCGACGCGGCGCTGATCAATCTCAGCGGTGACGTGATCGACAGCTTGCACCGCGAGGCCCCCAACGCGACGCCCGATCATGCGTTCGACCAGGTCGGCGCCATGGTCCGCGAGCTTACCGGAACGCGCGCCGCGGGCCGTGTCATCGGCATCGGCATGGCGCTTCCCGGCCCGTTCGGCGTGGACACTATGAGCTTCATCGGGCCGACCACAATGGCCGGCTGGAAGGACGTGGCACTGCGCGAGCGGCTAACGGCGGCGACGGGATTGCCGGCCTTTTTCGACGGCGACATGGCAGCGGCCGCGATGGGCGAGCGCCTCTACGGCATCGGCGCCCAGCATTCCGAATATTACTATCTCTATTTCGGCGTCGGCCTTGGCAGCGCCATGATGCATGACGGCAGCGTGCTGCGCGGCGCCTGGGGCAATGCCGGCGAGATCGGCCATATTCCCGTCGTTCCCAATGGCGAGCTTTGCCCGTGCGGCAATCGCGGTTGCCTTGAACGCTATGTCTCGCTCGAGGCGCGGGGACGCTGGAAGGGCAGCGATGCCGATTGGGTCGCCGAGGTCGGCCCGATCTTCCGCAACGCCATAGCCATCATCGAGAACCTTTTCGACCCCGAGACGGTCGTGCTCGGCGGGCTGGCGGCGCCGGACCTGCTCGAACGCCTGGCGAGATCGGCTGCGCCTCTGCACAATTCGGTTTCCGCCCGCAAGGACCGCAAGACGCCGCGCATCGTCGTCGCAGGCGGCGGCCAGCATGCCGTGCTGCGCGGCGCGGCCGCATTGGCCGTCTCAGGCGTGTTGTCGCCGCGCTTCGGCCAGATGTTCACCGCCGGGCGCGAACGCGGCCGCGATATCCTGACGGCCAGGGAGGTTGCCTGATGAGCGAACCCTTGCTGGTGCTCGACAACGTCACCAAGAACTATGGCGCGATCCAGGCGCTGAAGGGCATAAGCTTCTCGATCGGCAAGGGCGAGGTGGTCGCGTTGCTGGGCGACAACGGCGCCGGCAAGTCGACGCTGGTCAAGATCATCGCCGGCGGGCTGGAGCCCACCTCCGGCCGCATGCTGTTCGAAGGCAAGGAGTTCCTCGCCAAATCCCCCGCCGAGGCCAAGGCGGCTGGCATCGAGACCGTGTATCAGGACCTGTCGCTGTGCACGAATGTCGACGTGGTTGCCAATTTCTTCATGGGGCGTGAGATCACGCGCAAGGTGCTTGGCATTCCAGTGCTCGACGAGCGCGCGATGGAGGCCGTGGTCGGCAAGGCGCTTGCCAGTGCCGGCACCCGTATTCCGTCATTGCGCACCAATGTCGAGCATCTCTCGGGCGGACAGCGGCAAGCCATCGAGCTCAACCGCTTCGTGCACTGGGGCGGCAAGCTGGTGCTGCTCGACGAGCCGTTTGCAGCGCTTGGCGTCGAACAGACGCGGCGCGGTCTCGACATGATCCGCCAGGTGGCGAACCAGGGCATCGGCGTCGTCATCATCACCCACATCATGCAGCAGGCCTTCCAGGTCGCAGACCGGATCGTGGTGATCCGGCAAGGCGTCGTGGCCGGCGATGTCGCACGCAACAAGACAAGTCCCGATGCGGTGATCAACATGATCACCGGAGAGACGCTTGCCGGTGCCGGACCGGCGGGCTGAGGGACAAAAGAGGGGTCCGGCACTAGAGGAGCCAACGACATGAAACGAATACTTCTTTCTGTCCTCGGTATCCTGGCACTGGCAGTTGCCACGCTCACGCCGGCATTCGCCCAGTCCAAGGGTACCGTCTACTACATGGTGCCGACCTTGCTCGACGAGTTCCAGACCGGCTCGGTGAGCGCGCTGGAACTGTTCCTGAAACAGGTCGGCTACGAGATGAAGACGCTGAATGCCGACAACAAGACCGACGCCCAGCAATCGCAGATGAACGACGTCATCGCGCTGAAACCGAAGGCGATCATCCTGGCCGCCGTCGACTTCAACGCGCTGAAGCCGTCGATCGAGGCCGCGCGCGCGGCCGGCATACCTGTCGTGGAATTCGATCGCCAGATCACCTCCACTCCATCCGACTTCACCTCGGTAGCCGGCACTGTCGAAATCGGCCACGTCGCCGCCGAACAGGCCGAAGCGCTGCTGAAGGCCAAGAACGGCGCTGTGAAGGGCAAGGTCCTGCAGGTGCTCGGCGATCCCGGCGATCCCTACACGCTCGACATCCAAAAGGGCTTTGAAGAGAAGATGAAGGCGTTCCCGGACGTCAAGATCATCTCGCTGCCTGCCATGCAATGGGAGGCCAGCAACGCCGGCACCATCGTCGCCGACCAGATGCTTGCCAACCCCGACATCGACCTGATCTTCAGCCACGCCGCGCATCTCTCGGTCGCCGCCGTCGCCTCGCTCGAGGCCGCCGGCAAGAAGCCGGGCGACGTCATGCTGATGAGTTCGAACGGCGCGCCGGTCGGCCTCGACCTGATCCGCAAGGGCTGGCTCAACGTCGAAGTCGAACAGCCGCTCTACGCGCAGGCCGCGGCCGTCGCCATGTTCATGGACAAGGTCGTCAACAAGCAGGAGATCAAGCCCGGCGACTATGACGTGCTTGGGCTCAAGTCAGTGGTGACCAAGGAGGCCTGGGGCCCGAACATCAAGATCCCGGGTGCCGCGATCACCAAGGAGAACGTCGATAATCCGGCCTTCTGGGGCAACCAGAAGCCGCCGACGGACACCGTGAAGCCCGTCGAATAAGCCTTCCCCAGAACGGTTCCGGGCCACCCGCCCGGAGCCGCCCTGCCCGGCAGAATTGCCCGGCATAGAGCCGCCGCGGCATTCGAACCCAAACCGGATCAGCCCATGAGCCCCCGCACCCGTCAAATCCTCGAGTTCGTCCTCGATAATCTCGTCTGGTTCATGCTGGTCTTCGTGCTGGTGGTGTTCTCCCTTTTCATTCCCAACTATTTCCAGCTCGGTATTTTCGCCAACATCATCGAAGCCTCCAGCGTGCTGGGCGTGATGTCGATCGGCCTGGCGCTGGTCATCATCGCCGGGCACATGGACCTGTCGGTCGAATCGGTGGCCGCGCTCAGCGCCATGGTGGTCGGCATCCTGTTCTGCTCTTCAGGCATCGGCCTTGGCGTGCAGTTGCACCCGGACTGGCTGATGGTGCCGGTTTCGCTGCTGCTGGCGCTTGCCGTCGGCGGCATCATCGGCGCCTTCAACGGATTCCTGGTCGTCAAGGTCAGGATGAGCGCCTTCATCATCACGCTGGCTTCCTACATCTGGGTGCGCGGCCTGGTGCTGGTCATTTCGGGCGGCCGCTCTGCGCAGGATCTGGCGCCTGCCATCCGCTGGTTCGGCATCCAGCGGCTGATCGGTCTGCCGCTCACCGCCTGGATCGCGATCGCCTGCTTCGTCGTCTTCTCGCTTATCATGGCCAAGACGCCTTTCGGCAGGCATCTGGTGATGATCGGCGGCAACGAGACGGCGACCTTCCGTGCCGGCATCCGCGTCAACCGCAACCTGATCATCGCCTTCGTGCTCGCCGGCGCCATAGCCGGCCTTGCCGGCTGGCTGCTCGCGATCCGCACCTCGGGCGCCACCGCCAATCTCGGCGTCGGCCTGCTGTTCAACGCCTTTGCCGCCGTCGTCATCGGCGGCGTCAGCCTGAAAGGCGGCGTCGGCACCTTGCCCGGCGTCTATGCCGGCGTGCTGCTTTTGTCGGCAATCAACACGGCGATCAACCTGATGGGCCTGCCCGCCAACTTCACCCAGGTCATTCACGGCTTGCTGGTGCTGGCGGCGGTCCTGCTCGACGCCTTCAAGCAAACCATTCGCCAGAGGCTAGCATGACCGTACGGCCAGAGACCGGAAGACTGTCCGGCAAGGTGGCGCTGATCGTCGGCGCCGCGCGCGGCATCGGCAAGGGCATCGCCCAACGTTTCGCTGAGGAAGGCGCCAGGCTTGTGCTTGCCGACACCGAGATCGAGGTGGGGCGAGCGACGGCCAGTGAACTTGACGCCGCCTTCATCGGCACGGATATCTCGCTTTTGGCCGATGTCGAGGCCGCCGTCGCGCTGGCGATCACGCGCCACGGCCGCCTCGACATCATCGTCCAGAACGCCGGCATTTATCCCTGGCAATTGCTGGAGAACACCAGCCCGGACGACTGGGATCGCGTCATGGCGGTCAATCTGCGCGGCAGTTTCAATGCCGCCCGCGCCGCACTGCTGCCGATGAAGGCGCAGCGCCGTGGCCGCATGCTGTTCACCTCCTCGATCACCGGACCGCACGTCACCAGTCCCGGCCACGGCCACTATTCCGCGACCAAGGCAGGCATAAACGGGCTGATTCGTTCGGCGGCGCTCGAATTCGCCGGCTACGGCATAACCGTCAACGGCGTCGAACCCGGCAACATCCTCACCGAGGGAATGGAGCTTCACCGGGGTGCTGCCTTCATCAAGAACATGGAAGACGCCATTCCGCTCGGCCGGCTGGGCAGCCCGCGCGACGTCGCCAATGCCTTCCTGTTCCTGGCCTCCGACGATGCCAGCTACATCACCGGCACCACGATTGTCGTCGATGGCGGGCAATTGCTGCCGGAGGGGAGCGACTTCAGGCTGGCGCCGCCGTGAACAGCCCGTGAGGGAAACAAGAAAGCCGGCGCACATCGCCACAGATGCCAAGCGCAGTGATGCCAAGCGCAGCCGCAGCGTTCCCCCTGGCGGTGATCGATGGGGATTGGGCCCAGCGGAACCTCATGGCGCTACACCCGTTCTTCATGTGTGATTCAGGAGATAGCCACAATGGATTGGAACCGCGTCGAAGGAAACTGGAAACAGGTCAAGGGTAAAGTCAAGGAGCAGTGGGGCAAGCTCACTGATGATGATCTCGACCGCATCGCTGGCAAACGCGATCAGCTTGAGGGCATTATCCAGGAACGCTACGGCATCGAGAAGGATCGCGTACGCCGAGATGTCGACGACTGGTATAGTCGGCAGGGCTGGTAGATAGCAGAGCTGCCATAAAAGGCCTCTTTACCGAGAGCCGTTATGCCTACGGTGGGCGGGCTCCCCCGCCCTTCCTGGCAATCCGCATGATGGCGCTCGCCACGCAAAAGCACAACGTCTACACCTCCAAGATCTGCGGCCAGAAAGCCGATATGCGCCACCTACCCCGGTGGATGAACAGCCGGATCATAGGCCTCTTGAGATCGGCTAGAACTCGCGCAGATGTTCCGTTATCGCGGAATATCGAACCACAAGGTTTTCCGGCATTATACTTCCTGGCGGACCCCAACCCGCCTGGCCGGCGTCCTGCAAGTCGGGTTTACCCCACCCGCCCCCAAAAAAGGGCGCCGGCCACCTAGGCTCGGGAAGGTGGCTCTTGCCGCCTTGATCGACAGGAGACGCTTCACTGTCTGAATGGGCGTTTTTACAAGTAGGCTGCCGTTCGGCGCGTCGGATCAGGTCCCAGATACGCAAGGTCTGGTTCTCTCCGGCAACAAAATATTTTGACATTCAACGTCAACATTTCTCCAAAGCCAAGGGTTTGTTTCCCTTGAGAGAAATGGCGCGAGTGACGGGGCTCGAACCCGCGACCTCCGGCGTGACAGGCCGGCACTCTAACCAACTGAGCTACACCCGCGCATTGACGAGCACGTGTCAGCCGTGTTCGTCGTTGGGGCGCTGGATAAGGGGTTCGCCACCGGGTGTCAAGCGCACGAAACCATCATAACATCAAACTGGAGAAGGTTTTTTGACGGCCGGCGTTTTGTTCGCAAATACGGCCCGCAACCACGGCGTCCCACGCTCATTTGGCCTTGCGAAGCTGGCCCCGACCGCTTAAAGGTCCGGCCCGGAGCGGGCGATTAGCTCAGTTGGTAGAGCGCTTCGTTTACACCGAAGATGTCGGCGGTTCGAGCCCGTCATCGCCCACCATTTTAACCTTCGTGGATTAGCGCTCTTCCACTCCCAAAAACCGCTGATAAATCAGTTGCTTGCGCAATCTAAAACGTTTTTGGTCGAGCGTCAAACAAGTTTGACTGACTGGAGCCAATCGCCCGCGTATCAGCGCCGAATCGCCAATTCGTTGTGACCCTAGTGTGACTGCGATATTTGCAGCTTGAGTCGGTGCAGGCTCGATTGTGTAGAGGGTGGAGGGTGATAGGTGACATGCCCGGGGGTACCGTTATGTGTACACAATGCCGCCCCGAGCGCCTGTTTTTGAAATCTGTAAACTTTCAGCATACGACTCAAATCGGGGTGTCGGTTTTTGCCGAGGATTGATGAGTTTACAAAAGGACTGTGATTTTGCTCTACACCGCCTTTGCTCGCCTCACAGAGCGGTCCCACAGTTGTTTCTTTCCCTTGGGAGACCTTCGCTACCGGAATATGCTGCCTGCGCTCTGGGACCGGTTTCCCGGAGACCGCCGCCTAGGAGGTCAACCCATGTGATTTTGGTGTTCTGCCCCGAAGAGCCTATCTTCGCGTCACCAAGCAGTTTCTCCCTCAAGCGGTAGCCTTCGTACTCGGGCATCTCCTTCATTTCCAGAAAGAGTTTCATACCGAGGTTGTGTCGCTCGTCTCCGCCTAGCCCTCCCTGGTCTGCCAACAACTCATCAAGCAGGCTTGTGGAGCGTGTTAGAGATATCGTCATGCCTCTCATTCTCTGCTGATAGGCGTCGAGCATTGTCGCGGACATTTCGTCAGCAAGGCCCTCTGGGACAATGAAACTATCGTGGATGGGAAGGACGGGAATTCCCCTTTCCATCATTCCTAGGATCACGTCTTCAGCAATGTCAGAATCCAACCGTTGAAGCCTGATACCTTCGCCAGATCGAAAGTACTCTGCGATGGGCCGGTGCTTCTCCAAGATCGCCTGTTGGAGGTCCTTCCACGATATCCCCTCAGGGAGTGCTGACTTGGACGGAGCTCGAATTCGCCCCGGAGCGTTGATTATCGCAAGCGTAGTTGCCTTCACCAGAGGACGTAGCTCGGATGGGAGACCGTCGATAGCGTAGGCGTCTCCTTCAAGCTGTTCGCCTACCTTCGCGTAGAGCATCGCCAGTTGCATGCTCGAAAAATCCACTTCGACCGTGGGCATGCCATTGATGGTTATGAAACGACGGTATTCCTTGGGAACGTTTTGCCACCACCCACCGTAGAACCGCCCTCCATGATCGAAGCTGCCGTCGTTGAAGATGCGATACAGCCTGTTGGCAGAAGGTAGGTCGATCAGACGGGAGTCAGACTGAAACGAACCGAGTTCGTCTTGATCTTGCTCTTTTCGCTTCCCCAATTCGTCGATCTCATCGTCGGTGAGGAACAGATTGATTCGTGCTTGGGCCTGGAGGAATGAGTTGTAGCGACGTAAGCGAGATTCCATCTGATCGGTTTCGGGAGTTGGTTCGAAGTCAGCGAAACCTGAGTCCTTTCTTGAAGACCCCTTTCTTAGGCGTATAATTGGAAGGCTTTCTTTCTGAAAGATCGACTCAAAGTTGGACGTGTAGAAGTCTATACTAAAAGTGTTCCTAGTAATGGATTGGTTACATGGCTCTTGATATCTAACTTCTTTAACGTTGTCTTTTATGAATTTCATAACTTCGTCTAATAGTATTTCTGATATCCGTAACTCGGTAGGGTATCCAACTGCTCGCTGCTTGTCGAAATTTCCACCCCTTCTATGGATAAGCGGAAGACTGGAGCGTGCAAGGAAGTCCACAACCTTACGAATTGCCCGAATCCCAAGTCCGAGAGGATTGAATGGTCCCCTGGGAAACGCATCGTTGCTCAGATCAATCTTGATTCCGAGAGACGGTTGCAGGGCGTACGATCTAAGAAGATTGGCGAGGATCACGCTTAGGGCCGTCTTGATATTGTCTACTGCGTGCTCTCGCCTTCGCTTCCCTCCTTCCTTGGCTATCCTTTCGGCTATCGGATGTAGGAACGATTCAAATGATAGAGACAGCCTCAAAGAGCGATCAAGCCAAGGGGAATTGCCGTTGTAGATCATAGCTGCACCCAATCCGGCAACTGAGCCAATTGAGATTCGATTTCAGGAGGTATAGCTCCAACCTTGTCTTTGATTGCACGTCGCAGTCCCGTTTTTGATCGGCAGAAACTCTTGCCGTCCCAAGCTGGCCTACCGCCGAGATAGCCTTTTCGCTTTTGTAGAATCCACTGAAGCCCCTCCGGACATACGATCACTCTCCAAGTATCGTCGATGCGCAGAACCGTGTGCGAATAGGTATCACTTCTTTCCCTGTTTTCTAGATCAGAGAGCGGTCCCAGAGTTGAATCTGAATTCCGCTCCACCATCTGTGGCTGGATAGGCTGACTTGGCGGGGGATTATCATGCTTTGAGCTATATAGAGGGCCGAAAAATCTAGCAGAATATTGCCTTATTAGAATTTCAAACTGTTCTGTGCTCAGTGATTTAAAATGAAACATATAAATTATCCTTCTTATTGTTTGTGGCGCAATATTCCCTGCCTTCCGCCTTGCGGTAGGTGATTAGGATGAATAGCGCATTTGAGGAGGTTTCGGGCCGCTTCAGTCGGTCCGCAAAATAGAAAGCAGAATCTAGCTTCTATAGTATAATTATATCATGAAATCTTATGGCTGTCAAATATGTGTTTGGCCTTTGACTGCACTATGGCTTAATGTACTGGGAAAATGTCTCCCCATGAGCGTCCAGCGCCTTCTGTCTCATAGACGGGTCCCACAACTGCGTTGGGGCATTCGGGGCTATAGCATGCGATTGATAGATCGTCGCTCTATGGGACCGCTCTGGGGGCGCGAGATACGAAGGCATCTATTGTAGGTATGGCAGCCAGAAGGGGGCGAGATATACGACCAGTGCAGCCGCACCATACGCTACGGCTATTGTCCCAGCGACCCATGCACCGATGACCAGAACCCAAGCGATAAACCTGGCCAGCCGCCATTGAAACATTTCGTCGCGAGTCAATGGAAGGTTCCACCCGGGGGGATAGAACAGCTCTTCTTCCTTGGCCTTCTTCGGGCGCCCATTGCCAATGCGTAGGTATATCCGAATGGGAAAAAATGATCGGCGTGGTTTGGTTTTGTCGTCGCTCATCAATTCATCCCCCGCCCCAGCCCTCCAAAATGCTCAGCACCATATCCCCAATCGCACGATACATATTAAAGTTGATAAACTCAGATTGCCTAACCTGCAATCCGTCCGCGCATGGACATGCGGAGTTTGGTCGGACGGAACTTCTCCCGGCTGCGTCGTGAAAGAGGCCTAACCCAAGAGGACGTGGAAGCACGTTCAGGTTTCAGTCAGCAGTATCTCAGCGACCTTGAACGGGGTAAGCGCAATCCAACCGTCATCACCCTGTACGAATTGGCCCAAGCGATTGGCGTGAGCCATGTCGACCTTGTTCGCCCTGACGAAGAGCACGATGGCCTAGCGTCTTTGTAGCCCTTTCCGACGTGTTTCCTTTTATTTCCTAATGAGATCGAGACACGTGGACCGGGCGAAAGGACAAGCAGGTCGGCTGCGGCATGAGTGCTTTTGGCGGCAATTTGATCATACTGCCGGACAACGCCTTAAGGGTGTTGAATAGGAACGGCTAACCACCTAGCTTGGCAGCGCGCTTTGGGGGAATCAATGACATCACCGACTGTCTTCATATCCTATAGCCACGCCGATGAATGGCTTAAGGACGAACTCATTACGCATCTGTCTGCGCTCAAGCGCAATGGCATGATCAACGTTTGGCATGATCGTCTGATACCACCCGGAGGGATGCTCAACGAGTCAATCGATGCGCAGGTAAATTCCGCTGATGTATTCCTTTTCTTGATAAGTCCGAGCTTTCTGAGTTCGGATTATTGCTTTCACAAGGAATACGAGATCGCTAAAGGGCGCCATAAATCCGGTGAGGCCGAAATTGTACCTGTGGTAATCCGGGAATGCGATTGGGATGTGGGCGGCTTGAGGGACTACAGGGGTCTCCCGCGTGACGGGGTCGCGGTAACCAAAAATGCTGGCTCGCGCACCGACGCTCAACAGAGGGATGGCGCCTGGTTGAATGTCGTAGAGGGCCTCAAAGAGGTTATCAGCAATGTAAAAAAAAAGCTTGAGCCCCCAAGCCTTTCAGAAAATTACAAAGAAAAGCTCTTTAAAGTTGACTTCATTCGTCACCCAATGCTTGTTGATTTTGACGAGCGTTTAATTTTTGTCGATCCTGATATATATTACGAGAATGAAAAAGAACAGCTAACGAGTTTTGAGCAATTTGCACAGGTCGTTCTTAACAGCCAAATTTCAATTGTTACCGGAGGAGATCGCTCAGGAAAGTCTCTTCTTGCAAAGAAAACACAGACTTTTCTTGATAGCAGTCAGCAGCCATCAGTCCTAATTAAGGGAAGGTCTATTAGAAACGCGGACATCGATAAACTTATCAAGAGCACGATTGACGCTCAATACCAAAAGAACGAATATAGCGCGTCAAAATATTCTGTAGTTATCGACGACTTTGATGAGTGTACGCTTACAGATAGGATAAAAGAGCAGATAGTAATCAGGCTGACCAACAACTACAAAAGAGTTGTTCTTCTGTCATTTACAAGTGCGACTTCCGTTCTTTTTGCCTCTGATGACCTTCCTGATCCTCACATCCTGAATATTAATCAATTAGCCAATGACAAAATATATAGCATTGTCACGAAATGGAAAGCTATTGGCACGCAATCCGGAATAATAATAGAAGATAAAGAGGTGCTAATAGCCTATGAGAAACTTCAGCTCATATTCGATCAGTCCGAAATCGAGAAATCTGCCTATTCGTCTGTTACCTTTTTGGAATTAATGGAAAGCGCTGCTGGGGGCGATATCGCAATTTCGTCTTTCGCCTCATGCTACGATACTCTTGTTACCAATCGACTTCAGAGAGCCGGCATAGATTGGAAAACATTTGACGAAGCCAAGAATTTTCTTGCAAACCTCGCTTATAGGGCTTTTGTCGATAGTGAATCGAAGGTAGTCACGGCGGAAATATTCGAGAGCGTGCTATCTACTTTCGAAGAAAAATACCTATCGTCTAAGTCGGCCCTAAGGAAAATGGCCCTTTCATCATTTTTGATGCAAGACGATGATGGGTACTATGAGTTTCGTGAGGAGTATCTTTGGTTTTTTCTTTGTGCACGTTATGTCGCGAAGGAGCTTTCGCGGGAAAATAAAGATGATTATGTCAAATTTGTTTCACGCTGCACCAAAAACATATTTCATAAAAAGTTTGCTAATATTGCGATTTTCATCGCCTATTTCTCAGGCGACGACCTCGTCATTACGTGCCTTATAGACACCCTTAAAGGACTTTTCTCGAAAGCGGAAACTTGGCAGCTTACCGACGAAGTTCGCGACCTTATGTTGGGCATCGTTTCGGATGAACGTCTGATTATTTATGTTGGTGCTGATGTCACAGAGAATAGAATCCAAATTCTGAAGGAAAAAATAAGCGATATTATTGGCGACGCCATGAAGGTTGTTGCTCAATACACACTCCCGTTCTTAAGCTCAAATATTGCTGACTCTGAATTTGTTGAGGAAATCAACGAGAGAGAGATTGACGCTGATTCGTATATGCGCAGTGTTAACGCATTGCTAAGGACGCATTCTGTTTTGGGACAAATATTGGCGACAAGAGCAGGTACTTTTAGCGCTAGCGTTCTCCTAAATTGCATTACGAATATGGTGCAAGCGAGCGGCCGGTATGCTGCACTAAACCACGCAATTGCAACGATCTTGATCCACGAGGATGAAGAGACGGTCAGGGACGTTCAAAACGCAATCTCAGGCGATCATTCGATAGACGATAAGCTTCGGAAGGTTCGCAGAATCTTTGCGTTTTGGTCTGTATATCTTTCGCAAGCTGGTTTGGCGCGTTATTTGAGTAATGACCACGCTATACGTGCGCTTGAGAGACTGGTTGAAGATTATGAGTCCGGCGGTTCATCTGACCGGGAGGTCCCGTTTAATTTCACGAGCGTATTGGTGATTGCGAGGCTCTATAGCACTGGGCGAATAAATAGGACTGATATAGACAATTGTATCAAAAAATATGGAGAAAATAGCGCAATCTTGCATCTTCTCCGGGTGGCAATTCATATCTATACCTACTACATGCCGCTAGAGATCGAAGAAAAGCAATGGTTGTCTGCCAAGTTGTCGATCCCTGTTAGGCGCATCGAAACGCAGAGGTTTCGCGCCTCTGACGTGGGCAGGGCCATCATAAGATCGACTAGAACGGTTTTGCCTGACCCAAAGAGGGATTAGAGGAGCGGGAAGCTCTTGGCGTCCGTCGCGATTGGCAAATAGCTTTCTGGCTGGTCACAAAGTGCCGAATGGTTCGCGGATGGTGCTGCGAGCTTCTCTCTGACAGCGTCTTGGTTGGCGTGACTGTATCTCATCAGTTGGGCAAGGGTTCTATGACCAGAGATCGAAGCTACCTCAGGAACGGTCAGCCCGCGCTCAAAGAAACGGGAAATCGCTTCGTGTCGCAGATCATGGAAATTCAGGTCATCGATCCCGGCCCGCTTGGTCAGCCTGTCCCATTGGAGCCTCATGGCCACAGACGTAGTTGGAAAAGCCAGATCGGTCGGCTTGGTGTCTTCCGTTCTGAATGCAGCTAGGATTGCTACTGCCCTGGCTGTCAGAGGGATCACCCTTGAATAGCCGCTCTTTGATTCAGGGATGACCAAGGAACGGCGTTCGAAGTCTACGTGGCGAAATTGGGTGGCGAGGATTTCCCCGCGTCTCATGGCTGTCTCCAAGGCAAATATGATGATAGGAGCGACAAGCCTGTTCTTGCACCACTTTGTCGCCTCAAGGAGCCTTTGGAGTTCGCCGGAGCGAAGCCGCCTTTCCCGCTTGTTGTCGGTCACCTTGAGCTTTAATCCGTCAAGAGGATTTCTGAGTGGGATTTCCCATTCGACCGCAGCATGGCGGAACATATGAGAAAGGGGAGAAAGCTCGCGTTTCAGGGATTTGGGAGTGACTGGCTTGTCTGACCTGTGCTTCGGCTCTTTCAACCGTTGATCCCTGTAAGCCGCGAAATCAGCCGTGCTCAAGTCGCCGAGCGTCCTTTGGCAGATCGTATATCGGAGGAAGCGGTTTAATAGGATCGTCTCGACTACCGAGCCCTTCTTTTTGGGCAAGACCTCATCCCGATACCGTACGACCAGATCGGCTAGGGTGACCGATTTGAGTGTCTTTCTGTCCGGTCCTAGCTCATGCCTATCATGTTGACGCTCAATCGTCCTGGCCCATTCGGTGGCGTCGGCCTTTGAGATGAAGGACTTCGAATGGACGGGGAATCCTTGGCGCCTGATTTGGACCTGCCATTTGCCGTTGCGCTTGCGAAAAGTAGCCATTTTTAGCTCCGGTGTGACTGTGCTGTGACAGCAACCGATCGGTCAGGTTTGGAGCTAGAGAGAGCAAAGCTAGGTCTTTGATTCCAAAAGGGTATTTATCCTATCGGATTGAACCCTTGTGTAGCGAGCGCTTCGTTTACACCGAAGATGTCGGCGGTTCGAGCCCGTCATCGCCCACCATCCAGGCCTTTCATTTCAAGCACCCCTCGCCAGTAGCGCCTCCACCTCGTGCAAGTCCGGCATGGACGGCGCGGTGCCTGGCCTCGTCACCGAAATGCCCGCAACGGCGCAAGCAAAGCGCACAGCTTGCAGGGGCTCCACCCCACGCGACAGCGCGGCGGCCAGGCCGCCATTGAAGGCATCGCCGGCTCCCGTGGTCTCGACCACCGGGCCGGCGCTGACGGCGGCGACATGTTCGGACCGATCCCTCGAGTGCAGCAATGCGCCTTTCTCTCCCAACGTGACGATGACGGCGCCGGCGCCCTTTTCGAGCAGCTTGCCGGCGGCTGCGCGGGCGTCATCGACCGAGGCGACCTTCATGCCGGTCAACTCCTCCGTCTCCGTCTCGTTGGGCGTGAGGTAGTCGCAGAACGAATAGATGCGGTCGGGGAGCCTGGCCGCCGGAGCCGGGTTGAGGATGGTCGTCACCCCTGCCCCGCGCGCGATCTCCAACGCCCGCAGCGCCGCCTCGATGGGCTGTTCGAGTTGCGTCACGAAGACGCTGGCGCCACGAATCAGTTCGGCATTGGCCTCGATGTCGTCGGGCGAGATCAACATCGCCGCGCCGGGGCTGACGATGATGGCGTTGTTACCGGTGCCCTCCTCGACAAAGATATAGGCGGCGCCCGTATAGCTCTCGGGCGTGTCGATCACGGCATTCTTCACGCCGGCGTCCTTCCAGGTGCGCTTGGCCATGTCGGCGAAGGGATCGACGCCGAGGCGCGTAAGAAAGGTTACATCGGCGCCGAGCTTACCGGCCGCAACCGCCTGGTTCGAACCCTTGCCGCCGGGACCGAGGGTAAAGGATGTTCCGAGGATCGTCTCGCCCATGCGCGGCTGCCGCGCGGCGCGATAGGCCGTGTCGGCGACGAAGACTCCGAGGATGACGATCGGCTTGCCGGCCACCATGCCGCTACTCCGCATCCGGCGGGACCACGCCCTTGCGGAAGGCAAAACAGCCGTAGAAACGGCGTTCGCCGGTCTGGATAACGCAGTAAGCCTGCTTGGCGCGCTCGTAGAAAGCGTAGCGCTCGACCGGCAGCATCGGCCATGGCTTCCCCTCGGCGGCGTCGATCTCCTTTTGCACTTCCTGCTGGACGGGCGGGATCTCGTCCGGCTTGCCGACGATCTCCATGCGCGCGGCCGAATCGTCGACGAACGTATCCAGCGGGTAGAGCGACAGCACCGCCTTCACGACTTGCGCCGCCGGCGCGTCGATGCGCAGCAGCCGCCCGAGCGCCGTCTGGCGCGCCACCGAATCGGAGGGGAAGTTGGTGTCGGCGATAATCAGGTCGTCGCCGTGTCCCATCGCCCGTAGTGCCCGGAGCACGTCGGCATTGAGGAGCGGATTGATCCCTTTGAGCATGATATTCCTTGTGAAATGAGTTTGAGATCAGAGACGCCTGCCGGTCTCGGCATCGAACAGATGGATGTGGTCGAGCCTCGGCCTGAGCTTGAGCGTATCGCCGGGCTTGAAGTCGTGGCGTTCGCGGAACAGCGCCACCAGCTCGCCGTCCCCGAAACGCAGAAAGACCAGGGTTTCCGAACCAGTCGGCTCGACCACCGAAATCTTGGCAGGCACGCCATCGGCATGGATCTCGACATGCTCCGGGCGCACGCCATAGACGACCGCGCGTCCTTCCTCCACAGCGCTGCCGGGCGCGACCGGGAACAGGGCGCCGGCGATGTCGACGCCGCCCTTGCGCGCGACGCCCTTGAGCAGGTTCATCGACGGCGAGCCGATGAAGCCGGCAACAAACAGGTTGGCAGGCCGGTCGAACAGTTCCAGCGGCGCGCCGACCTGCTCAATGCGGCCGTCGCGCATCACCACGATCTTGTCGGCCATGGTCATGGCCTCGATCTGGTCATGCGTGACATAGATGGTGGTGGTCTTCAGCCGCTGGTGCAATTCCTTGATCTCGGTGCGCATCTGCACTCGCAGCTTGGCGTCGAGATTTGAGAGCGGCTCGTCGAACAGGAACACCTGCGGGTTGCGCACGATGGCGCGGCCCATGGCGACGCGCTGGCGCTGGCCGCCGGAAAGCTGCCGGGGATAGCGTTTCAGGTAAGGGTTGAGGTCGAGGATGTCGGCGGCGCGCTTGACCCGCTCGGCAACCACGGCCGGATCGGTTTTGCGCAGTTTGAGCGCAAAGGCCATGTTCTGCTCGACTGTCTTGTGTGGATAGAGCGCATAGTTCTGGAACACCATCGCGATGTCGCGCTTGGCCGGCGGCAAGTGGTTGACCACGCGGTCGCCGATGGCGATCGTGCCGCCGGAGACGGTCTCCAGCCCGGCCACCATTCTCAGCAGCGTGGACTTGCCGCAACCCGAAGGACCGACCAGCACAACGAATTGGCCGTCAGATATATCGACGCTGACTTCGTGCAGAACCTTGACGGTTCCAAACGCCTTGGCCACTTTGCTGATCGCGACTTGAGCCATATCTCCCCCATCGGCTCCATTGCCGTATGCGCAGAAGCTAACCAACGCGACCTGCCAGGGCAAGCCGGTCTCTTCCCGACAAAAACCGGGTCTCGTTGACACGGCGTTTGGTTGCGAGAATAGTGACAAGCGCTGGTCCGAATACCGGTCGCCCGAACCAAAAAAACGGAACTTCAATCGAGCAGGTGGGGTCCTGCATCGTTCGTTTCCGAGCCGGGAGAATCGTTTGGCGCGCCAGCGCCTGAGAAATTTGGCCGCATTCACAACAGATATTCTGGGAGGAACATCGATGAAAACAGGTCTCTACGAAACGCTGGTCCGCGCGGGGGCAACCCGACGCGACATATTGAAGGGCGCGGCCTCGATGGCCGCGATCGCCGCCGCATCCGGCGCCGGGCTCGGCGCCCTCACGCGCCCTGCCTCCGCCGCCAGCGAGCTGCGCTCGAAAATCCTGCAGATCCCCGGCGTGGGCAAGGGTCAGCCGACCGACGCCGACTTCCAGAAGGTCGGCGAGCTCTGCCTCGAGGCGACCAAGGCCAATGTCAAGGAAGGTGAATTCGCCGGCGTCGAGCTTACCTTCATGGGTCTCAACAACCAGAACCTGCACAATGTGCTGTTCCGCGGCTTCCTGAAGCCCTGGGAAACCTATACCGGCGCCAAGATCAACTGGATCGATCTGGCGCAGGCCGACTACAATGCCCGCCTGCAGCAGTCGATCGCCACCGGCACGGTCGACTTCGACATCATCGAGATGGGCGCGCCGTTCGAGGGCGACGTCTGCGGCAAGGGCCTCACGTCCGAGATGCCCGACTGGGTCAAGACCCAGATCGATTTCGATGACCTCGTCAACTATCTGAAGCCGCCTGTCGGTACCTGGAACGGCAAGCAGTACCGCGTGACCGTCGACGGAGACGCGCATAATTTCAATTACCGTACCGATGTGTTTTCCGATGCCGATCTCGCCAAGGCCTGGAAGGACGGCGGCGGCGGGGGTGAATGGGGCGTGCCGAAGACCTGGCAGCAGGTCCAGGCGGTCACCAAGTTCCTCAAGGGCAAGCAGGTCAAGGGTCAGGACGTCTACGGCTATCTCGACGCGCCGAAACCCTGGGGCGGATTCGGCTTCTATTTCCTCGGCAGCCGCGCCACCGCCTACGCCAAGCACCCCGACGACAAGGCTTGGCTGTTCGACGCCGACACGATGAAGCCGCGCATCAACAATCCGGCCTGGGTGCGCGCCATACAGGACGTGATCGACGCGCTGCCTTCGGAGCCTGCCGACCAGATCAACGCCGATCCGAACACCACCGCCTTCCAGCAGTTCCTGGCCGGCACCGGCTCGATGGTAACCTGGTGGGGCGATGTCGGCTCGAACGTCAAGACCAACGACTCCTCCGTCGTGGGCGACGTCACCGGCTTCTCGATCCTGCCCGGCTCCGACGATGTCTACAACTCCAAGACCGGGCAGTGGGACAAACTCGCCAGCGGACCGAATTATGCGCCGAACTGCGCCTATCTCGGCTGGGGCGTATACGTCATGGCCCGCGTCGATAGCGACGAGAAGAAGAAGAAGGCGGCATGGTCCGCTGCCGCCCATCTCGGCGGCAAGGACCTGTCGATCTGGACGGCGATGTACCCGTCGGGCTTCCAGCCCTACCGCAACTCGCATTTCGACATTCCGGAGTGGGTGGCGGCGGGCTATGACGAAGCCTTCATCACCTCCTATCTCAAGTCGGAATCGGACAGCTACAACCACCCGAACGCGGCGATCGAGCCACGCATCCCCGGCATCTTCCAGTACTATTCAGCCGCCGAGGACATTCTGGCAAACACCTTCGCCGGCAAGATGAAGGCGCAGGAGGGCGCAGACGCCATTGCCGCGGCCTGGGAAAAGCTGACCGACCAGATCGGCCGCGACAACCAGATCAAGCTCTACAAGGCCTCGCTCGGCCTGTAGGCAGGCGTTACGATGGATCACGGCCCGGCGGAACGTCGTCGCCGGGCCGTATCTCGGCCGGCTTAGGCCGGTCATTTGCGCAAAAGAGGCAAGAGGCGTGGCTGACCAGACTTCGACCACGAACGCGTGGCCGGCAAATTCCGTACCGACCGACCTGATTCCGCCCGGCCGCAAACGCCTTGGTTGGTCCCTGATGGCCGTCGCGACGCTCGGCCTTCTGGCAACGATCCTGGTGCAAATCCTCTACAAGAGCGAGGTCGACACGATCGGCTTCGAGACATGGCGGCCCGTGGTCTACGCCTATGTGCTGTGGGGCGTGGCGCTCGGCATCGGCCAGGTGCTGACGCGCGGCGAAGACGGGCAGCGCGCGCTGTTCCTGCTGCCAGCGCTGCTGTTCACCATCGCCATGGTGATCTTCCCGACCCTGTTCGGCTTCTACATCGCGCTGACCGACTGGAACCTGAGTTCATTCTCGGGCCGCAAGTTCAACGGGCTCGACAATTTCTGGCAGATGCTCGGCGATCCCTATTACCGCAACGCGCTGTTCAACATGGTGCTCTATGTGCTGGCGGTGCTGGTCGAATATGTCATCGCCTTCGGCCTGGCGCTGCTGCTCAATGCGCAGATCCGGGCGCGCAAATTCTTTCGCGTCGTCTTCCTGATGCCGCTGATGCTGTCACCGGTCGCGGTCTCGTGGATGATCGGCAAATCGCTGATGGAGTACCGGTTCGGGCCGGCGGCGACACTGGCCCGCAACCTCGGCTGGGACAACCCCGCCTTCTTCTCCAACCCGATCACCGCCCGTATCTCGATCATGATGCTCGACGCCTGGACCTTCATCCCCTTCATGATGATCATGCTGCTTGCCGGCCTGCAGGCGATGTCGCGCGAGGTGCTGGAGGCCGCGCGGGTTGATGGCGCCACGGCCTGGCAGACCTTCTGGCAGGTCACTTTCCCGCTGATGCTGCCGGTGTCGGTGACCGCGGTCGTGCTGCGCATCATCTTCAAGCTGAAACTGGCAGACATCATCATCACGGTCACCTCGGGTGGTCCCGGCGGCGCCACCGATTCCGTGTCGAGCTTTATTTATCGCGAGTACCGGGACCGTTCCAATGTCGGCTACGGCACGATGCTGGCGATGGCCTATCTCGTCATCATCGTGGTGTTCGTGACCTGGCTGCTGAAGGTCGCCAACCGCTTCGTGCGCAATGTGAATTAGAGCGGCCGGGATCATGAGCGTTCAGACCACCGACTATACCGTCTCCGAAATCCGCTCGCCGGCGAGCTTCATCACCAGCCGCGTCTTCATCTATGGCGCGCTGGTGTTCTGGGCCTTCATCTGCCTGTTTCCGATCTACTGGACGATCACGACCTCGTTCAAGTCGGCGGTCGACGTGACCCAGGGTCATTTGATCCCCTTCGTCGACTTCCAGCCGGACTGGAAGGGCTGGCGATCGCTCGGCCTGTCGCCGGATTCGATCTTCCAGACGTCGACCGTCCGCGACGAATTCTTCAAGCGTTTCATGAATTCGGTCATCACTTCGGTCGGCGCGTCGAGCCTCGCCATCGTCATCGGCAGCCTCGCCGCCTACGGTCTTACACGCTATCGCTATCACTTCGCCTGGTTCAAGAACGAGGACATTTCCTTCTTCTTCCTGTCGCAGCTCATCCTGCCGCCAGTTGTGCTCGCACTGCCGTTCCTGGTGCTTTACCGCGAAGTCGGCCTGCTCGACACGCGCATCGGGCTGATCCTGCTTTACACGCTGATGGTGCTGCCAATCGTCATCTGGATCATGCGCGACCAGTTCAATTCCATCCCGGTCGAGCTCGAGGAAGCGGCCCTCGTCGACGGGTTGTCGATCTGGGGCGCGTTCTTTCGCATCGTCATGCCGATTGCCCTGCCCGGCATGGTCGCGGCTTTCATCCTGGCGATGGTGCTGTGCTGGAACGAGTATTTCTTCGCCGCCCTTTTGACCTCGACCGACGCCAAGACAATTCCGGTCATGGTGGCGAGCCAGACCGGTTCGCAAGGCATCAACTGGTGGTCGATGGCAGCGCTTGCCACAGCGGCAATCGCGCCCTTGGCCGTCATTGGCATCGCGCTGGAGCGTTACCTGATCATGGGCATGACCGCGGGAGCGGTGAAATAGGCGGCGCCGTCCTTACCTTCTCCACGAGGAAGAAGGAAGAGCCGCGCTAGCCCCTTAGGATCGTGCGCAGGTGATCCATGATCATGGCAACGCCCTCTGCTCCGAGCGCAGCGGAGGCATCCGGAGCGCTGGCCGTATACCAGCTCGTATTGTCGGCGAAATGGCCGGCATCGACAGCCTCAGGGCATAGCGCCAGCATCAGCGAGGTCTCGCCGATGCCGGCATGGTCGAATGGGTACTTGCCGTTCATCGCGGCCGGCATCAGCGGATGCACCTGCACCCAGTTGAAGAAATTTTCACCCGCGGCGTGTCCGGCATAGTAGTCGGCCATCGCGTCGGCCCCCCACCAGCCCTCGCCACGCTGCTTTTCGAGGAAGCGGAAGATCGCCTGGCGGCCGGCGGTCTTGAAGGCGAGATCGGTCGGCATGCCGGCGGCGAAATTCTCGGTCTGGTGGTGGATTATTGCATGGATGTTGCGAAAACCGATGCGCAGCAGGCTGTAGAACAGTTCCTCCGCGAAGGGGGCCAGTTGATTGCCGCCAACCTGCACCGAGCCGGTGCCCTCCGGCGGCGCCACGGCGTAGCTCGCCGCGCCGTAGTAGAAGGGCGGCAGGATGACGATGTCCCGCTCCTTCTCGAACAGCTCCAGCGTCTTGACGACCGCCAGCGTGTCCATGCCGACCGCCATATGCTCACCATGATATTCGAGCACGCCGAGCGGCAGCGCGACCGGCCAGTTCTGGACGATCGCCTTGCGGATCTGGTGCGGCAGCATCAGCTCATAGCGCATCGCACTACTCCATATTGGTGTGGCGGGCCCGCATCGCCTCCGGCGAGGCCGCGGTCAAACCCCTGAGCTTCAGCACCATGACCTCGAACAGCAGGAACAGCGCGCCTTCGAACACCGATCCCATCGGCAGGACCGATGTTTTTTGCGGGCCTTGGTCGTCGGCCATGGTCTGCGCCGGCACGAGCAGCGTGAAGTCGGCCAAGCGTGCTGCACTGCCACCCGGCTGGGCGGTCAGAAGAAGAACCGTCGCGCCGGCCTGGCGCGCCACCTGCATCAGGGTCAGCACGGTCGCGGTTTCTCCTGGCCCGGAACTGACGAGGAAGACATCGCCCTGCCCCAAGGGCGGCGTGGTCATGTCGCCGACCACCGACACCGGCAGGCCCAGATGATAGAGCCGCATGGCGAAGCCCTTGACCTGCAAGGCCTCACGGCCGCAGCCATAGACAACGATCTGCCGTGCTCCTGCGAGCATCCCGCAGACGGCATCGATCCGGCCGTCGTCAACGCGCGCCAGCACAGTGCCGAGCTCGTCCAGAGCGGTCCTGAACATCTGCGAGCCCGCATCGCTCATGACGGTGCCATCCAACGATCCAAGGTCGAAGAAGAGTGAAAATTCCCGGTCACGTCTCTCCCCGAACAGCTTGTTTTTATTCATGGTATCACCGCGAAAATCCGTGTCCAACGCCCCTGCGCGCTTTTGCTGTGCCACGAGCGTGATAGTGTCATGTCAGACAAATCAATGAGGCAAACGGCAGGACATGAAGACACGGCATTTCGACCGCATCGGCAATGGCGGCATCAGCTTCACCGAACTCGGCTTCGGCACTGCGCCGCTTGGCAACCTCTACCGCGCCGTCTCCGACGAGGACGCCAATGCGACGCTGGAGGCTGCATGGGCGACCGGCTGCCGCTACTATGACACCGCGCCGCTCTATGGGCTTGGCCTGTCGGAGACGCGGCTCAACCCCTTCCTGCGCGGCAAGAAGCGCGACGACTATGTGCTGTCGAGCAAGGTCGGCCGCATCATGCGCGCCTGTCCGCCGCAAGAGCGCACCGGCATCGGCAAGTTCTTCGACACGCCGTCGCGCAAGGAGGTCTACGACTACAGCTATGACGGCGTGATGCGCTCCTTCGAAGCGTCCCTGGAACGGCTCGGCGTCGACCGCATCGACATACTGTTCGTGCACGACGTCGACATCTTCACCCATGGCAGCAAGGAAGCGTCCGACCAGCGCATAGAGGAGTTTATGCGCTCCGGCTATTACGGGCTGCTTGCCTTGCGCGACCAGGGCGTCATCAAGGCCTTCGGTGGCGGCATCAACGAATGGCAGGTTGCCCAGACATTAGCCGAGCGCGGTGATTTCGATCTGTTCCTGCTCGCCGGCCGCTATACGCTGCTCGAGCAGGAGGCGCTGACATCCTTCCTGCCGCTCTGCCAGAAGCGCGGCATCGGCATCGTTTTGGGCGGCCCCTACAATTCCGGAATCCTGGCCACGGGGCCGAAGCCGGGTGCCTTCTACAACTACACCGAAGCGCCGCGGGACGTGCTCGACCGGGTGGCGCGCATCGAGGCGGTCTGCCGACGCCATGACGTGCGCCTGATCGAGGCAGCGCTGCAGTTTCCGTTGCTGCATCCGTCGGTCGTGTCGGTGATCCCCGGTGGCCAGCGGCCAAGCGAGGTCGAAAGCAACCGGTCACTGCTCGATGCGAAACTGCCGGCGGCACTCTGGGCCGACCTGAAGAAGGACGGCCTGATGCGGGCGGACGCGCCGACCGGGTAGCTCGCCATCGCGAACCCATCCACCACTATCTGCGCAAAAGAAAAGCCGGGGCTTGCCCCGGCTTTTCTGATATTTTGAAATTTAAAAAAAGGCGCTTAATTGACGGCGTCCTTGAGACCCTTGCCGGCCGAGAACTTCGGCACGGTGCGCGCCGGGATCTTCACTTCGGCGCCGGTCTGAGGGTTGCGGCCGGTCGAGGCCGCGCGCTTCGACACGGTGAAATTGCCAAAGCCGACAAGCCGGACATCGCCGCCCTTCTTCAGTTCGCCGGTGATGACGGAGAATACCGCATCGACAGCCGACTGCGCGTCACCCTTCGAAATGCTCGCGGCGTCGGCGACAGCGGACACCAGTTCGTTCTTGTTCATAAAAATTCCCTTCCATGAGAACACCGGAACTCACGACTCATCCGGCAGGAAACGGACTTTAGAAAGAAGCGCTCGCGCAACCAAGTCGAAAAGCCGGGAAAGAGCGGAAAAAAGCCCGGAATTCCGGGGTTTTTCACATGAAAAAGCCGGGCGCGAGGCCCGGCTTTCTGTTTGTGCGCTGCAACTTTAGCAAGAACTAATGCGCAAGCGACTTTCCGGCGTCATCCGCAGTGTCCGTCGCGGCAGGAGGATTGACCGGTTCGACCCATTCGATTGGCTCCGGCATACGCACCAACGCGTGGCGTAACGCCTCGCCGACCCGCGAGACCGGGATGATCTCCATACCGTTCTTCACGTTGTCAGGAATATCCGCCAGATCCTTGGCGTTGTCTTCCGGGATCAGCACCTTCTTGATGCCGCCGCGCAGTGCGGCAAGCAACTTCTCCTTCAGACCGCCGATCGGCAGCACCCTGCCGCGCAGCGTGATCTCGCCGGTCATGGCGACATCGGCCCTGACTGGAATGCCGGTCAGCACGGAGACGATCGCGGTCGCCATCGCCACACCGGCCGACGGTCCATCCTTGGGCGTGGCACCCTCCGGCACGTGGACGTGGATGTCGCGCTTGTCGAACAGCGGCGGCTCGATGCCGAAATCGAGAGCGCGCGAGCGGACATAGGAGGCCGCCGCCGAAATCGATTCCTTCATCACGTCGCGCAGATTGCCGGTCACCGTCATGCGGCCCTTGCCGGGCATCATGACACCTTCGACCGTCAGCAGCTCGCCGCCGACTTCCGTCCAGGCAAGTCCGGTGATGACGCCGACCTGGTCGTCTGCCTCGACCTGACCGAAGCGGAAGCGCGGAACACCGAGATAGTCGGCGAGATTGTCCGCCGTGATGTTCACAGTCTTCTTCTTCGTCTTCAGGATCTCGGTCACCGCCTTGCGCCCGAGCTTCATCAGCTCGCGCTCCAGGCTCCTGACGCCCGCTTCACGGGTGTAGGTCTGGATGATGGCGCGGATCGCGTCCTCACTGACGGAGAACTCCTTCGGCTGCAGCGCGTGATCGCGCACCACCTTGGGCAGCAAATGCCGCTTGGCGATCTCGATCTTCTCGTCCTCGGTGTAGCCGGCGATACGGATGATTTCCATGCGGTCCATTAAGGGCGCAGGGATGTTCAGCGTGTTCGCCGTCGTCACGAACATCACACTCGACAGGTCGTACTCGACCTCCAGATAGTGGTCCATGAACGTCGAGTTCTGCTCGGGGTCGAGCACCTCCAGCAAGGCCGACGACGGATCGCCGCGGAAATCCTGGCCCATCTTGTCGATCTCGTCGAGCAGGAAGAGCGGATTGGATTTCTTCGCCTTCTTCATCGACTGGATGACCTTGCCGGGCATCGAGCCGATATAGGTGCGGCGGTGACCGCGGATCTCGGCCTCGTCACGCACGCCGCCCAGCGCCATGCGGATGAACTCGCGGCCGGTCGCCTTGGCGATCGACTTGCCGAGCGAGGTCTTGCCGACGCCGGGAGGGCCGACGAGGCACAGGATGGGCCCCTTGAGCTTCTTCTGGCGGCTTTGCACGGCGAGATACTCAACGATGCGGTCCTTGACCTTGTCGAGACCGAAATGGTCGGTGTCGAGCACGTTCTGCGCGAACGCCAGGTCCTGCTTGACCTTGGAGTTCTTGCCCCACGGGATCGACAGGATCCAGTCGAGATAATTACGCACCACGGTCGATTCCGCCGACATAGGCGACATCGTCCTCAGCTTCTTCAATTCGGCTTCCGCCTTTTCGCGGGCCTCCTTGGAGAGCTTGGTCTTCTTGATGCGGGCCTCGATCTCGGCGGCCTCGTCGCGGCCATCCTCGCCTTCGCCGAGCTCCTTCTGGATCGCCTTCATCTGCTCGTTGAGGTAGTATTCGCGCTGCGTCTTCTCCATCTGGCGTTTGACGCGCGAGCGGATGCGCTTCTCCACCTGCAGGACGGAGATTTCGGCCTCCATGAAGCCCATAGCCTTTTCCAGCCGCTCCTTGACCGAGAGCGTGGCCAGCATCTCCTGCTTTTCGGGGATCTTGATGGCGAGGTGGGAAGCGACCGTGTCGGCGAGCTTGGAATAGTCGTCGATCTGGCTGGCGGCACCAACCACCTCGGGCGAGATCTTCTTGTTGAGCTTGACGTAGTTCTCGAAGTCGGCGACGACCGAACGAGCCAGCGCCTCGACCTCAACCTCTTCCTCTTCCGGCTCGACCAGCGCGGTGGCGCGGGCCTCATGGAAGTCGGGACGGTCGGTGAACGCGGTGATTTTCGCGCGCGAGGCGCCTTCGACCAGCACCTTGACGGTGCCGTCGGGCAGCTTCAGCAATTGCAGCACGTTGGCGAGCGTGCCGATATCAAAGATGGCATCGGGCTCCGGATCGTCATCGGCGGCATTCATCTGGGTGGCGAGCAGGATTTGCTTTTCCTGCCCCATCACCTCTTCCAGCGCCTTGATCGACTTTTCACGGCCGACAAAGAGCGGAACGATCATGTGGGGGAACACCACGATGTCGCGCAATGGGAGGACTGCGAAGACGCCGTCGCTGGGAGCCTTGGTTATTTTGGCCATTGTCCAACCTTTCATGTCGCGGCCGCCAATCGGCCAACCGCGAATCTTATATTAACGACCGGGGATCGTTCCGCCTACCACCGTTTGTGACGGGAGTTTTACAGCACAGAAATCGGGCACCTCGGCCTTCCCGTGTTAGGTGGATGCAAGCGGCCCAAAGATCAAGAGTTAACATCGTCGGCAATCCACTCCATCGCATACCCCTTTACGGCAAAACGGCGCCCCGAGGGCGCCGTTCCACAAAATATGGGATCAAGTGCCATATCAGGCACTGACATTGCCCTTCTTTTCCTTCTGTTCGGAATAGATGTAGAGCGGCCGGGCGCTGCCGGTCACCACTTCTTCCGAAATCACCACTTCGCGCACGCCTTCGAGCGCCGGCAGTTCGAACATGGTGTCGAGCAGGATCGCTTCCATGATGGAGCGCAGGCCGCGCGCGCCGGTCTTGCGCTCGATGGCGCGCTTGGCGATCGCCGACAAAGCGTTCTCGTGGAAGGTCAGGTCGACATTTTCCATCTCGAACAGCCGCTGGTACTGCTTGACCAGGGCGTTCTTCGGCTCGGTCAGAATCTGGATCAGCGCCGGCTCGTCGAGGTCTTCCAGCGTCGCCAGGACCGGCAGACGGCCGACAAACTCGGGAATGAGGCCGAACTTCAAGAGATCCTCTGGCTCCACCAGGCGGAAGACATCGCCGGTGCGCCGATCCTCGGGCGATGCCACGGTGGCGCCGAAGCCTATCGAGGTCTTGCGGCCACGATCCGAGATGATCTTGTCCAGCCCGGCGAAGGCGCCGCCGCAGATGAACAGGATGTTGGCGGTGTCGACCTGCAGGAATTCCTGCTGCGGATGCTTCCTGCCGCCCTGTGGCGGTACAGAGGCGACAGTGCCTTCCATGATCTTCAACAGCGCCTGCTGCACGCCCTCGCCCGACACGTCGCGGGTGATGGACGGGTTGTCGGACTTGCGCGAAATCTTGTCGATCTCGTCGATGTAGACGATGCCGCGCTGGGCGCGTTCGACATTATAGTCGGCCGACTGCAATAGCTTCAGGATGATGTTCTCGACGTCCTCGCCGACATAGCCGGCCTCGGTCAGCGTCGTGGCGTCGGCCATGGTGAAGGGCACGTCGATGATGCGGGCGAGCGTCTGCGCCAGCAACGTCTTGCCGCAACCGGTCGGGCCGATCAGCAGGATGTTGGACTTTGCCAGCTCGACATCGTTGTTCTTGCCGGCGTGGGCGAGGCGCTTGTAGTGATTGTGGACGGCCACCGAGAGCACGCGCTTGGCGTAGGGCTGGCCGATAACGTAGTCGTCGAGAACCTTGAGGATCTCCTGCGGGGTCGGCACGCCCTCGCGCGACTTCACCATCGAGGTCTTGTTCTCCTCGCGGATGATGTCCATGCACAGCTCGACGCATTCGTCGCAGATGAAGACCGTCGGGCCGGCGATCAGCTTGCGCACCTCATGCTGGCTTTTGCCGCAAAACGAGCAATAAAGCGTGTTCTTGGAATCGCCGCTGTTGTTGCCGACTTTGCTCATTTTCATGTCCTTTCATGGCCGCCCGCCGATGGTCTGGCTGAAAGGGCGCATACTCTATTTATCGCGGGAATCCGCCGCCGCCAGTATCCCGGCTCCCGCAACGTATTCCGTACGAAACACAAATCAGAAAACGTGGCAATGATTCGCAGCAACCCCACACAAAGCTAAGCCGTCGAAAATCAACATAGCCTTAACGTAGGCAATCCCGATCGTCGAGGGAACAGCCAATTGTGGCCGAAATGCCGCAAGACGTGCCAAAAGCGCGTGATGCCGCCATCCAACTGCCAATATGCCGTTATGCCAGCGCCCCTTCGGCCGCTTCGCGCGACGAAATGACCTTGTCGATCAGGCCGAAATCCCTGGCCTCGTCCGCGGTCATGAAATGGTCACGGTCAAGCGTCTTTTCAATCTCGTCGTAGCTCTTGCCGGTGTGCTTGACGTACACTTCGTTGAGGCGACGCTTCAGTTTGATGATGTCCTGGGCATGACGCTCGATGTCGGACGCCTGGCCCTGGAAGCCGCCGGACGGCTGGTGAACCATGATGCGGGCGTTCGGCGTGGCGAAGCGCATGTCCTTGTGGCCGGCGGTCAGGAGCAGCGAGCCCATGGAGGCCGCCTGGCCGATGCACAGCGTCGACACGGCCGGCTTGATGAATTGCATGGTGTCGTAGATGGCCATGCCCGAGGTGACGACGCCACCGGGCGAATTGATGTAGAGGTTGATTTCCTTCTTCGGATTCTCGGCTTCCAGGAACAGTAGCTGCGCGCAGACCAGCGTCGCCATGCCGTCCTCGACCGGACCGGTGATGAAAATGATACGCTCCTTGAGGAGGCGCGAGAAAATGTCGTAGGCCCGCTCGCCGCGATTGGTCTGTTCGACCACCATCGGAACGAGGTTCATGTAGGTTTCGACGGGGTTCTTCATTCGTTATCTCTTGTCTCGCGTGGGATTCCGGCGCCGGACATGCTGGCAACTCGGGCAGAATCGGTTCTGGATCGTTATTGTGTAAATAGGATGCGGGCTCATCCTTGTGCAAGGCCGGCCCCTCCTAGCCATCTGGGTAAGTCGAATCAAGCTTTCCAGGCAAGATTCGCAGCGGCGGGCGCTTCCACCAACTGGCGACGGCACCTGCGGCCTGACAGGTAGCAGTTTCTTAACCCCGTCACTTAACGAATGCGCCGAACCCGCTTTTCTCGCGGACCGCTTCCCCTACAATTCAACATTGAACTTGTGTCCGCGGTTCAACAGGGGGAATGTCATGTCCAGGAAAACCGCATGCTTCGCCATGGCCGGGCTGACCATGCTCGGCTCGATTTCGCAGACGGCGGCCGGCGGCCGCGCCGTCGAATGCTATGAGCCGGTCCAAACGCCTGATGTCTATGACACCGTGTACGAGGACGTGATGATCAGTCCGCCCAGCCAGCAGGTCGATTATGAGGCGCCGATCTACGGCACGCGCGAGCGGGTGGTGATGACGGTTCCGGCACAAGTGACCTACGAGGTGGTGCCCGCAATCACCCGTACCGTCTACCACACAGTCAAGGTCGACGATGGCGGTTATTCCTGGGAATGGCGCCTCATCCACGGCCGCAAGGTGCTGTGCAAAGTCTGGCACAAGGCGCGCTATGAACGCGTCGCCGAGACGGTGGTGATCCAGCCGGAGCGCACAAGGCGCGTCGTCATTCCGGCGCAATATGACAGGATCGCCCAAGAGGTGCTGGTGCGACCGGAGCAAAGGCGCGTCATTGACATTCCCGCCGCCTACCAGACCGTCGCGCGACGCGTGCTGGTGCGCGAAGGCTCATCCGGCTGGCGGCGCGTGCATATTCCGAGGCACTGTCAGGACTGAATTCAGGCGATTTCGGCCCGCAGCCAACGTTTCAGGCCGGCGACATCGCCATCATCAATGGCCGCCGCCACGCGCCGGCCAACCGCCACCCCGAATTTGTAGCCATGGCCCGAGCAGGCCGAGACGATCAGGCACTTGCCTGTCTCATGCGCCAGGAATTTCTCGTCGTCCGTGAATGTGTAGGCGCAGGTGACGACCTCGGTCACCTCATACTCCTCAATGCGGGCGATCGGCGGCGAGAACAGGTTGCGGATCGCCTCGCCCTCGCCCGGCACCGGTTCGCGGTTCCAATCGGCGTCGCTGGTCGGTACCTTGTGCAGGCCCGAACCGAATTTCATGCCGGCACCTCGAGTCAGCGGAATCATGTAGCCGTCGGTCTTGCCACCTACATCGAGGACCACGGGCGCCACTTCCCAGACGGCCTTGAGGTCCGCCGGCGGTTCGACATAGGCGAGCGCGGTTCGGTACGTCTTCAGTTCGCCGCCGAGTTCGGGGAACAGTTTCAGCACCCAGGCGCCCGCGGCGACGACGATGCGGTCGGCCTGCATCGTCTCGCCGGACGCGAGCACGATATGGCCTGCCTCGGGGTCGACCGCCGTCACCTTGCTGTTCTCGTAGACGTTGGCGCCGTTGGCGCGCAGCCACTTGGCCAGGCCGGACGCGATCTTGCGGCAATGCAGCGCGCCGCCTTCCGGCGAAAAATAGGCGTAGCGGAACGAGCCCGGCTCCAGGAAAGGCCAGCGTTCGACCGCGGCATCGGGTTCCAACAGATCGAACGGATAGTTTCCCTCCTCCAGCCCTTCCCGGTATTCCTCGGCTTCGTCGCCCGGCTCGCGCGAGACGCAGAGAAAGCCCCTGGAATCGAGATGGTTGTCGCCGAGGTCGGCCCACATCTCGTCCCAGGCTTCATAGGCCTCGCTGATCAGCCGGCCGTAGCCGGTCCCGGCCCGGTAGGCACGGCGAATGATGCGGTGATGGTCGCCGGATGCCGCCAACGGATTGGGGATCGGCCCCTGCTCGACGATGGAAACGCTATGGCCGGCCTTGACCAGCGACCATGCGGTGGAGAGACCGGCGATGCCCGCGCCGACAACGATCACATTCATCAAATCAGACTTTCCGCAGCCGTTGCGGCTGGCTCAACGCATTGGATTGCGGGCGCCAACATACGGTCTGGAACCAGGCTGGCAAGCCGCGCTATTGGTCTGGCATGACCAAATCGACGCCATTCTACCTCGCCTTTGATCCAGCGACCCGTCGCCTGAGGCTAGACCCGCATGAGCGGGCTTTCTTCCAGGATCCATACGAGGCCTACGCGTTCCTGCACGCTGCATCGAACGTCTTTTTCTGGGAAGAATTCGGGTTCTGGTGCTTTGGCGGCTTCGAGGATGTCAACAAGCTGTTGCGCGACCGCCGCTTCGGCCGCCAGAACCCGGCGGGCATTCCCGACAGTCGTGGCATCGGCCGGGATAGAACACATCTCAAGGCGTTCGACGGCATCGAAGCCAATTCCATGCTGGAACTGGAGCCGCCGGTGCACACGCGGCTTCGAACACTGGTCAACCGCGCCTTCGTCTCGCGCCAGGTCGAGCGACTGCGGCCGCGCGTGGAGGCGCTCGCCAACGAGCTGATCGATCGTTTCGAGCCGGGCAAGCAAGTCGACCTGCTGCCCGCCTTCGCTTCTCCCCTGCCCATCACCATCATCGCCGAGATGCTCGGTGTGCCGGTCGAAATGGGACCGCAACTGCTCGACTGGTCACATCGAATGGTCGCCATGTACGTGCATGGCCGCACCCGCGAGACCGAGGAGACGGCCAATCGCGCGGCTCAGGATTTCGCCGATTTCCTGCGCGGCACCATAGCCGAACGGCGCAAAAATCCTGGCGACGACCTGCTGTCGCTGCTGATCTCGGCGCAGGAGGACGGCCAAAAATTGTCGGAAGACGAAATGGTGTCCTCGGCGATCCTGCTGCTCAATGCCGGCCACGAAGCGACCGTGCACCAGACCGGCAATGCGGTGCGCACGATCCTTGCGCAAGGCGGCGACCCGCGTCGTTTCTTCACCTCACCTGAAGCGACCGCGGTCGCTGTCGAGGAATGCCTGCGCTTCGACGCGCCGCTGCACATGTTCACGCGTTACGCCTACCAGGAGATCGAAATCGCTCCCGGGATCGTCGTGCAGCCCGGCCAGACGATCGGTCTGCTGCTTGGCATGGCCAACCATGACCCTCATGCCTTTGCCGAGCCGCGGGCCTTCCGGCCGGATCGTGCCGACCAGAAGAACGTGTCGTTCGGCGCCGGCATCCATTTCTGCATCGGCGCGCCCCTGGCCAGGCTCGAGTTGCAGGTGTCGCTGAAAACCTTGTTCGAGCGGCACCCAAAGCTCCGTCTTGCCGAAAGCCCAAGCTTCCGCGACACGTATCATTTCCACGGGCTGGAAGCGCTCACCGTCGGCTTCTGAAGGAGCGCAGGCTGGGCTGTGAGCTGCGCGCGGCAAAGGATCACAGCCTGATCACATACTCCTTGCGGGTGGTTTCAAGCACTTCCCAGCTTCCCTTGAAGCCAGGACGCAGCACGAAGCTGTCGCCGGCCCTGACGGTGCGCGCTTCGCCACCCTCCTCTTCGATCACCGAAACGCCGGAAAGGATGTGACAGAATTCCCATTCGTCGTAGACGATGCGCCACTTGCCCGGAGTCGATTCCCAGATACCGGCATAAAGGCCGCCTTCGCGCTCCTCGACGTTCCACGTGCGGAATTTCGGATCGCCCGAGATCAGGCGATCACGCGCCGGCGCGCCTTCTTCGGCGTCGACAGAGTCCGTCGATATCGTCAGGTAATGCGCGGACAGGATTTGCCTCCATGAAAGAACCGGCCTCGGGCCGGCTCGCCCTACCCCGGCACTTTGCGCCGACCCTCCCAAGAGGGAGAGAACAAGATCAAACTTTGGCGAGTGCCTGTTCGAGGTCGGCGACGATGTCGGTAACGTCTTCGATGCCGATCGACAGCCGCACCGTGTCCGGTCCCGCACCCGCCTTGACCTTCTGCTCGTCGGACAGTTGTCGGTGCGTGGTCGACGCCGGATGGATGACCAAGGACTTGGTGTCGCCGACATTGGCCAAGTGCGAGAACAACTCCAGCGCTTCGACGAACTTGACGCCGGCCTCGTAACCGCCCTTGAGGCCGAAGGTGAACACCGCGCCAGCGCCTTGCGGCGAGTATTTCTTTTGCAGGGCATTGTTCTTGTCGCTGGGAAGGCCGGGATAGTTGACCCAGGCCACCTTGGGATGGTTGGACAGCCAGCCCGCGACGGTGATCGCATTGTCGCAATGGCGTTGCATGCGCAGCGGCAAGGTTTCGAGGCCTGTCAGAATGAGGAAGGCGTTGAACGGCGAGATCGCCGGGCCGAGATCGCGCAGGCCAAGCACGCGCGCGGCGATGGCGAAGGCGAAATTGCCGAAGGTTTCGTGCAGCACCAGGCCGCCATATTCGGGGCGCGGTTCTGACAGCATCGGGTACTTCCCTGATTTCGACCAGTCGAACGTGCCGCCATCGACGATGGCGCCGCCGATCGAGTTGCCGTGACCGCCAATGAACTTGGTCAGCGAATGGACGACAATGTCGGCGCCGTGCTCGATCGGCCGGATCAGGTAGGGCGAGGCCAGGGTGTTGTCGACGATCAGCGGCAGGCCATGCTTGCGCGCGATGTCGCCGATCTTCTCGATATCGACGAAGGTGCCGCCGGGATTGGCCAGACTCTCGATGAAGATCGCCTTGGTCTTGTCATCGATCTGGCTCTCGAAGGTTGACGGATCGTTCGCTTCGGCCCAGCGCACCTCCCAGCCAAAGTTCTTGAAGGCATGACCGAACTGGTTGATCGAACCGCCATAGAGCTTGTTGGCGGCGACGAAATTGTCGCCCGGCTGCAACAGATTGTGAAACACGATTACCTGGGCCGCGTGGCCGGATGCGACCGCAAGGGCAGCCGTGCCGCCCTCGAGCGCCGCTATGCGCTCTTCGAGCACCGCCTGCGTCGGGTTCATGATGCGGGTGTAGATGTTGCCGAAGGCCTTCAGCCCGAACAGCGAGGCAGCATGATCAGCGTCGTCGAAGACAAAGGAGGTCGTCTGGTAGATCGGCGTGGCGCGTGCGCCGGTGGCCGGATCTGGCTTGGCGCCGGCATGGACGGCGAGCGTGTTGAAACCGGGCGTGCGGGTCACTGAAACCTCCCTCGAAAAAATTTCTGAATTCGCCGGCCATTCTTGGCCAAGCTCGACCACGAATGCAAAGAAGAAAATACCCTTCGGCGTGTCATCTTCGACCAGGCAGCAGGAAAATGCGGCTCCTGCCGGAATAATTTTGCGCCTTCCCCTTGTCTATTTTTGCCGCACGCCGAAACTCTGGAACCCCGACCGCATCAGCGGCTTCTTCGACGACAGCACACCGGAATTGACCCCGGTCCAGCCGATCTCGCCGGACAGCTTGCCATATTCGATCTTGGGGCAGCGGTTCATCACCACCTTGATGCCGGCGGCTTCGGCGCGCGCGGCGGCTTCGTCGTGGCGCACGCCGAGCTGCATCCAGATCACTTTCGGCAGAGGATCGAGCTTCAGCACCTGGTCGACAACGCCGGGGACCGCCGCAGAGGCGCGGAAGATGTCGACCATGTCGATCGGCTGCGCAATCTCGGCAAGGCTGCCATAGACCGTACGGCCGAGTATCTGCTTGCCGGCATGGCCCGGATTGATGGGGAACACCTCAAACCCCTTGGCCAGCAGGTATTTCAACACGAAATAGCTCGGCCGCACGTCGTTGGCAGACGCGCCGACCATGGCGATGGTCTTCACCGAATTGAGGATGCCGGCGATGTAGGCGTTGTCGTAGCTATCGTGATTCATGGCTCGTCCTCATACAACGCCTCGGCGAGAAAGCCATCAGGATCACTGCTGAAATCGCGCATCATGCGGAAGTGGTCCGTATGACGAAAATCAGTCGAATCCAGCCCGAACCGGCTGATGCGGAACAGCCGCGCGCCTGGACAGGCCATCAGCAGCGGCGAATGCGTCGCCATGATCACTTGCGCAGTGCCCGACCGATCCATGCGCCGCAGCATCTTGAGAAGTTCGATCTGGCGCGATGGAGACAGCGCACTTTCGGGCTCGTCGAGGATGTAGATGCCTTGCCTGCGGCAACGTTCCTCGAAGAAGCGGATGAACCCTTCGCCATGCGACCAGGACAGAAAGTCGGGCGGAGGTGGGTTGAACGGATCTTCCAGGGCCACCTGGTCGAGATAGCGAGCCACCGAGTAGAAGGATTCGGCGCGAAAGAACCAGCCGGCGGTGACTTTTGGCAACCAATGGCCACGGAAGGTATCTGCCAGCGCGGCACCACTCCTGTCGATGGCGCCGGAATGATCGACAGGCCGGTAGCCCTTGCCGCCTCCGGCTTCGTCGTAACCGGCGAGCGCGCCGATCGCCTCGAGCAATGTCGATTTGCCGGTACCGTTCTCACCGACGATGATGGTAATTGGTGTGGTGAATTCGAGTTCGAAGGCGTGACCGCGAAACAGCGGCAGCTTCCACGGGTATTTTTCCCAATCGGTCACCCGCTCGGAATCGAGCAGAATGCGCTTGAGATAGGGCGCCTTGAGCCGCGTCAACTGCCTGCGGTGAGCCATCAATCGGGCAGCGAGATCGTACCGTCTTCCGCGATCGGAAAGGCCGGGTTGTGCGCCACTTCCCAGACATGTCCGTCGGCATCGGCGAAATAGCCGTACCAGCCGCCCCAGAAGGCACGGCCTGCCGTCTTGACGATGCGGCCGCCGGCCTTTTCAGCCATCGCAAGCACCGCGTCGACTTCGGCATCGGAGCGGGTGTTGTAGGCGAGATAGACGGCGGAAGGCGCCTTGGCGAAGGTGATGCCGGAATCCTCCTCGGCGCTGGCGCGCGGGAACAGGCCGAGTATAACACCACCCATTTGGAAGAAGGCGACGCTATCGGTGATGCCGGCATGGCGCTTCAGGCCCATCGTCTCGTAGAAGCGCACCGCACGATCGAGATCGTCGGTGGCGATGGTGATGATGGAGATGCGCGGCTCCATGATTTTCGTCCTTATTCGTCGATCCATTCCGGCTTGCGTTTGCCGATGAAGGCGCCGATGCCCTCCTGGGCGTCACGCGCCAGCATGTTCTCGACCATGACCCGGCCGGTATAAGCATAGGCATCCGCCAGCCCCATCTCGGCCTGCGCGTAAAACGCTTCCTTGCCGGTCTTCACCACCGAAGATGATTTTGAAGCAATGGTTTGTGCGTATTTGTTGACAATCTGATTCAGGTACTCGCGCGGCACGACGCGGTTGACCAAGCCGAACTCCTTGGCGGTCGCGGCATCGATGGTTTCGCCAGTCAGGAGCATTTCCATGGCGTGCTTGCGCGAGACGTTGCGAGACAGCGCCACCATCGGCGTCGAGCAGAACAGGCCGATGTTGACGCCCGGCGTGCAGAAGGTCGCCTCATGCGAGGCGATGGCGAGGTCGCAACTGGCGACAAGCTGCAGGCCGGCGGCGGTGGCCAGGCCATCGACTTCGGCGATCACCGGCTTGGGATGGCGCACGATCGCCTGCATCAGCGTGGCGCAGGCGGCAAACGTCTCTTCGAAGAAGGCCTTGCCGCGATCGGCGTCGGCGCGGCGCGCTGTCATCTCCTTGAGATCGTGGCCGGCGCAGAATACTTTGCCGGCCGCCGACAGCACTATGACGCGAACGGCCTTGTCGGCCCTGGCGCGGTCCAATTCCTCCGTCAGCGCCGCCATAACCGCCAGGGAAAGCGCGTTAGCGGGGGGATTGGCAAGCGTCAGGCGCAGCACGCCCTTGTCGAGGCTGGCAAGGACGGGGCCTTCGGCAGCCGGCTTGATGGCGACGATTTCAGCCATATGAAACCTCTTTGTCTGCCCGGCTTGGCGGGCCATGGAGCAAAAGAACTAGCATGCTGCCGATTGAAGAACAGCCGCGAGGCGTGTTTTCTCCATGGCAACATTTGGTCCAGGCATCCTCGCCCGAAGCTCTCATATTTTTTCATATAGGAAACCGCCCATGCCCGCCCAAAGCAATCTGACGCCCGTGCTGAGCGCGGCCGAAACCAACACGTTGATGAATAGCGTCTATCCGCAGCTCAACGAGCAGTTCCGCTTCTATGAGGTGCTCGACGTGTTTCCCGGCGGCTGCACGGTTCGGCTCAACGCCTCCGGGCGGCACCTGCGCCCCGGCGACACGGTGTCGGGCCCGTCGCTGTTCACGCTTGCCGACATAGGCGGCTATGCCTGCGTGCTCTCTCATGCCGGCCCGGACGCGCTCTCGGTAACCACCAATCTCAACATCAACTTCGTGCGCAAGGCGCAAGCCGGGCCGGTCGACGGCCATTGCCGGATTCTCAAGCTTGGAAGAAGCCTGATGGTGTTCGATATCGACATCGTCGCCGGCCCGGAGGGACAGACGGTGGCACATGCGACCGGCACCTATTCGATCCCGCCGCAACGATCTTAGCGATTGAACCAATAGGCATGCCGGAGGCTGAGATGGAGAACCATTTGGCGCTAGTCGAAAAAGAGACTAACAGCGCGTTCGGTATCCGCTTCCCCGATATCCCTGGCTGCTTTTCGGCTGCGGATGCTGCGGATGCTGCGGATGCTGCGGAAGATATCGTACCCCCACGCCGTTGCAGCCTTGCAATTGTGGGCGCAGGACGTGTCCGGTACAGAATCCTCCAGCCACGAAATGATTGTCGCCCTCCCTGATATATGCGAGTCGCTTGCCGAATGGGGCTATCTCGTCTCGGTGCCGTTCATCGACTATGACAGCGCAGTCGTCAGGGCTAACGTTACTTTCGAGCGCGGCCCGCAAGGGAATCGAGGCAAGCACTCACCAAACCAGGTGCGCGGCCCCACGAGATGTGGTAAAATAATACCTTTAAGCCAAGCGTCTGTTTTCGCTATAGTTTCTTTGACATCCGCTTTCTCACTCGCCTTGACGTGATCCTCGCCCTCCCCTATAAGCCCTCACGAAGCAGCGGCCCGCAAAGGCCGCCGTTTTGTTATTGGCGGCGGGCAAGCGCTTTTCGCCAATCCAAGCAACAAGAAACGCCTTCCTTATCGTTTGTGGATTGGGGAAGGTCCGAACCGAAAGCAGAAAACATGACAACCTTTTCGCAGAAGCCTGCGGATGTGGTGAAAAAGTGGATCCTGATCGACGCCGAAGGTCTCGTCGTCGGCCGTCTCGCCACCGTTATCGCCAATCATCTTCGCGGCAAGCACAAGCCGACCTTCACCCCGCATGTCGACGACGGCGACAATGTCATCGTCATCAATGCCGACAAGGTGGTGTTCACCGGCAAGAAGTTTACCGACAAGGTCTATTATTGGCACACCGGCCATCCCGGCGGCATCAAGGAGCGCACCGCGCGCCAGCTGCTCGAAGGCCGTTTCCCCGAGCGTGTCGTCGAGAAGGCCGTTGAGCGCATGGTTCCGCGTGGCCCGCTCGGCCGTCGCCAGATGAAGAACCTGCGCGTCTATGCAGGCGCCGAGCATCCGCATGTCGCCCAGCAGCCAGAAGTCCTCGACGTGGCCAAGCTGAATTCCAAGAACAAGAAGGTCGCATAAGATGGCTGAGCTTTCCTCGCTCGCAGAACTGGGCGCCGCCACCGGCAACACCAATACGCAGGCCGCGGCACCCGTCCATGTCCAGAAGCTCGACAAGTCGGGCCGCGCCTATGCCACCGGCAAGCGCAAGAACGCCATCGCGCGTGTTTGGGTGAAGCCAGGTTCGGGCAAGATCGTCGTCAACGACAAGGAATTCGCGACCTATTTCGCGCGTCCGGTCCTGCAGATGATCCTCAACCAGCCCATCATCGCCGCCAACCGCTCGGGCCAGTACGACATCATCGCCACGGTCATCGGCGGCGGCCTTTCGGGCCAGGCCGGCGCTGTGCGTCACGGCATCTCCAAAGCGCTGACCTATTACGAGCCGGCGCTGCGTGCCGTGCTCAAAAAGGGCGGCTTCCTGACCCGCGACAGCCGCGTCGTCGAACGCAAGAAGTACGGCAAGGCGAAGGCCCGTCGTTCGTTCCAGTTCTCGAAGCGCTAAGCGCACGCAGCTTCACAATCGAAGGCCGCCTCCGGGCGGCCTTTTTGTTTGGCGAGGATGGCAACGAGCCGACCTCCCCCTTCGTGGCCCCAGCAAGGGGGAGATCGGCAGCTTCAGCCGCCTAATTAATACTTGCCGTGCTCGCCGGCTCGGCCGGTCGGGCCTCGTCCGCATAGGGCACGCGAAAACCGTTCGCGGCGAGCCAGCCTATCGCCGCCTTTGGCTCATCGGTCTGGATGATGGTGGCGCCGCGATCGGCCCAGAAGCCCCAAGCTTCACGCGGCAGGCTGGCCTGAACCGCCAGTTCATCGCCCCGGCCGCCGGCGAGGAAGCCGCCCGGTTTATTGACGATGGCATAGGTGTCGGCCCAGATGTGCCAGTCGCCCCTCACCGCGGCCGCGCGCATGCGCGTGCTGAACAGCGGCCCGCCAGTCTCGGTCAATGTCTCCGCGCCGGCGCGCCAGTTGATCAGCTCGATCGCGCGCGGCGCAAAAGCATGGTCGACCGTCGCGGCGAAACCGGCGTCATGCACTGCGTCGTCGGCGATGATCGGCATAAACTGGAAGCCGCCGCCGACCGCTTCCATGGCAGCCTTCACCGTAGCGATCCTGGTCTGGTTCCACAGGTTCTCCTTGACGATGACCTGGTCGGCCATGCCGAGATCTCGCGCCACCGCGACCATACCCGACAGGTCTCCAACCTCGAGCTTGTTGTCGAGATTGATGAGGATCTTGTCCCGGGTCGCCAGCAGCATCTCGCGGAGCGTCGAGACTGTCTCGTCGGTGACGGCGCCGGTGCCTTCGATCACCAGCCGGCAACTCTTCAGTTCGGCCAGCGTGTATTTAACCACCTCACCCTTGCAGGTCGTGGTGCGATCAAGCCAGCTGTCATGCATGACGACAAACTCGCCGTCCTTCGAGCGCCGGATGTCGACCTCGACGATCTCGGCGCCGATCGCGATCGAGCCTTCGACGGCGGCGAGCGAATTTTCCGCATAGAGCGTCTTGCCGGCCTGCATGCTGCCGGCGCGATGCGCGGCCACCATGACGTGGTCGCGCCAATGGTTGGCATGTTCGAAGCGGTCGAGTATCTGCCCGGCGCGGGTTTCGCCCGCCATTGACTGGCTGGCGGAAGCCGCCAGCGTGACGGAAAGCAGAAGGCTCGGCCAGAAGGTCCGCATCGAGAATCGCTCCATTCCGGATCGAACCGGGAATAGGCGATGCCCGTGACATCTGGGTGAACGAAGCCGGCTAGCGGTTGCCGCGATATGTCGCCTCAGATGCGTTTCGACAGTCGGCGGGACCAGGCCATCGCAGGCATCTCGACGCAACGCCAGGTGATCCAGGAGACAGCTATCGTGGCAATAAGCATGACGAGGATCGCAACGTCCCCCGCCCAGCCGGCGCCGAAGCCGGTCGCCGGTTCTCCGCGCAAGACGATGTCGCCGACAAGACCGAGGCCGAGCTTGCGCTCGACCAGGCCGGCGACGTTGATCATGCGCGCCTGGACGAAGATGTGGACCATGTAGATCGAGTAGGACAGCGCGCCGAGCGTCAGCATGAGTGGGGTTCTCAGAAAGACGCTGATCCAGCCGCCCTCATGAGCAAAGAGAAACAATGCCAGTGCAAACACCAGCGGTGCTGCGATCCCGGCATCATTGTCGCCCGCCAGCGCGACGAAAAGCACAATGACAGCCGCCATAACGATTTCGGCAAGGGTCCAGCTCAGCAGCGGGCCGGTCCGGGCAAGCGCCTGTCGCGCGCCTGCAATGGAATCATGCTGGAACCAGGCAAGCAAGGCGCCGAGTGAGAAGCCGTACAGACAGCGTATGAAGCCGAAATCGAAGGACACATCCATATGGTGGGTCGAGAAGCCAAGCAGGAACAGCGGCGCGGTGATGGCGGCGGCGACAAACCCCACCCAGGCGCGTGCGCCGGCGGTGAAGACCACTCCCGCGAACAACAGATAGGCGAAGAACTCCGCCGAAATGCTCCAGCTTGGCGCATTCCAGGTCAATTGGTCCTCGAAACCGACCCCCTGGAGCAGCAGCAGATTGCTGAGCAGGCTCTCGAGGCTGAAGCCGCCGGTGAAGGGAGCGGCACCGGTGCCATGCACCTGCGGCAGCATCAGCCGCAGCAGCTCGAATCCGGCAAAAGCGGCGAGCATGAGAAAGTGCAGCGGATAGATGCGGCCGAAGCGCACCAGCGCAAAGCGTGCGACCTCCCGCGGCTGGTTCAGCCGCCAGCCATAGGAGCTGGCGATGACGAAACCGGAGAGAACGAAGAAGAAGTCGACAAACAGATAGGACGAACCGACAAAGGCGCTTTGCGAGATCGTCGAAGCGGTCGGGAAGTGGAACAGCGCCACCAGCAGGGCGCAGATGCCGCGCCACGAATCGAGAACCAGGAACCGCTCACCCGCCACCGTGCCGGCCTGGATCGACACCGCGCCACGGGGAGAATCAAGAAACGCGGTCTGTGTCATGATGATACAATCCTGTCTCGCGGCGGCACCGCGGCCGCGCCGTTTCGTTTCCCCAAGCTGTGACTGGCATGTTGCGTGCCGGTTCTGTAGTTGTTGCACCCCGATGAAAACCAAGGATCCGTAATGGCGAACAAGAACATCGACCATGCCTTCACAGCCCGCTCAAAAACGGGCGCTTCGCTGGAGCCGACCTATGCCGGCGCGCTGTCGTTCATGCGACGCAGATACACGAAGGATGTGAAAGGCGCGGACGCTGTGGTTTGGGGCATCCCCTTCGATGCCGCCGTCACCAATCGGCCCGGCGCGCGTTTTGGGCCGCAGGCGATCCGCCGCGCCTCGGCAATCCTCGACAACGATCCGCAATATCCCTTTTCGCGCGATCTGTTCGAGCACCTTGCGGTGGTCGACTATGGCGATTGTCTGCTTGATACCGGCAACCACCAGAAGACGCCGGGGACGATCGAACGCGAGGCGGCCAAGATCCTGAAGTCAGGTGCTTTCCTGCTGTCGCTGGGCGGCGACCATTTCGTCACCTGGCCCCTGCTCAAGGCACATGCCGCAATCCATGGCCCGCTCGCTCTGGTGCAGTTCGATGCGCACCAGGATACCTGGGAGGATGACGGCAAACGCATCGACCACGGATCCTTCGTCGGCCGCGCGGTCAAGGAAGGCATTATCGATCCCGACCGCTCGATCCAGATCGGCATCCGCACCCACGCGCCCGACACATTCGGCATCAAGATCCTCTACGGTCACGAGATCGAGGAGATGCGTGCATCCGACATCGCCTACGCCATCGTCGACAGGACGGGCGGCAAGAAGACCTATCTCACCTTTGATATCGACTGCCTTGATCCTGCCTATGCACCCGGCACCGGCACGCCGGTCGCCGGCGGGCCGTCCTCTGCAAAGATCCTGTCGACGCTGCGCCAGCTCAACCAGATCGATATTGTCGGGGCCGACGTCGTGGAGGTTGCGCCGGCCTACGATCACGCCGATATAACGGCGATTGCCGGCTCGATGATCGCCATGCAGTATCTCGGCCTGCTGGCCGAGCGGAAAGCACGGCTCGAAGAGCTGAACAACGGCAGCCACAACGGCGCCGCCGTGAATCAAGGCAACGGCATATAGTTTTCGATATCAGGGAATTTGATCAGCCAATGAAACCGAAAATCTTCATCGACGGCGAGCACGGCACCACCGGCCTCCAGATCCGGGCGCTGCTTGCCGAGCGCGGCGACCTGGAGATCATTTCAATTCCCGCCGAGCGCCGCAAGGAAACGGCGGCGCGAGCCGAATTCCTCAATGCCGCCGACGTTGCGATCCTGTGCCTGCCGGACGATGCGGCGAAGGAGAGCGTGTCGCTGATCTCCAACGAGACCACCAGGGTCATCGATGCCTCGACCGCGCATCGCGTCGCGCAAGGCTGGGAATATGGCTTTGCCGAGATGGACAAGGAGCAGGCGAAGAAGATCGGGGCGGCAAAACGCGTCGCCAATCCCGGCTGCTGGCCGCAGGGACCGATCGCGACGCTGCGGCCGCTGGTCGTCGCCGGCCTGCTGCCTGCGGATTTCCCGGTCACCGTCAACGGCATCTCGGGTTATTCGGGCGGCGGCCGCCCGATGATCGAGGACTATGTCGCCAAGGGCCAGGATGCCCCTGAATTTCTGCCCTACGGGCTCACCCTCCAGCACAAGCACGTGCCGGAGCTCAGGGCCTATGCGAAGCTGTCGCACGATCCGATCATGCAGCCAGCGGTGGGCAATTTCGCGCAAGGCATGATCACGGTGGTGCCGCTGCAGCTCGGTGGCCTCGACCATGTGCCGACCGGTGCGGAACTCCATGCAGCCATCGCCGACCATTTCGCCGCCATCAAGGGCGGCGTGGTCGAAGTGGCGCCCTATGCGCATCTGGAACGCATTCCGGAGATTGATCCCGAAATCTACAATGGCACCAACCGCATGAAACTCTACGTCTTTGCCAATGACAAGCGCGCGCAGGCCCTGCTGCTCGCCGTCTACGACAATCTCGGCAAAGGGGCATCGGGGGCTGCCGTGCAGAACATGGACCTGATGCTCGGTCTTTGATGGCGGCACCGGCATTTCCGGACCGCTGGAAGATCAGCGCGCCCGAGCTCATCGCCGAGACCTTTTCGAGCCGCATCTGGAAAGTGCGGCGCGAGGACGGGTCACCGGCGATCGTCAAGGCGCTGAAGCCATTCGACGATGTAGCAGACGAGTTGCGCGGCGAGCATTTCCTTGCCTGGCGGCGCGGCGAAGGCGCCGTGCGGCTGCTGGGCCGCGACGGGCACTCCATGCTGCTCGAATATGCCGGGGAGACCATGCTGTCGCATGTTCTTGCCGAGCAGGGAGATTTGGCCGCCACAGAAATCGCGGCGGAGGTGATGGCAAAGCTGTTTTCGCCATCGGATCACCCCGCCCCGGCCGACCTGCAGCCGCTTCGGGAACGGTTTTCCAGCCTGTTCAAGAAAGCGGAGACCGACCGTGTCGATGGCCGGAACAGCCTTTATGTCGAAGCGGCGGAGATCGCCGACCGGCTGCTGAGTGGTCCGCATGATGTCAGGCCGCTGCATGGCGACCTCCATCACGACAACATCATGCACGGAGCACGCGGCTGGCTGGCGTTAGACCCGAAGGGCGTTCTCGGCGACCCCGGATTCGATGCCGCGAACATGTTCTACAATCCCCTTGATCGCGACGACCTTTGTCTCGATCCCCAACGGATTGCCGGGATGGCCGAAGTCTTTGCGCGAACGCTGGGCCAGACGCCGGCGGCAATACTGGACCACGCCATCGCCTATGGCTGCCTGTCGGCCTCGTGGCACCATGAGGACGACAACGCGGTCGAGGAGAACCGCGAACTGTCGGTCGCAGCAGCGATCCGAACGGTACGGCTCGGCTTCTGATCCGTGCCGCCTTGCGTCAGGCGGAATTCGACGGCGACAAGACGATGGCGCAGTCGAACGTTCTGGATGCGACCGGCGAACTCAGCGTCCGACGGCTATCTCGTGGGGCAAGGGATAGGCGCCCTTGGTCCCGCGCCAATGCGCGGCGGCGAACCCCAGCACGATCAACGCGAATCCCTGGTGGATCAGCGCCATGTGCAGCGGCACATGCATCAATAGCGTGCCGATGCCAATGGAGGCCTGCGCCAGCACCAGGGCAAACAACAGCGTCGCGCGACGAGCATGCGTTGAGCCGGGCAGACGGCGACGCGTGGCGATCATGTGCCACAGGGCGACGACGAACACCGTGTAGGCGCCGATCCGATGCACGAACTGCACCGTCTTGGGGCTTTCGAAGAAATTGCGCCATGCCGGCTCCAGGATCAGCAGATCGCCGGGGATGATCTTTCCGTCCATCAGTGGCCAGGTGTTGTAGCTCAGGCCGGCGTCGAGCCCGGCGACCAGACCTCCGAGATAGATCTGGATCAGCGCCAGAAGCACTATGAAACCAGCCATTTTCTGGGTCGAGCGATCGGCCGCTGGCTCCGAATGCGGCGCCAGGCCACGCGCGACGACCATGGTCGCCGTGAAGATCAGGGCGGCAAGCGTCAGATGGGTGGCGAGCCGATACTGGCTGACCGAGACGCGGTCGACCAGACCCGAGGCAACCATCCACCAGCCGATGGCGCCCTGCAGACCGCCGAGAAGCAGGATGCCGACCAGCTTCGGCCCCAGTCCGCGCTCGATGCGGCGCGCCGCCCAGAAGAACAGCAGCGGCAAGGCAAAGACCAGACCGACGCTGCGCGCCAGGAGACGATGCGCCCACTCCCACCAGAAGATCGACTTGAATGCCTCGATGCTCATGCCCTTGTTGAGCTCGGCATATTGCGGGATCTGCTGATAGCGCTGGAATTCCTCTTGCCATTCGGCGTCGTTGAGCGGCGGAATGACGCCGTGGATCGGCTGCCACTCGGTGATCGACAGGCCGGACTCGGTGAGCCTTGTGGCGCCGCCGACCAGCACCAGCGCGAACAGCACCAGAAGCACGACGTAGAGCCAGCCGCGCACCAGCGCGCGGTTGTGCAGATCGCGGTCACGCGCCTCGTAAGGCGCGGCAGTGATGGCGGCCATGGATTTATCCCGGCAGGTTGAAGTCGCGGATTGGTGGACCATCGCATTCCCGCATGCAAGGCCGGGCGGCGCGGCACGCCGTCGCGCCGTGTCTGCCGGGTTGCGCAGCTTCGCGTCAGGTTCTATGCGAAGCCGACACATTGAGCTGGGCCGCACCTTCACCCAGCTCCAGGAGGCCAACCATGCCCGTGCGCCTGAAAAAGCTGATCGGAATGTTCCTGCTGGTGGCGCTTGTCATCATCTATGCGCTGGTCGCATCGATCTTCGCGGTCGCCCGATTGTCCGAGGCGGGTCCGTGGACGCATTTCCTGTTCTTCCTGCTGAGCGGCCTGCTCTGGGTGTTGCCGGCGATGGGCATCATCAAATGGCTGATGCTGGAGCCCCGACCCAAGCGCTGAACCGTGGCCGGCCGGCGTCAGATGGTGACCACCATCTTACCGGCGTTGGCGAGCGGCGTCGTCACGCCCGACAGCATGGTGCGGATGTGGGCGAGGTTCTGGTAGCGGCCGTTCACCGAGATGCGCGGCAATGCTTGCAGGAAGCCGGCGTGTTCGGCGCGCAGCACGCCATGACGTGTGGTCACGGCCGAAGTATAGCCGGCATCGCGGACAAAGCCCACTTCGCGGCAGCCGACGGCGCTGGCATAGCCGTAGGGATAGGCGAAATGGCGCGGCTCCTTGCCCAGCTCGGCTCGCAGGATGGACTTCACCCCGACGATTTCGTGCCGCGCATCGGCTTCTGAAAGCCGTTTCAGATTGCTGTGGTTGATCGTATGGGCGCCGATCGTCACCAGCGGATGCGCTGCGATCGCGCGGATCTCCGACCAGGTCATCAGCGTGTCTACGCGCGGCCGGCCGGCATCGACGCCGTTCGCATGCGCCAGTTCGCGCAGCACGGCGCGCAGGTCCTCCTCGCGAACCTCGGTGGTGAGATAGGTGTGCAGCCGTGCGATGGCCTGGAGCTTTTTGGCCGGGCTGGCGCAGTCGATCGTCGTTTGCCCGCCGGACGTCGTCAGGGTCAGGCGATCGCCCGCGTTGACGAGATCCTCGACCACGTCCCACCACAGATCCGCGGTGCCGTTGATCAGCCCGGGAGCCACATAGATGGTGATCGGCGCGCCGTGCTTTTCGAGCACCGGCAAAGCCTCGGTCATGTTGTCGCGATAGGCGTCGTCGGCGGTAATGGCGGCGAATTGGCCGCTCTTGCCGCGCGCCGCGATACGCTCCACCGCCTCGTCCATCGAGACGAAGGCGTAGCCATCCGCCTTCAGGCCGGCGATAATGGCGTCGAGGAAGTCGGGCGCAATGTTGAGATGGCGGTTGACGCTGTCGGGCTTTTCGGGCTTTGCCGTAACGCGGTGCAGCATGAGGATGGCGCCAATACCGCCGACCAGCGGTTTGGCCAGCGGTGCGAGGCCGGTATAGCGGGCGACGTTGAGCGCCAGCTTTCGGATTGCCTCCCCGCCGTCGATCATTCCTTCACCTTTTGCGCCTAGGCTGAACCAAGCACGGATACGCCTGAGCGCCCCCAAATCGGCAGCAATACGCCCTAAGGATTGAGGTATGGTTGACGCGGCCGCGTCATTTGACGGCAATCGCCTGGCGGCAACCGGAGCCTCGCCCAGTGTGCCGCCGATAGAGCCGGCTGGGCTGTCGGTTTCCACCGCTTCCGCCGATGGGCTCGCGGCCTATGCCGCGTTCTGCCGCTCCGCCGTGTTCGCGCCGGCGCAGAGCGCGGTTTGGATCCGCAACTGGGCCGCGCAGGTCGAGCCGGACCCGGTCGTGGCGATGCTGAATTGCGAAGGCAGGCCGGTTTTCGCCCTGGCGCTGGAGGTCGTCAGCCATGGGCCATTCCGGGTTGCACGCTTCATGGGCGGCCGCCATGCCAATGGCAATTTCGTCGCCACCGACCCGCAATGGCTTGCCAGGGCGGATAGCGCAGCCCTCCGCATGATTCTGGCGGCCATCGCCAGGGACCGTCCCGACATTGATCTGATCGCTCTCGAGCGCCTCTTGCCCGACCTCGATGGCGTGGCCAACCCACTCGCCTCGTTCGATCATTTCGACAGCCCAAACCTGTCGCTTGCCGTCGACCTCGCCGGCGGTTTCGACGCACTGCTTTCCCGCGCGAGCGGCAAGCGCAAACGCAAAAAGCACCGTTCGCAAACGCGCAAGTTCGAGGCCGTCGGCAGCCATCGCCGCATCGAGGCGCGGACGGCGGATGAGGTCGGCCGGCTGCTCGACGGCTTTTTCGAGATGAAGGAATCCCGCTTCCGCAGGATGGGCATCGCCAACGTCTTCGGCGATGATCAAGTGCGCGCGTTCTTCCGTGCTCTGTTCACCGAGGCGCTTGCCGAGGACGAGCCGTCCTTCGTGCTGCACGGGCTCGAGGTTGCCGGCAAGCTTCGCGCCGTGACCGGATCGAGCCGCTCGGGCAAACGCCTGATCTGCGAGTTCGGCGCGATCGCAGAGGATGACCTCGCCCACACCAGCCCAGGTGACTTCCTGTTCTTCGGCAATATCCAGGAAGCCTGCGAGGCGGGGTTCGACGTCTATGATTTCTCCGTCGGCGACGAGCCCTACAAGCGCTTGTGGTGCGATATCGAAACGCAGCACTTCGAGGTGCTGGTTCCGCTGACGTCGAAAGGCCGCGCACTGGCGCTGGGGCTGCGGCAAAGCGCAAGGCTGAAAGCCGTCGTCAAGAACAGCCCGATGATCTGGAAGCTGACCAAGCTTCTGCGCCGCAAGGCCGCTGGCCAGGCGCCGGCACCCACCGAAGACGGTAGCTAACCCCTTCCAACGTGATGACCACAAGCGCCGCTCAACGGACTCAAGCCGCCGAGCGCCTTCCCGGCACCGGGGTGCCCGGCGGTTCGTGGCCGAGCGGGGTCACCAGCGTCAACTCCGGATAGCCATTCTCGATCAGCTTGACGGCGGCCTGCGTCACCTCATCATCCGGCTCCAGCATGGAGAGGAACACCTCGGTCGCTTCGCCACCCAGGCGGCTGATGCCTTGGGCATCGGCGGGCCCGCATTCGACCACCACCAGATCATAGGCGGTGGTCAGCGATTGCATGATGATCGGTAAGCGGTCGGCGGCGCGCATGGCGCGAACCGGATCGGCGGTGCCGACGGGAATGACATGGCAGTCGGAATAGAGGTCGGGGTGGATGACCTCGCTGAACTGCGCCTGCGACGCGAGCAGATTGGTGATGCCCGGGAACAGCCCGCTGTCGAGCATTGGTCGCGAGGCGGCGCCGGAAGCCGTGAGGTCGAGCAGCAGCACGCGCAGACCAGCGTCGGAGACCTCGCGCGCCACCAGGATCGCGGACGCGGCCGCCTCGTCACCTTCCGGTGACACGAAGATGGCGCGCGCGGCGCCGCTTGCGATCAGCTTTTCGGCCGCTTTTTCGACGTCAATCTCGCCCAGCACCGAACGCGGCCTGGTTTTGGCGACCGGGGCGGCCTCGGCGACAGGGGCGGTTTCGGCGACCGGAGCGCCGGCGGCGGGTTCGACCTCTGTGGCAGGTTCCGCCGGCGAGGGCAGATCCGGCATCATCTCCGGTTCTGCCGCTTTCTCGGCGTAGTGCTTAGGCGCGAACTCTGGAATGATCGTCGGTTCCCTGGCCGCGACCGGCATCGCCACCTCGTCGATCGGCTCGAAGCGAGCGCCGCTAGCCGGGCGCATGGCACGGCCGGAAAAGAGTTCGCGCAGCAGCGTGATCACCGACATGAGCAAAAGCGAGGCGGCAAAAGCAGCACCGACTATCGGCCCGATCTTGGGGAAGTAGGCCTCGGAAGGCACCACGGCCTTCGAGATGACACGTGCGTCGACCGGCACGTAGTTGCGATCCTGGCGCGAAGCCGCCTCGCGGTAGTTGGTCAGGTAAAGTTCGAGCTGCTGGCGCTTGGCGGCAGCGTCACGCTGCAGCGCATCGAGACCGACCTGCTGTTCGCCCGCCGCGGCGGAAGCCGCCTTCAGCGTGTTGACGTCGGCGACGAGCTGGCTCTCCCGTGCCTTGGCGGCATCGGCCTGCATGGCCAGGCCCTTCATCACCTTCTGAGCTTCGCTGCGGATCTGCGCGTCGAGATCGGCCAGCTGTGATTTTGCCGCACGAATGCGCGGATGATTGTCGAGCAGCGTCGTCGACAGGTCGGCGATGTTGGCGCGCAGCTCGACCTGCCGTTCGCGCAAGCGCTGGATGAGATCGGACGACAGCACTTCGGGCAGCGAATCCAGCGAGCCGCCATTCTGCAGCGCCTTGCGCATGCTGTCGGCGGTGCCTTCGGCGGCGGCGCGGTTGGCCCGCACCCGCGATAATTCGGTCGACAGTTCGGCCAGTTGTTGGGTGGCGAGCACAGAATTGTTGCCGCCCACCAAAAGGTCCGACTGGGCGCGATAGGCGGCGACCTTGGCCTCGGCATCCCTGACCTGCTTCTGCAGATCGGCGATCTCGGGAGCCAGGAAGTCCGCGGCGGCGGTGTTGGATTCGAGCTTGGCCGCACCCTGCCCTGCAATGTAGGCAGCGGCAATGGCATCGGGCACGGCAGCCGCGAGCTTGGGATCTTCCGAGGAGAACTCGATGGCGATGATTCGCGTCTTTTCGACCCCATAGACGTTGAGCTTCTCGCGCATTTTCTTCAGGACGCGCTCGTCGACCGGGATATCCATGGGATCGTTCTTCAACCCAACCAGGATCAGCAGGCGGTTGAGAGGCGACATATCGACAGTTTCATCGAATTCGTGCAGTCGCGACAGATCAAGCTTCTGCGCCACCCGCTTGAGGATTTCGTTGGACGAAATGATCTGCACCTGGGTGGCGACGCCTTGCTCATCGAGGATCGGCTTGTCGCTGTCATTGCTGCCGGCCGGGCGCGTGTAGACGGATTCACGCGTATCGATCTGAACCTGCGTCTGGGCCTTGTAGTGCTTGGTTGCCAGCGAAGCGAGCGCAAACGCCAACCCGGTGACCACCAGGGAGACGACCAATATTCGCAGCCAGTTCCTCGCCAGGCTGGCGAAGAGCCGGCTGAGATCGACGTCAACGTCTGCGGCCGTGGACTGAACGGACATGCATCCTACTCCGATACGGATCGGCATGCACCGTAAACAACTATGGTAACTCAGCCGTTAAGATCACAGCAAGCTTCCGTTAGGACTTACTGACAGGCGCCAAGCAAAACCGTCAAAGTTGTAAAACTCCTGTCGATCGGTGCCGTATCGGTCGCGCCCTTTACCGGCCATTAACCCTAACAGGACGATAACGGACGCGCTCTCAGATGTTTGCTGCGACGCCGCAGCGGCCAGTCGAAGGTATGTGTCCTGTCATGAAAAGCACTGCTTCCCTTTTTCGCGCGCTGCTTGCCGTGTCGATGCTTGCTGGCTGCTCCAGCTACCGGCCGACGCCGGCCGCCTTCCACGAGGTGCTCGATCAACCCTATCGCCTGGGCGCCGGCGACCGCGTCCGCGTCACGGTGTTCGAGCAGGACGGGCTGACCAACACCTATAGTGTCGACCAGTCCGGCTATCTCTCCTTCCCGCTGGTCGGTGCCGTGCCGGCGCGCGGCCACACCGCCCAGCAGATGGAAAAGGAAATCGCCGACAAACTGCGCCAAGGCTATCTGCGCGACCCTGACGTTTCCGTCGAGATCGACCGCTACAGGCCTATCTTCGTCATGGGCGAAGTGGGCGCCGCCGGCCAGTATTCCTATGTGCCCGGCCTCACCGTTCAGAAAGCCGTCGCGATTGCCGGCGGCTTCACGCCGCGCGCCAACCAGGAAAGCGTCGACATCACCCGAGATATCAACGGCAAGGTGATGACGGGCCGGGTTGTCACGTCAGACCCGCTGCTGCCCGGAGATACCGTCTATGTGCGCGAACGTCTGTTCTGACGAACACACGTGGCGGACAAGCTCAGGATCGTCCATTGCTTTCGTTCACCTGTCGGCGGGATCTTTCGGCATGTGCGCGACCTCGCGGAAGCTCAGGTCGCCGCCGGCCATTCGGTCGGCATCGTGTGCGATTCGACCACAGGCGGGGAATTCGAGGAGCGCCTGTTCGATCGGATGAAGGCCATGCTGGCGCTCGGCATCCATCGCACGCCGATGCAGCGCCATGTCGGACTGGGCGATCTCGCCTCGGCCTGGCGCACTTACGGGATCATCAAGGAATTGCGGCCGGACGTGCTGCACGGGCACGGCGCCAAGGGTGGCGCCTATGCCCGTCTGTTCGGCTCATTGTTGCGGGTATCAAGGTCTCGCGTAGCCCGCCTTTATTCGCCGCATGGCGGTTCTCTCCACTACGACGAGAGCACGTTCACGGGAAAGCTGTTCTTCGCGCTCGAGCGATCCATGGCTCACTTCACCGACTGTCTGCTGTTCGTCTCGGACTATGAGCGACGCACCTATCGCAGGAAGGTCGGCGAGGCGCCCATTCCGAACGCGCTGGTCTACAATGGCCTGCGCGCGGCCGAGTTCGACCCTGTTCCTGAGAAGCCCGGAATGGTGGACCTGCTCTACATCGGCATGATGCGTGACCTCAAGGGACCCGACATCTTCATCGACGCGCTGGCCCTTGCCGGGACACGGCTCGGACGCCCGCTGGGCGCGGTCATGGTGGGCGACGGCGACAACCTGCCTCGCTACCGCGCGCAAGTGAAGCGGCTAGGGCTCGACGGCAACGTGCGTTTCCTGCCGCCGATGCCTGCCAGGGATGCCTTTGCGCTGGCCGCACTGGTCGTCGTTCCCTCGCGCGCCGAAGCATTGCCCTATGTCGTGCTGGAGACGCTTGCGGCGGGAAAACCGATGATCGCCACGGCCGTGGGCGGCATACCGGAGATTTTCGGGGCCGAATCCCCTGCCCTGATCAGGCCTGATCCGTTGCAGCTTGCCGACAAGATGGCCGAAGCGCTGGCCGATCCCGCCGCGTATCGAAAACTTATGCCCGATCGCGCCGATCTGGAGGCACGCTTCGGCGCCGAGGTCATGGCCGCCGAGATCGAGAAGGCGTATTTCGCGGCGCTGGCCAAATAAACCACCGGCCCAAGCCCTTCCAAAGCCACGCGTTGTTTCAAGGGTTTCTTAGCTCTCTTTTGCTATTGCCTGGGGGAAGCTTGCGGAAACCCCATGAACGAGATCGATCCCGTGCACCGCTTTTCGGCAGAGGCTGTGCGCAAACTCGACACCCCGACTGATGGCGGCATGCCGGGCGGCATGAATGATGTCGCCCGTCAGGTCGCCTCGCAATACCGGCGCGATACGATGTCGCCCATCATGGTCAGCGGCGTCCTGCGGATGGCCGAGTTCGCAGTGCTGTTTCTTTCCGGGCTCGGCGTCTATTTCTACTTTGTCGGCTTCTTCAACTATTTCGCCTGGCAATATCCGCTGACGATCGCCGCCGCGTCGTTCCTTGCAGTGGTGCTGCTCGACGTCACCGATTGCTACCAGATCGTCTCGCTCATGCGGCCGATCGCCAACTTTGGACGTTTGCTGCTCGTCTGGGCCGGCACGTTCGCCCTCATGGCGCTGACGGCATTCGTGATGAAGATATCTGAAAACTATTCACGGTTGCTGTTCGGCACCTGGTTCGCCGTCGGTTTCATTCTGATCTTCGGCCTGCGGCTGGTGATGTCGAAGCTGATCCGGCGCTGGGCGCGCGACGGCCACATGGAGCGGCGCGCCGTCATCGTCGGCGGCGGCAAGGCAGCGGAGATCCTGATCCGCTCGGTCGAGAGGCAGCCCTACAACGACATCCGCATCTGCGGCATCTTCGATGATCGCAGCGACAAACGCTCGCCGCCTATCGTCGCCGGCTATCCCAAGCTCGGCACAATCTCGGAGCTGATCGAATTCGCCCGCATCGCCCGCATCGACATGCTGATCGTGTCGCTGCCGCTGACCGCCGAATCGCGCGTGCTGCAATTGCTGAAGAAGCTGTGGGTGCTGCCGGTCGATATCCGGCTGTCGGCGCATTCCAACGCGCTGCAGTTTCGTCCACGCGCCTACTCCTACATCGGCTCGGTGCCGATGCTCGACATCTTCGACAAGCCGATCAACGACTGGGATTCGGTGGCCAAGCGCGCCTTCGACATCGTCTTTAGCCTGATCGGCATCGTCGTGTTCTCACCGGTGATGCTGGCGACCGCTATCGCCATCAAGCTCGACAGCAAGGGACCGGTGCTGTTTCGCCAGAAGCGGCATGGTTTCAACAATGAGGTGATCGAAGTCTACAAATTCCGCTCGATGTATGCCGACCGGTCGGACCCGACCGCCAAGCAGACGGTCACCAAGAACGACCCGCGCGTCACCCGCGTCGGCCGCTTCATCCGCAAGACCTCGATCGACGAGCTGCCGCAGTTCTTCAATTCGCTGCTGGGTTCGCTGTCGCTGGTCGGCCCGCGGCCGCACGCGATTGCCGCGCAGTCGCACAACCTGCTCTACAACGAAGTGGTCGACGGCTATTTCGCGCGCCACAAGGTCAAGCCCGGCGTCACCGGCTGGGCGCAGATCAATGGCTGGCGCGGCGAGATGGACACCAACGAGAAGATCCGCATGCGGACGGAATACGACCTCTACTATATCGAGAACTGGTCGATGCTGTTCGACCTGCGGATCCTGTTCCTGACGCCGATCCGGCTGCTCAACACGGAGAACGCCTATTGAGCGCGGTCACCCATGACCTGCCGCGCGCGGCGGTCAACGCCAAGCTGATCGCGCTGATTTCCTCGGGCGCGGTCGCGCTCGGCATCCTGCTTTCCGGCTTCGTCATCAGCGAGCCGGCTCCTTACGAAATCTACATGGCCGGCCTGATCGCCATCTGGGCGCTTTTCGGTTTGAGGATTTCGCGCGCGGCCGCGCCGCTGCTGGTGCTTCTGGTGACGATGAATATCGGCGGCATGATCGCCATGACGCAGATGTCGGACCTCGCCAACACGCCGCTCTACCTTGCAGTGTCGCTGTTTCTCGCCTTCAGCGCGGTCTTCTTCGCATCGGTCACCACCACGCAGCCGAGCCTCTACCGGCTGATCTTCATCGCCTATGTCGTATCCGCGGTGATGACGTCGCTGCTCGGCATAGCGGGCTATTTCCATGCCTTCCCAGGCGCGGAGATGTTCACCAAATACGACCGCGCCGCGGGCGCCTTCCAGGACCCGAACGTGTTCGGGCCATTCCTGGTTCTGCCCGGCATCTATCTGCTTTATCTGCTGCTGACCGGGCCGGTCTCGCGCATGCCGCTGCTGGCGGTACCGCTGCTCATCATCACATCCGGCATCTTCTTCTCCTTCTCGCGCGGCGCCTGGGGCATGTTTGCCGTCTCTGCCGTCCTGCTCACCGGCTGCCTGTTCCTGCAGAGCAACAGCGGCATGTTCCGGCTGCGCGTGGTGGTGATGACCATCGCGGCACTGTCGCTGCTGACGATCGCCATGATCGTCATCCTGCAGCTGCCCGGCGTGGCGGAGATGTTCTCCAACCGTGCCCATCTCGAACAGAGCTACGACACCGCCCGCCTCGGCCGGTTCGCCCGCTATGCAATCGGCTTCCAGATGGCGATGGAGCATCCGTTCGGCATCGGGCCTCTGGTGTTCGGCACCATCTTCGGCGAGGACACCCACGACATCTGGCTGAAGATGCTGATGGATTATGGCTGGCTCGGCTTCGTATCGTTCCTGACGCTCGTCATCTGGACGGTATGTGCCGGATTCCGCATCCTGCTGCGCGACCGGCCGTGGCAGCCCTATCTCCTGTGCGCCTATGTCGCCTTCATCGGCAATGTCGGGCTCGGCACCTTCATAGACATCGACCATTGGCGCCACGTCTATCTACTGCTCGGATTGGTCTGGGGCGCGATCGCGCTGGAACACCGCCATCAGCGGCAGTTACGGATGGCGATGCCGGATTCAACAGCCATCGCATCCAACACGGGCGCGACAAGCGCCGAATTTCGGTTGACCCGAGCGGGGTTATCACGATACATCGCGACCGGTCCGGAGTGTAGCGCAGCCCGGTAGCGCACTTGACTGGGGGTCAAGGGGTCGTCGGTTCGAATCCGGCCACTCCGACCATTTAAACAAGGACTTGTCCCCGAAGTCCGTCTCATCGATCGACCCTTCTATCCCTGACAGACATCGACCCATTCAGCGTCGGTGAGAGCGACCATGCGTTGCGGCGCGATCCGCACTGCGGCATTGGTGGCGCCGGCGGCGGGCACGACCTCTTCGAAACCGCGCAGCGACACGTCGCAATAGACCGGCAGCGGCGCCGGCAGGCCGAACGGGCAGACACCGCCGACCGGATGGCTGGTTGCCTCGACAACCTCAGCGGCCTCCAGCATGCGCGGCTTACTGCCGAACCGATCCTTGAACTTGCGATTGTCCAGCCTGGCGGTGCCGCTGGTCACCACCAGCATGATGCGTTCGCCGACGCGAAGGCAGATCGTCTTTGCGATCTGCGCCGGCAACACGCCGTGCGCCTGCGCAGCCAATGCTACGGTTGCCGAACTCGCGTCAGTCACGATCACGTCGATGTCAGGCGCCTTGCTGGCGAAAAAGGCACGAACGGATTCCAGGCTCATCGAACCCCCATGGAGCGGCATGATGAAATCGGCAAGCTAGGCCGGCGCGTCCACAAACACGCGCCAAGGGTAAGCAAGCAAGCCTTCAGGCACGGCAAACAGAAAACCCGCCAAGGTCCCCGGCGGGTTTTCGAACATGCCTGGCACTGGCCCTTACAGCGCGGGGCGGTCTTGCGCAGCCCGCGCCTGCGCGGCCGTGCCGAGCAGCGCCTCCTGAGGAAGCCGAAGCGCCGACGCAATACGGCGCAGTTGCGATGGATCGGCCGTCCTGCCGTTCTCGATATCCTCGATTTCGTCGACCGCCAGACCGGTTGTCAGGGAAAGCTCCTCGACACTGTATCCCTTGGTTTCCCGAATCGTTCTGAGGGCGCTATGGCCTTGCCCGGCTTCGCTGGCAACCAGTTCCGGGAGGGGTTCGCGCTTTGCACTGTATGGCATTGGCAACTCCGTTGGCTGAAAGAGTTTGATGAAAATGGTGTTGCCTGAGACGGCGAGAACATGCCCGCTTGCGGGTGATTTGCCAAGTCACAAACTGGCCGTCACAGCATCGTGAACCGGGGTGTGGCGCACGTCGCTCGCAGCCTTTCTCGATCAAGTTCTTTTGAACGCCTGATCACCTCGTCGCTCGATAATTTTGACACCCCGTTCGTTGTTTCAATAGCGCCGGCGCGTAACCCAAGACCGTTGCCGGCGGCTATCATTTTCCTGAAAGGATCGATGCGATGAAATTGCGGACAATCATGATCGTGCTCGGCGCGCTTTCCAGCCTTGGCCTTGCTGCAACCAGCGCGCCGGCGGCAGACACGGTGCGCGTGCGCGGCGTCGTGGCCAGTTCCGATCAATTCCAGTTGACGGTGAAAAACCGCCAGGGCGGCATGGATAAGGTCAAGCTAGCCGCCGGATGGAAGATATCCGGCGTTGCGGGCGCATCGGTAAAGGACATCAAACTCGGCGATTTCCTCGGCATAGCGTCCGTGTCGAAAGCCGATGGCGGCAGCGGTGCGCTCGAGGTCGTGGTGTTTCCCGCTGCCTTGAAAGGCACGGGCGAAGGCGACCGCGCCTGGGACCTCAAGCCCAACAGCCGCATGACCAACGGCACCGTCGCCGACGTGACCGAGGTGAATGGCCGCGCGGTGACGCTGACCTATGACAACGGCCAGACAAAGAAGATCTCAATCCCCGACAAAACACCGGTCGTCACCTTCGCACCGGCCACACCGGCCGATCTCAAGCCCGGCGCGCCCGTCGTGGTCACCGCGACGCGCGGCGCCGACGGCACGCTGAGTGCCAACCGCGTCGTGGTCGGCAACAATGGCGTGGTCCCGCCCATGTAAACCGGTTGCGTCTGCGCCTCGTACCGAAATCTCTTCCGCTCAACGGCACTGTGGGCCCAGCCTGTCGCCGGAGCCCACAGCCCTGCGCCGCCAGACACATTCCAGAAACAAATTTCTATATTCGGGAAATACTGACGAAAAAAATCGAGAGCGTAATCCCGCTCGCGGCGATCAGGCCGTCGGCTTGATTCACATTGCCTGCGAAAAAAGGAAAATATCCATGAAGAAGTCCCTCCTCTCGGCCCTCGGGCTTGCAGTTGCACTTGCATTCACGATGCCAATCCTGAGCGCAACCAGCGCTGATGCGGCGCCGATGCACAAGCATCACCGTCATCATCATCATCGCAAGCACCATCGCAGCCACCATTACCATCACCACCACCACCACATGGCCAAGAAGGCCTGAGCTTAACCGACTGCCAATGAGAAGACCGGTTTAGGCCTCTCGTTCGAAGCCGGTCTTCTCTTGGTTTCCTCCGGACACGCGCCGTATCAGTGCGATCCCGCGGAGCCCGAGAGCTACAACGAGCGTCTGCTCTGAAGAAAAATCCCCTGTTCGTGATGCAGACCGACAAGCTGGTGGAAGGGGTCCTTTCTTCGTGGCGCCCGAAGGCGCCGCTGTCCCAAACCGGATGCACTTTCGGGCGACATAAATCGCCCGCCAGCACCGGCTCCGGTGGAACCGTCTTTTGAGAAGAATGAAATAAAGGTCAGCGCCGGCTGAATAGCAGACTGGCGACCAGACCAACCACCACGAGACCTATGGCGGCGGCCGTCGCCGGATGCTCGCGGGCTGATTTCTCGATCGCCCTGCCTCGTTCGCGGATCGCCGGCATCGCATCGTGCAGACGTTCCGCAAGGTCGGAATACGTATCAAGCGCCGCGTCGCGACCGCCTTCGTAATAAGCGCCGCCCCGCCTGGACACGACCTTCTTCAGGGCCGCCAGTTCCCTGGAGAGTGCAGCGACCCGCTTGTCGAGATCGACGTCCGAGAGGGTCGAGAATGATGCCATGATGCGTTTCCTTGTCTGCTCAAGCCTTGTCTTGCTCAAGGAAACGTAACGCATCACCCAAAGGCGGGTTCCCGTTCTTCAGGCGCCGCCGGTTGCCCGTCAGCGCACCTGGTCGAGGAGGCGCTTGCATTCGAGCAGGTCGAACAACGCTTCCTGCAACAGCGCGCGGTTGTCGCGCGACAGTTTCGAAGCGTCCGGCTGGACCGGGCCTTCCTCGTCGCTCTTGCCAAGGCCGAAGAAACGACGGCTGGGCTTGACCCTCGGCTGGCCAACCAGTTCGTCATCTCCGCCGCGCGGCTGCGCTGCCGCCGTCAACGGCACCTGATCGGCCTGCTTTCGTTGCGAGATCGCCTCGACGGCGGCCATGTCGCCATTGCCGATGGCAACCAGGAAATGGTTGCCGTTTTCACGCAACAGCTTCTGCACGCCCTTGATGGTGTAGCCCTGGTCGTAGAGCATATGGCGGATGCCCTTGATCAGTTCGACATCCTGCGGCCGGTAGTAGCGGCGGCCGCCTCCGCGTTTCATCGGCTTGATCTGGTTGAAACGCGTTTCCCAGAAGCGCAGCACGTGCTGCGGCAAATCGAGGTCTTCGGCGACCTCGCTGATGGTGCGAAAGGCGTCAGGGCTCTTGTCCATGGGCGAAATCCTCACACTGGAGCATGATCCCGGGACATGGGAACCGGCGTTCGAACGGGATTCCCTCGACAGGAGGGGAGCTCATTCCGGCTGCGCGTAACGATCACGCGGAACACCAATCCGGCCATGTTGCCGAATCGGGTCTCATTTCAGCGGTTTGTGAGGCAATATTCAAGCCCGGCATCATCGCAAGGCCTGTTTTCAACCGCGCATTTGGAGCGAGCCTACTTGCCGCCCTTCGCCTTGCCGCTCTGGTGGGAGCGCAAGATACGGTTCTTCAGCACGTTCGACGACTTGAAGGTCATCACCCGGCGCGGCAGGATCGGCACCTCTTCGCCGGTCTTGGGATTGCGCCCGATGCGCTCGTTCTTGGAGCGGACGTGGAATGTCGCGAAAGACGACAGCTTCACCGTCTCACCACGGACGATCGCCTCGCAGATCTCGTCCAGCACCGCCTCGACGAGTTCGGCCGATTCAGTGCGCGACAAACCTACCTTGCGGTAAACGGCTTCGGCAAGGTCGGCGCGCGTAAGTGTCTTTCCCCCCATGCGACCGTCCCATCAGCTCAAAACATAAAATCGACACAACAGCGGCAGAGCCTAAGTAATTGATCCGGCAAGGTCAAGGACCGAACCGGACCGTTCGGCACTTACCAGCGAAGCAGAACCGCCCCCCAGGTGAAGCCGCCGCCCATCGCTTCCAGAAGCACAAGGTCGCCCTTTTTGATGCGGCCATCGGCAACAGCCACAGAAAGCGCCAGCGGCACGGAAGCAGCCGAAGTGTTACCGTGCAGATCGACCGTCACCACCACCTTTTGCTCGGCTATCCCGAGCTTCTTGGCGGAAGCGTCAATGATCCGTTTATTGGCCTGATGCGGCACGAACCAGTCGAGGTCGTCGGCGGTGATGCCGGCCTGCGAGAACGTCGCCTCGATGACGTCGGTAATCATGCCCACCGCATGCTTGAAGACCTCGCGGCCTTCCATCCTGAGATAGCCGACGGTTCCCGTCGTCGAAGGCCCGCCGTCGACAAAGAGCTTGTCCTTGTGCGCGCCGTCGGAGCGCAGGCTCATCGCCAGCACGCCGCGGTCGGCAATATTGCCACCCCCCTCGCCGGCTTCAAGAACCAGGGCGCCGGCGCCGTCGCCGAACAGTACGCAGGTCGAGCGATCGGTCCAGTCGAGGATGCGCGAAAAGGTTTCCGAGCCGATCACCAGCACGCGCTTGGCCAAGCCGCCACGAATATAGAGGTCGGCCGTGGTTACCGCATAGACGAAGCCCGAGCATACCGCCTGCAGGTCGAAGGCAAAGCCGTGATGCATACCGAGCCGGTTCTGGATCTCGACGGATGTGGCCGGAAAAGTGTTGTTGGGCGTCGAGGTCGCCAGCACGATCAGGTCGATGTCTCCGGGCGTCAGGCCGGCATCGGCGAGCGCTGCGCGCGCCGCCGCCTCACCCAGCGAAGCCGTCGTCTCGTCGTCGGCCGCGATGTGGCGCTGGCGGATGCCGGTGCGCTGGGCGATCCACTCGTCCGAGGTTTCGACCATGCCTTCAAAGTCGGCATTCTTCATGATGCGGCGGGGCAGCGCGGCGCCCATGCCGCGCACGACTGATCTGATCAAAGTTCTTTCCTATTCCTCTGCGTCGCTGACGACGTCGGATTTCCTAGATGTCTGGGCATGCGGATTGCGCGCATGGAACAAGTCCAGGTCGGCCTCGATGCGGTCGAGCAAATTGTTGCGCACCATGTCGTAGCCGAGTTCGATGGCGGCGGCGAAACCATCCGAATCGGCGCCGCCGTGGCTTTTCACCACAATGCCGTTCAGCCCGAGGAAAACGCCGCCATTGGAGCGGCCGACATCCATCTTCTCGCGCAGGCGATCGAACGCGCCCTTGGCGAAGATATAGCCGATCCTGGCCATCAGTGTACGGCTCATCGCCGCTCGCAGGTAACCGCCAATCTGGCGCACCGTGCCTTCCGCCGTCTTCAGGGCGATGTTGCCGGCGAAGCCTTCGGTGACGACGACGTCGACCACGCCCTTGCCGATGTCGTCGCCCTCGACGAAACCGTGATAGTTCATCGAGGCCATATTGGCTTCGCGCAGCATGCGCCCAGCCTCCTTGACCTCTTCCTGGCCCTTGATCTCCTCGACCCCGACATTGAGCAGGCCGACACTGGGCCGCGAGACGCCGAAGACCGATCGGGCCATGCCGGTTCCAAGGATGGCAAAATCGATGAGCTGGTGCGCATCCGCGCCAATGGTGGCGCCGACGTCGAGGACCACGCTTTCGCCGCGCAGCGTCGGCCAAAGTGCCGCGATCGCCGGGCGGTCGATGGTAGCCATGGTGCGCAAGCAGAATTTCGACATCGCCATCAGCGCGCCGGTGTTGCCGGCCGAGACGCACGCGTCCGCCGTGCCCGACTTGACCGCCTCGACAGCCTTCCACATCGATGACTTCCAGCGGCCATGGCGCAGCGCCTGGCTCGGTTTGTCGTCCATCCTGACGGCCACCTCGCAGTGGAAGAATTCACTCACACCGGCCAGCTTGGGAAATTTGGCCAGTTCGGGCCGTACGGCCTCCTCCCGCCCGTAGATGACGAAGCGAACGTCGGGACGGCGGGTCGCGACCGTCATGAGCGCCGGAATGACCACGGCTGGTCCGTGATCGCCGCCCATGGCATCGATGGAAATCCTGATCACGCGGTATTCATCTCACGGTTTTGCTTAGGCGGCGGATCGTTTTAGTGATCGCGAAGGTTCGGCGAAAATAGCGGTTTTGGACATTCGCACAACCGACTTTTCCGTCGCGGGTGAGGTTTTCAGGATTTTCCCAGCAGCGACCGCAGTTTCTGCTGAAATTCATTCTCCACCGGTTCAGCCTCGCCGCCGGCATCAAGCGACGCACCCGGCTTGCGCGGATAAGGATCGATGGCCAATCCGAAGAACTGCTCGGCGAGTGCCCCGACATCGATCGTGTCGCCTGAAAATGTTTCGGGACTGTCAGGTCCATCCGCATCGAGCAGGATCTCGCCGCCGCCTTCGAAACCCTGTCGTCCAAGCTTGGAATCCTCGGGCAGGAACAGAGCCTCGAATGAATCGTCGATATGCGCTCCGACCGGATCGAGCGTGACGATACAGGCCTGGGTGATGTCGGCCTCGACCCGGCCGCTGACCTTCACACCATTGCGTTTCCACGGCGTCACCAGGAACTCGGCGCGGTAGGCTTCGACCGAGAGCAAGCTGTGCTCCTCGGCGAGTGTCGCGCGCTGCGTGGCGTCGGCCTCGATGACCACCGGCAGGCCCTTCTGCGGCAGGCGGGCGACGTTGGCAAAAAACGACACCGGGCTTTGCGAATCGGCGTGCTTCATCGATCTGCCTCCTGGGCGAGCGGAAAGGTCACTGTGCCGGAGACGATCGCCCGGCACGGCTGCGTGGCCAGCCGGTTGCGGGCATCGGAGACATAGTCGGACAGTCGTGACGCTTCCGCCCAGGCCGCGGTGTCGGGCCGGACATTGCGTGCAAGGGCGGCGGTGAGCCCATCATGGTCATTGCGCTCCAATGCGTCGTCATAGGCGGCGGTGCGGCCATAAAACATCTTCGCCAGCTTTTTCATACGCTTGGGCACTCCGACATCGCCAATGCCGAGTTCCCGCAGCGAATGGTCGACGTCGAGGAAAAACTCGTCGATCAGCACCTGAGCGATCTCCTGCGCCGCGCCGTCTTCGCCACGCAGCCGGTGCTGGACCAGGAACATGTGCAGTGACAGCATCTCGAAACGGCCAAGCGGCGTGTCCGGCACATTCCAGTGGGAATAAAATACGGTCTGCCGCGCGGCCGCCACGATTTGTGCGTAAAGCGCGTCGGTGATGGCGTGGTTGGCGTGGCGTTCGCGACCAAAAAGGCGCTGGAACATGGGGATGGTCTCCGGGGACCGTTTGTTGAATTGGCCTTGTTGCATCGGCAAGCAAGCTGGTTTACCGGTTTTGCGGCCCAGCGCAAGTTGCGGCGATATAATGGAGAATTGTTGTTGCGCGCGCTGAATTTCAAGTCGACCTTCTCTTTCAGGCCCGCTGGCGCGATCTCGCTGCTGGCCATCATTGCGGCGCTTTCGGCCTGCAACAGTTCCAAGATGATCGGCGATCTGAACCCCAGCGAAACGTTGACGCAGGGATATGTCATCGATCAGCAGGCGATCGATTCGGTGCCGGTCGGCTCAAGCCGCGAGCAGGTGCTTCTCGCGCTCGGAACGCCCTCGACGACGGCGACCTTCGACAATGAGGCCTTTTATTACATCTCGCAGACTCGCAAGCGCTACGTCGCCTTCGACAAGCCGCGGCTGGTCGATCAGCATGTGCTGGCGGTCTATTTCGGGGCCGATGGGCGGGTCACCCAGATCGCCAATTACGGCCTGAAGGACGGCAAGATCTTCGATTTCATATCGCGCACCACGCCGACTGGCGGCAAAGACCAGAACTTCCTCAGCCAGATCATCAACGGCGCCAGCAAGCTGGCGCCTGGCATTCCCGGCGGGGGCACTCCCTGATCTCAGACCGCCCCCCTCGGGGAAGACAGCACCATCTCAGGCGACCAAAAACCCGTGGGAGCGATCCCACGGGTTTTTGTTATCAAGGGACGGAGAGGCCGGCTCGCCGGTGATGGGCAGCCAGCAACGGCAGGACGCGGACGCAGCCGTTGAAATTCGCTTTCCGCCTTCCGAGACCGCCGTCAAATTAAAGCCCGCGGGGATTGCTCCCCGCGGGCTTTCAATGCCGAGCTTTGCCGCTCAGCCGTGCGCCAGCACCGCCAGCAGCAGGAGCGCCACGATGTTGGTGATCTTGATCGCCGGGTTGACCGCCGGGCCGGCCGTGTCCTTGTAGGGATCGCCGACCGTATCGCCAGTCACCGAGGCCTTGTGCGCCTCGGAACCCTTCAGGTGCTTTACGCCGTCCTTGTCGGTGAAACCGTCCTCGAACGACTTCTTGGCGTTGTCCCAGGCGCCGCCGCCCGAAGTCATCGAGATGGCGACGAACAAGCCGTTGACGATGACGCCGAGCAGCGAGGCGCCGAGAGCCGCAAAGGCCGATGCTTTCGAGCCGGAGATCAGCAGCACGCCGAAATAGACGACGAGCGGCGCCAGCACCGGCAGCAGCGACGGGATGATCATTTCCCGGATCGCCGCCTTGGTCAGAAGATCGACCGCGCGCGCATAGTTCGGCTTGGACGTGCCGGCCATGATGCCCGGGTCGTCACGGAACTGCTTGCGCACCTCCTCGACGATGGCGCCCGCCGCGCGGCCGACGGCCGTCATGGCGATGCCACCGAACAGATACGGGATCAAGCCGCCGAAGATCAGGCCGGCGACGACATAGGGGTTGGAAAGATCGAAGGAGACCTCGCCCATGCCCTGGAAGTAGGGGTATTTGTCGCCATTGGCGGCAAAGAATTTCAGGTCGTTCGAATAGGCCGCGAACAGCACCAGCGCGCCGAGGCCTGCCGAACCGATGGCATAGCCCTTGGTCACCGCCTTGGTGGTGTTGCCGACCGCGTCGAGCGCGTCGGTGGAGTGGCGCACTTCCTTGGGCAGGCCGGCCATTTCGGCGATGCCGCCGGCATTGTCGGTGACCGGGCCGAACGCATCGAGCGCGACGATCATGCCGGCAAGGCCGAGCATGGTGGTGACGGCGATCGCCGTGCCGTAAAGGCCGGCTAGCTGATAAGTCGAGATGATGCCGCCGACGATGACGATGGCCGGCAGTGCCGTCGATTCCAGAGAGACCGCAAGGCCCTGGATGACGTTGGTGCCGTGCCCGGTCACCGACGCCTGGGCGATCGAATTGACCGGACGCTTGTTAGTGCCGGTGTAGTACTCGGTGATCACGACGATGAGACCGGTCACCACGAGGCCGATCACGCCGCAGATGAACAGGTTCTTGCCGGTGATGACCATGCCGGCGACAGTGCCGACCTCGCCCCAGCCAAGCGTGGCCGAGGTGGCGACGCCCAAGCCCACGATGGACAACAGGCCGGTGACGATCAGGCCCTTGTAGAGCGCGCCCATGATCGAACCGTTGGAGCCGAGCTTGACGAAGAAAGTGCCGACGATCGAGGTCAGGATGCAGGCGCCGCAGATGGCGAGCGGATAGAGCATCGCCGCACCCAGAACCGCGGTGCCGCCAAAGAAGATGGCGCCCAGAACCATGGTGGCGACGACTGTGACCGCATAGGTCTCGAACAGGTCGGCGGCCATACCGGCGCAGTCGCCGACATTGTCGCCGACATTGTCGGCGATGGTGGCGGGGTTGCGCGGGTCATCCTCGGGAATACCAGCTTCGACCTTGCCGACCAGATCGCCGCCGACGTCGGCACCCTTGGTGAAGATGCCGCCGCCGAGACGGGCGAAGATCGAGATCAGCGAGGCGCCGAAGCCGAGTGCGACCAGCGAATCGATGACGACGCGGTCATTGGGCTGAAGCCCCATGAAATGGGTGAGGATCAGGTAGTAGATCGACACGCCAAGCAGGGCAAGCCCGGCAACCAACATGCCCGTGATGGCGCCCGACTTGAAGGCGATGTCGAGGCCGGCGGCAAGGCTGTTGGAAGCGGCCTGTGCCGTGCGAACATTGGCCCGCACCGAAACATGCATGCCGATGAAGCCGGCCGCGCCCGAAAGCACGGCCCCGATCAGGAAGCCGATCGCGGCGGTCATGGACAGCAGCCACCAGGCGAGCAGCAGCACGACCACGCCGACGATGGCGATGGTGGTGTACTGGCGCGCCAGATAGGCTTGCGCGCCCTCACGGATGGCTGCGGAGATTTCCTGCATGCGTGCGTTGCCCTGGTCCGAAGCGAGGACCGAACGTGTCGCCCAGATGGCGTAAAGGACAGAAAGCAGGCCGCAGGCGATGACGGCGGAAATTATGGTCATTGCCGGGTTTTCCTCGATTGCTGGCCCAAAAGAACCCCTCCCTGGGCCGTTGAGACAAAGACGGAATCCCGTGCACGGAATCCCCCTCTTCGCAGCGGTGTATGCGAAACAGGGCCGCGAACGTCAAGATATTGTTCGGTTTTTGCCCGGCTTTCGCCCAAAAGAGCCAAACGGCGGCAGGTGTCGCCATGCCGCTGCTGCTTTATATCGATTGAAATCGCCAATCAGCAGTCAGGCCTGGCGCAGATCGCCGTCTGGCTGGATGACGAAGATCAGCACCGCCAGCATGGTCATGTAGAACATGAATGCCTTCTGCTGCCCGTTCCAGATGCTCGACTGCCACATGGCGAACCACTCGCCGCCCACCACCATGAATCCAAGATACCAGATCAGGAATCCCATCGTCGCGGCGATAACGGCGAATTTCTTGGCATCGTTGAAAACCTGTCCGCTGGCATTGCGCGCCTGCCACAGGTTCCAGGCAGCGATCAGATAGAGCAGAGACGTCAGCGCCTCGCCGGCGATGATGAGCCAGTAGCCCGTCGTCCACAGCGAGGGGTTGGTGATCGAGCGATACATCAGCGTGTTGCCGGGAAAGGTCGTGTCCATGCTCAGCACATGCTGGACAAAGGCGAAGTTTGAGCCGTAATCGGTGACGTTGCCGAAAGCGACAAGAAAGGCGAAAGCCGCCAGACAGAGACACATGACGATCTTGGAGAAGCGCAAGGTCATGGCAAGAACTCCTGCTGAAGGATCGGGGCATCGGCCCAATCAATCGCCGAGTCCCGAAGATCACGCAACTGGCAGGCGGGTGTCGATTATGCTCACTGCCAGCGCAAGACATTATGCCGGCATGCAAGTCATCGCCGAACCCATCGAGGCGCTCGAGCTCGACAGCGATTGCGCCGTGGGTGATCTTGTCTCGCTCGTGAAAGCCGGCACACAACACGACTTTGCCGTCATCTGCCGCCGCTGGATCTGCAAAGACCAAGGCATCGAACTCGAACTGACGCTCGACCACCCTGCCCGTTCAAGTGGACGTTGAAAGATCGGAGCTCCTGGACAGAAGCCTACTCGGCCTGGCGCCCCATGCGCCGCGCGGCATAGCGTTCGACCGCCGACAGTCCGTCATAGATCAGCACGGCCAAGGCGGCGACGATCAGGCCGCCCTGCAAGATGAAAGCGAGATTGTTGGACAAGAGCCCGGCAATGATCACCTCGCCCAACGTCTTCGCTGCAACCGTCGAGCCAATGGTGGCGGTGGCGAGGCTGATAACCACCGACAGCCTTATGCCGCCGAGGATGACCGGCGCGCTGAGCGGCAATTCGACCTTCAGCAGCCTTTGCCAACCGGTCATGCCGGCACCGCGCGCCGCTTCCATGACATTGCCGGGCAACGTCGTCAGGCCGGTCAGCGCGTTCTCGAAGATCGGCAGCAGACCATAGAGGAACAATGCGATCAGCGTCGGCTTCTCGCCGAACCCGACCGCCGGCACGGCAAGCGCCAGCACCGCCACCGGCGGGAAAGTCTGGCCGATATTGACCAGGCTGCGTGACAGCGGCAGGAATTCGGCGCCGGCAGGCCTGGTGACCAGGATGGCGAGCGCGACCGCCACTATGGTGGCGGCGAGCGTGGCGATCAGCACGGTGCGCAGGTGCAGTAGCATCAGCGTCAGCAGGCTGCCCTGATTGTAGATCACCGGCGCGCCGTTCTCGGTCAGCGGCTTGAGCAGCGGCTCGAACCAGCCGGGACTGGTGACGAAAGCGACCAGCAGCACCACCAGCGCAAGCCTGAGCAGCAACGGCAGCCAGGCTTTCATGCCGGCCTCGCCGCACGCTTCACCAAGCCGTCGACGGTAACGCGGCCGAGCGGCTTGCCGTCGGCATCCTTGACCGGCAGCGCCGGACGGCCGGACCAGAGAAGTTCGGCCAGCGCGTCGCGCTGGCTGGCGTCGCCGGGGATCGCCTCACCTTCCGCCGCGCCCTTTTCGACTGCGTCGCGCACGCGGCCGAGCGACAGCAGCCGGAACGGTTTTTCGCTGGCGCCGACCAGGGTCTCGACGAAGCCGCTGGCCGGCCTCGCCAGTATCTCCGCCGGCCTGGCATATTGTACCAGCTTGCCGGCATCCATGACGGCGATCTTGTCGCCCATATGCACGGCCTCTTCCATGTCGTGGGTGACGAGGATGATGGTGGTGCCGAAGCGCCTCTGGATCGCAAGCAGATCTTCCTGCGCCTTGGTGCGGATGATCGGGTCAAGCGCGCCGAACGGCTCGTCCATCAACAGCACATTGGGTTCGGCCGCGAGTGCGCGGGCGACGCCGACGCGCTGTTGCTGGCCGCCGGAGAGCTCGTGCGGATAGCGCGGCCCGTAGGCCTTCGGGTCGAGCTGGTAGAGCGTCATCAGTTCGTCGACACGGGCCTTGATGCGATCCTTGTCCCAGCCAAGCAGCACCGGCACGGTGGCGATGTTCTGCGCCACCGTCCGGTGCGGGAACAGGCCGTGGCCCTGGATGGCGTAACCGATGCTGCGCCGCAACTCGTAGCCCGGCACCGAGCGGTTGTCGGCGCCGTCGAGCTTGATGACGCCGGAAGTCGGCTCGACCAGCCGGTTGATCATGCGAAGCAGCGTCGTCTTGCCGGAGCCCGAGGTGCCGACGATGACGCAAAGCGTGCGGGGCTCGATGATCATCGAGACGTCGTCGACCACCGTGGTCGCATCGTAGCGCTTGGTAATGCCTTCGATCTCGATCATGCGGGGTCCGCCCTGCGCTTGGTTGAGGTCATTTCGATCACCGCGTCGAGAATGATGGCGGCAGCGAAGGCGAGCGCGACCGTCGGCATGGCGCCAAGCAGCACCAGGTCCATCGCCGTCTGGCCGACGCCCTGGAACACGAACACGCCGAAACCGCCGCCGCCGATCAGGGCGGCGATGGTGGCGAGGCCGATGTTCTGCACAAGCACGATGCGGATGCCGGTGAGGATCACCGGGAAGGCCAGCGGAAACTCGACGCCGAACAGACGTTGGCGATCGGTCATGCCCATGCCGCGCGCCGCGTCATTGGCGGCACGCGGCACACCGGCAAGACCGACCACGGTGTTGGCGACGACCGGCAGCAGCGAATAGAGGAACAGCGCCACGAACGCAGGTGCCGTTCCGATGCCGCGGATACCGAGCGCGGCCGCTCCCGGCACATGCGCCGCCACCCAGCCGAGCGGCGCGATCAGCAGGCCGAACAGCGCGATCGAGGGAATGGTCTGGACGATGTTGAGCACGTTGAGCACGCCGGCGCGCAGGCGCTCGACGCGATGGCACAGGATGCCGAGCGGCAGGCCCACTATCACCGCCGCCGCCAGCGAACCGAGCGCCAGCGTGACATGTTTGGCGCCCTCGGCCCAGAAACTGTCGGCACGGTTGAAATATTCCTTGAGGATCGAAAGGCTGTCCCAGGATCCCGATATTAGCAGCAGCCCGATGGCGAGCGCGGCAACGACAAGCACGCCGACACGTGACCAGGGAGACAGGTTCATTCTCGTCAGCACGTCGGCCAGCAGGAGGGTAAAGGCGAAAATCAGCAGCCAGAATCCGGAGGCCGGCGAAACGCGCGCGAAGGTATTGCCTGCCGGGGTCAGGAATGTCCCGGTGACGCCGATCAACAGCGCGAGGGCCACCAATGTCACGACGCTGGCGGCCAGGCGCAGCACGAGCGGCGTTTTCAGCAGCGCGACAAGCGCGGCTGCGACAACGATGGCCAAAAGCAGCGGGCCGGCCATTGCCGGAAGTGCCTCAACGATCGATCGCGCCTGGCCGGGCACGATGCGATTGGCGCGGAACGTGGCGAAAGGAGCGGCGAAAGCCGCATAGGCAGCGATCGCGGCGATGACCACGCCGAGCTTGTCGAAGCGGAGGGTCATAGGGCGCATCTGCGCAGAGCGACGTCACCAGAACGCAACGCAGTTGCAGAATTGTGAGCTCTGTGCGAGGCGCCCCCCTCTGGCCTGCCAGCCATCTCCCCCTCGAGGGCGGAGATCGAATGTCGCAGGGGCATTCGCCAATCTCTGACGCCGAAGAAAGAAGCGGGGCGCAGGAACTGCCAATCTCCCCCCTCGAGGGGGAGATGTCCGGCATGACAGAGGGGGGCGCCTCGCACTGGTGCCACGATCTGAAGCTGTCTACTTCAAGAACCCGTTCTTTTTCAAAAAGTCTTCCGCCACACCCTTGACCGGCTCTCCGCCGACCTGGACGCGGCCGTTGAGCTCCTGCAGCGTGACGAGGTCGAGCTTGGCGAAGACCGGCTTCAACAACGTCTCGATCTCGGGATGCTCCTTCAGCACCGCCTCGCGGATGATCGGCGCCGGCTGGTAGACCGGCTGCACGCCCTTGTCGTCGTCGAGCACGACCAGCCCGGAGGGCGCGATGCCGCCGTCGGTACCGTAGACCATGGCGGCGTTGGCGCCATTGGTCTGGTTGGCTGCCGCCGCGATGGTCGCGGCCGTGTCGCCGCCGGAGAGCGTGATCAACTGGTCAGGTTTCAACGTGAAGCCGTAGGTGGTCTGGAAGGCGGGCAAGGCCGCGGCTGAATTGACGAACTCGGCCGAGGCCGCGAGCACCACCTTGCCCCCGCCGGCGACATATTTGCCGAAGTCGGACAGGGTGGCGAGCTTGTTGGCCTCGGCCACCTCCTTGCGTAGTGCGATCGCCCAGGTGTTGTTGGCCGGCGACGGCGACAGCCAGACGATCTTGTTGGCGTCATAGTCGAGCTTCTTGGCCGTCTCATAGGCCTTGGCGGCGTCCTTCCAGACCGGGTCGTCGGTCTTCTCGAAGAAGAAGGCGGCATTGCCGGTGTATTCGGGATAGATGTCGATCTCGCCGGCGGTGATCGCCTTGCGCACCACCGGCGTGCCGCCAAGCTGGATGCGGTCAGTGGTCTTGACGTTGTTGGCGTTGAGGACGAGCTGGATGATGTTGCCGAGCACGCCGCCCTCGGTGTCGATCTTCGAGGAGACGACCACCTGAGCATTCGCCGATGCTATCGCAATACCGAGCGCGAGCGCCGCGCCAGCCAGAATCTTGATTGAAAACATTGTGAAAATCCCTTGCTGTGAACCGGAATTCGGTGCCGCATATGAGCACGGCTCCAACGTCTCGTCGGGGCACACGGTTTCATAACAAGTGGTACAGACGCAATATTTTTGTTCGGAAGGCCAATTGCGACGCGACGCTGGCGATCTGCTGACATTTGGCGGATAATGCGGTGAGGGTGCGGGTGGCAAACACGGAGAGCGTGTCATGGCCATACACAAAGTCGGTTACCTCATCGGCAGTCTTGCCCGGGAATCCATCAACCGCAAGCTCGCGAAGGCGCTCGTTCAACTTGCCCCTCCCGAACTCGATATGACCGAAATCGCCTTCAAGGATCTGCCACTCTACAGCTACGACTATGACGCCGATTTCCCACCGGTCGCCCAGGCTTTCAAAAAGGCGATCGCCTCCGTCCAGGCCGTATTGTTCGTCACCCCGGAGTACAACCGCTCGATCCCTGGTGGATTGAAGAACGCAATCGACTGGGCCAGTCGGCCCTAGGGCAAGAATTCGTTCGCGCGCAAACCGTCAGCCGTCATCGGAACATCGCCGGGCGCCATCGCGACCGCCGTCGCCCAACAAAGCCTTCGAAGCGTTCTGAGTTTCTGCAATTCACCCCAGATGAACGCGCCTGAAGCCTACATACAGTTCACGCCGGGGCTGATCACGGACGACGGCGAGGTGACGGTCGAATCCACTAAGGACTTCCTGCGCAACTACATGGCTGAGTTTCACATGTTCATAGCGCGAGTGCTTCAGGTTCTGCCGCCGGACGCATAAATTCAAATTGGGCGTCAAGCCAGACGCAAGCTCGCCATCCTCAGCGCGCCGAGCGCGACGAAGCATAGCACGGTGACGGGAAAGATCATCCAGTTCAGCATGGTCCAGCCCCAGGCATTGTAGACCATGCCCGACATCAGCGAGGCGCAGGCCACGGAGCCGAACAGGACGAAGTCGTGGAACCCCTGCACCTTGCCCTTTTCGGAAGGCCGGTAGCCTGCCGCGACCATGGCCGTGGCGCCGATGAAGCCGAAATTCCAGCCGAGGCCGAGCAGGATCAGCGCCGTCCAGAATTGCCATAGCGTCAAGCCGGACAGCGCGACGACCGCACAGCCGATCAGCAGGAGGAGGCCGGCCGCGACAATGCGTTCAGCACCGAAGCGATGGATCAGCGATCCGGTGAAGAAGCTCGGCCCGAACATTGCCATGACATGCCAGGAAATGCCGAGCGTCGCATCGTCCTCCGACAGGCCGCAGCCGACCATGGCGAGCGGCGCACCGGTCATGACGAAGCTCATCAGGGCATAGCTGCCGACGGCGCAAAAGAGTGCCGCGACGAAACGCGGCTGCGTAACGATCTCGGCCAAGGGCCGGGCATCGCTGCCGGCAATTTCCGTTCCGCCGGCGGTGGCCCTCGCCGGCAGGCGCAGCAATGACAGGATCGCTGCGCCGACGGCGGCCAGCACCAGTATGGATGCGAACGAACCGGCAAACATCACCGGTGCGAACAACTCGCGGGTGAAGATGACGATCTGCGGTCCGAGAATGGCGGTGATGATGCCGCCCGCAAGTACGAAGGAGATCGCGCGCGCCTTGAACTGCGGCGGCGCATTGTCGGCGGCGGCAAAGCGGAACTGCTGGACGAAGGCGCCACCGACACCGATCACCGTCAGGCCGAAGGCGAACAGCCAAAAATTGCCATGGAAGAGTGCCAGCGTCGCGACCAGACCGCCAAGCGCGGTGACGATCGTACCGGTCATAAAGCCGCCGCGCTGGCCCATCGCGCGGATGATGGCCGCCGCCGGCAGCGCGCCGAGCGCCACGCCGAGATTGAAGCCGGTGATCGGCGCCGTCGCCAGCGACTTGTCGGGACCGAGCAGATATTGACCGGCCAGCGCGCCCATGGAGATGGCGATGGGCGCTGCCGAACCGATGATCGCCTGCGAGGCGGCGAGGATCAACGCGGTGCGCCGCGCCTCCCTGGCCGCCTCAATGGCGGCCGCCGTCATGAAGCGTCCTTGCCGCGTCCCTCGCCACGCACCCGACGGGAGACGCGGTCGAGCACGGCGTTGACCAGCTTCGGCTCGTCTTCCTCGTAGAAAGCCTTGGCGATATCGACATATTCGGAAACGATCACCGCCACCGGCACGTCTTCGCGCTTCATCAGTTCGTAGACACCGGCGCGCAGGATTGCGCGCAGCGTCGAATCGAGGCGCGACAGCGGCCAGTCATCGGTCAGCGCCTGGCGGATAACCGGATCGATGGTTTTCTGGTCCTCGACGACACCGGTGAGGATGGCGCGGAACCATTGGGCATCCGCCTCGCGGTAAAGCGCACCATCGACTTCCTTGCCAAGACGAAACGCTTCGTATTCGGCCGTGATCTCGAAGACGCCGCTGCCGGCGACATCCATCTGATAGAGGGCCTGCACGGCGGCAAGCCGCGCCGCGCCGCGCTTGTTGGCGTGGCGCACCGTGGGCTGTCCGGGCGAAGCGGGGTCGCTCACGATCGCGCTCCCAGTCGTTCCTTGAGCGCGATCATGGTCAGCGCCGCGCGCGCGGCAAAGCCACCCTTGTCGCCTTCCGAACGTTTGGCCCGCGTCCAGGCCTGTGCGTCGTTTTCCGTGGTCAGGATGCCGTTGCCGATGCAGACCGAGTCCTGCACGGACAGGTCCATCAGCGCGCGGCTGGATTCATTGGCGACGATATCGAAGTGATAGGTGTCGCCGCGGACGACGGTGCCAAGCGCGACGAAGCCGTCATAGTTCGTGCCGCCTTCCGCCGCGCCGTCCAGCGCGAAGGTAATGACGGCGGGAATTTCGAGCGAACCTGGAACGGTGACGACGTCGTAGGTCGCATCCGCTTCGTCAAGCGCGCGTGTCGCGCCTTCGAGCAGCGCGTCGGCAAGATCGTCGTGGAAGCGTGCCTCGATAACGAGAAGGTGGGCCTTCTTCTTCGGGCGAATGAACGCTTTGCCGTGTTGGGATGTGCCAGCCATAAATGTCTCCGGGATCGCCGGTGACTTAGGCCGAAGCCGGATTGATCGCAAGCACAAGATTGCCTCATTGGGCCGGGGTACCGAGATCGGACAATCTGTAGCGAGGCTTTGAGCCCAGGCAACAATGGCGTGGGCCACTACTCGGCCAGCATCTATATCGGCCACCTCATCCGCGCTTGCACTTTGGAACTCCTGTGTTCCATCACCGCTAGTTCCTCATGAACAGCTCGGCGATGCTCAAAGCCCCTCCTTCGCCGCTTCCGCCAGGCGGGCCGCATAGCGGGCCATGGTGTCGATCTCGAGATTGACGCGGTCGCCGACCTGGCGCTCACCCCAGGTGGTGACGGTCAGCGAATGGTGGATCAGAAGCACGTCGAAGCGGGTGCCATCCACCTTGTTGACGGTGAGCGAGGTACCGTCGAGCGCGACGGAGCCTTTCGGCGCGATGAACTTCGCCAGCTCGCGCGGCGCTTCCAGCGTGAAGCGAACGGCGTCGCCCTCATCCTTGCGCTCGACGATCTCGGCGGTACCGTCGACATGGCCCGACACGATGTGGCCGCCAAGCTCGTCGCCGATCTTCAACGCCCGCTCAAGATTGATCCGCGTGCCCGATTTCCAGCCCATTGCCGTCGTCAGCCGGAGCGCCTCCTCCCAGACCTCGACTTCGAACCAGCGCGCGTTCGAGCCGCTGTCGGGCAAGGCCGTCACGGTAAGGCAAACGCCGCCGCAGGAGATCGAGGCGCCGATGGCGATGGTTTCGGGATCATAGGCGGTGTCGATGCGCAACCCCACGCCTTCCCGCAGCGGCTTGACCGCCGCGACGGTGCCTACGTCTGTAACAATGCCGGTAAACATCGGTGTTGATCCTAAAAGTCTCTTATCCACTCGGCGTAGCTGTCCTCGCCGAACCGCATCTCGCGCAGTTTGCGAAATCCCGCCGGGACATGGTTGGCATCGATGGGCGATACAATGCCCCCCTTGCCGATCGCCTCCGGCCCCCGGAACAGCACGATGCGGTCGACCAGGCCTTCCGACAGGAAGGCGCTGGCCACCTTGGCTCCGCCTTCGACCAGCACGCTGGCCATACCGAGCGCGGCAAGATCCTCGAGCAGTTCCGGCAGCGCCACGCCGCCTTCATGCGTCTCGGTGCCGATGAAACGCACGCCGGCGCGTTCGAGCGTTGCCCGCCGCAGAGGATCCGCTTCCAGACAAGCCGCGACGTAGAGCGGCACCCTGTCAACACCGGACACCAGTTTCGAAGTCTCAGGCAGCCTGATCTGCCTGTCGAGCACAATGCGCGCCGGCGACCGGTTCTCCAGTCCCGGCAAGCGCACCGTCAGCGCCGGGTCGTCCTCCAGCGCTGTGCCAATGCCGACCAGGATAGCATCAGCCTCGGCGCGCATCAGATAGACTTCGCGGCGCGCAATGTCGCCTGTGATCGACACCTGCCCGGCCCCTTCCATGCCGATCTTGCCGTCGCTGGAAAGCGCTAGCTTGAGAGTCACTTCCGGCCGTTTCCTAAGCGATCGAATGAGATAGCCGGCCATCTGCTCGGCGGCCTCCGCCGCCAGGACATTCTCCACAACCTCGACGCCCGCGGTGCGCAGGATCGCGTAGCCTTGGCCCGACACGCGCGGATCGGGGTCGCTGGCGGCGCCAACGACGCGCGCGATGCCGGCATTAACCAGAGCGTTGGCGCAAGGCGGCGTGCGTCCGTGATGCGCGCAAGGCTCCAACGTGACATAGGCGGTGGCGCCGCGCGCCAGTTCGCCCGCTTCGGCGAGCGCCTCGGTCTCGGCATGCGGGCGGCCGCCGACGGCGGTGACGCCGGTGCCGACGATCATCGGGCCCAAGCCATCGTCGCGCACAATGAGTGTGCCAACGGAAGGATTGGTTGAGGTCCGGCCCGCATTCTTGCGCGACAGTCGGAGTGCAGCCGCCATGAAACGGCGGTCAAGGGCTGCCTGTTCGGCCTCGCTGCGTTCCGCCATGCTCAGCCGGCGTCCTCTTCGCTCTTGTCCTCGTCGCCCTTCAATTCCCCCAGCAGCTCATGGAAATCCTTGGCCTCGCGGAAATTGCGGTAGACCGAGGCAAAGCGGACATAGGCGACGTCGTCGAGCGACTTCAGCGCTTCCATGACCAGCCGCCCAACCTCACCCGAGGCCACTTCGGTCTCGCCGGAGCTTTCCAGCTGGCGCACGATGCCGGTCACGGCACGATCGATGCGCTCGGGATCGACATTGCGCTTGCGCACCGCGATCTCGACGGAGCGCAAGAGCTTGTCGCGGTCGAAAGGCACTTTTCGCCCCGACTTCTTGACCACGACGAGGTCGCGCAACTGCACGCGCTCGAAGGTGGTGAAACGGCCGCCGCAATCGGGGCAGACGCGACGCCTGCGGATCGCCGCGCCATCCTCGGCGGGGCGCGAATCCTTCACCTGCGTATCTTCGGACTGGCAATAGGGACAGCGCATTGAGAGCCTTGGGTTCGCGAATCTGGTGAGGCGAAAAGGCTTAGAGCCTTTTGCCACGATGGCAAGGCACGCAGACCCTTTCGCTCCAGAGATAGCGAGCCGCGAGGCAGATTGCCAGCACCCGCTTCCGCGCGCTTGGCTAGGGTGCAACGTCCTTGGTCGGAAAGCCGCATGATGTGCCGAGGTTGCGGTAGGCCTTGGTGAAGCCGTCCATTGGAATGCTGGCGAAAGCCTCTTTGCCGAAAGCGACATCGAGCGAGGTGACTTTGCGCATGGCTCGCAAGAGCGCGAGACTGGTCTTGGGCTGGTTGTCGACCGTCCAGCTGGGACGGCCGTTGACGGCATCGTTCGAATAGACGGTGGCGGAAACCTTGACGCCAGGATCACCAAAAGTGGCGGCGATCTTCTTGCCGGTGGGAAGGTTCCCGTTGTCGACAATAATCATGATGGCCGGGTAGGCGTCCGGCGGCATGGCGTCGCCGTTCGAGATCGACAGCGTCAGCGTGCCCGAATTGCCGCTGGCATCGAAAAAGGCGGTCGAAGCGGCGCAGGTCTTGCGCGCATCCTGGCCGGTGTCGAGCGTATCGACGATGGTTGTCCATCTGCCGAAGGTAGCGGTGGCGGGCATTTCTGGGGCGGGTTGGGTCTGCGCAAGGGCAGCTCCGGGTAATGTCAGGAAAACGCCCAGCAAGGTATGGACGCCAAGAGTGGCGGGGCGGAAATTACGCATCGTCTGGTCTCCAGTTCGGCGCGTCGACCGATTGGGGTCGGCGCACCGCTGGCGATAAAAGATGACGCGTGGCGCGAGGTCAACCGAGATAAGGGTAGAGCGGGAATCGATCGGTCAGTGCCACGACCTTGGCCTTGACCGCGGCCTCGACCGCGGCATTGCCGTCATCGGAATTGGCGGCCTTGAGGCCATCCAGCACCTCGGCGATCAGCTTGCCTATTTCGCGGAACTCGGCCTGGCCGAAACCGCGCGTGGTGCCGGCGGGCGTGCCAAGCCGCACGCCTGAGGTTACGAAGGGCTTTTCCGGGTCAAAGGGGATGCCGTTCTTGTTGCAAGTGATGTTGGCGCGGCCAAGCGTTGCCTCGGCGCGCTTGCCGGTGGCATTCTTGGGGCGCAGGTCGACCAGCATCAGGTGGTTGTCGGTGCCGCCCGACACGATGTCGAGGCCGGTCTCCTGAAGGCTGGACGCCAGCGCCTTGGCGTTGGCGGCGACGCTCTCGGCATAGAGCTTGAAGCTCGGCTTCAGCGCCTCGCCGAAGGCAACCGCCTTGGCGGCGATGACATGCATCAGCGGTCCGCCCTGCAGGCCGGGGAACACCGCCGAGTTCATCTTCTTGGCGATCTCCTCGTCATTGCACAGGATCATGCCGCCGCGCGGGCCGCGCAGCGACTTGTGCGTGGTGGTCGTCACGACATGGGCATGCGGCAGCGGCGAGGGATGCACGCCGCCTGCCACGAGGCCCGCGATGTGGGCCATATCGACCATGAGGTAGGCGCCGACCGCATCCGCGATCTCGCGAAAGCGCTTCCAGTCCCAGATGCGCGAATAGGCGGTGCCGCCGGCCAGGATCAGCTTCGGCTTCGTCTCATGCGCCGTCTTCTCGATGGCGTCCATGTCGAGCAGATGGTCGTCCTTGCGCACGCCGTAGGACACGACCTTGAACCATTTGCCGCTCATATTGACTGGCGAGCCGTGCGTCAAATGCCCGCCGGAATTGAGATCGAGGCCCATGAAGGTGTCGCCCGGCTGCAAGAGCGCCAGGAACACCGCCTGGTTCATCTGGCTGCCGGAGTTGGGCTGCACATTGGCGAAGTTGCAGCCGAACAGTTTTTTCGCGCGCTCGATCGCCAGCTCCTCGGCGACATCCACGAACTGGCAGCCGCCATAGTAGCGCTTGCCCGGATAGCCCTCGGCGTATTTGTTGGTCATGATCGAACCCTGCGCTTCGAGCACGGCGCGCGAGACGATGTTTTCAGACGCGATCAGCTCGATTTCGTGGCGCTGGCGACCGAGCTCGTTGCGGATGGCGCCGAAAATTTCCGGATCGGCATCTTCCAGCGTGGTTTCGAAGAAGGATTCGAATTTGTTCGACGCTGCCGCTGCTGTTGCCATGGCCTGAATTCCTTAGGTCCGGAGGGTCGGTTTTGTCTTGTGCATGCCGTTATCCCAAACCGCTGCACATTTTTGGATGACAGGATTGGGTTCGCCGCGCATTAACACAGTTGTTTTCGCCTCGCCACGTTTGCGGCGCGAAATTTGCTGGCCGGATTGCGGCAAGCAGAGCGGCGGACCGTTATTTCCTGTCGCGCCGCTGCTTCAGAAGAGCCTCGGTCAAGGTGATCTCGGAAAACAGCGCCCGCATCGTATGGTCATTGATCTCGCGGCTGAGAAACATGGCGCGTAGCGCGGCGCGCTCGGCTTCTATGCCGGCCGCCCTGAGTTCAAGCTCCAGACGGCTCGCCTCGCGCGCTTCGTCGGCGTCGTCGGAAGCGGCGATGCGGCGCCGGTACCCGGCGACGATGCTGTCGGCAACGGCGAGCCGTGCCTCGACGGCCCCGCCCTCGCCTGCCTCATTGGCGATGCTCTCGGTGTGAACGGCCTGGCGGCGGCGACAGGAAAAGGCCGGCCCAAGAGCGGCCTTTTCCCTGAATAATCAGTCTCTTAGAGCGACGAGGTGATCTGCAGCTCGTTGTTTCCGTCGAGGCCATATATGTCGTCGCGGAACTGGACGACGCCGGGGCCCGTCGACCAAGCCGAGAGATAGAGGAAATGCACCGGCACCGGGTTGGTGACCTGGATCGGCGTGTTTTCGCCGGTCTTGATCGCAGCCTCAAAATGCTGGCGGTCCCAGCCGGGCGTGTCGCGCAGGATCCAGGTGACGAGGTCGCGCACGTTTTGCACACGCACGCAACCCGAGGAATCGAAGCGCATCATCTTGCCGAACAGGCTCTGCTGCGGTGTATCATGCATATAGACACCGTCCGGGCTCGGGAAATTGATCTTCACCGACGCCATGGCGTTGTCCGAACCGGGATCCTGGCGGAAACGGTACTTGGCCGCGTCGTCGGTCGACCAGTCCACATTCATCGGATCGACTTCGCTGCCATCTGGCGCAAACAGGCGAATATGGCTGTTCTTGAGATAATCGGGGTCCTTGCGCATCAATGGGATGATGTCCTTGCGCACGATCGACACCGGCGCGTTCCAATATGGATTGACGATGATCTCATTGATCTTGGAATTGACGATCGGTGTCTGGCGATCGATCTTGCCCACGATCGCGGTATGGCGAAGCACGACGCGGTCGTTCTCGACCGCCTCCACCTGCGCTGCCGGAATATCGACCAGCACATAACGGCTGCCAAGCGTGCCCGCCTTCTCCTTCAATCGCTGGAGATTGGTTTGCAACTGGCCGAGCCGGATCTGCGCCGAAACGTTCATCGCCGCGTAGGTATATTTGCCCAGCGCTCCGTCGGCCGGCAGGCCGTGGCGCAATTGGAAGCGCTTGACCGCCGAGTCGACATAGGAATCGAAGGCCGTCGAGATGCCGGCGCTCTGCGACAGGTCGCCGGCGACCATCAGGCGCTTGCGAAGCGGCACGACATCGGGATCGTCGACGCCGAGCTGCAGTTTCTTGGTCGCGGGAACCTCGACCCAGCCGCCCTGCCCGACGATGTTCTGGTACTGCGCCACAGCCTGCTCGGTGAAGGCGACGGTCTGCGGGCTGAAGATGGGCAGCGTCGAGGCCACCTTGCCGCCTGCGCTGGCGCGGGCGTCGAACTGATCGTCCCAGTTGCCGCGCGCCGAGGACTTCAGGATGTCCCCGATCACGTCCTGCGCGCTGGCGCGGCCGGCAACAACGGCGGCTGCGAGCGCGGAGGCTCCGGAAAGGAAGAAACGGCGGCTGGTTCTCATGGACGTTCCAGACATATGTAGCAGTTCGAACACTTGCTGCGTTGATCATCGGGCGATCTCGCCCGTACTCTAAAATTGGCAATCTTAACAATTAGCCAACCATGGTCCGCATCACCTCGGTGTGAAAACGCGCAAGGCTACACGGCTACGGGTGAACCCATGGTCTTTACCACAGCATCACTGCCATCTTCGGTTCCATTGGAATATGGCGGCAACGTGGCCTTGGCCCGCAATTTGCTTCGGCCAACGCAACGAAAAGAAAAGACCGATGCTTTTCGGCACCGGCCCTGACTGGAGGTCGCTGTTGCTGCCACGCTTCTGTGGCGCGGCTTCTGATTGGAGACGTGGCTTACATCCGGTAAGCGATGGTGTCGTTCCAGAAGCGGTCGAGACGCTGGAGGGCGCGGTTCATCTGCTTGAATTCGTCGGTGTTGATGCCGCCGACCTGCTCGATCGAACCGACATGGCGCTCATAGAGACCGGCGACCACGTCCGCCACCTCATTGCCTTTCGGCGTCAGCGAGACGCGGACGGAACGACGGTCGATGCGCGACCGCTGGTGGTTGATGAAGCCGAGATCGACAAGCTTCTTGAGATTGTAGGAGACGTTCGAGCCGAGATAGTAGCCCCGCGAGCGCAGCTCGCCGGCGGTCAGCTCCGAATTGCCGATGTTGAAGAGCAGCAACGCCTGGATGGCGTTGATGTCGGAACGGCCGTTGCGGTCGAACTCGTCCTTGATCACGTCGAGCAGACGGCGGTGCAGGCGCTCGACCAGTTGGAGCGATTCCATGTACAGGGAACGGATTGCCTCGCGGCGATCGTCGGAAACGTTGGCGGTCTTTGCCGCCGGACGCGAATTGATCATTGTCTTTGCCTCTCGTTTGTCGCCCTGGTGATTTTTTGTTTTTCACCTTGATCGCGACACTATCGAATACTCATAAAATTCGACTTAAACGCCAAGGCTAACAAGAGCTTACCGGTAATAGGTTTCGCAAGACGCTTAACGAACGGTCACTTGGGCAAGGATAATTAACCTAAAGATTTAGCCAATGATTTCAGGGCGAAATCCGATCAGCGGACCGCCGGCGGCGCGTGCCTGCTTCAGGTCCGGGGCGACCGCTTCTGCAGATAGATGACGAGGCGGAAAACGGCATAGAGCAGCGCCACCCCCGCATGCGAGACGACGATGAGCGGACGGTGGCCGAAGAGTTCGGGAAAGCCGGCATACATGACGATCTCCGTCACGGCGCAGATGAACCAGATCACCGGCCCCCAGGAGGCCAACATCCATAGGCCGGCGGCGGCAAAGGGGAAAAATACGGCGAGCATCACCGCCGTCACCTGCCAGTGGACCGGCATCAGGTCGAAGCGCCAGAGCGAGCCGGGATAGAAGCCGATAAGCCTGACCCAGTACAGGATACCGAACAGCAAGCAGTAACCTGATATGATCCGCTGGAACCAGGCGAAGATAACCTCCACCCCTGAAGGCTGAAGCACGACGCGTCTGGACGTCACCTCGCTCATAGCGCGAGTTCCCGTTCACCGAGCGAGGCAAAATAGGCATCGACATCCGCGTCGTCGACCGCATCGAGGGTTGCCGGCAGCCATTGCGGCTTGGAACCTTTTTCGATGATGGTGGCGCGTATCCCTTCGTAGAAATCGTGGCCCGCAAGCATCCGGTTGAGGATGCGGAATTCCATCTTCATGCATTGATCCATCGGCAGCGTCAGGCCGGCAGTGATCTGGCGCCAAGCGACACGAAGGCTGGTCGGCGAGCGCGTCAGGATCGTCGCCAGCGTCCTTGCCGCAAACTCGTCGCTGCCTGCCGCCTGCTCCAGGCTGCCGATGATATCGGCAAGCGAGTCCTGCGCGAAGTGATGGGCGATCGCCTCCAGCACCTGCCTGTCCGTCTCGCGCTTCGCCGGGATGAAGAAGCCGCGCAGCACCGATTCAGGATCGCCGGTTGCGGCGAACTGGTCGAGAAAGCCAGCCTGGTCCTGCGCCTTGATCGTATGCGTGGCCAGCCCGGACCACAACGCGTCGCCATAGCGGATGCGATTGCCGGTCAGCGCCAGGTACATGCCGAAGGAACCGCCAAGATCGGGCAGCAGATGGCTGGCGCCAACATCCGGGAAAAACCCGATTCCCACCTCCGGCATGGCGAACTGGGCATTTTCCGTCATCACCCGATGCGATCCATGAAAGGAGATGCCGACGCCGCCACCCATGACGATGCCGTCGATCAGCGCCACATAAGGTTTTTTGAAACGTGCGATCTGGGCGTTCAGCCGATACTCGTCGGCGAAGAACTCGACAGGCGGCTTGCCGGCCCGGCCGGCCTCATAGATGTGGAGAATGTCGCCGCCGGCTGAAAACGCCCTACCCTCGGCCTTAACGACGACGGCATCGACGCCCCAGTCCCGCTCCCAAGCGTGCAATGCCTTGGCGAGCGCGTTGACCATCCTGTGCGTGACCGCATTGAGTGCCCGCGGCCGCGTCAACGTGACGATGCCGGCCCGGCCCAGATGTTCGAAGCGGATCTCGTCGCCTCCGCCAAAATCCATCGTGAAAGAATCCCTCCCCCGCTCCGCCGGGACTGAAGTGCTAAAGCGTGGCGCATGGGCGCGTCAATGCCGGCATGCTGACAGCGCGTCTTGGCTCGTGCCGGAGCCCAGTGCTAAAAAGAGGCCGTTGTGGCCGCAGCGCCGGGAACCGAATGGCGACGGCGCACCTGTAGCAAGTTTTTCGATGGGTGTGGCTCATGGCTGGATTTGCGCGCCTCGTGCCGATGACGATCGGGCTGATTGTCATTTGCCTGGCTTTGCAACCGACCCTGGCGGCAAGCCTCGCCGAGCTTTACCAGTCGCAGACCATCGTCAACGGTCGGTATGAGAAAAACCGCCAGGCCGGCTTCAAACGTTGCCTCGACGCGGTTCTGGTCCGGGTTTCCGGCGACCAGCGCCTGCTGGCGAAACCGGAGATGGTGGCGTTGCGCGACAGGGCCGCCAGCTTCGTCGCCAGCTTTCGCTACCGCGATCGCATGGAAGGCATTCCCAACCATGACGATCAGGGCACGTATGATCGGCCTCACAATCTCTACTGCCAGTACAGCCCGGCGATGATCGATCCGGTGCTGGCTTCGCTCGGCAGCAGGCCGTGGCTGACCGAACGGCCACGGCTGGCGGTGTTCTTGTCGACCGAGCGCGGCGCCAGGCATTTCGCGCTCGATGCCGACGACGAGCACGGCGTGCTGATGCGCGAGTCGTTCGGCAATGCCGCCGCGCCGATGGCCATGCAGGTAACCTTCCCAACGGCAGTGCTGCTGTCGAAGGCCGGGCTGGACGACAGGATCATGCGCGACGCCGACATGGCGAAGCTCGACACGGCTGCGAAAATGGCCGGCGCCGATCAGGCGCTTTCCGGCAGCATCGTCTGGAGCGACAAGGAGTTCGGCTGGATCGCCGACTGGCGGCTAGCGAAGGCCGGCAGGACCTATGCCTGGCAAGTGCGCGGCGTCGGCTTCGACGAGGCGTTCCGTGTCGGCATGCACGGTGCGGCGCAGATCCTTTCGGGCAATGGGCAACCCGAATAGGGACCCGACCGGATTGCTGGCACAAACGTGTCGCATTGGTCAGCACCACGGTGCGTGATAAAAGCCGGCCAAAAGAGAGTTTTTGGCGATGAACAGATTCACCCCGGCAAAACCTGCCGGCGCGCGCAGCGTCGACGACATCACCGGCAGCCGCCGCTTGCGACGCATGCGCAAGGCCGACTGGTCGCGGCGCCTGGTGCAGGAGAACAGGCTTTCCGTCGACGACCTGATCTGGCCGATCTTCGTCGTCGACGGCAGACAAGTGCGCGAGCCGATCGCCGCCATGCCGGGCGTCTTCCGCCTGTCGATCGACTTTGCCGTCAAGGAGGCCGAACGCGCGGCAAAGCTCGGCATCCCCGCGCTCGCCACCTTTCCCAATGTGGACATTTCGCTGCGCGACCAGACCGGCTCCCATATCCTCGATCCCGACAACGTCATCAACCGCGCCACGCGCGCGATCAAGGACGCGGTGCCTGAGATCGGCGTCATCACCGATGCCGCGCTCGACCCGTTCACCAGCCATGGCCATGACGGCATCCTGCGTGACGGTCTCATCGTCAATGACGAGACGGTGGAACAGGTGACCGCGGCCGCCGTCATACAAGCAGCGGCCGGCGCCGACATCATCGCGCCGTCCGACATGATGGACGGCCGCATCGGCGCCATCCGCGACGCGCTCGACGCAAACGGTTTCCAAGACGTGGCGATCATGTCCTATGCAACGAAATTCGCCTCCGCCTTCTACGGGCCGTACCGCGAGGCGGTCGGCACGGCCGGCCTGCTCAAGGGCGACAAGAAGACCTATTACATCGACCACGCCAATTCAGACGAAGCGGTGCGCGAGGCCGAGCAGGACCTGGCCGAAGGCGCCGACATGCTGATGGTCAAGCCCGGCCTGCCCTATCTCGATATCATCCGCAGGCTGAAGGACGAATTTGCGGTGCCGACCTTCGCCTACCAGGTGTCGGGCGAATATTCGATGATCAAAGCGGCGGGCGCCAATGGCTGGATCGACGGCGAAAAGGCTATGCTGGAATCGCTTCTTGCCTTCAAACGCGCCGGCTGCGACGGCATTTTGACCTATTTCGCCCCTGAGGTGGCGGAGATGCTGAGAGCATAGTTTCCTCCCACGCCTTCAGACCATATGCTCTTCATGGAACTCACCGGCGAATGAGCCGGTATGGCGGCCGTCTCGGCAGCCGCTACTTTGGCATCCGAGCCGACCATCAGGTAATCCTCTGGACATCGCACGGGCGAGGTAGGGATATGCGTCTTCTCGACCGCTGAAAATACCGCTTGCAATTCGCCATCGGTTTGCTAGAAAAATAACTGCTTGCAAAATACAACCGGTCCTGAGGAGGCTTTCCATGTCCAAACTTCGCGTCAACGCATTCACCTTGTCGCTCGACGGTTACGGCGCCGGTCCCGACCAGGATTTGAAAAACCCGCTCGGCGTCGGTGGGGAAGCCCTGCACAAATGGATGATCGGCACCCGCACCTTCCGCAAGATGGTGCTCGGAGACGATGGCGGCACCACCGATACCAACGAGGCGTTCGCGGCGCGCAGCTTTGAAAATGTCGGCGCCTGGATCCTGGGCCGCAACATGTTCGGGCCGATCCGCGGCGAATGGGCCGACGAAAACTGGAAGGGCTGGTGGGGCGACAACCCGCCCTATCATGTGCCGGTCTTCGTGCTGACCCACCATGCGCGCGAGCCCATCGTCATGGAAGGCGGCACGACCTTTTACTTTGTCACGGATGGCATCCATTCGGCGCTCGAGCAGGCAAGAGCAGCGGCCAATGGCAGCGATGTGCGGGTCGGCGGCGGCGTCGCCACCGTCCGGCAATATATTCAGGAGAGGCTCATCGACGAGATGCATCTGGCGATCTCGCCGGTGCTGCTCGGCTCCGGCGAGCACCTCTTCGCCGGGATTGATATGCCGAAGCTCGGCTACGCGTGCAGCGAACAAGTAGCGACGCCGCTTGCCACGCATGTCGTCATCAAGCGGACTTAGGAATTAGTTGTGCGACAGTGGGAATTGGCGAAACCCTTGGTGCAGATCCCTTCTCCCGGTCACTATACGGGGAGAAGGCCAAACTCTCGTTCAATACTTCTCGGGCACGTAGAGCTCGCGCGGCAGCACCTGGCGCTCGTATTCGGGATTGAAGACGCGCTCGGGTAACGTGATCTCCTCGTGCGGCACCTCTTCGTAGGGAACCTGCTGCAAGAGGTGGTCGATGCAGTTCAGCCGCGCCCGCTTCTTGTCATTGCCCTCGACGATGAACCAGGGTGCCTCCGGAATGTTGGTACGGGCGAAGGTCTCTTCCTTGGCTTTGGTGTACTGTTCCCAGCGCACGCGCGACTGCAGGTCCATCGGCGACAGCTTCCACTGCTTCATCGGATCGTGGATGCGCATCAGGAAGCGCATCTGTTGTTCCTCGTCGGTGATCGAGAACCAGTATTTGACCAGCGTGATGCCCGAGCGGACCAGCATGCGCTCGAACTCCGGCACGTCACGGAAAAATTCCTCCACCTGATCGGGCCCAGCGAAACCCATCACCCGCTCGACGCCGGAACGGTTGTACCAGGAGCGGTCGAACAGAACGATCTCGCCGCCGGCCGGCAGGTGCGGCACATAACGCTGGAAATACCATTGCGACTTCTCGCGCTCGGTCGGCGCCGGAAGCGCCACGACGCGGCAGATCCGCGGATTGAGCCGCTGGGTGATGCGCTTGATGACGCCGCCCTTGCCAGCCGAATCACGGCCTTCGAAGATCACCACAAGCTTCTTCTTGTGGTAGGCGACCCAGGATTGCAGCTTGATCAGCTCGGATTGCAGCCCGATCAGGTCGCGAAAATACTGCATTCGGTCGATAGAAGGCGGATGCGCGTTCTTGTAGATCCTGGCGATCTCCAGCGACAGCGCCGGTTCCGACATCTCCAGCTCATAGTCCTCGTCGAGCGTGTCGGCGAGTTCGGCTTCCAGCCAGTCACGGGCGCCGGACTTGGGTATGGATTCATTCATCTGGTGCTCCTCCATCTGCAAGCTGCCGCCTCCGGCAACGACCGGGCACACTGGCCGCGTCCTGACGGCGGCGCGCAACACCCTGACCGACTGAGTATAGGCCGGCAATGACGGTTTTATTGCAGGGGCACGCCAGGGCCGCTCATCGGTGTGCCGGGGCCGGAGGGCGACAAGCCGCGCGGATTGTCCTACAAATCCAGCAACCTGCTCGGGCCATTCTCAATCGCGAGGACTGACATGGAATACCGCACTCTCGGCCGTTCCGGCCTGAAGGTTTCGGCGCTGACCATGGGCACCATGACCTTTGGCGGCGCAGGCCCGTTCGCGGCTGTCGGCAACAGCGATCTCGCCGAAGCGAAGCGCATGATCGATCTGTGCATCGATGCCGGCATCAATCTCATCGACACGGCCAATGTCTATTCGGACGGCCTGTCAGAAGATATCATCGGCGAGGCACTCGGCGGCAAGCGCAGGAACGACGTGCTGATCGCCTCCAAGGCGCGCATGCGCATCGGCGACGGTCCCAATGACGAAGGCCTGTCGCGCCATCATTTGATCCGCGAATGCGAGAAAAGCCTGAAGCGGCTCAAGACTGACGTCATCGACATCTATTTCCTGCACGAATGGGACGGCGTGACGCCACTCGAAGAGACCATCGCCGCGCTCGATGCGCTGGTCGGCCAGGGCAAGATCCGCTATATCGGCTGCTCCAACTATTCCGGCTGGCAGGTGATGAAGGCGCTGTCCATCAGCGACAGCCGCCATCAGCCGCGTTTCGTCACCCAGCAGATCCACTACACGCTCGAGGCACGCGAAGCCGAATACGAGCTGCTGCCGATCTCGGTCGACCAGGGATTGGGCGTGCTGGTGTGGAGCCCGCTGGCGGGAGGCCTGCTGTCGGGCAAGTATCACCGTGACAACCCGACCGCGCGCCAGGTCGCCGGCTGGTCCGAACCGCCGATCCGCGACGAGGACCGGCTGTGGCGGATCGTCGATGTGCTGGTCGAAATAGGCAAGGCCCGCGGTGTGTCCGCCGCACAGGTGGCGCTTGCCTGGCTGCTTGGCCGGCCGGCTATCAGCTCGCTGGTGATCGGCGGGCGCAACGAGGCCCAGTTCAGGGACAATATCGCGGCGGCCAGCCTGACGCTGACCGGCGAGGAACGTGATCGCCTCGACGCGGTCAGCCGCCCGCCCCTGCTCTATCCCTATTGGCATCAGCAGTTGACAGCAAAGGAGCGTTTCGGCGCCGCCGACCTTGTGATCGACCGAAGCAGCTTATAGGAACCCTGGTGCCGGCTCCGAGACCTCGGAAGGCGAACGACGCGTAGTCAGCCCACAAGAACAGCAAAAAAGGAGCCGCTATGGCACGAGCACCAAATTACGATCAGGAACGCAAGGAACGCGATCGCCAGAAGGCGGCCAAGAAGGCCGAAAAGCTGGCGGCCAAGGCTGCGGCGCGGGAGCGTCAGAAACCCGAGACTGACGCCGAGACTGAAACAGAGGAATGACGGCGCGCGGCGGCAATCCGGCCTGGATCAGGCCGGCGCCTTGTCGCTGACGAAGACGTCCACTTCACGCGCCGCCGCGATAAAGGCGCGCCTTGCGTTCATGGCCGGCTTGTCGCCGGCCAGCGCATCGTGGCAGGCCTGCAGCGCCGCGCGATGCTTGGGAGTGCGCTTCCCGGGCCAGCTGTTCATGAGATAGTCGGAAGCCTCGCGGGCCGAGCGTAAGAGCTGTGTACTTCCCGCCGTGACTGATTTGACGGTCACGGGTACTTCAAATCGGTTGTTTTCCATCGCCCGGTCCTACGCCATCGGCGTCCACGAAGCGAGGCCGAAAGTGGGGCTCGGGGCCGGCGGTCCTTTTTTCGGCGGCGAGTGGCCTGCCCTGCAGGCTGCATTATGCCGCCACGACGGCGAATCCCCTGGCGCGAAGGCCGCGGCGATCATTGGCCAGCGACGTCAACAGACGGTCGCGACTGCCGACGATATGCTCTGAGAGCAAGCGCCCGGCTTCCTGTGCATCGCCGCTCCGCACGGCGGCCAGGATGGCGTGATGTTCAGCCCACGCGCGGCCAAGGGCCGCTCCATCGCGTACCTCCAGCCAACGGGCGCGCGAAAGCCTGGTCATCGCATCGCGGACGGCCCGAAACAGGAATTCATTGCCGGACAGTCGCGCCAGCTCGATGTGGAAGTCCATGCCGACGCGATGCCATTCCTCGCGCGGAGTGTCGTCGTCGCAGGAGACGAGCATAGCCTCGACGACATCGACGGCGCTTCTGTCGGCAAGCCCGCATGTCAGCCGCAAGGCCGCGACCTCGACCGCTTCGCGGTAGACCGCGATCTGCTCGAGTTCGGTCAGGTTGATGGGCGAGACCGTCCAGCCGCGCCCGTCCCTGCCGACCAGCCCCTCGGTTTCGAGCCGCAGCAACGCAGCCCTGACCGGCGTACGCGAGGCGCCGAAGCGGCTTTCGATCCAGCGCTCGGTGAGTTTCTCACCCGGTCCGATCTCAAGTCCAAGGATCATCTCGCGGAGCTGCCGTTCGACGTTGTGCATCTGCGACATCGTTGTTGCCTTTTCACGTGCGCATTGACAGCGGTCGGGCTGTGGGTCCATGACGGATACCGACTTGGTATCCCAAAATGGTATCCACAACAATCCCCTGACACACGCAGGCACGACATGACGCAGAACGACACGGACCAGGGCGGCTACAACATCCACTGGCGGCGCAATCTTGCCGTCTGCTTCGCGGGTTCGTTCAGCACGCTCATCGCCATGACCCTGCTCTTGCCGTTTCTGCCGCTCTATGTCGAGCAACTGGGCGTCGAGGGCCATGCGGCGATCGTGCAATGGTCGGGCATCGCCTATGGGGCGACCTTCTTCGCGGCGGCCCTCGTTGCGCCGTTATGGGGACGGCTCGGCGACCGCTACGGCCGGAAGCTGATGCTGGTGCGCGCCTCCTTCGGCATGGCGATCTGCATGTCGCTGACCGGAATGGTCGAGACGGTCTGGCAATTGGTGCTGCTGCGCCTGCTGATCGGCTTTGCCGGCGGCTATTCCTCCGGCTCGACGATATTGGTGGCCATGCAGACGCCGAAGGACCGCTCCGGCTGGGCGCTCGGTGTCTTGTCCGCTGGCATCACGGCAGGCTCGCTGGTCGGCCCCTTGCTCGGCGGCGCGCTGCCGCCGGTAATCGGCATCCGCGCGACCTTTCTGTTGTCCGGCGGCGTCATCTTCCTTGCCTTCCTGGCCACGACATTCCTGATCAAGGAGAACCAGCGCCCGCAAGCAAGCAAAGCCGCGACGGCGGCAAAGCCGAAGAGCGGCTGGTCGCAAATTGCCGACAAGCGTCCGGTCGTGGCCATGCTGACGACCGGCATGCTGCTGGCCTTCGCCACCATGTCGATCGAGCCGATCATCACTGTTTATGTGCAGCAGCTGATCGAGGACCAGAGCCGGGTGACGCTCGTTGCCGGCGTGGTGATGTCGGCTGCCGCCCTTGGCGCAATCCTGTCGGCGTCATGGCTTGGCAGGCTCGCCGACCGCGTCGGTCATTGGAACGTCGTCGTCGGCGCGCTGGCCGTGTCGGCGCTGCTGCTCATTCCGCAGGCCTTCGTCACCGACGGCTGGCAACTGATCGGGCTGCGCTTCCTGATGGGCCTGGCACTCGGCGGTTTGCTGCCTTGCATCACCAGCGTCATCCGCCACAACATTCCCGACGGCGTCGGCGGCAACGTGCTCGGCCTTTCGATCTCGGCCCAATATGTCGGCCAAGTCGCCGGACCGCTTGCCGGCGGTTTCGTCGGCGGCCATTTCGGCATGCGGGCGGTGTTTCTCGGCACGTCGGTGCTGATGGCGCTCGGCGCGGTCTACAACTGGATTGTCCAGGCGCGGCGGACGCGGCATATGTTGATGGAAGCGGGCAAGCCCTGACAAGCTGCCCAGCCGATCAAGCGAAGGAGCGTCGACATGAACCTGGCCGAAACGACCGGCAGCCGTCTGCTTGTGCTCGCCGCCGGCATCGTGGGCGCGGCGGGGGTGGCGCTGTCGGCGGCCGCCGCACATCTCGGCGGTGCCTTCACCGGTACGGCGGCATCCTTCCTGCTGATGCACGCACCGGCGTTTCTGGCCGTCGGTCTCCTCGACGCGAATCGCCCGCTGCGGATAGCCAGCCTAGTGCTGCTCGCCGGGCTCGTGCTTTTCACGGGCGATCTTCTCGCTCGCGATTTTCTCGGATCGAGGCTGTTTCCGATGTCGGCGCCGATCGGAGGCACCCTGCTCATCGCAGGCTGGCTGGCCATAGCTGTCTCCGCCGTGGTGCGTCGGCGACCCTGAGATGGGCGGCCGGTTTCAATCCCGGCGACGTTCAAGTCGGATCCAAAGATCGCGGTTGCGCGCCGAGAGCTTCGCGCGGCGCGGCGCCTCTGGCCGCTCCGCGGCCGGGCCGATGCCCCAATAATTGCGATAGATGTCGTCGAACAGATGTTTCAGGGGATGCATGGCTCTTCTCCTCTTGATTTGAATTGAATCGATCCAATCAGCCGGCGCGAAAAATTCACGCCAGTCAGCTCCGCTTACGCGCCACCAGGAAGCGCAGATCGCGAATCCACGGGCTTGTTCCGCCGCGGCGCTTGGACTTTTTGGCGGCCGCCCCGATGCTCCAGTCGCTGCGGTAGATGTCTTCGAAAAGATAGTTGACCGGATGCATGGCGCACCTCCCATCTAGGTTTGATCCAACAGGCAAATCTGAGTTGGATCGATTCAACGATAGGCTTATGGAAGCCGTCGGTCAAGCAAAATTTGAATCGATCCAACGAAAGTGCTAGATGCAAATCGGGAACGTGCTAAATGCATATCAGGAGGCACGCACAAATGGCGTCACTCACCGCAGGCAATCGACGACCCGTCCGGCTGGCCGACATCGCCAAGGCCGCCGGTGTTTCGCATGGCACTGCCTCCAATGTCTTCAGCCGCCCCGAGATCGTGCGCGAAGAAGTCCGCGAACGCGTTCGCGCGACGGCCGAGGCGATGGGCTATGCCGGCCCCGACCCCAAGGGCCGCCTGCTGCGGGCAGGCAAGGTCAACGCCATCGGCGTGGCCACCGCGGAGCCCCTCTCCTATTTCTTCGAGGATCCCTTCGCGCGCGTGATGATGGCGGGCATCTCGCAGGCCTGCGATGCGACCGGGGCCGGCATATCGTTAGTCTCGGCCGCCAACACCGAACAGCTTGCCTGGAACATCCAGAGCGCCCTTGTCGACGGCTTCATTGTCTTCTGTATCGAAGGCGGCTCGCGCCTCGTCGAATTGGCGCGTGAGCGCAAGCTGCCCTTCGTGGCGCTCGACCTGGATTCGGAGGATGGGTCCGTCGCGGCGATCGGCGTCGACAACATCGCCGGCGCCGGCCTGGCGGCACGTCATCTTACGGATCTCGGGCATCGCCGCTTTACCGTGCTGGCGCTGCCTTTCGCCGATGGCAGGACAGGCCTCATTTCGCCCGAGGAGCTTCGCGCCGCAGCCTATGCGGGGACACGCGATCGCCTCACCGGTTATTTCCGGGAGCTTTCGCGGGTTGGCATCGACACGTCCAAAGTGCCCGTCTACGAAACCGCCAACGATGCCGCTACTACAAAGGCGGGGCTGGAAACGATCTTTGCTTCCGGCGAGCCACCCACGGCCATCCTGGCGATGTCGGACAGAATGGCCTTGGCAACGCTTGAATGGCTGAGCGCGCGAGGGCTGAACGTCCCCCATGATGTTTCAGTCATCGGTTTCGACGGCGTTCCCGAAGCAGGGTTGTCCGAGCCACCATTGACCACGGTCGCACAGCCGATCGCCGAGATGGGCCGGCTTGCGGTCAAGGCGATTCTTGAAAGCGACGGCAAGGTCAGCCGGCAATTGTTGCCGGTCGAACTGATCGTGCGCGCCTCCTCGGCTCCGCCGCGCCGCTGAATCGGCTCGCCGACCTCAGCGGTTGGCTCTTGCCACGACCGAGATACCGAAAGACGCCTGGACGGGCTTGGCGTCCTTTTGCGTCGTCGTGGCTTTCCCCGAACCGCCGATGGTCGACAACCATTCGAGATAAAAAGCGAGCGCGAACTGCATGGCGATGCCGGCGGCGAGCAACAGGCTGTCATAAGTGAGGCCGCCGGGATTGATCAGTTTCATCACCTGGGCAACCATGGCGATCAGCGTGCCGGCGATGAACACCGGCAGCGAGCGCTTGCCGAGTATCGCCAGCGGATGGTCGGGGCCGGTGCGAAACAGGTTCGAGACCACAGGCAGTGCCACCACCAGATAGCTGACCGCCAGGATGTGCAGCAGCCGCGGGAGCGACAGGAATGTCTTGTCGAAGCCGGTCAGCACCACCGGCAAGTCGAACCAGGTCACCTGCCCCCAAAGCGGACTATGCACCCATGCCAGCGCGGCCAGCACATAGGCCGCGGCGGCACCGGTCAGCCAACGGTTGACTGGAATGACGCCGCCGCGCCTGACATGCAGCATGGCGGCAAGGCCGATGTTGAACAGGAACTGCCAGGACAGCGGATTGAGGAACCACAGGCCGGGCTCGGGATAGTTCGGCGGGGCGATCTGCCAGATGCCGGCTACAAGCCATAGCAGGCCGGACACGGTCAGCGCTGCAAGCGGCCTGTAGCTGATGAACAGCAAGAAGGCCGGCGCCAGCAAAAGCAGCACCGCGTAGACCGGCAGGATGTTGTTGTAGCCGAGCTGGTGGCCGAGCGTGACGATGCCGACCAGCACCTCGGGCGTGTTCCTCATCAGCGGTTCGATGTTGATCAGCTTCAGCAGTTCCGGCCGCCGGCCGAACACCGCCGCGGCACAGAACAACGCCATTACCACCATCGTGGTGACGATATGAGCGATGTAGAGCACGCCGGCCCGCCGCCACATTTTCAGCGTCGCGAGCAGCCGGCCTCCCGGGCGGAACTTCGTGCCATAGGCGAGCGCGACCGAAATACCCGATATCAGCACGAAAGCCTCGGCCGCATCCGAAAAGCCGAAATTCTTGTAGGTCAGGGTCTCGAAAGCCGTGCCCGGCACATGGTCGACGAAGATCGTCAGCAGCGCGAGCGCACGCAACACATCGATGCGCGTATCGCGCTCGGTTGGAACTGGGGTGGTCATCGACAAAAGGCCTCAAAGCTGGTTGTTCATGCCCAGCAATGCGACCCCCGGCGCACCGCTTCGATTCCTCCGCGATGGAGTATATCGGCGCAGAAACGGACTGAAATGCGCCCGGTTCAATCAACTTTCGCGGAGCATGAAAATATTGCGTTTTGAAGCCGGCAAATTGAGTGAAATGAAATGTAATCAAAAGGATACGGCATGAGCGATCCAAGCGTCGAAAACAGCCCGCCGCGGCTGGATCTGGCCTTCCCCTATCGCTTCTTCGGATCCGGCGGGGCCAGCGACGAATGCCTGTTCCTGCTGCATGGATCAGGTGTCGACGAGACGACCCTGGTGCCGCTGGCGAGGCAGATCGCACCGCATGCCTGCCTGGTCGCCGTGCGTGGCCGCATCGTCCAGGACGACGGCTTCCGCTGGTTCGAGCGGATCACGCCGACCAGCTTCGAGCAGGCCAGCATCCGCCGCGAGACGGCCGCTTTCGCACGCTTCATGGCCGAAGCCATGAAGCGGCACCGCATCGATCCGAAGCGCACGGCTTTCCTCGGCTATTCCAACGGCGCCAATCTGGTTTCCAGTCTGATGCTGCTCAACCCTGGCCTTGTCGGACGGGCGGCGCTGCTGCGGCCGATGCCGGTGCTGGACGAGACGCCAGCAACCGACCTGACCGGTATCAAGGCCTTGATCATCGCCGGCGCCGCCGACCTGACTTACGGACCCTTCGCGCCGGCGCTGGTGACGCTGCTCAGCCAGCGCGGTGCCGCGGTCGATGCGCGCATCATCGCGTCCGGTCACGAGATCGGCGATCCCGATGCCGCAATCGTCCGGCAATGGCTCGGCTCGCCCGCACCTGTCGCCTGAGGAACCGGCAAAACGCCCTTCGCTGACAGCAGCAGGATCAGCCCTGCCCCATCCTGTTCCAGGCGTCCAGCCCGGCGATCTTGTAGGCCTCGGCCAGCGTGGGATAGTTGAATGTATTGTTGACGAAGAAGTCGACCGTGCCACCCAGATTGATCACCGCCTGGCCGATGTGGATCAGTTCGGTGGCGCCCTCGCCGACGATATGCGCGCCGAGCAAGCGGCGTGTCTCGATCGAGAACAGAAGCTTCAGGAAGCCGGTGTTGACGCCCATGATGTGGCCGCGCGAGGTCTCGCGGAAACGCGCCACGCCAACCTCGTAGGCGGCGCCGCTCTCGCGCACCTGCTCCTCGGATTGGCCGACGGTGGAGATCTCGGGCACCGCGTAAATGCCATAAGGAAAGGTTTCCGGCGGCGGCGGCAAGGTCACGCCGAAGGCATGGCAGGCGGCCACACGGCCCTGCTCCATCGAGGTGGAGGCCAGGCTCGGAAAGCCGATCACGTCGCCGGCGGCGTAGATGTTGGGCACGCTGGTCTGGAAGGTATGCGGATCGACCTTGATGCGTCCCCTGGAGTCAGCCTCGATGCCGACCGCGTCGAGGCTGAGGCTACCGACATTGCCGGTGCGGCCCGCGGCGTAGAGCACGATCTCGGAACGTATGGTGCGCCCGTCGGCCAGCGTGACCTCTGCATGGTCGGGCCTGGAGGCAATCTCCTTCACGGCGCTTCCCAGCCGGATGGTCATGCCGCGGTCGCGCATCTGGTGGATGAAGTCGTCGACGATCTCGCGGTCGACGAAATCGAGGATCGTGTTGCGCGGCTCGACCAGCGTCACCGGCACGTCGAGTGCCGAAAAGATCGTCGCGTATTCGACCCCGATGACCCCGGCGCCGATGACCGTCAGCGTTCGCGGCAAGCGGTCGAGCTCGAGCATTTCGTCACTGTCGAACACGCGGCTCTTGTCGAACGGCACGTCGCCCGGCCGGTGCGGCCTCGTGCCGACGGCGATCAGCGCATTGGCGAAGCCGACCTCACTGTAGTCGCCATTGTCCGATGTCAGGCTGACCCTGTTGGGCCCGAGAAATTTCACCTCGGCGCGGGCGCTCTTGACCGTGTTGCGCATGAACTGGTGCTGCAGCACCTCGACCTCGTGATCGAGGGTCTTGTGCAGGCGCTCGACCAGGTCTCCGACCGAGATGTCCTGCTTGACCCGGTAGCCGCGCCCATAGAAGCCGCGCTCACGCCAGCCCGAGAGATTGAGCACGGTTTCGCGCAGCGTCTTCGACGGAATGGTGCCGGTGTGCACGGAAACGCCGCCCAGGCGCCGCCCCCTGTCGACGACCAATACCGATTTGCCTAGTTTGGCCGATTGTACGGCGGCACGACGGCCGGAAGGGCCGCTGCCAATGACCAGCATGTCGTAATCCATCCTGCCCGTCCCTGCCCCTTGGCGCTTTTGGTGCGCCGCAACAAGCTAACGCCATGTCAGGCGCGAATTCAACCGGCCCGCCGGCCGCTTCGCCCGCCTTGCCTACCGGCAAAGGCTCGATCTTGATTCCGCCATCAGCCTTTACCATTTTCCCAGCAGGTGGGGCGCAGGCTAAGCAGGCCCCTGTTACGAGGAAATGACATGAACGCTCGCGTTCTCGACGGCGAAATCATCAACACCAGGCTCGACGACGTCAGGGCCTATGAAGGCGTACGCACGCGGCGTGTCCTGGCGGTCATGATCGACTATGTCATTGTCGCGCTGCTCACCATCCCTGTCGCCATATTGGTGTTCTTCCTCGGGCTTTTGACCCTCGGCCTTGGCTGGATGCTGTTTGGCGTCCTGGTCCCGGCCGTCGCGATCCTCTACATCTGGAACACGCTTGGCAGCGCCGACCAGGCGACCACGGGCATGAAGATGATGGGCATCCGGCTCGATCGGCTCGACGGCAGGCCGATCGACGGGCTCACGGCAGTGGTCCATTCTGTGCTGTTCTGGGCCGGCAACGTCATCCTGTCGCCGCTGGTGCTGCTGGTGACGCTGTTTGCCGATCGCAAGCGCACGCTGCACGACCTGCTGCTCGGCACGGTGGTCAGCCGCACCAGCCGCTGAGGCGCATTTTCGCAAGCATCGCCGCGGCGTCGGCGCAAATGTGAAGGCGTCCGCATGGCCACGCCTTCACAATCCTGTTGAATTTTTCGCTTTCCGCGCCAAAGGTAGAGCGATTCGAAGGAGTGTTTCCGAGACTCGATGACGCAGCACCCGACCCAGTCGCCGCAGTTCTTCCTGACCGCGCCGTCGCCGTGCCCCTATCTCGACGGCCAGTTCGAGCGCAAGGTGTTCACGCATCTGGTCGGCGACAAGGCGTCGGAGATGAATGATCTCCTGACCCAAGGCGGGTTCCGCCGCTCCCAGAATATCGCCTACAGACCGGCCTGCGAAACCTGCCGCGCCTGCGTCTCCGTGCGCATCCTGGCGCAGGAATTCGTCGCCAGCCGCAACATGAAGCGCGTGCTGCAGCACAATTCCGATCTCGTCGGCGCGATGCACAATGCCGAGCCCTCGACCGAACAATATTCGCTGTTCCGCAGCTATCTCGATGCTCGCCACCGCCGCGGCGGCATGTCGGACATGACGGTTCTGGACTACGCCATGATGGTCGAGGACACCCATGTCGACACCAAGGTCATCGAATATCGCCGGCGCGGACCCGATACCTTCATCACTGGCAAGGGACAGGGCGAGCTGATCGCGGTGGCGCTCACCGACAAGATGGCCGACGGCCTGTCGATGGTGTATTCCTACTTCAATCCCGACTTCGAGGAGCGGTCTCTCGGCACGTTCATGATCCTCGATCACATCGCTCGCGCCAGGGCGATGGGGCTGCCCCATGTCTACCTGGGATACTGGGTCAACGGCTCGCGCAAGATGAATTATAAGATGCGCTTCATGCCGCAGGAGCACCTCGGCCCGAAGGGCTGGGAGCGCTACACCAACGAAGCGGTCTCACGCTGAGTTTTTCCAAGATCCACGTTTAACTGTTTCAACGCAGGGGATGCTGGTCTTTCAGCCGCTTGGCGGGAGAGTGCGTCATTGCGCCGATCGGCTGTCCCATCTGTATTTCATTACGAAAGTTTGCAAATGACGTCCCACAGCGACCACCAGAAGGGCCTTCTGATAACCGCCATTGGCGGCCTGACGCTGACCCTCGACATTCCGCTGATCCGCCTCGCCGATGGCGGCGCATGGACGATCCTGCTCTTGCGCGGGACCGCCACCTTCATCGCGGCAATGATCATCTGGGCTATCTGGCGGGCGTTGAGCCGAAACGCGCCGCAGCTCATTCCAGGCTGGTCGGGACTTGCGGCCGCGATATGCTACGGGCTGACCTCGATCACCTTCGTCACCGCCGTCTTCTACACCTCGACCGCCGACCTGGTGTTCATCCTGGCCTTCAACACCGTGTTCGCCGCGCTATTGTCCTGGTTGTTTCTCCGCGAAAAGCCGCGGGCGGTGACGCTCGCGGCGATGCTGGTCATGATCCTCGGCGTGCTGGTAATCGTCGGCGGATCCGTCGGCACCGGACACCTGTTCGGCAATTTCATGGCGTTGTGTTCGGCCTTCTTCATTTCCGTGGCCATCACCATTTCGCGGGCCAGCGGCAAGGACATGGGCTTCACGGCGCTCGTCGGGGTGGTTCCGTCGCTCCTGCTGGCGGCTTTCATGGTGTCAGGTGAAGGCGTCCATGTGAGCGCGCCCTGGTGGATCATCTTTAACGGCGCCGTGATCATGCCGATTTCGTTCTTCTGCCTGGCGGCAGGCCCCAAATACATCTCCGGACCGGAGGTGGCGATGTTCTACCTTCTGGAGACCGTGCTGGCACCGGTGTGGGTATGGCTGATCTTCTCCGAAACGCCGTCACGCAACAGCCTGATCGGCGGCGCGATCCTGATCGTCACATTGGTGGTTCATTCGGTGTGGCAGCTGCATGACGGACGCAGGCGCCGCGCCGCCCTTGCGGTGCGTCATCCAGCCTGAATCTTCTTCGCCTCGCCGTCAATCTCGATCAGCGACGGCGAGCCTTCCTGTTCCGGGGAGGCGGGCATCTCGTCCATCATCTCGACCTCGCGCAGCCATTCGCGCCAGATCGCCACCAACAGCGCCATCAGCACCGGGCCGATGAACAAGCCGAGAAAGCCCATCGTCTTGACGCCGCCGATCAGGCCGAAAAAGGTCGGCAGGAAGGGCAGTTTTATCGGCCCGCCGACGAGCTTCGGTCGCAAGGTCTTGTCGACGATGAACAGTTCGACCGTCCCCCAGATGAACAAAGCCAGGCCGGCCACCGGTGAGCCGCTGGCAGCGAGATAGATCGAAACCAGCGTGAAGGAGAGCGGTGCCCCGCCGGGAATCAGCGCCATGACGCCGGTCAGGGCGCCAAGCGTCACCGGCGACGGCACGCCGGCCAGCCAGTAGGCGATGCCCAGCACCAACCCCTCGCCGATGGCAATAACGGTCATGCCGGTCACGGTCGAGGAAATGGTCGCCGGCACGACGCGCGAGATACGCTCCCACCTCGTCGGCAGGATGCGCTCGCCGAGCCGGTCGACCTGGCCGGCGAAATGCTCGCCGTCGCGATAGGCGAAGAACAGCGCGATCATCATGAACAGAAGCGTCAAAAGCAGGCCAAAGGCGCTGCCGCCGGCGGCAAGAACGCCGCGATAGATGCTGCCGATATTGGCGCCGCTGACCAGTTGGATCAGTTCGCCAATGCCGCCGGGATGGCCAAGATTGGTCGTCCATTGCTGGTTCAGCCATTCTCCCACGACAGGCAGCGTGGCGATCCAGTGCGGCGTCGGGGCGCCGTGCCGGTTGGTCTCGATCGCCCAGCCGACCCATTCGCGCACCTCGTTGATGGCGTAGGTGCCCGCGAGCGCGATCGGTATCACCAGGAAGGCAAGGATGAACAATATGGCGAAGGTGGCGGCGATGGTGCGGTTGCCGCCGACACCGGCCAAAAGCCGCCGGTAGAGCGGCCAGCTCGCGAAGGCGATGACCAGCGCGGCCAGCACCGGGAACAGGAAGCCGTGGAAGAAATAGACGCCGGCGGCAACGATCAGCACCAGCAGCCAGCGCGCCGCCGAGAGCGGTGGGATGACGGCGGCTCTGAGCGGCGTCGACAGACCGAACAGGCGCTGCCCCGGTTTCTGGATCTTCGCTTCCTTCAAACGCTCGTCTCTCCCCGCCCATCCCGCTGCTTATGCACTGATATAGTGCAGCAATCGTGACGATAGTCCAAATGAGTGGGTAGCGTCTCTTCCTTTTCCCCTTGTGGGAGAAGTTGGCCGGGCGAAGCCCGGTCGGATGAGGGGTGTTCCAGGGAACGCCAACGCCTCACTCCGCTGGAACACCCCTCAACCGTCTCGGCGCTGCGCGCCGATCCACCTTCTCCCACAAGGGGAGAAGGAAGAGGGCGCTACCCAAATTTCCCCGTCCTCGGGAAACCCTTCGGCACCATGCGGCCGGCCGAAGCGCGGGCGCCGATCCATTCGGCCAATTCCTCGCGTGACCTGGTAAAGGTACGGTCGGCCGAATCCTGCCAGGAAAGGCCGGTCTCCAGCGTGAACGGCTTGAGATCGAGAAGGCCGCCATCCTTGTATTTCTGCAGCCGCACGCCCTTGCCGCGGCTCATTTCCGGAATGTCGGACAGCGGAAACACCAGCATCTTTCGGTTCTCGCCGACGATAGCCAGATGATCGCCGCCAACCGGCACGCAGCGCTTGGCTTCGTCGGGCGCCTTGACGTTCATCACCTGCTTGCCCTTGCGGGTGTTGGCGACGACCTCTTCCTCGGGCACGATGAAACCGTTGGCGTCATGCGAGACCAGCAGCAATTTGCGCTTCGGATCGTGGACGAAGGCCGTGACGATGTCCTGGTCATTGTCCATGTCGACGATGATGCGGATCGGCTCGCCATGGCCGCGCCCGCCGGGGAGCCGATCGGCGCCGATAGTGTAGAATTTGCCGCCGGTGGTGAACACCAGGATCTTGTCGGTCGTCTGCGCAGGGAAGGCGAGTTTCAGGCTGTCGCCTTCCTTGAATGCAAGCTGCGAATGATCGGTCAGATGACCCTTCATCGCCCGCAGCCAGCCCTTTTCCGAAACCACCACGGTGACCGGCTCGCGCTCGATCATGGCATGCGCGATGTCGGTCAGGTCATGCTCGGGCGCATCGGCGAACTGGGTGCGGCGCTTGCCGAGCTCGGTCTCGGGGCCGAATTTGTCCCGCAGGCTCGCAACCTCCCACTTGATCGTCCCCCATTGCTTGGCTTCGGACGCAAGCAGCGCCTCGATCTGCTTCTTTTCGGCGGTGAGGCCGTCGAATTCCTTGCGGATCTCGAACTCTTCCAGCTTGCGCAGGGCGCGCAGGCGCATGTTGAGAATGGCTTCGGCCTGGGTGTCGGTGAGCGACCAGCGGGCCATCATGACCTGCTTGGGTTCATCCTCCTCGCGAATGATCTTGATCACCTCGTCGATATTGAGATAGGCGATCAGGTAGCCGGCAAGGATCTCCAGCCGTCTTTCGATCTCGCCGAGACGGTGTTTCGAGCGGCGGATCAGCACGTCGCGGCGATGCTCGAGCCATTCCTGCAGCACGCCTTTCAGCGACAGGACGTTAGGCACCTTGCCGCGCGACAGCACGTTCATGTTGAGGGGAAAACGGCTTTCAAGCTCGGTGAGCTTGAACAGCGACTCCATCAGGATACCGGGATCGACGGAACGGCTCTTGGGCACCAGCACGACGCGGATGTCCTCGGCGCTTTCGTCCCTGATGTCCTCGAGCAGCGGCAATTTGCGAGCCATCAGGAGCTCGGCGATCTTCTCGATCAGCCGCGCCTTCTGCACGCCATAGGGGATTTCGGTGACGACGATGCTCCAGGTGCCCCTGCCCTGGTCTTCCTGGCTCCATTTTGCCCGCACGCGGAAGCCGCCGCGACCGGTTTCATAGGCTTCGAGGATGGAGGCTCGGCTGTCAACGATGATGCCGCCGGTCGGGAAATCCGGGCCTTGGACGAAATCCATCAGCTTGGCCACCGGCGCGTCCCGATGCTCGATCAGGTGAAGAGCGGCGTCGCAAAGCTCGGCTGCGTTGTGCGGCGGGATCGATGTCGCCATGCCGACCGCGATACCGGACGAGCCGTTGGCCAGCAGGTTGGGGAAGGCGCCAGGGAGCACCACCGGCTCCTCGTCCTCCTCATTGTAGGTCGGCCGGTAGTCGACGGCATCCTCGGTGATGCCCGCGAGCAGTTCGGTCGCCACATCGGTCATGCGCGCTTCGGTGTAGCGCATGGCGGCGGCGTTATCGCCGTCGATGTTGCCGAAATTGCCCTGGCCGTCGACCAGGGGGTAGCGCATCGAGAAATCCTGCGCCAATCGCACCAGCGCGTCGTAGATCGACTGGTCGCCATGCGGGTGGAACTTGCCCATAACCTCGCCGACGATACGGGCGCATTTGGCGAAGCCCTGGTCGGGGTTGAGGCGCAGCAGGCGCATGGCGTGCATGATGCGGCGATGGACCGGCTTCAGCCCGTCGCGGACATCGGGCAGCGCCCGGTGCATGATGGTCGACAGCGCATAGGCAAGATAGCGCTCTTCCAGCGCCTTCTTCAGATCGACCGGTTCGATGTGATCGCCGCCACCATTGTCAGGCGGCAAAAGCCTTTTTCCCATGGGCTGGAACTAGCCGAGCGGGCGATTCGCGGCAAGAGGGCAAGCCTTGAAGCGGGTGCATGCCCTGCCCTGCAACACGAGCCGCAAGGCAAGCCCGCCAGCCAACATCAATCCGTTACATGCCGTCTCTATTGCGAAGCGCGACGACGCTCGGCGGCCCGATCTCCAGCGTGTTCGGATCGGATTTGCCTTTCGCTGCGATTTTTGACCATTGTGGCGGGATGCGCCTTTTTCCCGTCCAGTTCGTCACTGAAGGGTGATGGCGCCAAAAATTGAAAAATAATTTTCAGGACACTCGCAGGGGCATTCGCGATGACAATCAAACGCTCGACTCTCAGGAAATTCGCCTTTTCGACCTTCTTGCTCACACTGCCGCTGAACGCGGCGCTCGCCCAGGACACCGCGGTCGCCGACCGGCTGAAGGCGGCGCTTGCCGCGCAGGGCGTCGATATTTCCTGGACCGGCGTGACCGGCGACAACGCCAGCATGGTGTTGCAGGGCGTATCCATCAAACCGGGTGCGGAAAAAGAGGCCTTTGCGATCGGCGACGTCAAACTCGAAGGCGTGACCGAAGCCAATGGCGGCTATGATATCGCAACCGTGTCGACCTCGGCATTCGAACGTAGCAAAGACGGCGTCACCCTCAATTTGAGCCCCCTCGTCATCCATGACATGACGGTTCCGGCCGATGGCGCCACAGGCCCGCTGGGCTCGCTGATGATGTACAAGTCCGCCGAACTGTCGAACATGACGGTCAAGGTCGCCGACAAGACGGCCTTCTCTATGGATGGGCTTGCCATCCAGATCACGCCGCCGGCGGACGGCAAGGCGATGGAATTCACCGGCACCACCGAGAAGTTCAATGCCGACCTGACGCTGGTCGAGGATCCCAAGTCGAAGGAAGTCATCAACGCACTCGGCTACCAGAACATTGCGGGCAATTTCGAGATGGCCGGCACCTGGCAGCCCACGGACGGCAAGATGGAGCTGTCGAAATACAACATTTCGGTCGAGAATGCCGGCACGCTCGGCATGACCTTCGATCTCGGCGGTTACACGCTCGACTTCATCAAGTCGCTGCAGGAAATGCAGAAGAAGATGGCGGCACGGCCCGAAGGCGCCGACAATTCCGCACAAGGCATGGCCATGCTCGGGCTGCTGCAGCAGCTTTCTTTCAACAGCGCCTCGATCCGCTTCGACGACGATTCGCTGACCAACAAGGTGCTGGACTATGTCGGCAAGCAGCAAGGCATGTCGGGCAAGGACATCGCCAACCAGGCCAAGGCGATCGTGCCGTTCGGCATGGCACAGCTCAACAATCCCGAGCTGACGGCGCAGGTAACGGCGGCGGTCGGCAAATATCTCGACGACCCGAAGAGCCTCGAAATCTCGGCCAAGCCGCCGGCGTCGGTGCCGTTCGCGCTGATCATGGCGGGCGCCATGTCCAATCCAGCCGACCTGCCGAAGACGCTCGGCGTCACCGTCAAGGCCAACGAAGACTGATCGAAGCGACCTCGACTTGCTTCAGGATACGAAAAGCCCGGCAGCGATGCCGGGCTTTTGTCTGGGATTCTCAAATCGAACGAGTCGCTTCGGAGGGTTCTTTAAAGCGCCGTCCGAAGCGCCATCACGCCTCTTTCTTGATCGGCGCGACACGCAGCGACAAGTCGCGAAGCTGCTGCGGCGTGGCTTCCGACGGCGCATTCATCAACAGGTCGTAAGCCTGCTGGTTCATCGGGAACATGGTGATCTCGCGCAGGTTCTTGGCTCCCACCAGCAACATCACCACCCGGTCGATGCCGAACGCCGCTCCGCCGTGCGGCGGCGCGCCGTACTGGAACGCACGGTAGAGGCCGCCAAAGCGTTCCTCGACGGTCTGGCGATCCAGGCCGACCATCTCAAAGGCCTTGACCATGGTTTCGGGCAAATGGTTGCGGATGCCGCCCGAGGCGATCTCGAAGCCGTTGCACACGGCGTCGTACTGGAATGCCTTGATGCCGAGCGGCTCCTGGTTGTTGAGGGCGTCGATGCCCCCCTGCGGCATCGAAAACGGGTTATGGGCGAAATCGATCTTCTTCTCGTCCTCGTTCCACTCGAAGAACGGAAAGTCGACGATCCAGCACAGCTCGAAACGGTCGCGGTCTACAAGGTTCAGTTCCTCGCCGGCGCGGGTGCGAGCAGCGCCCGCGAAGGAGACGAATTTCCTGGGATCGCCGGCGACGAAGAAGGCGGCATCGCCATCGGCAAGGCCCAGTTGAAGACGGATCGCCTCGGTGCGCTCCTCGCCGATGTTCTTGGCAAGCGGACCCGCGCCTTCGATTTTCTCGCCTTCCTTGCGCCAGAAGATGTAGCCCAATCCGGGCTGCCCCTCGCCTTGCGCCCAGCTGTTCATGCGGTCGCAGAAGGCACGGCTGCCCCCGGTCCTGGCCGGAATGCCCCAGACCTCGGCCTTGGGATCGTTGGCCAGGATGTTGGCGAAGACCTTGAAGCCGGAATCGCGAAAATGGTCGGAGACCGCCTGCATCTCGATCGGGTTGCGCAGATCCGGCTTGTCGGTACCGTATTTGCGCATCGCAACATCATAGGGAATGCGCGGCCAGTCCTTTGTGACGGGCTTGCCGTTGGCAAAGGCCTCGAAGACCGATGTCATCACCGGCGCCATGGTGGAAAGCACGTCATCCTGCTCGACAAAGCTCATTTCGAGGTCGAGCTGGTAGAATTCGCCGGGCAGGCGGTCGGCGCGCGGATCCTCGTCGCGGAAGCAGGGGGCGATCTGGAAATAACGATCGAAACCCGAGACCATGATCAGCTGTTTGTACTGCTGCGGCGCCTGCGGCAGCGCATAGAAGGTGCCGGGGTGAATGCGTGACGGCACCAGGAAGTCGCGCGCGCCTTCGGGCGACGATGCGGTGAGGATCGGCGTCGAGAATTCGGTGAAGCCGACCTCGCCCATGCGCTTGCGCATCTCGGCGATGATCTTCGTGCGCGCCACGATGTTCCTGTGCAGCGTCTCGCGACGCAGGTCGAGGAAACGGTATTTCAACCTGATGTCCTCCGGATAGTCCGGCTCGCCGAACACCGGAAGCGGCAATTCCTTGGCCGCCGAAAGCACTTCGATCTCGCGCGCGAAAATCTCGATCTCGCCGGTCGGCAGGTTGGCATTGGTGGTTTCAGGCAAGCGCGCCTTGACCTCGCCGTCGACGCGGATCACCCACTCGCCGCGCACCGTCTCGGCGATCTTGAAGGCCGGCGAATCGGGATCGGCGACGATTTGGGTCAGGCCATAGTGGTCGCGCAGGTCGATGAACAGCAGGCCGCCATGGTCGCGCACGCGATGCACCCAGCCCGACAGGCGAACGGTCGAGCCGACATCGCTCTTCCTCAACTGGGCACAGGTATGGCTGCGGTAACGGTGCATTGTCATGGGCAAAAGTCCGGGATGTTGGGTTGCCGGCCGAAGCATCGCGGCCCGGCCTGAAAAATTTGCGCGAAAAGCGCATGGGAGGCCCGGTTTGTCAAGGCGAGTGGGCGGAGGACCAGGGCAACGAACCCGGGTTAACGGGTTCTTTCGGAGCGTTCGCCGGCGCGCAGGTCGCCCTATGAACCAAGGCTCGACAGCCGCAGGCGACGCGCGAGGTGATCGACGACCAATGCGGTGCTTGCGGAGGATGTTGCGGCCTGATGAAGGCGGATCTCCGCCCCGGGCAGCGGCGGCACATGAGGGCCAGGATGGACATCGCGCAGGCCGGGCGCGAGCATGCTGCCCTTGACCACGGTAACCGCAAGGCCCTGCTCGACGATCGCCTCCGTCGCGGCAAGGCTCGGGCTGACATAGGCCAGTCGCCACGGCCGGCCCGCTCTGTCGAGCGCCTCAACCGCCCACGCGCGAAACAAGCAATCGGGGTCGGACAACGCGACGGGCAGCGGGTCGAGTTCCTCGACAGAGTGGGTCCTCGCCGCCGCCCATATCGCCCTTTCGCGGCATATCAGATCGCCCTCGGCCGCACCTTCCGGATGCATGGCGATGACCGCGTCAAATGATGAGCCGAGCCGTTTCAGCAGCCGCGCGGTGAGGCCGATCTCCATTTCCACCTGCATGAGCGGGAATCGCACGGCGATTTCGGCGAGAAGGCGCGGCAGGATCTTGGTGCCGTAATCCTCCATGACGCCGATCCGGATGCGTCCCGCCACCCGTTGGTTGGAGACACGGGCAATCGCCTGCTCGTTGAGTGCAAGAATGCGGCGCGCATCGATCAGAAACCCCTCGCCGGCGGCTGTAAGCTCGACATGGGCCGTCGAGCGACGGAACAGCGAAATGTCGAGGCGCTCTTCAAGGCGCTTCACCTGCAAGCTGACGGTGGCTTGCGTTCGATTGAGCTGCTCGGCCGCTCGTGTGAAAGAGAGCCGCTCGGCAACGACGACGAAAGCCCGCAACAATTCCGGATCGAGACTCCGACTGCTCATAGCGCAAGCTTATCAAGCTCATTGCGTTTATTCGATTCCTTTTATCCGGTTTGCCCGATACCGCTGGGCTCCGATCTGCAGGGGGGAAGGGATGGAAACTGGAGGCGTGCTCGCGGCGATTCTCTCCAGCGCCTTTGGCGGCACCGCCGTCGGTGCAACGCGCTATCTCGCGCGTTCGCTGGATCCGCTCACCATCGGCGCGATCCGGTTCGGGGGTGGTTTTCTGGTGCTCGCCGCCGTAGCGCTTCTGCGGCGGGACAAGTGGCCTGCGAAAAGCGATTGGCCGGGCGCCGCCGCATTGGGCCTGCTGTTCTTCGGCCTATTCCCCGTGCTCTTCAACGGAGCCCTTGTCTACACGACGGCGGCGCGAGGAGCTCTGGCGCTTTCGACGCTGCCCGTGCTCACCATGCTGGCAGGCGCGGTTCTGGGGATCGAACCGCCGACGACGCGCAAGATCGTCGGCGTTCTGGTCGCGATGGCCGGAGTGGCTGTCGCGCTTGGCAGCAGCCTGACGACAGCTCCCCAAGGCGCATGGCGCGGAGACCTCCTGATGATCGCGGCGGCATTCTGCATGGCGCTCTACAATGTCTGGTCGCGACCTTTTCTCACGCGCTGCTCGCCGACATCATTCGCCGCGTCTGGCATGGCCGTCGGTACGGCCTGCCTGTTGGCGCTGTCGACTTTGACTGGAGGCTTGCCGCGACTTGCCACGCTTGACGCGTCTCAATGGGTTGCCAGCGGATACCTGGCCGTAATTTGCGGTGCCCTGATTTTCTTCCTCTGGGCGTTCGCGCTTGAACGTGCGGCGCCAACGCTGGTTGCCGTTTCGGTTGCCGTGAATCCCGTGACGGCATCGATCTTCGGCGCCGTCTTTCTCGGGGAGCAAATCAATGCAAACCTGATTATCGGGCTCATCGCGGTCCTCGCGGGAATAGCCATCGCGTCGGGAGCAGCCGGGCGGTTCGCCGTGGGACGTCGAGGACGCAGGCGCCGACTTCCTTGAACGGAAAGGCGGACACATCCTGTTCGCGCGGGGAATTGCCGCTGGCATTGACGGAAGCGATGGTTCAAGAAGGGATCACAGACATGTGATCGCCTAATGTCCTCCATCCGTCCGCTGATCCCGCTCCTCATCGCCGCAGGCATCCTGCTCGGCGGCAATGGGCTGCAAAGCACGTTGATCGCGCTGCGCGGCGCGCAGGAAGGTTTTTCGGCTTCCGACATCGGCCTGATGGGCACGTTCTATTTCGCCGGCTTCCTGCTCGGCTGTCTGGCCGTCACCCGCATCCTGAAGGCGGTCGGTCACGTCAGAACCTTCTCGGCGCTGGCCGCGGCCGCCTCGGCCGGCACATTGCTCCTGGTTCTGGTCATCGACCCGGTGATGTGGTGCGCGGTGCGCTTTGCCGGCGGTTTCTGCTTCGCCGGCCTGTTCACTGTGATGGAGGCCTGGCTCAACTCCGGGGTCAGCAACAAGGATCGCGCCCGCGTGCTTGCCATCTACCGCATGGTCGACATCGGCTCGGTCACCGGCGCGCAGTTCCTCATCCCGATCTTCGGCGCGGGCGGCTTCGCCATCTTCGCCATCATGTCGATGATGATCACGCTGTCGCTGGTGCCGGTATCGCTGGGCGATCGCTCCAATCCGACGCCGCCGGAAGACGTCAAGCTCGACCTGGCGCGCGTCTGGCGGATCTCGCCGCTCGGCTGTTTCGGCTGCATCGCCGTCGGCGTCACCAACAGCGCGTTCCGCACGCTGTCGCCGGTCTATGCCGAGCAGATCGGCATGTCTGTCGCCGATGTCGTCACCTTCGTCAGCGTCGGCATATTCGGCGGCGCTCTCATCCAATACCCGTTGGGCTATCTCTCCGATCGCTGGGACCGGCGCTCGGTGCTGCTGGCGACGACCTGCTGCGCCATGCTGGCAGCGCTGGCGCTTGCGTTCGTGGCGGGAGCCGATCCGTTTCTCAATTTCCTCATCATCTTCATCTTCGGCTGTTTCGCCATGCCGCTCTACTCGCTGTCGGCGGCGCACTCCAACGACCGCGCCGGAGCGGGCGAGTTCGTTCTGATCAACGCCGCCTTGATGCTGTTCTATTCCTTCGGCGCCATTGGCGGCCCTTTCGCCGCATCGACGGCGATGCAGTATTTTGGCCCGAGCGCGTTGTTCGTGTTCAGCGCCCTGGTCTATGCGATCTTCATCGCGGTCATCCTCTATCGGATGCGGGCGCGGTCGGGCGTGCCGGCTGGCAAGCGCAGCCGCTTCACCGCGCTTTTGCGCACCTCGACGGTTTTCGCCCGGCTGGCGAGAAGAAACGGCGATCCGGACGGGACGGACGGACCGTGACGCAGCGCCAAAGCTTGACGAAAGCCTTTCCGGCTGAAATCTAGGAAGACCCTACTCCTGCCAAAAGCGATTTGATGCACGTCATCACCACCCAAAAAGAACTCGAGACCGTTCTCGCCGCTTTCGAAAAATCGGATTTCGTCACCGTCGACACCGAATTCATCCGGGAGACGACCTTCTGGCCGATCCTGTGCCTGATCCAGATGGCAGCGCCCGGAATAACGGCGCTGATCGATCCGCTGGCGCCAGACATCGACCTGAAGCCGTTTTTCAGGCTGATGGCCAACGAAGCTGTGGTCAAAGTCTTCCATGCCGCGCGGCAGGACATCGAAATCATCGTCCATCTCGGCGATCTCGTTCCCCATCCGGTGTTCGATACCCAGGTTGCGGCGATGGTCTGCGGATTCGGCGACAGCGTTTCCTACGATCAGCTCGTGCAGCGCGTTACCGGCGCGCGGCTCGACAAGTCCTCGCGCTTCACCGACTGGCGCCACCGGCCGCTATCCGAAAAGCAGCTCGACTATGCGCTGGCCGACGTCACCCATCTTATCGAGGTCTACCAGCATCTCAGCGCCGAACTGGAGCGAGAGAACCGCGCCCACTGGCTGAACGAGGAGATGGACGTCCTGACCTCGCGCGAAACCTACGATCCGCACCCCGAGGATGCCTGGAAGCGGCTGAAGATGCGGCTGCGCAAGCCGCAGGAGCTGGCGATCGTGCAGGCCGTGGCGGCATGGCGCGAGCGCGAGGCACGCGAACGCGACGTACCCCGCGGCCGGGTGCTCAAGGACGATGCGATCTATGAGGTGGCGCAGCAGGCGCCGCGCGACGCGGCCGCGCTGGCCAAGTTGCGCACGACACCGAAGGGCTGGGAGCGCTCCTCGACCGCGGCGGCGCTGCTCGGCGCGGTCAACACCGCACTAGCCCTGCCCAAGGAGCAATTGCCGAAGCTGCCGAAGAGTTTTCAGCCGCCCGAAGGATCGAGCGCCGCCGCGGAGCTGTTGAAGGTGCTGCTCAGGATAGTGGCCGAAAAGCAAGGCGTCGCATCGAAGGTCCTGGCTTCCAGCGACGACATCGACCGCATCGCCGCCGAAGGCGAAGCCGCCGACGTGCCGGCGCTGCAGGGCTGGCGTCGCGCCGTGTTCGGCGAGGCGGCGCTGAAGCTGGTGCGCGGCGAGATCGGCATCAAGTTCGACAAGCGCAAAATAGCGGTGTTCGATTTGTAGGCGGAGCGCCCCAACAAAGGGGAGTACTGCTCAAACCACCCGGAGCAGGTGCAGCGCGAACCAGATCCAGCCCAGCAAAAGAATCACTGCCCCCAGGGAGAAAGACCGGCTGCGCAGGAGCAGATTGTTGCTGGTCAGGTGAACCCAGGCATGAAAATAGCGGGTCGCGACAAAGATCCACATCAGGGCCAAGGTCAGATAGTTGACGCCGTTGGTCAGGTGCAACATCAGGCACAGCACATAGAAAAGCACCGGCAGTTCGAACTGGTTGCTGAGGTTACTGGCAACTGTCACGCAGGAGGCCGGCTCGGTCGAGCGCGCCTTGTACTGGCTGACTTGGGCTTCGCCCGATTGAATGGCGACATATCTGCGCCGGGCCATGACGCCATAGACGATGTAGACCAGCAACACGTGCGCGAGAACAGGCCAGAAAATCGATGTCTGGTTCATGAACCCTCCCCGCCCGGTGCCGAGTCAGATCAATTCTGTTTCTGACCCGCCAGCCAGAAGACGGCGATGACGATCACCGGAATTGCGAGCAGCGCGAATTTGGTGACGATCAGCGCCGAGACGAGAGCCAGGGAATCGGGATTGGCCGACAGGAAATCCGACAGAAGGCGGGCCACGGCGATGTTCTGGGCGTAGTTGGCGATCGTGTAGGGCAGCACCAGTATCAGTGCGAAGATCGATTGTATCTGGCCCGGAAGCACGCGGAAATTCCTCAACCGCCTTCCCGTTGCCAGGATCAGGCTGACCAGCGTCACCGACAACAGCGCGGGGAACAGAAGATCGAAGGTCAAATAGTGCCAGACCAGGATGATCTCGCCGCCGCGCCGGCCGAGCGCCGTCAGCCAGGCCATGCCTTCGTCCGGCGTGAAGCCGAAAACGCGCATGTCGAGCGACGGCAAACCGCCGCTCAACTGGCGGAAATAGAAGAATTCCATGAGCGTCATGGCGATGAAAACCGCCACCGATGCGGTGCAAAGGGCGGCAGCGTGGCGCGATAGCCGCAGGATGGTCGCGGCCAGATTGCGCCAGAACGTGTCCTGGTCGGGCCGATCAGGCTCCGCCGGGATAGTTGGGGCTTTCGCGGGTGATCGTGACGTCATGGGCGTGGCTTTCACGAAGTCCGGCGTTGGATATGCGCACAAAGGTGGCGCGTTCGCGGAAATCGGCAAGGTCGCGGCCACCGACATAACCCATAGCGGCTTTCAGGCCGCCTGCAAGCTGGTGCAGCACGCCAGACACAGGTCCTTTGTAGGGAACCTGCCCCTCGATGCCTTCCGGCACCAGTTTCAGCGTGTCGCGAACCTCCGCCTGGAAGTATCGGTCGGCCGAGCCGCGCGCCATGGCGCCGACCGAACCCATGCCGCGATAGGCCTTGAAGGAGCGGCCCTGGTGCAGATAGACCTCCCCCGGGCTTTCATCGGTGCCGGCAAGCAGCGAGCCGATCATGGCGGCACTGGCGCCGGCGGCAAGCGCCTTGGCCAGATCGCCGGAATATTTGATGCCGCCATCGGCGATCACCGAGGCGCCCGATTTGTGCGCGGTCTCCACCGCCGACATGATGGCCGAAAGCTGCGGCACGCCGACGCCGGCGACGATGCGGGTGGTGCAGATGGAGCCGGGGCCGATGCCGACCTTGACGGCATCGGCGCCGGCATCGATCAGCGCCTGGGTGCCCTCGGCGGTGGCGACATTGCCGGCCAGGATGCGCACCGAGTTGGACAGTTTTTTCGCCCGCGTGACAGCGTCAAGGACGCGCTGCGAGTGACCATGCGCGGTGTCGATGACCAGAAGGTCGACGCCTGCCTCTATCAGGCGCTCGGCGCGCTCGAAACCGTCGTCGCCGACGCTGGTGGCGGCGGCCGCGCGCAGACGTCCCTGTGCGTCCTTGGTGGCGTGCGGGTTGAGCTGCGATTTCTCGATGTCCTTGACGGTGATCAGGCCGACGCAATTGCCCTGCTTGTCGACGACGACGAGCTTTTCGATGCGGTGCTGATGCAGAAGCCGCTTGGCCTCGTCCTGATCGACATTCTCCTTGACCGTGATCAGGTTCTCACGGGTCATCAATTCATAGACCTTCTGCGCCGGATCGGAGGCGAAGCGCACGTCGCGATTGGTCAGGATGCCGACCAGCCGCCCGCTCTTGTGCCCGCCGGAGCCGCCATTCTCGACCACCGGAATGCCCGAGATCGAGTAGGTGCGCATCAGTGACAACGCGTCGGCCAGCGTCGCGTCGGGACCTATGGTGACCGGGTTGACCACCATGCCGGATTCGAATTTCTTCACCTGCCGCACCTGCTCGGCCTGCTCGGCCGGCGAGAAATTGCGGTGAATGACGCCGATGCCGCCGGCCTGCGCCATGGCGATGGCAAGCCTTGCCTCCGTGACGGTGTCCATGGCCGCCGACAGGATCGGCACGTTGAGGTCGATGTCGCCGGCAATCCGGGTGCGGATGTCGGTCTGGCCGGGCATGACTTCGGAATGGCCGGGCTGCAAAAGCACGTCGTCAAAGGTCAGCGCCAGCGCGCCGGTGGACGTTTCGATGATTTTTGCCATGGCCAGCCCTTTGAATGCGGAAAAAGCGCTGGACCAGGATGGACAGCGCGACTCTCTTCTTCCCTTTCAGGATTGGCGGTGGCTGGTACCACGTCCCGGGACGGAAGAAAAGCCGATCGTTGCATTGCACAACAGATCAAGGCGAGCCGCAGCCGCCACCGGAGGTTGCGGTCGCATAAAAGTGACAGCAATTTAACACGACATTGGTGTCCAGCCGTGATAACCGCCCTGCCTGCCGGCAAACTCCCGGTCGGCAACATCTGGAATCAAGCCCGGACGCGTTCCCTTGAACCGAACCATTCCGCTCATATTGGCGGTCGCTCTTTTCATGGAAAACATGGATTCGACCGTCATCGCGACATCGCTGCCGGCGATCGCCCTCGACATCCACACCAGCCCGATCGCGCTCAAGCTGGCGTTGACCTCCTATCTTGTGTCGCTGGCGATCTTCATTCCGATCAGCGGCTGGATGGCGGATCGCTTCGGCGCCAAGAACGTTTTCCGCGCCGCGATCGCGGTGTTCATCGTCGGTTCGGTCGCCTGCGCCGTTTCAGGATCGCTGCCGGCCTTCGTGGTGTCGCGTTTCCTGCAAGGCATAGGCGGCGCTATGATGACGCCGGTCGGGCGCCTGGTGCTGGTGCGCGCCACGCCCAAGAGTGAGCTTGTAGCGGCGATGTCCTGGCTGACCGTGCCGGCGCTGGTGGGCCCGCTGGTCGGACCGCCGATCGGCGGCTTCATCACCACCTACTTCACCTGGCACTGGATCTTCCTGATCAATGTGCCGATCGGCCTGATCGGCATCGGGCTGGCCACCCGCTTCCTGCCGGAAACCGAATCGATGGAGACGCCGCCGCTCGATTTCATCGGCTTCGTGCTGAGCGGGCTGGCGGCGTCCGGCGTCGTGTTCGGCCTGTCGGTGATCAGCTTGCCCTATCTGCCGCCGGCGACCGGTTTCATCACCGTGGGCGTCGGGCTGGTGTCGGGCGCTCTCTACCTCATGCATGCGCGCCGTGCCAGAAACCCCCTGCTGGCGCTCGAACTGTTCCGCAACCAGGTATTCCGCTCCTCCGTGCTTGGCGGCGGACTGTTCCGCATCGGCATCGGCGCCGTGCCGTTCCTGCTGCCGCTGATGTTCCAGATCGGTTTCGGGCTGACCCCGTTCCAGTCCGGCATGATCACCTTCGTCTCCGCGATCGGCGCCATCGGCATGAAATTCGTCACAGCGCTGATCTTCCGCGTCGTCGGCTTTCGTCGCGTGCTGATCGTTGGCTCGCTAGTGGCTGCCGCGTCGATCGCCGTCAACGGGCTGTTCACGCCCCACACGCCCTATCTCTTGATGCTGGCCATGCTTTTGGTCGGTGGCTTCATCCGCTCGATGTTCTTTACCGGCATCAACGCCCTCGCTTACGCCGAGGTTTCAGCCGAGGACACGAGCAAGGCAACGCCGATCGCCGCCGTCTTCCAGCAACTGTCGATCGCGCTGGGCGTGGCGGTTGCCGGCGGCATCCTGGAAATATCGACGAGCATCCATGGCAGATCGCTGACACTGGCCGATTTCCACACCGCCTTCTTCATCGTCGCCGCAATTTCCGCCGCCGCGTCGCTGTCGTTCATGCGGCTGACGCCCGATGCCGGCAACGCCGTCTCCGGCCACGGCCGCCTGACCATGCCCAAGCCGCTGGAACCGGTGAGGTCGCCGGGGGAGTGATCTTTTCCCTTCTCCTCTTGTGGGAGAAGGTGGATCGGCGCGCAGCGCCGAGACGGTTGAGGGGTGTTCCAGCGGAGTGAGGCGTTGGCGTTCCCTAGAGCACCCCTCATCCGACCTCGCTTCGCGAGGCCACCTTCTCCCACAAGGGGAGAAGGTAAGGCGCTACTCGCGGGCCGCCTCTCTTCCTTTAAAATCCTTGGCCAACAAATAAAGCTCAACCGACTCGTCGCGCGAGGCCGGGGGCTTGACGTGGTGCACCGAGCGGAAATTCTTCTTCAGCATCGAGAGCAGCTCGTTTTCGGCGCCGCCCTGGAACGTCTTGGCCAGGAAATGTCCGCCCGGCTTCAGCACCGACAGCGCGAAGTCGGCCGCGACCTCGCACAGATGCATGGTGCGGATGTGGTCGGTCCGCTTGTGGCCGGTGGTGGGCGCCGCCATGTCGGACAGCACGACATCGGGATCGCCGCCCAGCGCCTCGGCCAGCTTCCGCGGCGCCTCGGGATCGAGGAAGTCCATCAACAGCACCGGGGCGCCGGGCACCGCATCCATCTCGAGATAGTCGATGCCTACGACATGGGGATTTTCCGCGGTCGATCTGGTCCGCGCGGCCGCGACCTGGCACCAGCCGCCGGGGGCCGCACCAAGGTCGATCACCTTCATGCCGGGTTTCAGCAGATGGTGCTTGTCGTCGATCTCGATAAGCTTGTAGGCCGCGCGCGAGCGGTAGCCGTCGGCCTTGGAGCGTTGGACGTAAGGGTCGTTGATGTGGCGCTGCAGCCAGCGGCGCGACGATTCCTTCAACCCGCTTTTCTTCTTGATCCGCGTCTTCAGCACGCGAATGCCGGCCGAGCCCGGCTTTTCCGGTTTCTTGGTCATTGGTTGATTTCTTTTTTGAGCGGGATCATGTCCTGCCGCGTCCATCGTTGCGCCAGACGCCGTCATCGGCCATCAGCTCGCTCAATATGCCCTCGCGCAGCCCACGGTCGGCGACGCGCAGCCGCTCCGACGGCCACACGGCCCGGATCGCTTCCAGAATGGCGCAGCCGGCCAGCACCAGGTCGGCGCGGTCGGCGCCGATGCAGGGGTTGGCGACGCGCTGCTGGAAATCCCAGCCGACAAGTTTTTCCACCATGCGGTCGACGCTGTCCCTGTCCATCCACAGGCCGTCGACGCGGCGGCGGTCGTAGCGCTCGAGATCGAGATGGACGCCGGCCAGCGTCGTCACCGTTCCGGAAGTGCCCAGCAGATGAAAGTTCGGGCTGGCCTTGAGGTGGCTTAGCCTGTCACGCCCGTCGAAGGCGGCGAGCCGGGCGGCGACGTCGTCGACCATGGCGCCAAAAATTTCGCGCGTGACCGTGCGGCCGCCGAAACGCTCGGCCAGCGAGACGACGCCGACCGGCAGCGACGTCCACGACACGATGTGGTTGGCAAGCCGCGGCGAGCGGCGGCCGGTGAGATCGATCAGCGCAATCTCGGAAGAGCCGCCGCCGATGTCGAACAGCACGACGCCCTGCGTGTCGCGCTCGACCAGCGAACCGCAGCCTGATACCGCGAGCCGCGCTTCGGTCTGCCGGTCGATGATTTCGAGCTTCAGGCCGGCCTCGCGCTCGACGCGCTCCAGGAACTCGACGCCGTTCGCCGCCGAGCGGCAGGCCTCGGTGGCGATCAGCCGCGCCTTCCTGATCTTGCGGTTGCGCAGTTTCTCGCCGCAGACTTTCAGGGCCTCGACCGCGCGGTCCATCGCCGGTTGGCCGAGCCGGCCATTGGCCGTGAGCCCCTCGCCCAGGCGCACGATGCGCGAAAAGGCGTCGATGACGCGAAACTGGCCATGACGCGCCGGCACTGCGACCAGCAGCCGGCAATTGTTGGTGCCGAGATCGAGCGCGGCGAATACCGGCAATTCCGGCATCGACGGCCGACGAGCCCCCGGTTCGGGCCGCGCCACCACGATGGGCTGTGAGGCTATGCCTGCGGGTCCAGGCGCCGCGCCAGGGCCGGGCGCCGGCGCTCCGTTCACCGCGGGACGAACACCGTCGCGCGCAAAAACCTTGCGCCCGCGCCGGCGTTTGCGCCTTTTCTTGGGCTTGCCCTTTTGATGATGGTTCGCGTCGCTCGCCTGCCCGTCGGCGGAGCGTGGCTCCGTCGGGCGGCGTTGCTGCCATTTGGCGGTCCCCGGGCCTGCCGGCCCCGGGGAAGCGCTGGACGCGCCCACCTCCGGCGCGCCGGCGCCGGTGTCGCGGTCTTCCACTGTCGTTCCTTCCGGCGCCGCGCGAACCGGCGAACGGACGCAGCAGGCGCTTCTTTGTTTCAAGTTGCCGCCAGACTAACAGCGCCGGCCCGGATCACCAAGTGCCGCGTGGCACGAATTTTGCCGGCTGTCCGCAAACCGCCTGCTGCCACGTCTTACGCAAAGTGGGGGCAAACAGCGAGTTTCAGCACAAATGCATGCGGGGACGGTCGCATGGCCGGGCCGATATTCCCGCTCGGTTGCCGATTTTCCGCCTCTCAACGACGATAACGATTGCGGCTTGCCATAGCGGCAAGGCCCGGCGGTTGAATAGCCGGCTTCGATGAGGCATTTCTGAAATGAGAGGGCAAAGCGATCGGAATCGCCGACCGCTTTCCCGCAATGACAGCGAAGGAAACGGACCCGCAACGCATGGCAATCAGGCAATGAACTGGAGACGCTATTTCTGGCCGGTCGTCGGCATCGGGGCGGTGATTTTCTCGCTCCTGCTGCTCTGGCATGAATTGCGCGGCATTTCGCTCGACGATGTCTGGGACGGTATTGCGGCGATCCCGGCGCGCGGCTGGGTCCTCGCGGGGCTGAGCTCGGTTGTCGCCTACGCCTCGCTCGCCGGCTACGACCACATCGCGCTCCTGCATATCGGCAAACGCGTGTCGTGGCTGTTCGTCACGCTGTGCTCCTTCACCACCTACGCGCTGTCGCACAATATCGGCGGCTCGGTGTTTTCGGGCGCCGTTATCCGTTATCGCGCCTATGGCACGAGGGGATTGAGCGGTCAGGATGTCGGCGTGCTGGTGGCGATCTGCTGGATCACCTTCGTGCTGTCGACCGTACTTGCCTCCGGCCTCGTGCTGGTATTCGAACCGCAGATCATCGATCGCTTCTCGGGCATTGCTCATCACGACCTCTCGCGGGCGGCGGGCATCGTCATGCTTGCCGTCGTCGCCGCCTACATCTTCGGCAGCTGGCTGCATCTGCGGCCGCTCAAGATCGGCAGCTTTCAGATTCACTATCCGGCGCTGCCGATCGTGGCGCGGCAATTGCTGATCGGCCCGATTGAGCTCCTGGCGGCGGCCGCGATCATCTTCTTTGCCCTGCCCGAGCCCCACAACCCCGGCTATTTCGTCGTACTCGGCGTGTTCCTCGTCTCCTTCGCGATCGCGCAGATCTCACACGCGCCGGGCGGGCTGGGCGTGTTCGAAGTGGTGTTCCTGGCCGGGCTTTCGGACATGGATCCGGTGGGCGTGCTGGCGGCCCTGCTGGTATTCCGGCTGTTTTATCTCATCGTCCCGCTGTTTCTGGGCCTGGGCATCGTGCTGTACTTCGAGCGCTCGCAGTTCGGGCGGACAGGCAATTGAAAAGCCGCGCCGAAACATCACAATTGAAACAACGGCAGGCTTGACTATTTTCTGCTGGCGGCTACAAGGCAGCGCTCACAGCGGTTCGCCCGCTCGGCCCGCGCGGTTTATGACCTCGCCTGCTGGGGAATAGGTTAACGGTAGACCCACGGACTCTGACTCCGTTAGTCCTGGTTCGAATCCAGGTTCCCCAGCCAGCTTCACTCTCACCGTCCACACCAGACCAACCAGCCTGATCCGCCGTCTCGCGATCGAACCGGCAGCCCGATCGCGGGTTGAAATATCGGGACGGCCTCTTACCTCGGTGAAGGGCGGGCGAACAATCCAGCAGATCGGAGAGCGGTTTTGGCGTCTCGCGGGATTCGACCACCGGCTATCCTGTTTCTTCTCACCGGCACGGTCGCGCTCTGGTCCTGCGTCGTTCCCGACGACACCTCCACGCTTGCGAAAGAGGATCCCACGACGGCAGCCGCCAAAAAGGAAATGGTCGGTCTCAGCGAAGCGGATCTGCGAATGTGTGCGGGATTCCCCACCGCCACCGCCGACGAAGGAGCATCGGGGCAAATCTGGAGCTACGAGCGCGCGGTGCAGCGGGGCAATGTCAATGTCGTGCTTCCTACCTTCGCGGTGGGCCCTATCCCTTCCGTCGGCGGGTCGTTGAATGTCGCTCCGGGAGGTTACTGCAACACACAGGTTCGCATCGTCGATGGCCGTGTGGCTGAGGTCGCCTATGCGGGCGACAACAACCTTCCAAACCGCCGCGATGGGCTGTGTGTCAGCGCCGTCGACGCATGCGTCGTCTATGCGCGCAAACAAAACAAGGGCAGGCCTGGCAGTTAAGGGCGTTCGGCACCGATGCGGGTGAGCCCGGCTTTGTCATAGGCGCTGCACGGGCTGCTAGAATGCCTGACACGGCGCGGCGAGGGGTTGCCGGCGCTGCTGGCAAGCTCGCCACGGCGATGGCAAGGCGGATGTACCGATCAGCTCGTCATGCCTGTGCGGGACGAGCGTGCAGCCGGCGCCGAGCTGCTGCCGTTGAGCCTATCATCAGTTGAGCCTATCATCACATGCATCCGCGCGACCGCCGGACGTCCCGATCCGTATTCGCATACGGGCAGTCGGTGATCGCGGCTCAAGTGCAGGGGGAATGGAACCAGATCGGCCCTGCGACGTCATAGAAGCAGGTGCTCATGCAGGAGTGTGACGTCGATGACCAGGCTCCTTCTCGTCGCGGCTGTTGTGCTCGCCATGGCATGCGACGCAGCGGCGGCAAAGCTGGATGTCGCAACCGTCAACAACGCGCAATTCGACGACAGCGAAGCAAAAGGCGTCAGTGCGACCGTGCTGAAGGCACAGATCCTTCTGGATCGCGCGCGCTTCTCGCCGGGCCTGATCGACGGCCGCGCAGCAGAGAACTTCGCCAAGGCGATCCGGGCGTTTCAGGCGGCCAACGGGCTGCCCGCCGATGGCAAGCTCACCCGCGAGACCTGGGACAAGCTGGTCGCGACCTCCCCGAGCCCGGTGCTCGAGACGTACGAGCTGACGCGCAAGGATGTGCGCGGACCGTTTACCAGGCGAATTCCGGCGCGCATGGAGAGAATGGCCCGCCTGCGCAGGCTCGGCTACCACAACGCGGCGGAAAAAATAGCGGAGCGCTTCCACGTCAGCCAACAGTTGCTTCAACGGCTCAACCCTGGCGTCCGCTTCAGGAAAGCGGGGCAAAAGGTGCTGGTGCCGGCCGTCACCCGAGGCGATCCGCCCGCGGGTGTTGCTGACATCGAGGTCGACAAGGGCGCGCGCCAGCTTCGCGTGCTCGACCCGTCCGGCAAAGTGCTTGCTTTGTACCCCGCCTCGATCGGCAGCCAGGAGAAGCCGGCGCCGAGCGGCCAGGCAGAGGTCAAACGCGTGGTGCACAACCCCACCTATCACTACGATCCCGACTTCGCCTTCAAGGGGGTGAGGACCAAACGGCCCTTCACGATCGCTGCCGGGCCAAACAATCCGGTAGGATCGGTGTGGATCGATTTATCCATCGAAAGTTACGGAATTCACGGGACACCGGACCCGAGCAAGATCGGGAAAACCTTCTCGCATGGCTGCATCAGGCTGACCAATTGGGACGCCGAAGACCTCGCCTCCGAAGTGCAAGAAGGCACGAAGGTCATCTTCACCGGCGAAGCGGTGGGATCGATCGACCAGGGATCGCCGTAGCGGCAACCGGGGGCGACCCACTTTCGACTTGGCTGCTGCCATCGAGCCGCTGCCAGCCTTGCCGTCAGCCAGTCGGCGCCTCAATTCGCGCCTGATTTATCCCAGCCACTTCTCATAGTCGGATACCAGCAGGTGCACCGGGGCGACGTCCTCGTCGATGTTGGAGAAGCGGCCGATCGGCTCGCGAAACACATTGTCGGTGAGATCGTCATTGACCGTCGACACCTCGCCGATCAGTACGTCCTTGTCTTCGGCCCAGAAGGCATGCCAGACGCCGGGCAGCAGCGTGACGCTCTGGCCCGGATCGAGCTTCAGCAGCCCGCCCGCCGGCAACCGGTGGATGGTTCCGTCGACAGGCACCGACACCTCAGCCTTGGGATCGATGCCGCCGTCGCGGTCGTGCATGAACAGTTCCAGCACCAGCTTGCCGCCGCCACGGTTGATGATGTCCTCGGCCTTGATGTTGTGGCGGTGCATCGGCGAGAGCTGGTCCTTGCGCGAAATCATGATCTTCTCGGCATAGAGCATGCCCATGCCCTTCTTCATGTCCTCGTAGCGGCCGTTGCGCACTGTGAACAGGAACAGGCCAAGCTCCTTGAATTTTTCCTGGCCGTAGTCGGTGATGTCCCAGCCGAGCCGCGAGGTGAAGATGGCCGAGGAATCGACCTGGCGCGCCTTCATCTCTTCCGGCGACCAGTAGGCGAAGGGCGGCATGATGTAGCCGAACGAGCGGATGAAAGCGTCGGCTTCGCGGATGATGTCGTTGATGGCGGAGCGTTTCATGATCGTGGTCCTCGTGTCGACTTTTCCGATAAATCGCATAGCCGAACGCCGATGCGGTGTCGATCCGTATTGCCTCGCCCCGGCTTGCGGCGTGGCCGCATGGAACCATGGATCCGCTCGGCTGGCCGCGTGACATAAGGCGGTTTCAGGGCCATAACCGCTGCGATTCCACAGGGCGACAGATGATGCCGACCATTCACGACCTCGATACGCCATCGATCCTGATCGACGCAGCGCGCGCCGAAGCCAATATTGCCCGCGCGCAAGCGCATGCCGACCGCCACGGGTTGAAGCTCAGGCCGCACATCAAGACCCATAAGCTGCCCTATTGGGCCAAGAAGCAGGTCGCCGCGGGCGCGGTCGGCATCACCTGCCAGAAGATCGGCGAGGCCGAGGTGATGGCCAATGCCGGGCTGACCGACATTTTTCTCCCCTACAACATCCTTGGCCGCGCCAAGCTGGAGCGGCTGAAGGCGCTGCACATGCGCGTAACCTTGTCGGTGACGGCGGACAGCGTGGAGACGATCGAAGGGCTGGCCGCCACCTTCACCGATGCCGGCCATCCCCTGCCAGTGCTGGTCGAATGCGACACCGGCATGGGGCGCTGCGGCGTGCAGACGGCTGGTGAAGCGGTTGGGCTGGCAAGACAGATCGGCACGGCCAAGGGCCTCGCCTTCGGCGGGCTGATGACCTACCCGGCCGCGGGCCGTGCGGCGGAGGCCGAGGCCTGGCTCGCCGACGCAAGGCAGGCGCTTGCCGCCTGCGGCCTTGCCTGCGCGCGCATCTCCAGCGGCGGCACGCCTGACATGTGGCGGTCGGGCGAAGACAGCGTCGTCACGGAATACCGGCCCGGCACCTACATCTATCTCGACCGCTACCAGGTCGCCAAGGGCGTCGGTAGCCTCGACGATTGCGCGCTGAGCGTGCTGTCGACCGTGGTCAGCCATCCGACGCGGACACGTGCCATTCTCGACGCCGGCAGCAAGGCGCTGTCGAGCGACACGCTGGGGCTCGCCGATTTCGGCGAGTTGTTGGGCGTTGCGGGAGCGCGGGTGACGGGCTTGAGCGAAGAACACGGCACGGTCACGCTGTCGGGCGATGGCAAGCTTCGCATCGGCGAGCGCGTGCGCGTGGTGCCCGATCATTGCTGCGTGGTCACCAACCTGTTCAACGAGGTCAATTTGATCGACGGCGAGACGGTGCTGGAAACCTTGCCGGTAGCAGCGCGCGGGCTGATGGGATGACTTCTGTCGCCAGGCGCGGGTGATTCAAGCCGGCTGACGCTCAGCCTGCCGGGCCGCGACCCTGCGCATCGCAATCACCCGCCGCCGGCGGATTTCGGTGCGCATCGCCATCAGGTGCAGCGCGAAGAACAGCACCGTGAAGCCGATGGCCATCACCAGCAGCGGCCACAGCATCGAGGGGTCGATGGTCGATCCGCCCATGCGGATCACCGAGGCCGGCTGATGCAGCGTGTTCCACCAATCGACCGAGAATTTTATGATCGGGATGTTGATGAAGCCGACCAGCGTGATGACGGCGGCGGCCCAGGCGGCGCGGCCGGCGTCATCGAGAGCGCGGGTCAGCGCGATGATGCCGAGATACATCAGGAACAGCACGAACACCGAGGTCAGCCGCGCGTCCCACACCCACCAGGTGCCCCACATCGGCTTGCCCCAGATCGAACCGGTGACCAGCGCCAGGGCGGTGAAGACGGCACCTATAGGGGCCGCCGATTTCAGTGCGACATCGGCCAGCGGATGGCGCCAGACCAATGTGCCGAGCGCCGAGAGCGCCATCAGCGTGTAGCACATCATGGCCAACCAGGCGAAAGGCACATGGATGTACATGATGCGGACTGTGATGCCTTGCTGGAAGTCCTCGGGCGCGGTGAAGCTCATATAGAGCCCGGCGGCAAGGGTCAGCGCCGCAATCGTCGCCAGCCACGGCACCACCCGGTCGGCAAGCGCTACGAACCGTGTCGGGTTGGCAAGATCGGTCCAGCCGCTCAGGCGTGAAGTGCTGTCGCTCATGCCGCTTTAAATAGCCCGGCTATGCGCCTGGGGCAATCGAGGGAGTGTCGCAGGCTTTGTCACCTCCCCTTTTGTGGGGAGGGTCGCTGCGAAGCAGCGGGGTGGGGACGGCGGCGCTCCCCGACCGGACCTTCGGTCCGACCTTCCCACGAGGGAGAGGTAAAAGAACCCGCTCAGGCGGCCTCGCCCTGTATCGAGCGGCTGAGGCGGCGGACCTCTTCGTCGTTGAGCAGGCCGCCGGCGCGCAGCAGGCTGGCGAAACGGCCGTTGCGCAGCGACAGCTCGGCGAACCCACCCATTTCGACCACCCTGCCCTTGTCCATGAACACGACCAGGTCGGCGTCGCGGACGGTGGTTAGGCGGTGGGCGATGATGAAGGTGGTGCGGTCGCGGCGCAATTCGTCGATCGCTTCCTTGACACGGTCTTCCGTCTCGACGTCGAGCGCGCTGGTCGCCTCATCCAATACCAGGATCGGAGCGTCCTTCAGCACGGCGCGGGCAATGGCGATGCGCTGGCGCTCACCGCCGGACAACTGGCCGCCGCGTTCTCCGACCACCGTGTCGTAGCCATTGCTCTTGGCCAGGATGAAGTCCTGTGCGGCAGCCGCGTCGGCGGCGGCATGGATCTCGTCGTTGGTCGCATCGGAGCGGCCGACGCGGATGTTGTCCTCGATCGAGCGGTTGAGCAGGCCCGCATCCTGGAACACGGTGGCGATCGAATGGCGCAGCGACTTGCGGGTCACAGTGCGGGTGTCGATGCCGTCGATCAGGATACGGCCGGTGGACGGCGAGAAGACGCGCTGCAAAAGATTGATGAGCGTGGTCTTGCCGGCGCCGGTCGGCCCAACGATGGCTACGGTCTGGCCCGCCTGGACCTCGAAGGAGACGTCGTGGATGCCCTGCCCCGAATTGGCGAATTCGAAGCCGACATTCTCGAAACGGACATGGCCGGTTACGTTGGTGAGATCGCGCAGCCCGTCCGGTTCGGCGGCGTCGGCCGCCGAGTCCTCGAGATGGTAGAAATCCTCGAGCTTGGCGCGAGCCTCCGAAATCTGGTTGGCGAATGCCGACATCTGGTCGAGACGGGCGATCAGCAGCGTTGCAAAACCGGTGAAGGCGATGACGTCGCCGATGCGCAGCTGGCCGTGGGTGACCAGATAGGCGCCGATCAAAAGCACCACCATCATCGAAATCGTCGACGACAGGCGATGCAGCGCATTGGCCATGGCCCACCAGTCGAGCACAGGGTTCTGCGCATCGAGCAGGTTCTTGACATAGCGGCGCAGCGTATCGGCCTCATGGCCGAGGCGGTTGTAGCTCTGCAAAACCGCGACGTTGCTGACTGAGTCCGTCACATGGGCGAATACGGTATGATAGTGGCGCTCCACGGCGGCCTGGCCCGCCTTGGTCCGCTTCATCACCAGCCGGCCGATGCCGACATAGAGCACGCCGAGGGCCAGCAGCACCATCGACATGCGCACGTCCATGCTGAGCGCGGTCGGGATCAGCAGGAACAGCGCGACGGCGGTGGACAGATGCTGGCGCATGAATTCGAGCCAGAGGCTGAACAAGGTCTCCACGGCACGCAGCAGCGTGTGCAGGGAATTGGACGTGCCGCGCTGGTGATGCCAGGCGAGCGGCATGGTGATGACGCGCTCGAAGGAGTCGCAGAGCACTTCGCTGCGCCGGGCGTGGGCGAAGCGGTCGGCGCCGCGCGCCACAAGAACGAACGCGATGATGTTGAAGGCACCGAGACCAGCCCAGAGGGCGAGCGTCGAAAAGACGGAGCCATGTGCGGAAATCGCGTCGATCACGCGACCGAACATGATCGGCTCCAGGATGGCGATGATGGCCAGCGCGACATTGGCTGAGCAGATCAGCGCCACGCGTTTCCTGTCAGCTGCCAAATAACCGAGCGCTCGCCAGTAGATTTGCAGAAGGGACACTTCAGCTACTCCGCCAAAACATTTATTGTGCACCGCACCATTTCTTGACACGTATCGGTTAACGCGTCGCAAAACAATGCCCGTCTATCCCTTCCGTTCCCGTTTAGCGAACAAAAGATGACGACGATGCGAAATCTCACGTGATCACCTAACGGGTTGAGATAAAAGGTGAAATGTCAGCCTTGCGGCAAAATCATGGCAGCCGCTGAGCGCTGCCGCATTTTTAATCACGGGGAACTTGCCCGGCATGGTCAGACCGGGTGCGCCGGCTGCCGAAGCGGAGATCTGCAAATAGTCAAAAGACTATCCCGCGCATTCCGGAGAATGCGCGGGATAGGGTTGAAACTGTTGATTTTACGAAGGTATCTTCACGACAACTTCGACCTTGCTACCAGCCTTCGGTTGGAAAGACGCGGATTTCGTCTTCGAACCATCAACTTCAAGCGAGATCGACTTGGTCTTTTTGTCGCGGACGACACGCACCGTGATTTCGGCCCCCAGCATTTTGAGCGTGGCGGCGTAGCCATCCCAATGGCTGGGCAGTTTCGGCCTAAACGTGATCTGCCTCCCACGCCGCTCGATGCCGAGAATGCCTTCGACCGCCGCCCGGTACAGCCAGCCCGCCGAGCCCGTGTACCACGTCCAGCCGCCGCGGCCGCCCTTGTTGTCGCTGGCATTGCCGTCACTGGCGTAGATATCGGCCGCAACCACGTAGGGCTCGACGCGGTAGCGTTCGGCCGAGGCCTCGTCCAAGGCGTGGTTGACCGGGTTCAGCATCGAGAAGCAGCGATAGGCCTCGTCGTTCAGCCCCATTTCGGCCAGCGCGATGACGAACCAGGTAGCGGCATGGGTATACTGGCCGCCATTCTCGCGAACGCCCGGCGGATAGCTCTTGATGTAGCCCGGATCCTTCTTCGTCTTCGAAAAGGGCGGCGTAAACAGCTTGAGGATCTTGAGTTCGTCGTCGACGAGCAGCTTGGTCGCCTGCTGCATCGCCGTCGTCGAACGCGCCGGATCGCCCTCGCCCGAGAGCACGCTCCAGGACTGGGCGATGGAGTCGATCCTGCACTCCTGGGATGAGCGCGAACCGAGCGGCGTGCCATCGTCAAAACTGCCGCGCCGATACCATTCGCCGTCCCACGCCGTGCTCTCCAGCGCGCGTTTCAGCGCGTCGGCATGCTTTGCCCAGGCCTGCGCGTGCTTGGCATCACCCTCGGTCTTGGCCACGGCGGCGAAGTCGCCCAGCGTCCGCAGCAGGAACCATCCGAGCCAGACGCTCTCGCCCTTGCCTTGCTCGCCGACGCGGTTCATGCCGTCATTCCAGTCGCCGCCGAGGATCAGCGGCAGCCCGGCGGGACTGCTGCGCGCAATGGCAAGATCGAGCGCACGCGCGCAATGCTCGTAGAGAGACGCCGTCTTTTTCGAAATTTCGGGCGTGAAGAAGGCGTCGTGCTCGCCCTCGCCCAGCGGCTGTCCATCGATGAAGGGCAGCTGCTCCTTCAGGATGGTGACGTCACCCGTCACCAGCAGGTAGCGCGCGGTGGCATGGGCGAGCCAGACCACGTCGTCGGAGATCAGCGTACGCACGCCCGCTCCGGTGCGCGGCAGCCACCAATGCTGCACGTCGCCTTCAGGGAACTGCCGACGCGCCGCGTTGAGTATCTGGTCTCGCGCCAGTTTGGGATCATGCGCCAGCAGAGCCAGCGTGTCCTGCAACTGGTCGCGGAAGCCGAAGGCGCCACTGGCCTGATAGAAGGCAGAGCGGGCGCGGATGCGGCAGGCGAGGCTCTGGTAGGGCAGCCAGTGGTTGACCATGGCGTCGAGCGCCTTGTCAGGCGTTTCGACCTGGATGGTGTCGAGGAAGCCGCGCCACTCGCGCTCGTTGTCGGCCAGACGCTGGTCGAAATCCCTGCCCCGATGCTTGCGCACCAGGGCGCTCGCTTCCGCGGCCGAGCCGGCATCCCCGAGCAGCCAGAACAGCGTGACGTCGCCGCCGGCCGGGACATCGATGTCGCGGGCGATTGCCGCGCAGGGATCGTCGCCGGCCTCCACGCGGCCTGACAATCCCGCGCCGCTTAGCACCGCCTGCGGAAATTCGCTGGTGCCGTGCCGGCCCAGGAATTCGGTCCGGTCTGCTGTCACCGAATGCACGCCGTCATCGGCGGCGAGGAAGGCGACGCGCTCGCCGAAATCGAGCCCGTAGGGGTTCTGTGCCAGCAAGGCGCCGGTGGCGGCATCGCGCGACGGAACGATGGTCGCCGCCGTGCGCGAGCGATGTCCGCCCAGCACCCATTCGGCATAGGCATAGACGCGCAGTCTGGCCGGCGCCGGGCCGGCATTCTGGATGCGCAGGCGGGAAATCTTCACCGGGTCGACCGGGTCGACGATATGGGTGAGGTCCATCGACAATGAGCCGCGCTTCGACCGGAAGGTGGAGAACCCTTGGCCGTGCCACGTCTCGTAAGTCATCGACGGATCGCGCACCACGGCGGCGAGCGGCGAGAATGCCCGGCCACTGGCGTGATCATAGATATAGATGCCCTCACCGGGCCGGTTCGAAACCGGATCGTTCGACCACGGCGTCAGCTGGTAGTCGCGGCTGTTGCGGCTCCAGGTGAAGGCAGCGCCTTCGGCGGAGACGTGGAAGCCGAACGAGGCGTTGGAAATAACATTGATCCAGGGTTGGGGCGTGGTGCTGCGGCCGGCCAGGCGCACGACATAATGCCGCCCGTCGCCCTCGAAACCACCGAACCCGTTCCATTGGCTGAGCCCGTGCCCGTCCGCCGCCAGGGCCTGCGAGCCAAAAGAATGCGTCATGGACGCTAATTCGGGCAATGCCGCCGGCTGCTGGGCATCGCGCGCCTGCAAGGCGGCCACCTCGGCCCGCTCGATCTGATCGAAGATGGTGCCGTTGCGCGTGTGCAGAACCACGCGGGCAACCGCGAGCAGCGTCTTGTAGGTGGTCTCGTCCATCAGGTCGCGGCGCACGGCGAATATGTGCTGGCGCGGTCCGAGCTCCTTGCCGCGCAAGCGGCTGTTCTCGCACAGGGATTCGACCGCCCGCTGCAGGTCCTGCACATAGGACGAAGCCTGCTCGTTGACGACGACGAAATCGATCATCATGCCACGGGTGCGCATGTACTCCTGAAAACGCAGCGCCTGCGCGACGATTTCGAGATCGGCGACGTCGCCGATCCTGACCAGGAAGATCGGGAAATCGCCCGAGATGCTGGTCGGCCACAGGCTCGACTGCTTGCCCAGTCCCGAAGCGATGGATTCGGCCGGCAGGCGCAGGAACGGATCCGGATAGATCAGATAGCGCGCCAGCTTCTGTACGTTGGCGGCGTCGGCCAGGCTCAGGCCGAGATGCCGGGTCTGCACCTGGCTGCGCGTCCAGGCGAGCATGGCCTGGCGGGCAAAGCTCTCCGGGTGGTCGAGCCGGGCAATGGCCTCCTCCAGCTCCGCGCGGTTGGAACCGACGACTGTCCAGAAGGTCAGCGATATCTTCTTGTTGGCGGGCACGCGCACCTGGCGGCGCAGCGAGGCGACGGGATCGAGGGTGAAGCCGGAATGGCCGCCAAGCCGGGCGCCCGGATCGAAAGCCGCAGCGTCGACGATGGTGCGGCCACGGCCGATGAAGGCGCGCCTGTCGGTCTCGGCTTCGGCGTCGCGCGCCGGGCCGGACGGGTCGGTGACGAAATGCACCATCGTCACGTCTGGCTCGCTGGTCTCGCGCTTGCGCCGCGTGGCGAAGATCGCCCCATTGTTTGGGGCAATTTCGGTCTCCACGAACATTTTCGAGAAGGCGGGATGGGCATTGTCGGATACCTCCAGCCCCAGCACCAGCTCCGCGAAGGAGGTCACTTCGATGTGACGGTCGGTCGGTCCCTCGTTGAACAGCGTCACGCGCCGGCCTTCGCCGTTGCCTTCCGAGATGACGATGCATTCGACCTCGGAGCGCAGCGTGCCGACCAGTTTGACGAAGCTCGCCTTGTCGTCGGAGAACAGTGTCTGGGTGCGCTCCTCGGCCGCGCGCTTGGGCTCCGCCGTCGCCGACCACCAATCACCAGTGCCGGCGTCGCGCAGGAAGATGTAGGAGCCGAGCCGGTCCTCGGTCGGATCCGGTTGCCAGCGCGTGACGGACAGATCGCCCCACCGGCTGTAGCCGGAGCCTGTCGCGGTGACCATCACCGAATAGCGGCCGTTCGACATCACATTGGTCGAACGCAGTGCCCGCACAGGATCGAGCACAATGCGGGTGTCGGGACTCTCGGTTTCGGTCTCGTCCTTCGCCCGTTCGTCCGCCTCGGTCCTGACGGTCGCAGTCGGGATGTCGCGCGGCGCCCTCTCCTGGAGCAGAAGTTCGGCCGACTCGATGACCGGATCGCTGTGGAAACGGTCGCGCAGGCGACCCTCGAAAATGGCATCGGCGACCGCCGCGATCGACATACCGGAATGGTGGGCCATGTAGTTCTGCACGACGACGTGGTCGGTGCCTTCCGGCACGCGCTGCGGCGTGAAATCGACCGCGTCGTAGTAACCATGGCGGCCAAGCGCGCCGAGCTCCCGCAGTCGCGCTAGGTTCTGCACCGCTTCGCGCGGGTTGAATTGCGCGGCCAGCACGGTGGCGTAAGGCGCGATCACCGTGTTCTGGCCAAGACCACGCTTCAGCCCGAGACCGGGCACGCCGAAGTTGGTGTACTGGTAGGTCAGCTCGCGGTCGCGGGCGTTGTAGGCCGCTTCCGAAATGCCCCAGGGCACATTCTTCTGGCGGCCATACTGGATCTGGCGCTTGATGATCAGCTTGCTGGTCTGGTTGAGAATCGAACCTTGCGGTTCCTTCATCACCAGCGGCGGCATCAGATACTCGAACATCGAGCCGGACCAGGACATCAGCGCGCCCTGGAAGCCGATCTCGACGATCGGCCGGCCAAGCCGGAACCAGTGCTCAGTCGGCAGGTCGCCCTTGGCGATGGCGAACAGGCTGGTCAGTCGCGCCTCGGAGGCCAGAAGATCGTAGCAGCTCTCGTCGAGCTGGTGCTCCTCGACCCGGTAGCCGATCGACAGCAGCTTGCGCTCCGGCCGCATCAGGAACGAGAACTCCATCTCGAAAGCGAAGCGGCGCGTGCGCTCGCGCAAGGTGAGCAGCTTGGCCCGCAGCGCCTCGACGGCGTTGTCGTCGCTGTGGGCGTCGTGAACATGCGCCTCGCAGGTGGCTTCGAGCCTGGCCGCCCAGTCGACGATGACGTCGCTCTGCGGCGATGCCGCCTCGGTATGGATGGCGGTGGCGAGCTTGCGGATCTCGCCGGCCAGCACAGCCAGGTTGATGGTACGGATCGAGGCCATTTCCGGCTGCGCCTTGATGGTGTCGACGGCGCGCCGCATGCCGTCGAGGCGGTCGGCCAGGCGCTGGCGCAGCGGCCGCAGCTGACGGCGATCGTCGGGCAGCTCATCCAGGCTCTCGCCGAGGATGGTCACTGTGTCGAGGATGCCCTCGAAATCGCCCTGGAGATGAACGGACGGCGCCTCGGCCCATTCGGCGCAGGCCGCCGCCACCGCCACCAGATGGCCGGCGAGATTGCCGCTGTCGACAGCCGAGATGTAGAGCGGGTAGAGCGGCTTCAGCGTCGTGGTGTCGTACCAGTTGAAGAGATGGCCGCGGTTGCGCGGCATGCTTTCGATGGTAGTCATCGTCGCGTCGATGCGGGTTATGGCGTCGGACAGGCTGATCCAGCCGAAATCGCGGGCCGAGACGACCGACAGGAGATAGACGCCGATATTGGTCGGCGAGGTGCGCGGCGCGACCACCGGCGCCGGGCTCTCCTGGAAATTGTCCGGCGGCAGATGATGATGCTCCGCCGTGACGAAGGTTTCGAAATAGTGCCAGGTGCGGCGCGCCACGGTGCGCAGCGCATGGATGTCGGCCTGCGAGATGCGCAGCCGGTCCTCGGTCTCGGCCGAGCGGCTGATCCAGCTGGCGATCGCCGGGGAGCCGATCCAGAACAGAGCGAAGAAAAAGGCGACGAAGGCGCCGGTGGAATCGGCCAGCACCGGAATGGCGAGGCCGACGAAGCCGATGATCACGGCGCCGTACATCATGCCGTAGTAGGAGCCGATGTCGTTGTCGCCGGCCTTGTGCGCTTGCGAGGCGGTGCGCCATTCCAGCAGGTTCTGCCGCGAGACGAAGAGCCGGTAGAGCGTGCGCACGATGGCGTCGCCCATCATCCAGGCGTTATGAGCCATCAGCACGATCTTCAAGGCCACCATGGCGGTGCCGAAGGCCACGTCGCGCGCCAGCGCGGAGAAATGGCCGCGCGGCGTCTGATCACCGCTCTTGGGCAGTATGGCGTTGACGACGTCGAAAGTGGGCGCCATGAACAGGCTGAGGATCAGCAATGCCTGCCACTGCGCGGCCTGCGTGAAGGGCAACAGCGTCCAGCCGGCGATCGCCGCCATCACCCAGAAGATCGGCGTCAGCGAGCGGCGCAGATTGTCGACCATCTTCCAACGCGAGAGCGCCGGGACGCCGGAGCGCGGATCGAGGATGAAGCCCAGGAGCTGCCAATCGCCGCGCGCCCAGCGATGGTGGCGCGAGGCGTCGACCGAATAGCGGGTCGGGTAATCCTCGACCAGTTCGACGTCGGTGACGAGCGCAGAACGCGCCAGCGCGCCTTCGAGCAGATCGTGGCTGAGGATGGTGTTTTCCTCGATGCGGCCCTGCAACGCGGCCTCGAAGGCATCGACGTGGTAGAGGCCCTTGCCGGTGAAGGAACCGTCGCCGAAGACGTCCTGGTACAGGTCGGACACCGCAAAGACATAAGGATCGAGGCCGCGATTGGCCGAGAAGACCCGTTGGAAGAACGACGCCTCGTCGCCGCTGGTCAGCGAGGCGGTGATGCGCGGCTGCAGGATCGTGTAGCCCGAGGTGACGACGCGCCTGGTGGCATCGAAATGCGGGCGGTTGAGCGGATGGCAGAGCTTGCCGACAAGCGTGGCGACCGCGTCGCGGGTAGTGCGCGTGTCGGCGTCGAGCGTCATTACGTGAACGACCTTTTCCGGCAGCGGCACGTCGAGCGGCAGGAAGGTGGTGTCGCTGTCGCCGCGCAGCAGCAGGTCAAGCTCGTGCAGCTTGCCGCGTTTGCGCTCCCAGCCCATCCAGCATCCCTGCGCGGCATTGTAGAGACGGCGCCGGTGCAGGAGATAAAAGCGCGGTGCGCCTTCGGCGGGATAGCGGGCGTTGAGGCGAGCGATCTCGTCACGGGTGAATTCGAGGATCTCGGTGTCGGCCGCGTCGATCTCCGTCTTGCTGTCGGGCCAGTCCGACAGCAGGGCGAAGTGGATCTCGTCCGCGAGATTGGCGAGGTAATGCACCTCGATGTTGCGGATGTTTTCCTCGACGTCGTCGCGCGAGCCGATCAGCGAGGGCACCACCACCAGCGTGCGTGCCTCGGACGGCACGCCGTGCCTGTAGTCATAGCCGATAAGGCGCGTCGGTTTGAGGAACAGCGAGACGACGGTGTTGAAGAAAGCGAGCGCGCCTTCGCTGGCCGGCACGGCAAACAGCGCCAGCATCAAGACGATCGAAGGCACTGACAGACCGAGATTGGCAAGGGCATTGCCGGAAACCACCAGCAGCAGCACGGTCAGCGCAAAGACCGGCAGGACGATGCCCAGCCATCCGGTCTTGGCAAAGGTGCGCTTGACCGTCTGACTGACGGTCGGCCGGTAGCCGATCGCCTTTTCCAGCTCCAGCCGGCGTGGCCCGACAAGGAAAAAACCGACATCCGTGTCCGCGATAGGAGCCGCAAGGCCATCTGCGCCATCGGCGGCGGATGCATTTTCGTTGGTGATCTGGCCGGCCAGTTCGATCGCCTTTTCGGCGACGCGATATTCCGAGAGATTCGAGCGGCGGGCCAGCTCTTCGATCGCGGTCCGGTACTGGTCACGCGAGAAGAAATCGAGCGCGGCGAAGTCGGTGCGCTCGCGCAGCACCGTGTCGATACGGCTGACGCCCTCGAACCACACCGTCCAGTCGATATCGTTGATGAGCCGCAGGCCGCGTATGATGTTGCCGGTCGTCACATTGCCGCTGGACAGCGTATGATGCTCGGAAATGATGATTTCCTCGGCGTCCGAGCCGGTCTTCTCGAGTTCGCCTTCCAGCCACTCCAGCGCCTTGCCTGCATTCTGCGAGCCGTCGCGCAAGCGATAGAGCAGTTGCGTGGCGAAGGTGGTGTCCTGAGCATGCGCGCTGAAATTGGCCAGGATCGCTTGCCGGTCGCGGGTATCGTCGGTCGCCAGCACCTTGTCGGCGACATCATTGGCGATCTGGCGCATTTGCCGGGTGCGGTTGACCCTGACCGCCAAGCGGCGAAGATTTTCGATCAGAACGAAGCGCAACAGCGACGGCAGCGCCCAGAGTTCGCCGATCTTCAGCGGCTCGACCGACTGGAAGCCCTGGACGATGGCCTTGAACATGGTCGCGGAGACGGAGCTGTCGGAATGCGCCACATAGGTCCAGGCCAGCGCCAGCGCGCGCGGCTCGCTGCCACCGTCGGGCAGCTTCAGCGTCGGCAATTGGCGATAAAAGCGGCGCGGCAGGTCGCGCTTGACCTGGAAAATGGTTTCCTCGACCAGATAGTTGTTGTCGAGCAGCCATTGCGCCGCGGGCGTGATGGTCTCGCCCCTCGCCTGCGCGGCGTTGGTCGAACGGTAGACTTCGAGGATCTTCTTGGCGCTGTCGCGGATGCGGGCCTGGAAATCGAACGGTGTCAGGCCAAACAGATCCGCGAGATCGCCCTTGGCCAAGCTTTCACCGAGCAGCCGAAGGCGTTCCTCCGGCAGGAAAATGGATCTTATCGGTTCTTCCGTGATGGGCGGGAAGCTCGCGCTGGTCTTTTCGATCTGTGCTGGATTCGTCTGAATATTCATTGAAAATTCCGTAAGCGGGCACTCAGCGGCGTCACCGCCACGGCAATGGCCCTAAAACCGATTCAAATGCAATTGGTTGCATGCCCAGCTGTTGCCGAAAATTGTTTCCGCACCACGACAAGGCATCGTCTTTCGACCGTTTCTAAGACGAACGCCTCTCACTCCCGCCGAGACCGATCGACGGAAAGGATTCAGGCTTTTTCGTGATCCCGGCTGGAGCTTACCCTATATTTCGCCGGCATCGCGATCATGTTTGGAAACAAGCGTTAATCGTTGGCTCGAATGCAATTGATCCGGACCACGAATACTGTCGTGTCGTCGATCGGCTGGATGCGCAGGCCAGCTGTGGCTGAGGCAGTCAGGAGCGCGTCGAGATGGCCAAGGCGAACAGGCTCAGCGGCGGAAACCACGACTTCCCCACCCAGGCACAGGACGAGGGTCGCGCGGCTTTCAGTCCCGATTTCCGCAGGGGCCGAAATCACGAGACGCTCGACGGAATGCCTCATGCGGCCGCGACGGGTCATTACGTTGAGATCGGTGATCGGGCCGGCGATCAGTTCGGCGCCGGTCGGCCGGTCGGCCGGAAAGAAAAACGGGGCTGAAGTGGCGGTCAGGCGCGCCGGCGGCTGGCCGGCGACATCAAGAACGATCCCTTCGCCCTCCAGCACCGACAGCGTGCGGTCGATGCCGGCAAAGCTGGAGAACGGCCCGCCGCTCTCGACGCGGGCCATCGAGACACGCCAGTCGAAGGCGTCGAGCCCGGCATCGGCCGGCGAGACGGCGATTTCCGTCGTCACGCCGCCGCCGTTCTTCCATGGCATCGATTTGTATCCGGCTGCCCGCAGGACGCGCATCGTCGGCCCGTTAGCCCAGGATGCCCGGCAAGTTGAGCTGGTGCTCCCTGGCGCAGTCGATGGCGATGTCGTAGCCGGCGTCGGCGTGACGCATGACACCGGTCGCCGGGTCGTTCCACAGCACCCGCTCCAGGCGCCTGGCGGCCTCAGCCGTGCCGTCGGCGACGATGACCATGCCGGCATGCTGGGAAAAGCCCATCCCGACGCCGCCGCCATGGTGCAGCGACACCCAGGTGGCGCCCGACGCGGTGTTGAGCAAAGCGTTGAGCAGCGGCCAGTCGGACACCGCGTCCGAGCCGTCCTTCATCGCCTCCGTCTCGCGGTTCGGCGAGGCGACCGAGCCGGAATCGAGATGGTCGCGGCCGATGACGACAGGCGCCCTGAGTTCGCCTTTGGCGACCATCTCGTTGAAGGCCAGGCCCAGCCGGTGGCGGTCGCCGAGGCCGACCCAGCAGATGCGCGCCGGCAAGCCCTGGAAAGCGATGCGCTCGCGCGCCATGTCCAGCCAATTGTGCAGATGCGTATTGCCGGGCGTCAGTTCGCGCACCTTGGCGTCGGTCTTGTAGATGTCCTCCGGATCGCCGGAAAGGGCCGCCCAGCGGAACGGGCCGATGCCACGGCAAAACAGCGGGCGGATATAGGCCGGCACGAAGCCTGGAAAGGCAAAGGCGTTCTCGAACCCTTCTTCCTTCGCCACCTGGCGGATGTTGTTGCCGTAGTCGAGCGTCGGCACGCCGGCGTTCCAGAAGGCCACCATCGCCTCGACATGCTCGCGCATCGAGGCGCGGGCGGCTTTCTCGACTGCTTTCGGGTCGGACGTGCGCTTCTCGCGCCACTCGGCGAGCGTCCAGCCCTTGGGCAGATAGCCGTTCAACGGATCGTGCGCCGAGGTCTGGTCCGTGACCATGTCGGGGCGCACGCCGCGCCGCACCAGCTCGGGCACGATATCGGCGGTATTGCCGACAAGGCCGACCGACTTTGCCTCGCCTGCCCTGGTCCAGCGCGCGACCTTCTCCAGCGCCTCGTCAAGCGTATCGGCCCGCTCGTCGACATAGCGGGTGCGCAGCCGGAAATCGATGCGGTCGGGATCGCATTCGACGGCCAGGCAGCAGGCGCCGGCCATGACGGCCGCGAGAGGCTGGGCGCCCCCCATGCCGCCGAGGCCGCCAGTCAGGATCCATTTGCCCCTGAGATCGCCGCCATAGTGCTGGCGGCCGGCCTCGACGAAGGTCTCGTAGGTGCCCTGCACGATGCCTTGCGTGCCGATATAGATCCACGAGCCGGCCGTCATCTGGCCGTACATCATCAGGCCTTTCCTATCGAGCTCGTTGAATTTCTCCCAGGTCGCCCAATGCGGCACCAGATTGGAGTTGGCGATCAAAACGCGCGGCGCGTCGGGATGGGTGCGGAACACGCCGACCGGCTTGCCGGACTGCACCAGCAGCGTCTCGTCCTCGCCAAGCGTCTTCAGCGAAGCGGTGATGCGGTCGAAATCGTTCCAGCTGCGCGCCGCCCGGCCGATGCCGCCATAGACCACCAGTTCGTTGGGATTTTCGGCGACATCGGGATCGAGATTGTTCATCAGCATGCGCAGCGGCGCTTCGGTCGTCCAATACCTGGCGTTGAGCTTGTCGCCGCGGGGGCTGCGCACTTCGCGGATGTTGTGGCGAGGATCGGTCATGTCGTCACTTCCCTTTCAGATGAGCGCGGCGAGGCGTCAGCTCTCGACCCACGAAATCGCGGTCTCGAGGATGGATGTCAGCGTGGTGCGGATCGGCGCGGCGAAGGCGGCGTCGTAAGGCGCCGGCCAGTTGTCGGGCGCGCCCTTGCCTTCGGGCTCGCGCATATAGCCCCGGTTGGACAGTTCCATCTGCAGCGCATGGACGCCGTTTTGCGGCTGGCCGAAATGGCGGGTGATCCACCCGCCCTTGAAGCGGCCGTTGACCACGAAGGTCTCGCCGGTCTCGGCCAGGATCCCGGCGACCTTTTCCTGCAGCGCCGGATCCGTGCTCTTGCCGTCATTGGTGCCGAGATTGAAGACCGGCAGCGTGCCATCGAACAGGCGCGGCAGCACAGAGCGGATCGAGTGGCAGTCATAGAGGACGATTTTGCCATGCAATCCGCGCAGCCGGTCGATCTCGGCCTGGAGCGCGGCATGATAGGGCATGAAGAATTTTCGGCGGCGCTCGTCGATCTCCGACGGTCCCGGTTCCTCGCCTGTACGGTAGAGCGGATCGCCATCGAAGGTTTCGGTCGGGCAGAGGCCGGTCGTCGCCTGACCAGGGTAGAGCGAGGCGCCGGACGGATCGCGATTGACGTCGATGACGGTGCGCGAGATGGCGGTGTGCACGACGGTGGCGCCAAGACCGGCGGCGAAATCATAGAGCTTGTCGATCCACCAGTCGCAGTCGCGCTGGCCAAGCCAGCTCGATACCAGCCGGTTGTCGAGACCGGCGAGATCGATGCCGGTGTGCGGCATGGAAACCAGTAGCGGTGCGGTGCCTTGTTTTACCGTCAGCCAAGGAGGTGTCATGCGAGATCTCCGCAAGTTGGAGCTCTACGGCTGTGATGCGAAGGAACGCGACCTATGATGCCAAGCACTCTCATGAGGCAATCCCCGGCAGCGCCACCGCGCTCGCCGCCTTGACCGCCGCACCGCTGCGCACCATGGCAATGGCTTTCTCCATGTCGGGATGGAAATGCCGGTCATTGTCGAGATGCGGCACCTCGGCCCTGACCACTTTGCGCACTGCTTCGAGCGCGGCGCTGGAGGCGAGCGGCGCGTGGAAGTCACAGCCCTGGGTCGCGGCCAGCAACTCGATGCCGATGACGGCCGTGGCGTTCTCGACCATGCCGATCAGCCGGCGCGCTCCGTGCGCGGCCATCGAAACGTGATCCTCCTGGTTGGCCGAGGTCGGGATCGAATCGACACTTGCTGGATAGGCCTTCTGCTTGTTTTCGGAAACCAGCGCCGCCGCCGTCACCTGCGGGATCATGAAGCCGGAATTCAGGCCGGGCTTCGGCGTCAAAAAGGCCGGCATGCCCGACAGCGCAGGGTCGACCAGCATGGCGATGCGGCGCTCCGACAGCGAGCCGATCTCGCAGACGGCGAGTGCGATCATGTCGGCGGCGAAAGCCACCGGCTCGGCATGGAAATTGCCGCCCGACAAGGCGGTGTCGTCCTCGGCGAAGATCAAGGGATTGTCGGTGACGCCATTGGCTTCCGTGCCGAGCGTGTCGGCCGCCTTGCGCAACACGTCGAGGGCTGCCCCCATCACCTGCGGCTGGCAGCGCAGGCAATAGGGATCCTGCACGCGCTCGTCGCCGACACGGTGCGATTCGCGGATGGCGCTGCCGGCCATCAGGCTGCGCAGCGCATCCGCCGTCTCGATCTGGCCGCGATGCTTCCTCAAGAGATGGATGCGCGGATCGAAGGGGGCGTCCGAGCCCCTGGCGGCATCGGTGGACAATGCACCCGCGACCAGTGCCGACTGGTAGAGAATTTCGGCCTCGAACAGGCCCGCCAGCGCGTAGGCGGTCGAGAATTGCGTGCCGTTAAGCAGCGCCAGCCCTTCCTTGGCGCCGAGGATGACTGGCTCCAGTCCATGCGAGACGAAGGCGACCTTGGCCGGGAAGCGGCCATGAGGGGTGAAGCATTCTCCGACGCCGATCATCACGGCCGTCATGTGCGACAGCGGCGCAAGGTCGCCGGAGGCGCCGACCGAACCTTGTGCCGGCACCACCGGAATGACATCGTTGGCCAGCATCGCTTCCAGCAGTTCGATGGTGCGCGACCGCACGCCTGAGGCGCCTTGCGTCAGGCTGGCAAGCTTCAAGGCCATCATCAGCCTGCAAACAGCGACCGGCATCGGCTCGCCGACGCCGGCGGCGTGCGAGAGCACGATGTTACGCTGGAGCGTTTCGAGATCCTGGGCAGGAATGCGGACGCTGGCCAGTTTGCCGAAACCGGTGTTGATGCCATAGACCGGCTCGCCCTTGGCGACGATGCGTGCGACAGCCTCCGCACTCGCCCTGATCTTTGGCCGGCAGGCATCGTCGAGCCTGGGCACGGCGCCGCGATAGATGGCGCGCCAGTCGGCCAGGGTCACGTTGCCGGGTTTCAGTACGAGTTCGGTCATTGTCCTCTCCAGATGCGCGCGCGCAAGGGGTTGAAGCCCATGCGGTAGACGAGTTCGGCAGGGCGCTCGATGCTCCAGATCGCTAGATCGGCGGACTTGCCCGCCTCCAGCGTGCCAGCCTGCCCGAGCAGACCCAGCGCGCGGGCGGCTTCGCGGGTCACGCCCGCGAGGCATTCATCGACCGTCATGCCGAACAAGGTCGCCGCCATGTTCATGGTCAGCAGCAACGACGTCAGCGGCGAGGTGCCGGGATTGTTGTCGGTGGCGACGGCCATCTTAACGCCATGCCTGCGGAATAATTCGACCGGAGGTTTCTTCGTCTCGCGAATAAAATAATAGGCGCCGGGCAGGATCGTCGCCACGCTGCCCGATGCGGCCATTGCCGCCGCGCCTGCCTCATCGGTGTATTCGAGATGGTCGGCCGACAGCGCGCCATAGCGCGCCGCGAGTTCGGCGCCGTGCAAGTTCGACAATTGGTCGGCATGGAGTTTTACCGGCAAGCCAAGCGCCTTGGCGGCGTCGAAAACCCGTGCCATCTGGTCGACTGAGAAGGCAATGCCTTCGCAGAAGCCATCGACGGCGTCAGCAAGCCCGTCGGCAGCGATGGCCGGCAGAATCGTGGCGGTGATGAGATCGATAAAGGCGTCCTTGTCGCCCTTGGCTTCCGGCGGCAAGGCATGGGCGCCGAGGAAAGTCGTGCGGATCGTCACCGGGCGCTCGGCGCCCAAACGGCGCGCTGCCCGCAGCGACTTTTTCTCGTTTTCCAGGTCAAGCCCATAGCCGGACTTGACCTCGACGGTGGTAGCGCCCTCGGCGATCAGCGCATCGAGACGCGGCAGTGTCTGGGCGACCAGTTCGTCCTCGCCCGCGGCACGCAAAGCCCTGACCGACGAGACGATGCCGCCGCCGGCCCTGGCGACCTCCTCATAGGTGGCGCCGGCCAGCCGCATCTCGAACTCGTTGGCGCGGTTGCCGGCATGGACGAGATGGGTGTGGCAGTCAATCAGGCCGGGCGTGATCCAGCGGCCCTCGCAATCGACGATGTCGGCATGCCGCTCGAACGCCGCCGGAATATCGGCTTCGGCGCCGGCATGGACGATGATGCCGTCACGCGCGGCGATGGCGCCCTTTTCGACGACGCCCTGCCCTGCCGCCCCTTCGGCAAAAGTCGCCAGGCGCGCATTGCGCCATATGCGAACCGCCGCCGTCCGGCCCTTGCTCTCTCCAGCCATCATCTTTTCCCTTTGAAAGGATGGCAGTTATGTATATACATATTAAAAAGCACCGCAAGTGCTATTGTCATCATAAGCCAGGATTCGGAGAACAAATTGACGGCAATCTTTGCGGAACAGGCGCTCCTGCCGGAAGGCTGGCGAAGCAATGTGCGCATCGCCCTGGGCGAAGGCCGCATTGCGGCAATCGACGCCGGGGTTGCGCCGAACGCCGACGACGAGCGCCACGCCATCGTCTTGCCGGGCATGCCCAACCTGCACAGCCACGCGTTCCAGCGCGGCATGGCCGGACTTGCCGAGCTGCGCGGCCCGTCGGCCGACAGTTTCTGGAGTTGGCGCGAGACGATGTACCGTTTCGCGCTGTCGATGACGCCCGACCAGGTCGAGGCAGTCGCCGCCCAGCTCTATGTCGAGATGCTGGAGGCCGGCTTTTCGCGCGTCGGCGAATTTCATTATCTGCATCACGACCGCGACGGAAAGCCCTACGCCAACATCGCCGAAATGGCCGAGCGCATCGCGGCCGCCGCCGCAGAAACCGGCATAGGCTTGACGCTGCTGCCGGTCTTCTATGCGCACTCTTCTTTCGGCGGCGCGGCTCCCAACGAAGGTCAGCGCAGATTCCTCAATGATGTTAACCGGTTCTCACGCCTGGTTGAGAAAAGTCGCGAATGCGTTCGCGCCTTGAATCAAGCGGTCATCGGCGTCGCCCCGCATAGTTTGCGTGCCGCGACGGTCGAGGAATTGCGACAAGTCGCTGCGATGGCGCAGGACGGACCGATCCACATCCACGTCGCGGAACAAGTGAAGGAGGTCGAGGACTGCATGGCCTGGTCGGGCGCGCGTCCAGTCGAATTTCTGCTTGGCCATGCCAATATCGACCCGCGCTGGTGCCTGATCCACGCCACCCATATGACCGATGCCGAGACCGTGGCGATGGCAAAAAGCGGCGCGATCGCGGGGCTCTGCCCGATCACCGAGGCCAATCTCGGCGACGGCACTTTTGCGGCGCCGCTGTTCACGCAACATGGCGGCCGCTTCGGGGTCGGCTCCGATTCCAACGTGCTGATCGGGCTGCCGGACGAGCTTCGGCAACTCGAATATTCGCAACGTCTTGCCCACCGCGCCCGCAACGTGCTGGCGGTCGCCGACGGCTCGACCGGCCGCGCGCTGTTCGACGCCGCGCTAGACGGCGGCAGCGTCGCCCTTGGCGCCGGCGCCTCGCGGATCGCCATTGGCGCATCCGCCGATCTCGTCTCGCTCGACCACAGCCAGGCTTCGCTTGCCGGCAAGGCCGGAGATACCATCCTCGACGCCTGGATCTTCGCCAACGGCACCAAGGTCGATTGCGTCTGGGTGCACGGCCAAAAGCAAGTCAGCGGCGGCAGGCACGCCAGGCGCGACGCCATCGCGGCGCGTTTCCGCAATGTCATGGCCGCGCTTTCGGCAGGCTGATCAGGGACATCCCATGAGCATGGTGGCGACAGCGGAGACAGAGGGCGGCGAGACGGTGTCGCTGCATCAGCGCATCCTGTCCGATATAAGCGAGAAAATCCTGTCCGGCGCCTGGGCGCCTGGGCATCGCATCCCGTTCGAGCACGAGCTGACGGCCGAATATGATTGCTCGCGCATGACGGTGAACAAGGCGCTGTCGCAGCTTGCCAAGTCAGGACTGATCGAACGCCGCCGGCGCTCAGGCAGTTTCGTGCGTCAGCCGCAATCGCAAGCGGCGGTGCTGGAAATCCACGACATCCGGATCGAGGTCGAAGCGCTCGGCCTGCCCTATCGCTACGAGCGGCTTGCGCGCCTGAAGCGGCGCAGCAGCGCGCAAGACCGGTCGCGGCTCGGGCTTTCCGCCTCGGGTTCGGTCCTATCGCTGGAATGCCTGCATTTCGCCGGAGAACGGCCGTTCGCGCTCGAAGAGCGGCTGATCAATCTCTCCGCTGTCACGGAAGCCGGCGAGGAAGGGTTCCTCGATATTGCACCAGGCCCGTGGCTGATCGGCCGTGTGCCGTGGAGCGAGGCCGAGCATCGCATTCGTGCTGTTGCCGCCGATGATCGTGTCGCCGGTGCCCTCGACATCGGCCTGGACGCGGCCTGTCTTGTGGTCGAGCGCCGGACATGGAGTGCCGAGCACCCGGTTACCCATGTGCGCTTCACCTATGCGGCCGGAAGCCACACGCTGGTGGCTAGATTCAAGCCGTCACACGGATAGCATCTCTTGCCTTCTCCCCTTTTTGCCTTCGCAAGGAAGGGGAGAAGGGAAAGCGCAGCGCCTCAGATCGCCGCTGTGATAATGATCTCGACCAGATATTCCGGACCGGCGAGCTTGGCTTCGCCGGTGGCGCGGGCGGGCGTGTGGCCCTGGGGCACCCACTTGTCCCATTCCGAGTTCATCTCGGCGAAGGTGCCCATGTCGGCCAGCCAGATGATCGCCTGGACGATCTTGGTCTTGTCGGTGCCGGCCTTGGCCAGCAATTCATCGATCGTCGCCAGAATATCGCGGGTCTGCGAGGCGACATTGCCGCCGGGCTCACCGACCTGGCCGGCCAGATAGACTGTGTTGCCGTGAATGACGATCTGGCTCATGCGCGGGCCAACATCAATGCGACGAATGCTCATGGGAGGTTTCCTTCCTTTGTGGTCGCGCCTCTTTAGAGTTGGCATCGGCTTCGGGCAAGGCCGAGCGTTCCAGATCCCCTTGGACCAGCGGCGCCGGGGGGTCGCGGCAAGTTGAGCCGGCAGCCACAATTACGCTCGATTGGCTTCTTGACTAATGTAATAACATCACATATCCAATCGGCGCTGCCCAGCAGCCGCACTTCCACCCCACGGACCGTCGAATGACCCAAAGCTGCCTGACATTCCGTGACCTGACGCTTGGCTATAACAGCCATCCGGCGATCCATCATCTGGACGGCGTCATACGCAAAGGCTCGCTGACCGCCGTCGTTGGCGCCAATGGTTCGGGCAAGTCGACGCTGATGAAGGGTATCGTCGGCGTGCTGAAGCCGATGGCCGGCGCAGTGACGCGGGCGCCGGGCGTGCGCGCCGCCTATCTGCCGCAGCAGTCGGAACTCGACCGCAGCTTTCCGGCCCGGGTTGTCGATCTGGTCTCGCTCGGCCTGTGGCCGAAACGCGGGCTGCTCGGCCGCCATACGAAGGAGGATCGCCAATCCGTCAGCGAGGCGCTGATGGCGGTCGGCCTTGGTGGCTTCGAGACACGCCCGATCGACACCCTGTCGGGCGGCCAGTTGCAGCGCACCTTGTTTGCCCGCGTGCTGTTGCAGGATGCGGATCTCATCCTGCTCGACGAGCCGTTCAACGCCGTCGATGCAAAGACGGTGGGCGATCTCATTGCGCTGATCAAGCGCTGGCATGGCGAGGAACGCACCATCATGGTCGTCGTCCACGACCTCGACCTTGTCCGGCAGAATTTTCCCGAGACGCTGCTGCTGGCCCGCCAGCCTGTCGCCTGGGGCGAGACGAAGGAGACGCTGCGGTCCGAGAATCTCCTGCGGGCCAGGCGCTTCCATGAAGCGTGGGAAGAAAACGCGCCGTGGTGCGAGCCGGGTGGGCAAGATCATGACCATGACGGGCGTGACCATGAGGGACATGGTCACGATCATGACAAGCCTGCCCATGCACAGGATCGTCACCACCATCATGGCGCCGGACCAAGGGCTGCATGATGAACGTCCTCTATGAACTCTTCATCGCGCCTTTCGCCGATTTTGCGTTCATGCAGCGGGCACTGTTCGGCTCGCTGATGCTGTCGCTGGGCGCCTGCCCTGTCGGCGTGTTCCTGATGTTGCGGCGCATGAGCCTCTCGGGCGACGCCATGGCGCACGCCATCCTGCCGGGCGCCGCCGCCGGCTTCCTGCTTTACGGGCTGGAAATCCTGCCGATGACCATTGGCGGCCTGATCGCGGGCGTCGTCGTTGCGCTCGGTGCAGGCGCCGTCTCGCGATTCACCATCCAGCGCGAAGACGCCTCGATGGCCGCCTTCTACCTGATTTCGCTTGCCGTCGGCGTGCTGATGGTTTCGATCCGGGGCTCCAGCGTCGACCTCATGCATGTGCTGTTCGGTACGGTGCTGGCGCTCAACGATGAAGCGCTGACGCTGATCGGCGGCATCGTGCTGGTGACGCTTGCCAGTCTCGCCATCTTCTGGCGGGCCTTGGTCGCCGAATGCCTCGACCCGCTGTTCCTGCGCTCGGTCAGCCGGTGGGGCAGTCCGGTGCATTTCATTTTCCTCGGCCTCGTCGTGCTCAACCTCGTTGGCGGCTTCCAGGCGTTGGGCACGCTTCTGTCGGTCGGGCTGATGATGCTGCCGGCCGCCGCGGCCCGTTTCTGGACCGTGCGCGTCGAACCGATGTGCGTGCTGGCCGTGCTGATCGGCTTTGCCTCGTGCATCGCCGGACTGCTTCTGTCCTACCATGCCTCGCTGCCCTCAGGCCCGGCCATCATCCTGTCGGCCGGCGTCGTCTATTTCGCCTCGATCCTGTTCGGCACGCGCGGCGCGCTGCGCGCCCGCATCGTCCATCACCGTCATCGGACGGCCTGATCCATCCCCAGCCTCCAAGGAGACCGCCCATGTTGAAGTCGATCCGCGCCGCCCTCACGATGAGCGTTATAACATTAACTGCGTTCGGCGCATCGTCGGCCTTTGCGGCGCCCTTGAAAGTGGTCGCAAGTTTTACCGTCATTGCCGATTTCGCCAGGAATGTCGGCGGCGACCGCGTCAACATCACCACCATCGTGGGACCCGATGGCGATGCGCATGTCTACGAGCCGAGCCCGGCTGATGCGGTAGCCATGGCGGGCGCCGACTTGGTGCTGGTCAACGGCCTGCATTTCGAGGGCTTTCTACAGCGGTTGGTCGATGCCAGCGCCACCAAGGCATCGATCGTCACGCTGACCAAGGGTGTGACGGCGATCGACTTCAAGCCGGAATTCGCCGATGCGGACGCGGCGGAAGGCGCGGGTACGGGCGGCGGCAAGACGGTCACCGATCCCCATGCCTTCCAGTCGATTGCCAATGCCAAGATCTATGTGAAGAACATTGCCGAGGCGTTCTGCGCAGCCGACAATGATGGCTGTGTCAGCTACCAGACCAATGCCGCGGCCTACACGAAGAAGCTCGACGCGCTGGAAGGCGAGGTGAAAGCGGCGATCCAGTCCATCCCCGAGGCGAAGCGCGTCGTCATCACCTCGCATGACGCGTTCGGCTATTTCGAGCACGAATACGGCCTGACCTTCCTAGCGCCCGAGGGCGTCTCGACGGACTCCGAACCGTCGGCCGCCGACGTCGCCAAGCTGGTCGAACAGGTCAAGCAGGATAAAGCGGCGGCGATCTTCGTCGAGAACATCACCAATCCGCGCCTGATCGAGCAGATCGCCAGCGAGACCGGCATCAAGGTCGGCGGCACGCTGTATTCCGACGCGCTGTCGCAGTCCGACGGCCCGGCCTCGACCTATATCGACATGATGCACAACAACATCACGCAGATCAAAGGCGCGATCCTCGGCAGTTGAGCCGCTCCGGTCCAACCGGGCCTCGGCGGCCCGGTTGGATTTTCCGGTCAGCACTCGCTATTTGGCAGAGAAATCCCTCGGCGTGGATTGCCGGCCGTGCCGGGGAGTGGCAAGACTGCCCAACCAGATTGCGAGGACACCACAATGGAATACCGCCAGATCAGCGAGGACTATTCGGTCTCGGGCCAGATCCAGCCCGAGGACGTCGCCGCCATCAAGGCAGCCGGCTTCAAGAGCGTGATCTGCAACCGGCCGGACGACGAGCAGCCCGGCCAGCCTTCGGCCGACACGCTCAAGGCCGCAGTCGAGGCTGCCGGGCTTGCCTTCCGCTACATCCCCGTCATCAGCGGCCAGATCACCGCCGAGAATGTCGAGGACCAGGGACAAGCGCTCGACGAGTTGGAAGGCCCGGTCTTTGCCTATTGCCGTTCCGGCGCCCGCTGCACCAATCTCTATGGGCTGATCCAGCAGTCGAAGGGTTAGATCGGCAGCGCGCCCGTTTCCTTGAGCGTCTCGAGCACAATCGCCGTCTTGACGTGCTGCACGGATTCGTGCGGCAAGAGCACGCCATTGACGAACTCCGACAATGATTTCAGGTCGGGCGTAACCACCTTCAGGATATAATCCATTTCGCCGGTCAGCGCGTGCGCCTCCTGCACTTCGGGCAGCCGCGCCACGAGTTCGCCGAAGCGCCGGGCATTGTCGCGGTTGTGAGTGGCCAAGGTCACCGAGATGACATTGACCAGCGAAAAGCCCAGCCGGTCGCGGTCAAGCACGGCGCGATAGCCCTTGATATAGCCGTCTTCCTCCAGCCGCTGGCGGCGGCGCGAGCATTGCGAGGCCGAGAGGTTCACCCGCTCCGAAAGGTCGTTGTTGGTGAGCCGCGCGTCACTCTGCAAAAGCGCCAGTATCTTGCGATCAAACTGATCAAGGCGCGTATCATTCATGATATTTCCGAAAGCTATGCATACTTCATGCATCAGATAAACATTTCAAGCGTTTGAATGCAAGCACCGTGCGGCGCGCCAGCGCTATGATGGCATGGCCTATGCAGGCCAAGCCAGCTTCCGGAGGATAATCATGGGTCCCTTCCCGCACGACGCTCCACCCGCCAAGATCAGCAAGGCCAACCCCGCCGGCACCGATGGTTTCGAATTCGTCGAATTCGCGCATCCTGAGCCACGGAAGCTGGCCGAATTGTTCACCCACATGGGTTATGTAGCGGTGGCAAAGCACCGCACCAAGGACATCACCGTCTGGCGTCAGGGCGACATCAACTATGTCGTCAACGCCGAGCCCGGCTCGCATGCGATGAAGTTCGTCGACAAGCACGGCCCATGCGCCGCCTCCATGGCGTGGCGGGTGGTCGATGCCAAGCATGCCTTCGAACACGCGGTGTCGAAGGGAGCCACGCCTTACGAAGGCGCCGACAAGACGCTTGACGTGCCGGCGATATCAGGCATCGGCGGCTCGCTGCTCTACTTCATCGAAACCTATGGCGAGAAGGGCTCGGCCTATGATGCCGAATTCGAATGGCTGGGCGAACGCGACCCCAGACCGGAAGGCGTCGGCTTCTATTTCCTCGACCATCTGACGCACAACGTCTACCGCGGCAACATGGACAAATGGTGGGATTTCTACCGCGACCTGTTTGGCTTCAAGCAGATCCATTTCTTCGACATCGACGGCAAGATCACCGGGTTGGTCAGCCGGGCGATCACCTCGCCCTGCGGCAAGATCCGCATTCCGCTCAACGAATCCAAGGATGAGACCAGCCAGATCGCCGAATATCTGAAGAAGTACAATGGCGAGGGCATCCAGCACATAGCGGTGGGCACCGACGCGATCTACGAGGCCACCGACAAGCTTGCCGCCAATGGGCTGAAATTTATGCCCGGCCCGCCGGAGACCTATTACGAGATGTCGCATGCACGCGTGAACGGCCATGACGAGCCGATCGAACGCATGAAGAAGCATGGCATTTTGATCGACGGCGAAGGTGTGGTCGACGGCGGCACGACGAAGATCCTCCTGCAGATCTTCTCCAAGACCGTGATCGGACCAATCTTCTTCGAATTCATCCAGCGCAAAGGCGACGAAGGCTTTGGCGAAGGCAATTTCCGCGCACTGTTCGAATCGATCGAGCAGGACCAGATCAAGCGCGGCGTGATCAAAATGGACGGCAAGGCGGCGTAACACCAAACTTGCGGCTCGGCCAATTATGACTTAAATTATGGTCAGAAAGGTCGAGCCATGAACATTTCCATCGCAGAAGCAAAGGCCAAACTGTCGGAACTCGTCAGCCGCGCGGAAGCTGGCGAGGAGATCGTGCTCACGCGTCATGGCAAGATCGCCGCGAGGCTGGTGCCGCCAGCGAGGGCAGATCTCCTGCCTCGTATTGGTGCCTTGAAAGGCAAAATCTGGATTGCGAACGATTTTGACGAACTCGGTCCCGAATGGGACGAGTACGTCAGATGACGGTGGGACCGTTTCTCGCCGACACACATATCATCCTCTGGTCCATTTCGGACGATCGACGTCTCAGCGAGCACCACCGCGCCATCTTGGCTTCGGAAGCAGTAGTGTTCGCGAGCGCGGCGAGCGTTTGGGAAATTGCTATCAAACGTTCGATCGGAAAACTCACTGCGCCGCACGACCTGCCGGCGCTGCTTCCAAGGATGCAATTTCAGCCGCTCGCCGTCACCTTGCAGCACGCGCATGCGGTTGGCAGCCTCCCGCATCACCATGGCGATCCGTTCGACCGGTTGCTGATTGCACAAGCGCAAATGGAGAACCTGACAATCGTGACATCGGACCCGCATTTTGCGCGCTACGCTGTGACGCTTGCCTAGCTTTCCAACCCGAGCCTCTCAACCTCCGCCTTCCTGAGCTTCACATCGTAATCGAGCAGGAATTCGTCGAGCTGCGGCGGCGCGACCGACGTGCCGGACAGCATCGCGTGCACCTGGCCGCGATGGTGGATGTCATGCAGGAAAACATGGGCGAGGATGTCGCCGATCTTTTCCCGGATCATACCGTCCTGACGCCGGTCGGTGATGACCCGCCGTTCGAGGCCGGTCTCCGACAGGCTGTCGCAGAAGGTAATCAGCCTGCGATCAAAATCGGCCTGTGCCTCTGCCAAGCTTGCCGCATCGTCGAACGGCTCGAAATCATCATAGGCGGCAGCTCCGCGGCCGCCATCTGTCAGGAAATCGAGATAAAGATGATCTACCGCAAGGATGTGGTTGAGCGTTTCCTTAATTGAGGGGAAGAAACTGCTGCGCTCGGCCTCGAACTCCCCGGGCTGAAGCGCCAGCACAGCACGGTAGAGCCGGTCGTTCGACCACAGATTGTTGCGCGCCATACGGCACAGGTGTTCAAGCAAGGTCACGGTTTGGGTTCCCCCTCACCCCTCGTATTTCTCGACCGTCTGCTCGATGGCGCCGAAGATCGAATGCCCGGCCTTGTCCTTCATCTCTATGCGCACCGTGTCGCCGAAACGCAGGAACGGCGTCTTCGGCTCGCCGCTCTCTATGGTCTCGATCATGCGCAGTTCGGCGATGCAGGAATAGCCCGCCCCGCCGGCCGAGACGGGCTTGCCAGGCCCGCCGCCGAGCTTGTTGGAGACGGTGCCGGAGCCGATGATGGTGCCGGCCGCCAGCGGCCGTGCTTTCGCCGCATGGACGATGAGCGCGGGGAAATCGAAAGTCATGTCGACGCCGGCATTCGCCCGGCCGAAAGGTTTGCCGTTGAGGTCGGCAAGCAGCGGCAGGCTGACCTTGCCGCCGTCCCAGGCCTCGCCCAACTCGTCCGGCGTCACCGCGACCGGTGAAAAGGCCGAAGACGGCTTGGACTGGAAGAAGCCGAACCCCTTGGCGAGTTCCGGTCCGGCAATGGCACGCAGCGTCACATCGTTGACCAGCATCACCAGGCGAATCGCCTCCCGCGCCTTCTCGAGGCTGGCGCCCATTCGCACATCATCGACAACGACCGCGACTTCCGCCTCCATGTCGATGCCAAAGGTCTCGTCGGCCATGCGGATCGGATCTCGCGGCGGGATGAAGCTGTCGGAGCCGCCCTGATAGATCAGCGGGTCGGTCCAGAAGCTTGCCGGCATTTCGGCCCCGCGCGCCTTCCGCACCAGCTCGACATGGTTCACATAGGCTGAACCGTCAGCCCATTGATAGGCGCGCGGCAGCGGCGAATGGGCATTATGTTCGTGAAAGCGCGCCGACGGCACTGCATTGCTCTCGAGCGACTCCGCCATTGCGGCCAGATGCGGCGAAATCCGCCGCCAATCGTCGAGAGCCGCCTGCAGCGTCGGCACCAGGAAGGAGGCATCGGTGAAGCGTGTAAGATCGCGCGAGACGACGACGAGCTTTCCGTCGCGCGTCCCGTTCTTCAATGTGGCAAGCTTCATGCGGTTTCCTCTCCTGACGCGGCCTTGCGCCGCTTGGCCCACAACAAGGCTGTTATGGGCAATCGTCAAGCCGCCGGCTCAACTTTCCTGAAGGCAGTTTTCCGACGGCAGCGATCCATTCAGGACCAATCGCCCTCGGGCGTGCCATTGAAGCGCTTCTTCAGATCGGCCCAGCAGTCGATGTAATTGTCCTGCCTGGCGTCGAGTTCGGCGGCGTAGCGGGTCAGCATCTGCGGGAACCGGGTCTCGAACATGAAGGCCATGGTGTTGTCGAGCTTGACCGGTTTCAGATCCGCGCGCGAGGCCTTTTCGAAACCAGGCGCGTCCGGGCCATGCGCCAGCATCAGATTGTGCAGGCTGATTCCGCCGGGGACGAAACCCTCTTCCTTGGCGTCGTACTGGCCGTGGATCAGCCCCATGAACTCGCTCATGATGTTGCGGTGATACCAGGGTGGGCGGAACGTATCCTCCGCCACCAGCCAGCGCGGCGGAAAGATGACGAAATCGATGTTGGCGGTGCCCTCCTCGCCGCTCGGCGCGGTCAGCACCGTGAAGATCGACGGATCCGGGTGGTCAAAGAGGATCGCACCAACCGGCGAAAACGTCGCCAGATCATATTTGTAGGGCGCATAGTTGCCGTGCCACGCCACCACATCGAGGGGCGAATGGCCAATTTCGGTGACATGGAACTGTCCACACCATTTGACGGTCAGCCGGCAGGGCGTCTCCTTCTCCTCGAACCAGGCGCAGGGCGTCTTGAAATCGCGCGGATTGGCCAGGCAATTGGCGCCGATCGGGCCGCGGTCGGGCATCGTCAGCTTGGCACCGTAGTTCTCGCAGACATAGCCGCGCACTTCCGCATCGACCAGTTCGACCTTGAAGACGAGGCCGCGCGGCAGCACCGCGATCTCGCCGGGCCTGAGCTCGATGACCCCCATCTCGGTGACGAAGCGCAAGGCGCCCACCTGCGGCACCACCAGCAACTCGCCGTCGGCGTTGAAGAAATGGTCGTCGCCCATCGATTTGTTGGCGACATAGACATGCGCCGCCATGCCGGTCTGCCCAAGAACGTCGCCGGCGGTCGTCATCGAGCGCATGCCGGCGATGAAATCGGTTGGCTCCTTCGGCATCGGCACCGGGCTCCAGCGATACTGGCCGAGCGCCAGCTCATGATCGCCGACATTGGGCGCACTTTTCCAGAAGGGATAACTCACCGACGTGAAGCGCCCGGTATGTCTGACGCTTGGCCGGATGCGATAAAGCCAGGAGCGCTCATTGGTGCCACGCGGCGCGGTGAAGGGCGAACCGGAGAGCTGCTCGGCATAGAGGCCGTAGGCCGGCCGCTGCGGTGAATTGCGCCCGTGCGGCAGCGAACCCGGCAGGCTTTCGGTTTCGAAATCGTTGCCGAAACCCGGCATGTAGGAAAAGGCCATCGCTTCCTCCTCGCGAATGCTTGACCAAATTGGTTTCATTTGTAACCATCGAAAATGTAACTATCAATGCCGTGCGCGGGCATTTCTCGATGGCTGGTCATGGAATCCGAAATCCTGGAACTCGAAAGCTTTCTGCCCTACCGGCTGTATCGGCTGGCCGATGCCGTGAGCCGCGAATTCTCCCGGATCTACAAGGAGCGTCACGGCCTCACGCGCCCGGAATGGCGTACGCTTTCGGGGCTTGGCCAGCGCGGCACAATGACCGCGACGGAACTCGGCGCGCAGTCGGCGATGCACAAGACAAAGGTTTCGCGTGCCGTGGCGGAGCTTGAGCGTCGCCGATGGCTCATCCGAACCACTGACGAGAACGATCGCCGCGTCGAGCACCTGGCGCTGACCAGAGCCGGACTTGCGGCCTATAGCGAGATGGTGCCGCTGGCGAAGGCGTTCGAACGGGAGTTGCTGGCCCAGCTGAGCGCCGACCAGCAAGCCTCCATCGTCAAAGGCATCGCGTCGTTGGAAAGCGCGTTGGGTCTGAGATAGCGGCTATCGCCAGATGGAATAGGAGACGATGGCTCGACGCGACAGCGCCTTGAAGCAGAGACGGTCTGGCGGTCATTTTCGATCCCTGCTTGCCCGGTGGCGAATTTTCAGCGCTGTATGTAAGCCAGTGATCATCGACGGGCGAATTGGGGGGAAGGATGAAGTCGCTGCTCGCGAGGCCGGTGGCCGTGGTCGTCTTGCTGTTTGCCCGAGCCATCACCGCCGTGCGGCCGTTTTGGCATGAAGGCAGGTTGCCTCGGCGTCGCTCGATCTTCTTTGCCAATCACTCCAGCCATGGTGATTTCATCTTGATCTGGGCTGTCCTGCCGCCGCGCCTGCGTCGGCGGGTGCGACCCGTAGCGGGTGCCGACTACTGGCTGAAATCAAAAGTCCGAGCCTTCGTCGGCCGCGACGTTTTCAATGCCGTCCTGATCGAGCGCAATCGCGATGGACGCACGATGGATCCCGTCGAGAGCATGGGGGAGGCGATGAGAGAAGGCTCTTCGCTCATTCTCTTCCCGGAAGGCACGCGCAACCAATCCGACGCTTCCCTGCAGCCATTCAAGTCCGGGCTGTTCCATTTGGCGGCATCGCACCCGGATTTCGAGTTGGTGCCGGTATGGATCGCCAATCTCAACCGGGTGATGCCGAAAGGGGAATTCGTGCCTATCCCGCTGATCTGCACGGTGACGTTCGGCGAGGCAATGCACCTGGCTGACGGCGAGAGCAAGCATATGTTCCTCGAACGGGCACGTGGGGCGCTGCTGGCGCTGGCACCGAAAAAGGCAGCGGAATGAGCTCAACCCAATTCGATATGATGGTTCTCGTGCTCGGCGTCTGCGGGATCCTGCTCGTGGCCTCTTTCGTGGGGCATATCCTGGAGCGACGGCTGTCGCCGGAAGGCTCCAACCCAGCCATCGAGAACCTCAACGCCCGTATCAATGCCTGGTGGGTAATGGCGATTCTCATCGCCATAGCATTCATCGCCGGGCGGATCGGCGTCCTGCTTCTCTTCGGCTTCTGTTCCTTCGCCGCACTTCGCGAATTCGTGACGCTGACCAATACCCGGCGTGCCGACCACTGGGCGCTGGCCACGGCGTTTTTCGTCGTGCTGCCGGTACAGTATGTGCTGCTCTGGATCGAGGACTACGAGATCTTTTCTGTTTTCATCCCGGTCTACGCCTTCCTGTTGATGCCCATCATCTCAGCCATACGGGGCGATACCCAGCACTTCCTCGTTCGAATTGCCGAGGTGCAATGGGCGTTGATGATCTGCGTTTTCTGCGCCTCCCACGTCCCGGCTCTTCTGACGTTGCATATTCCCGGCTACGAGGGCCGCAATGTGCTTCTGATAGCCTTCCTTGTCATCGTCGTGCAATTGAGCGACGTACTGCAATATGTCTGGGGAAAGGCGATCGGGCATACGAAGATCGCACCAAAGCTTTCGCCGTCCAAGACGCTTGAAGGTTTCCTCGGAGGCGTTGCAAGCGCCAGCCTCATCGGCGCTGGCCTGTGGTGGATCACGCCGTTCTCTCCGCTTGAGGCGGGCGCGATGGCCTTCCTGATCACGCTGATGGGTTTTTTCGGCGGCCTTGTGATGTCGGCCATCAAACGTGACCGCGGCGTGAAGGATTGGGGCCATCTGATCGATGGCCACGGCGGCCTGATAGATCGGCTGGATTCGGTGGTCTTCTCCGCTCCGATCTTCTTCCATCTCACGCGTTATTTCTGGTCACCGGGATGAGGCAGTGATCAACACGGGCGATCGCAGACCACTTGCAAGCCGCGACACGCGCTGGGCACAAGCGACGGCCAGACGTCTCGCCGCGCTCTCCGTGCCCCCCAACCGGATTTCGCAGGCCAGTATCCTCGCCGGCGCGCTGGCAGGCGCGGCCTTCTGGCTTGGCGGGCAGAGCGGCGGCACTTCTCGTTTGTTGCTGTTGCTGGGCGCGGCGCTGTTTTGCCAACTGCGGCTGCTGTGCAATCTGTTCGATGGCATGGTCGCCGTCGAGGGCGGCAAGGCGTCGGCCGACGGGCCGTTCTGGAACGAGTTCCCGGACAGGATCGCCGACATCGCCATCATGGCCGGAATAGGCTACGGCATCGGCATGCCTGGCCTAGGCTGGGCGGCGGCCTGTTTTTCGGTTCTCACCGCCTATGTGCGGGAATTGGGGCGGGCCAACGAGGCGCCGAGCGATTTCACCGGACCGATGGCCAAGCCACATCGCATGGCAGCTGCAACCGTCGCGGCACTGCTATCGGCCGGAGAATTCCTCTGGAATGGCCACAACGAAGTCTTGACGCTCGCGCTCGCCATCATTGCGATCGGCGCCGCCGCAACTGCGTTGCGGCGCGCATGGCGACAGGTGCGATGGCTGAAAACCAGGCGACTCTAGCGTCGCCTGCCCCGAAGGCTGAAACTCCCAGCGCATCGACTACCAATCCATCACCACCTTGCCCGAACTGCCGCTGCGCATCGCGTCGAATCCGACCTGGAAATCGTCGATGCCGATGCGGTGGGTGATCAGGCCGGAAACATCGAGCGGGCCCTGTACGAGCGCGATCATCTTGTACCAGGTCTCGAACATCTCGCGGCCGTAGATGCCCTTGAGATGCAGCATCTTGAAGATGACCTTGTTCCAGTCGATCTCGAACCCGGTTGGAGCAATGCCGAGGATGGCGATCTTGCCGCCATTATTCATGGTGTCGATCATGTCGCGAAAGGCAGGGGCTGCCCCCGACATCTCCAGGCCGACATCGAAACCCTCGGTCATACCGAGCGCCGGCATCACGTCGCGCAGCTTTTCCTTCGAGGCATCGACGACATGCTGAACACCGAGCTTGCGCGCCAGTTCCAGTCGCACTGGATTGATGTCGGTGATAACGACCTTCCTGGCGCCGACGCATTGCGCCACCAGCGCACCCATGATGCCGATAGGCCCGGCGCCGGTGACCAGCACGTCCTCACCGACCAAATCAAAGGACAATGCCGTATGGACGGCATTGCCCAAGGGATCGAATATGGCAGCGATCTCGTCGGGCACATCGTCGGGGATCGGCACGACATTGTGCTGCGGGATCGCCAGGTACTCGCCGAAGGCGCCCGGTCGATTGACGCCGACGCCGAGCGTGTTGCGGCACAGATGCCCCCTGCCCGCGCGGCAGTTGCGGCAATGACCGCAGACGATGTGGCCTTCGCCCGACACGCGTTGGCCGACCTTGTATTCGGTGACCGCGGCGCCGAAATCCGCAACGGTGCCGACGAATTCATGGCCGGTCACCATCGGCACGGGCACCGTCTTCTGCGCCCACTGGTCCCAATTGTAGATGTGGACGTCGGTGCCGCAGATCGCGGTCTTCTTCACCTTGATCAGCACGTCGTTGGGGCCGATATCCGGCACCGGCACCTCTTCCATCCAGATGCCTGGCTCGGCCTTGGCCTTCACCAGCGCCTTCATCATGTTCGACATTCTCTTGTCCCTTGAATCTCTTGATCCGGAAGCGGTTTGCGGTGCCGGTCGCTCAGGAAATCACACCTAGTTCCTTGCCAACCGCACCGAAAGCCTGGACCGCCCGATCAATGTCGGCGGTGGAATGCGCGGCCGACATCTGGGTGCGGATGCGCGCCTGGCCCTTAGGCACCACCGGGAAGGAGAAGCCGATGACATAGATGCCGCGCTGCAGCATGCGCGCCGCCATCTCCTGCGCCAAGCTGGCATCGCCCAGCATGACCGGGATGATCGGATGGCCGGCGCCCGCCAGCGTGAAGCCGAGCTTGCCCATCTGTGTCCGGAACCGTTCCGCATTGGCATATAGGCGCTCGCGCAGGGCATTGCCATTGCGGATCATGTCGAACACTCTGATCGAGGCGCCGGCGATCGCCGGCATCAGCGTGTTGGAGAACAGATAGGGTCGCGAGCGCTGGCGCAGCCAGTCGACCACCTGTTTCTTGCCGGACGTGTAACCGCCGGAAGCGCCGCCCAGCGCCTTGCCGAGCGTACCGGTGATGATGTCGACCCTGCCCTCGACGCCGCAATGCTCAGCCGAGCCGCGGCCGTTCCTGCCGACGAAGCCGACCGCGTGACTGTCGTCGACCATGACCATGGCATCGTATTTTTCAGCCAGATCGCACACACCTGCGAGATTGGCGATGATACCATCCATCGAGAACACGCCGTCGGTGGCGATCAGCCGGAAGCGGCAATCCTTCGCCTCCTTCAGCCGCGCCTCGAGATCCGCCATGTCGTTGTTGGCGTAGCGGAAGCGCTTGGCCTTGGACAGCCTGACCCCGTCGATAATGGAGGCGTGGTTCAGCGCATCGGAGATGATGGCGTCCTCCTCGCCCAGAAGCGTCTCGAACAGGCCGCCATTGGCATCGAAGCAGGAGCCGTAGAGGATGGTGTCGTCCATGCCGAGGAAGGACGATATCGTCGCCTCCAACTGCTTGTGCTCCTCCTGCGTGCCGCAGATGAAACGCACCGAAGCCATGCCGTAGCCGTAGCGGTCGAGCGCGTGCTTTGCCGCCTCGCGCAGGTCGGGGCTGTCGGCGAGGCCGAGATAGTTGTTGGCGCAGAAATTCAGCACCTTCTCGCCGCCGACCTCGATCTCAGCCGATTGCGTGGAGGAAATCACCCGCTCGGACTTGTACAGTCCGGCCGATCTGAGCCCCTCAAGTTCGCCGTCGATATGGGAGAGAAATGCTGCGGTCATGATCATGCCTCGTTTGACGTGGGCAGACTGTCGTCCCGCACGCACAAAAAATCCACCGCAAAAGCGACCGGATCAGGTGGCTGGACAATGTCGAACGGATGCCGCAGGCATGGCTCGAGAAACGATCCCGATCACATGGGAGCCGGCGAAATGTTCAAATGCGGACCGGCCGCGAAAGAGGCCGATAACCATTTCGCGATCTTTAAGCCTTTCCCCTTGTCGACCGGCCGTCGATTTCCGGCCCTGTTAATGTTTGCAGTTCAATGATGCTCATACAGGAATCCCGTTGGCGAGAGGGCCGCCCCCCAAGATGTCGCAGCAGCCGGTGCAAACCGTTTCAAGCAAGCTCATACTGCTGATCAAGGCCGGCTACTGGCTGGCGCTGCTGATCATCGCCGCCATGGTGGTGGCTTCCTTCATCCTGCTGCAGCAGGTGATGGCCACCCAACGGCACAACCATACGCTGCTCGATATCGTCAGCACGCAAAAGACGCTGTCGCAGCGCATCGTCTTCCTCGCCGGTGCGACCGGTGCTGCTTCGCGCGACAAGCAGCCGGCGCTCGTCAACGCGCTCAAGCAAGCGACGGCGGAGTTCGAAACCAACTATGACCTGCTGCTCAAGCAGACGGCCGCCGATCCAAAGTCGCCGGCCAGGCTGGATCCGAAGACGATCGAGAACGTCCTTTTCGGCAAGCCTTTCCATCTCGACTATTTTTCCGTCGGGCTGGTCGCCAATGGCGAACGCCTGGTATCGGCCTTCTCGTCGCAGCTCGCACTCGGCGACAATGGCGGCTACAAGGGCGGTTACGAACGCGTCACCCTCGACGCCTCGGTCGCCAACGCTACATTGTCGGGCTATTCGGCACTGGGCCAGCGCATCAGCGCTTTCGCCGACGAACGATCCGAAAAGATGCTCGATCTGCACCGCACGCTGTTTTACGCCACGATCGGCGTCATCGTACTGGTGGCGCTGTTCATCTTCCGACCCATGTCGAACGCGATCCTGCGCAAGACGCGCGAACTCGTCGATGCGCGCAATTCGATGGCCTTCATCGCCGTTCATGACGGGCTGACCGGTCTGCACAACCGCACATTCCTGACCGACCATTTCGACACGCTGATCAAGAGCGCGCATCGTCGGCGCGAACGTCTTGCGGTGGTGCAGCTTGACCTCGACCGGTTCAAGCAGATCAACGACACGCTCGGCCACGCCGCCGGCGACTATGTGCTGGTCATCACGGCCCAGCGCATGCGCGATTCCTGTCGGGCGTCGGATCTGTGCGTGCGCCTCGGTGGCGACGAGTTCGTGATGATCCTCAACGGCGCCGGCGGCAGCGAAGACATCAACATGCTGGCACGGCGCATTCTTGCGCACATCAACGAGCCGATCGTCTTCCAGGGCACGACCATTCTACCGGGCGCCAGCGGCGGCATCGCCGTCTATCCGATCGACGCCGACAACGCCCAGGACCTGCTGGTTCACGCCGATCTGGCGCTTTACTCCGCCAAGAAGATGGGCGGCGGCAATTTCTCGTTCTTCTCCGAGGAATTGCGTCGCGAACTCGATTATCGCAAGCAACTCGAGCACGACATCAAGGTTGCCATTTCACAGCAGGCATTCCAGGTCTATTTCCAGCCGCAGGTTTCACTGAGCGACGGCAGGATCAGCGGCATCGAGGCGCTGGTGCGCTGGAACCATGCCGAGCGCGGCATGATCTCGCCTGGCGAATTCATTCCCGTCGCCGAGAAATGCGGTTTCATGCCTGATATCGGCCGCATCGTCATCAGCAAGGCGATCAACGAAGCCGCCGAATGGAACCGCGCCGGCATTGCTTTCGGACGGCTTGCGGTCAACGTATCCGGAACCGAATTGCGCGAGCATGACTTCGACGCTTTCCTGTTCGAGACGCTTGAGAAGGCCGGCCTGCCGCCGCAGAAACTGTCGCTGGAAATCGTCGAATCCGTCATTCTCGATGACGAGAAGACAGGCATCGCGGCAAAGCTACGCCATATCAGGGCCGCCGGCGTCCATCTTGAGCTCGACGATTTCGGCACCGGCTACGCGTCGCTCAGCCACGTCAATCCCAATGAGATCGACCGGCTGAAGATCGATCGCCGCTTCGTCCAGAACATCCATGAGAACGGTGACAACTCCAAGATCGTGCGCGCCATCACCGAGCTCGCGCGGGGCCTTGGCATCTCGATCGTCGCGGAGGGCGCCGAGACCGAAGCCGAACTCGATTCATTGATGGCGATCGGCTGCGACCAGGTGCAGGGCTACTCCATCGCCTTCCCGATGCCGCAGGACAAAGCCCGTGACTGGCTGAGCGCCCGCATGCCGAAGAAGGCCAGGCTGACGGTGCTGCAGGGAAGCCTGGCGTAGGCAGCCCTTGCCCGCGCTTGACAACTCATCACCGAGATGGCGCCCTGATCGCAAACGGGTAGTCCCGATGCCGCTTCTGCTTGCTTTGCTGACCATGCTCGCCGCATTTCCCGCTTACGCAGCGGATCGCACTATCTATCTGACCTTCGATGACGGGCCGCTGAACGGCACCAGCACCATCCTCGACGTGCTGGAGGCGCAGCAGGTGCCGGCGACGCTGTTCATGGTCGGCATGCATGCGCAGGCGAGCGCGGGCAACAAGGCATTGGTCAGACGCGCAAAAGCTCTGCCGCTGGTGACGGTGGGCAATCACAGTTACAGCCACGCCAACAACCGCTACCAACATTTCTATGCCGATACGGAAGGCGTTGTGGCCGACATGCTGCGGGCCAACGTCGTGCTCGGGCTCGCTCCGGCGGTTCATGCGAGGCTGCCTGGGCGCGACGTGTTCAGACTGCCCTCAATGTCGAAGAACGACACCTCGCTCGGCCTTGCGCAGGAAGGCCGGGAGGAGCCGGACTACGAATTCGTCGCCGCCTCCGGCTTCTATCTCTATGGCTGGGACCATGAGTGGGTGCATGACGACACAGGCAAGCCGGTGCAGAGCGTAGACCACTTGGTCAGCGAGATCGATCACCTGTTCGGCTATGGCCGCTTCGTCAAGCGCGGAAAGATGATCCTGCTCATGCATGACGAGATGTTCCAGGACAGCTTCGACGGCAAGACGAGACTGACCAAGCTGATTACAGCGCTGAAGCAGCGCGGTTATGCTTTTGGCACAATCCAGAGCTATGACGACTGAGGCGGTGAGTCCTAAAGCGCGTCGTGTCGAAAGAGATTCACGTGGCGCGCCTTGGACATCGTCAGCTTTCCACATTGGCCCGCAACGTCGCCAGCACTTGCGCAAACTCCGCCAATCTGTCGTCTGACAGGCCGGCACGCAGTCGCTTGTCGAAGGCAATCGCCGCCTTGCGCAGTGTCTCGAACATCGCTTCTCCGGCCTCTGTCAATTCGACCAGATGGACCCGGCGGTTGACGGGATCGCGGCGGCGCGTCAGCAATCCTTGCGCCTCCATCGCGTTCAGATGATGGGTGAGCGTGGCCCCCTGTATGCCGATCATTCCGGCGAGCTCGCGCTGGTTGGCTAGCTCGCTCGATTTGACCGACAGCAGAGTAAGCCAGACGGGCAACGTGCCGCCCGCTTCCACCAACGCGGTGTCGAAGGCCTGTGCAACAAGCTTGGCGGTGCGGCCGAGATTCATGCCGACCGGCGGGCGTTCAAAGGGCGTCATGGCAAGACACTAGACGGTGTTTTCCACGGATGGAACTGGCATCCTTTCATACATTGACATCTAACAGTTAGATATCTAATTATTGAGGCGACGGCGGGCAAGAGAGGAGAGCTGGTATGCAATATGTCTACATCATCACCATCGGTCTTCACGTCATGGCGGGGGTGTTCTGGGCCGGCACCACCATCACGCTGGCGCGCGACCCCGAGATCCGGGCTGAACGCTTCATTGGGCCGCAAATGGGAGCGGCCGGCGTGGTGTTTCTCACCGGTGCGCTGCTCTGGTATTTCTTCCATGGCGCCTATTTCGGCTCGACGGAAATGGTGCTGGCGCTCGGCATCGTTGCCGCCTTCGCCGCGGCCGGCGTGCTCAGCACCATGGTCCGCCGCACCAGCACGCAACTTGCTGGCGCCGACGCGGCCACCGAACCTGCCCTGCGCGCGAAGATGGCCCAAGGCGAGCGAATCGCCGCCTGGCTGCTGGTTCTCACCGTGCTCTGCATGGCCACCGCCAGAATGTTCTGATCACGGATCGTACGGTGCCGGCGCAAGCAGGCGGCGTGCGCGGCGCGCAACGATCCAAGGCAGCAGATGGCTCTCCTTGCGGAGGTTCCGTTGCGCGCCACCACAACTTTCCCCGGAATTGTTAGCGACAGCAGCCTTTCAAATCCTTAGCCCGAACCGGATGCCGTCATAGATGGCGGCGTGGATGTTGCGCGCGGCGACGGCATCGCCGATGCGGAACAGCACGAAAGAGCCCTGCGGATTGCGCTCGGGAAAGATGTCGCCGCCACTCACCAGCCGCTCATAGTCGATGGCGCCGCCGTTCTTCGCCAATGGCTTCAACGCAAGATAAAGATCGTCAAGCGGCGCCGTGCCATGTTCGACCACCACCTGGTCGACCCGCCGCTCGCCACGCCAGCCGTCGGCGAAATCGGAGGCAAGCTCGGCAACCAGTTGATTGCCCTCGCGGCGCACCGAGCGCAGCCTTGTGTTGATGGTGATGATGACCCCCTTCTCCTGGAAGGCGCGCATGTAAGGTACGTGGTTCATGCCGCCCATTTCCGGCGCGAAGAATCGCTCCGGCGAAACCAGTTCCAGTTTCGAACCGGCAGCCGCGACGAGTTCTGCAGCGCCCATTCCCTGATGGCCGCCATTGTCGTCATAGAGCAGCACGTTTTCAGCCGGCTTGACGCTGCCGGCCATGATGTCCCAGCTCGATGTGACAAGAGTGCCGCCCGCCGTCAGCGGCGGATTCTGCGGCAGTCCGCCGGTGGCGACCACCACGACATCCGGCGACAACGCCAGAACGTCGTCCTTCTCCGCCCAGCTGTCGTAGCGGATCTCGACGCCGAGCCGGTCGAGTTCGGCCAGCCGCCAATCAACGATGCCGATCAACTCCTTGCGGCGCGGGTTCTGCGTCGCCAGCCTGACCTGCCCGCCGGCCTGGCCCGATGCCTCCAGCACCGTCACCTGATGGCCGCGCTCGGCGGCTACGCGCGCTATCTCCAGTCCACCTACACCAGCGCCGATGACGACGACTTTTCGCGTTGGTCCCTCGGCCTTGGCGATGATATGCGGAATGTCTGCCTCGCGGCCAGTCGCCGCATTGTGGACGCAGAGCGCCTCGCCGCCTTCGTAAATGCGGTCGAGGCAGTAGGTGGCTCCGACACACGGGCGGATTTCGTGCTCGCGGCCTTCCATCACTTTGCGGACGATGTGCGGATCGGCGATGTGGGCGCGGGTCATGCCGACCATGTCGAGCTTGCCGGTGGCGATGGCGTGGCGGGCGGTGGCAACGTCGGAAATACGCGCGGCATGGAAGGTCGGGAACTTCGTCGCCGCCCTCACCTCGCCGGCGAAGTCGAGATGCGGCGAAGAGCGCATGCCGGTCACCGGAATGACCTTGGTCAGCGCCGCGTCGGTTTCGATCGAGCCGCGGATGATGTTGAGGAAATCGACCTTGCCGGATGAGGCCAGCCGCTTGGCGATCTCGACGCCCTCCTCCTTCGACAGGCCTTGCGAAAAATCCTCGTCGGCGACCATGCGGATGCCGACGACGAACGTCTCACCGACCGCCGCGCGCACGGCGTCGAGCACCATATCGGTGAAGCGCAGCCGGTTATCGAGCGAGCCACCGAACTCGTCGTCGCGATGGTTGGTGGCCGGAGACCAGAAGCCGTCCATCAGATGGCCGTAAGCCTCGAACTCGATGCCGTCGAGGCCGGCAGCCTGGCAGCGCTGGGCGGCGGAAGCATAGTCGGCGACGATGCGCTCGATATCCCACTCCTCGATGGTCTTGGGAAAGGCACGATGCGCCGGCTCCCGTACCGGCGAAGCCGACAGCACCGGCAGCCAGTCGGCTTTGTTCCAGCCGGTTCGACGGCCGAGATGAGTAATCTGGATCATCACCTTGCAGTCATGCTCGTGGCAGGCGTCGGCCAGTTCCGCGAGCCATGGCACGATCCCGTCATCATAGAGATGCAAATTGCCGAAGGCGGCCGGGCTGTCGCGTGAAACGATGGCCGAGCCGGCGGTCATTGTCAGCGCCATGCCGCCCTTGGCCTTCTCAGCATGGTAGAGCCGGTAGCGCGCCTTGGGCATGCCGTCTTCCGAATAGGCGGGCTCGTGGCTGGTCGACATCACCCGGTTCTTCAACGTCAGATGTTTGAGCTGATAAGGCTGGAGAAGCGGATCGTTGCTGGTCATCGTCTTCCTGCAGGTTCAAATTGTGTTATTGAGCGGCCAGATGTGCCGCCCCTGAATGGATTGCGGCGTTTATTCCAATCTTCGTTCGCGCCGACCGCCATGGAAGCGTGCTTCCGGCGACAGGCAGGCAAGGAGCCGTCCATGATCGATACCAAAACCCTCACCCAGCTCGGCGCGCATGTCGAGACGCCACAGAGCCCAGAAGCGGCGCTCCTGGAAACCGTGCCGTTTTCGCGCGGCGACGGCCCGCCGGCCATCGTGCGCTTCACCTGCCCGGAATTCACCTCGCTGTGCCCGGTCACCGGCCAGCCTGACTTCGCCCATATAGTCATCGACTACGCACCCGACGCGGCTCTGGTGGAATCGAAGTCGCTCAAGCTGTTCATGACCTCGTTCCGCAATCATGGTGCTTTCCATGAGGATTGCACCGTCATGATCGGCCGCCGCATCGTGGCGGCAACGAGCCCGCTATGGTTGCGCATCGGCGGCTATTGGTATCCACGCGGCGGCATTCCGATCGACGTGTTCTGGCAGACGGGCGCGCCGCCGGAAGGCGCCTGGCTGCCCGAGACCGGAGTGGCACCCTATCGCGGGCGAGGCTAGCTCGAACCGTCATTCGCATTGGTACTGGCTGAGCGCCCATTCACCGGTCACCGATAGCAGGTCCGATATCTTCCATTCACCGTCGACCTTCTTGAACTTCCACTCAAGGCGGTGCGGGTTGCCGGCGACGACGAAGGCGACGATGACCTTGGCCTGGTCGCCATTGATCGCCTCGAGCGTCTTCAGGCTCTTGTCGATCTCGGCCTTGTCATAGTCGGCATTGTCGAGCGCCATGTTGGGGTCGAGGCACTCGCCCTGCCCGGATTTGCGCAGCGCATCGCTCTTGTCGAGCACCGTTTTCGCCGGATCGACGAAATGGCCGCGCTGCGAAGGATCGACCTCCAAGCCGACCTGATCGTAGAACGGCCGCACCACCGCCGTCGGCGAGCCCGGCTGAATTGGGGCGGCAGGTTCGCCCGGCGAGGCAACCGGTGGCGTTGCCGGCTCGGCGGCTCCGCGAGGTGCAGGCGCTGGCGGCGACCCGTTGTCATCGGGCGCGGTGGCCGCCGGAGCGTTTGCCGGCGGCGCGCCGAGCAGCCCCTGCGCGGCGCCGCCACTCAAGTCCGCCGCCATCATGCACACGGCCGACAGCGCCAGGAACCGGTGGCGGGCCATCGGATCACTCCGGATCTTGGCCCGCCAGGCATTCGAGCTGGCTCAGCGTCCAATCGTTGGTCTTCGATGCGATGTCCGATATCCTCCACTTGCCGTCGATCTTCTTCAGCGACCAATGCATTTCGCGTTGTGCATCGTCTCCTTCCGGAAAGAGACTGAAGCTCGCCACCACCTGGGCAGTGTCGCCGTCCACTGTCTCGGACACTTTCAGGGTCTTGGAGACGGTCTTCTGGTCGAAATCCTGCGCATCGAGGCCCGGATCGAAATCGATGCAGGCGACCTGGTCCGGATTCTTCCTCGTTGCCTGATCGTTGAGGTCGAACAGTCTCGTCACCGGCTCGGTGAAGCGATCCCGGTATTTTGCGTCGGCCTCGAACTTGACCTCCGGAACATAGAAGAACTTCACTGCGTCCGACGCCGGACCGGCCAGGGCGACAGCGGGAAACGCCGTCGAAAGGGCGGCAAGGAGCACTGTCAGTCTCATGCAGAATCTCCGGCTTTTGATGGCTTGGCGCAATCACGCATCCTGCATATCGGCTTTTTTGCGGCTCATGAAGCCCGAGGGCCGCTCGCCGCCGGTGCAGGTCATCCGACAGGCGCGCGTGCCAAGACTGCGATCAAAGGCCAAGCGCCACCTTGCGGCCATCATGGATGGCAAAAGCCGCCTGCCTCGAGGCGGTGCAATCACCAATCGACGTGTGGGCAATTTTCCGTCTGTCGAGTTCGATGGAAAGCATGTCGGCCGCCATACTCGTCGTGGCGAAGACCAGCGCATCGGCTTCGACGTCCTGCTCGGTTCCGTCGAGTAGGGAAGCGACCCTGGCCGCTTTGCCGTCCCAATGAACGATGGCGCTCTCGGTCAGAAACCGCACCCGCAGCCTGGTGAGTGCGCGGCGCAGCGGCGCGTCGACGGCCATTCGCTGAAGCTCTTTGCCAACCAGGGCGTCAGGTGTCACAAGCGTCACATTGTGACCGTCCTCGGCGAGTTTCCAGGCGGTGCCGCACCCTTTCCAATTGCCGCCATCGTCGAGCAAGATAACATTTTTGCCTGGCCTCACCTCACGGGCCATCACGGCTTCAGCCGAGAGAACCAGGCCGCCGCCCGGGATGCTTTCCCACTGCGGCAATGCCCGTTGGAAAGCGCCGTCCGGCGGCATCGAGCCGGTTGCGATGATGACGTGATCCGCGCCTTCGCGCTCGACATCCTCCGCCTCGACATATTGTCCGTACCGGACGTCGACCTGAAGCTGGCTGAGCTGGCGCTGGTACCAGTCGATCAGATCCAGAATCTGGGCGCGGCGCGGTTGCAGCCCCGCAAGGCGGAACTGCCCCCCAAGGCGGTCGGAAGCCTCGGCCAGTGTGACACGGTGGCCGCGCTCGGCTGCTACACGCGCCGCTTCGAGGCCGGCGGGACCGCCGCCGACGACCAGCACGCGCTTGGGTTGGCTAGCAGGGGCGAAGCGATCTCCGCCCCACTCCCATTCCCGCCCCGCGGAAGGATTGATGACGCAGCTGATCCAGTAGTCGCGGCTGCGTCGGCCCCAGCACATCTGATTGCAGGACAGACACCCGCGAATGTCTTCCGGCCGTCCGGCGGCGGCCTTTGCAGCCAGGTGCGGATCGGCGATCTGCCCCCGCACGATGGAAACCAGATCAGCGTGGCCCTCGCTCAGCACGCTTTCGGCGTTCTGCGGCGTACGGATGTGACTCTCGGCCGTGATCAACGCGTGGCGCACGGTGGATTTGAGCACGGACGCCAGGTCGGCACCGAGCTTCTCCGGATAAACAAAGGTCGGCATGATTTTGTAGAAATCGAAGTAGGAGCCCGTTCCACAAGTCACATAGTCCATCAAAGAATCGCGGTCGTGGAGGTCGATTATCTCGGCCAATGCTTCGCGCTTGAGCGCCACTTCGACTTCCGGTTCGTCGTTGACCGCAAGGCCGATGATGAAATCGTCGCCGCATTCCCGGCGAATTCTGCTCATCACCTCACGGCTCATCCGGGTGCGATTTTGAAGGCTGCCACCCCACCGGTCGTCGCGGCGGTTCGACCAGGGCGTCCAGAACTGGTCCAGCATCGAATGATACGCCGCCCAGACCTCGACGCCGTCGAAACCGGCCTCGCGGCAACGGCGCGCCGCTTGTACGAAACCGTCGATCGTTTCTTCGATCTCGACTTCGGACATTCGATGCGAACCGTCAGAGTCGTGATAACTCGGCAGCCCGGAAGGGGACCAGCCGGCATGGAACGAGTTGTCCGCGTCCGCGTGCTGACCGACATGATAGAGCTGCTGGATGGCGACGGCGCCGTTGCCGCGGATCGCTTCCGTCACTTTGCGGAAATGGGGGATCACGCTGTCGTCGGAAGGACGGAAGTTGCCGCGGGTAAGAACCGCGGCCCGGTGCACCGGCATCGGCTCGACGACGATCATCCCCGCGCCGCCGATAGCGCGTTCGGCATAATAGCCGACATGCCGTTCTGTCGGCAGTCCCTCTACTGCCATGTTCGCGGTATGGGCCCCGAACACGATCCTGTTGCGTAAGGTCTTGCCGCGCAGAGCAATCGGCGCGAACAACCGGTTGAAGACCTGCCCAGACATGTACCGCTCCTCAAAAGCCTTAGCGGCAGCACCCGAGCGCCAGCGCCCGCAGCCAAAGATCGATTTTTGCCGGAATGCCGGCACCTGAAAGGGTGCCGGCATTCGCCAACCATTGCAGCTAGGCGTCCAGCCAGACGTTCTGGAGGTCCATTTCGAAGGTCTGGTGGACGCCGTAGTTCTTCACCTTCTTGCTCGTATGACTGTAGAGCTTCTGCCAGAACGGCTGGATGATGACGCCGGAATCCTGCAGGATCTGCTCGACATCCTTCATAACCTCCTTGCGCTTGGCGACGTCGATCAGCGATAGCGCCTGCTTGAGCTTGGCGTCGAAATCGGGATTCGAATAGGCCGATTCATTCCAGGCCTCGCCGGTGCGATAGCCGAGCGCCAGCACCTGGACGCCGAGCGGGCGCATGTACCAGATCGTCATCGAATAGGGATATTTCGTCCAGTCGTTCCAGAACGTCGAGCCCGGCAGCACCGTGCGCTTCACCTTGATGCCTGCCTCCCGCAGCTGGCCCGCGATGGCATCGCCGGTGTTCTTCTGCCAGTCATCCTCGATGGTGATCAGCTCATGCTCGAAGTCGGCCTGACCCGCCTCCGCCATCAGCTTCTTGGCGCCAGCGGCATCACGCTCCTTCTTGGGCAGTGGGTAATATTCCGGATGGATGGGGCTGACATGGTGGTTTTCGCCGACCGTGCCGCGACCGCTGTAGCCGAGCTGCAGCACCGCGTTGTTGTCGACCGCCATCTGGAGCGCGTTGCGAACACGCTTGTCGTCATAGGGTTTGTGCGTGACGTTGGTGCGCGCAACCAGGGTGGTCGCGGTCGCCACCTCCGATTTCTCCAACCCCATCTTGTCGAGGATGTCGATAAAATCGGCAGGCGACTCGAAATTGAGGTCGATTTCGCCGGAATCGAAGGCATTCACCGTGGCGTTGAAGTCGGTGCCGTAGTCGATGAATTCGACGCCGTCGAGCGGAGCTTCGCCGCCCCACCATTTGCCGTTCTCGCGGCGCTTGACGACAGCCTTCTGGCCAACATCGTAAGAGACCAGTTCGAAGGGTCCGGTGCCGATCGGCTTCTTGATCGGATCGGCGCCGTCGGCATCGAAATTGCGGTGGACGACGAGCGCCGGATAATCGGTGAAGTTCGGGATCAGCGAAATGTCGGGCTCGGAGAGCTTCAGCTTGACCGTGTTGTCGTCGACCTTGGTGATCGCGCCGTCCCTCGCCTTACCGGTCTTGGCGTCGATAAGCGCGCCGACACGCGCGGCCATGGAGTTGCCGGCGACGCCCTTCTCGCACCAGCGCGTCACATTATGCACCACGTCATCGGCGTTGAAGGTATCGCCATTGTTCCAGGTGACGCCCTTGCGCACATGCAGCGTATATTCGGTCGCGTCGTCGTTGATGTCCCAGCTTTCGAGCAGCACCGGCTCGAAGGTGAACTGTCTGGTGTAGCGCACAAGCGGCTCCAGCCAGGTGCGCGAGATGTTGGCAAGCTCAACCCAGTCGTAGGTGCGCGGATCCTTCTGCGCCTTCACGGACATCGAGACATGCAGCGTTCCGCCCTTCTTCGGCTCCTCGGCCAAGGCGTTTGTCGGCGCGGCAAGGCCGATCATGCCATAGGCGAGCGCGGTCGACGCCCCGAAGGCGCTGGCCAGCGCCAGGAACTCGCGCCGGTCCATCCGGCCTGCCCGTGCTTCCACGGCCATTGCATCGATGGCGCCCGGGACGCGATCGCCGTTGCTTCTGAACAATGTCATTTCTTCCTCCCTGTGGTTCCCCTGGGCCTTCGCCCTTTGCATCAACTAACGGTGTCCGGCAGCTTCTCCTCACGCCGCGCGATCAAATCCCTGAGACCTTCGGCGATGCCCTCGTCGAGCTTCGGCTCTTCGTAATCGGCGAGCATGTTGCGGGCTTTTTCGCGACCGCGCGTGTCATGGTCCTTCGCGCCTTCGGCATTCCACTGCTCGTAGGAATTGAAGTCCATGATGCTGGGCATGAAGAAGGCCCGCTCGAAATGTTCGAGCGTGTGCTGGGTGCCGAGGAAATGGCCCTGCGGCCCCACCTCGCGGATGGCGGCCATCGCTTCCTTGAAATCGTCGAAGGGCAGCCCCCCGGCATATTTGTACCAGCCGACGAGCTGTTCGCAGTCGGTCGCGAACTTCGAATAGCCGCAGGTGAGACCCGCCTCGAGCCATCCGGCCGAGTGCCAGATGTAGTTGGCGCCGGCAAGGATGGCGGCATGCATGAGCATGTTCGCCTCGTAGCCCGCCTGGGCATCGTTCAGCTTGGAGCCGACATGGAAGCCTGACGTGCGCCACGGCAGCCCGTATTTCCGTGCCAGCGCGCCCATCAGATACATCATCTGCGCGGCCTCCGGCGTGCCGCCCATCGGAGCGCCGGTCTTCATGTCGACCGTGACCATGAACTGGCCGTAGATCTGCGGCGAACCCGGACGGATGAGCTGGGTGAAGGCCACGCCCGCCAGCGCCTCCGCATTGACCTGCGCCACCGCGCCCACTGCCGAGGCCGAGGTCGAGGCGCCGCACAGCGCGAAGGGCGCCAGGATCAGCGGCTGATTGTGGCGCGCATAGACCTTCATCGCGTCCAGCATGGTGGCGTCCCACACCAGCGGCGAGTTGCAGTTGGTGATCGACACCAGCACAGGGTTGTCGCGCACGTAGTCCTCACCGAACACGATGCCCGCCATCGCCATCGTGTCTTCCGCCCGATCCTTCGACGTCACGATGCCCATGAACGGCTTGTCGGAATGCTTCAGCGCCGAATGGATGATGTGGAGGTGACGCTTGGGCACCGCTATTTCCATCGGCTCGCAGATGATCGAACTCGAGGAATGCAGGGCTGGCGCCATGTAGGCTAGCTTGTGGAAATTGTTGAGGTCGGCGAGCGTGCCGTAGCGCCTGACATTGTCGAGGTCGCGCACATAGGGCGCGCCATACATCGGCACGAAGATGGAATTCTTGCCGCCCACGCGCACCGAACGCTCAGGGTTGCGCGCGTTGAGCGTGAACTCCGACGGCACCTTCGAGACGAGCTCCATCAGCAAGGCGCGGTCGATCCGCACTCTCGTCTCGGAGACGTCTGCGCCGGCGGCCTTCCACATTTCGATGGCCTCATCGTCGCGGAACTCGCATCCGACGTCCTCCAGGATGGCGAGCGATTCCTGGTGTATGAGTTCCACTGCCTCGTCCGGCACCATCTGATAGACGGGGATTTGGCGGACCAGTGTCGGAAACGACGTTACCGGAGCTCCCCGCAGCGCCTTGCGCCCCAGGCGGCCGCCGGCTCGACGATTGGCGTGTTCGGTCACAGCGGCCGGTGCGTTCATGGCAACTCCATTCCTCTTATACCTCGCAGCCTAGACGCACAAAACAGGAATGTGACGCTGGAAAATCCTGATCTCTTGTATAAGCTCTGCTTATGCGAAACCTGCGCCACCTCCTTCCCTCGGCGGGCAGCCTGATCGTTTTCGAGGCGGCGGGCCGCCTGTCGAGCTTCACCGCCGCCGGGCGAGAGCTCGGCATGACCCAGGCCGCCGTTTCCTACGCGGTGCGCGGGCTGGAGGAACAGCTCGGTGCCAAGCTGTTCCAGCGCCGTCACCGGCAGGTCAGCCTGACGGAGGCCGGCGAGCGTTTCCACGCCGACGTTTCGCTGGGCCTGTCCCACATCCGCAAGTCGGCGGAGGATCTGCGCCTGCAGGCGACCGGAGGCCACGTGACGCTTGCCGCCTCAACCGCCTTCGGTTCCTTCTGGATGATGCCGCGGCTCCAGCAGTTCCGCGACGAACTGCCGGGCATTGATCTGCGCATCCAGACCGCCGACCGCGATCTTGACATCATCGCAGAGGGCATCCCGCTTGCCGTGCGCGGCGGCGAACCGAGGGACTGGCAGGACTATCATTCGCTGCCGCTTGCCGACGAAGAGATCTTTCCCGTCGCCGGCACCAGCTACGCGGCGAAGTTCGGCCTGCCCAAATCGGTCGCGGAACTGGCCACGCACCGTCTCATCCATCTCGAGGAGCCCTATCGAGAGGCGGCGAGCTGGAATGAGTGGTTCGAATCGGCCGGCGCCCGTCTCGGCGATACCGCGCGCGGCCTGCGCATCAACGACTACGGGCTGGTAATCCAGGGCGTCATGGAAGGGCAAGGCATCGCGCTCGGCTGGCGCCACCTTGCCGAGCGGATGCTGGCGACGGGACTGTTGGTGCCGGTGACGGACCATGTGCTCAAGACCGGCAAGGCCTTCTATGTCATCTGGCCGAAGAACCGGGAGCTTAGCGAGAATGCCCGCAAGGTACGGGATTGGCTGGCAGCGCAAGCGTGAGACCGTTCACTGTTTTCGCCGTACTTCACCCTCGCCCGCTCGGCACGAATCCGCCTATACTGTCACCATGCCCATACGCCAGCTTTCCGAAACGATGATCAACCAGATCGCCGCCGGCGAAGTCATCGAGCGTCCGGCAAGCGTGGTGAAGGAACTGGTCGAGAACGCGCTTGATGCCGGTGCGGGAAAGGTCGAGGTCGTCACGTCGGGCGGCGGGTTGAACCTGATCCGTGTCACCGATGACGGCTTCGGCATCCCCGAAAAGGAGCTTTCGCTGGCAATCGCACGCCATTGCACCTCCAAGCTCGCCGAAGACATCCACGACATCCGCTCGCTCGGCTTTCGCGGCGAGGCGCTGCCGTCGATCGGCTCGGTGTCGCGGCTGTCGATCCGCTCGCGCACGGCGGCAAGCGACAGCGCCGCCGAGATCGGCATCGAGGGCGGCAGGATCTCGCCCGTCAGGCCGGCGGCGGCCAATCGCGGCACCACGGTGGAGGTGCGCGACCTTTTCTTCGCCACCCCGGCAAGGCTGAAATTCATGAAAGGCGAGCGCGCCGAAAGCTCGGCGACCAGCGACGTGGTCAAGCGCATCGCGATCGCCTTTCCGACCGTTCGCTTCACGCTCACCGGTTCCGACCGCTCGACGCTGGAATTGCCGGCGACCGATGACAGCGCGGAAGGCAGCCTGCGCCGCATCGCCCAGGTGATGGGAGCCGAGTTTCCCGACAATTCCATTGCCATCGATGCGATGCGCGAAGGCGTGCGCCTGACCGGTCATGTGTCGATCCCGTCCTTCACCCGCGCCAACGCGTTGCAGCAATATGCCTATGTCAATGGCAGGCCGGTGCGCGACAAGCTGATCGCCGGCGCTATAAGAGGCGCCTTCGCCGACGTCCTGCCACGCGACCGCCATGCGGTCACGGTGCTGTTCCTGACGCTCGATCCGGCGATCGTCGACGTCAATGTCCACCCGGCCAAGGCCGATGTCCGCTTCCGCGACCCCGGCCTGGTGCGCGGGCTGATCGTCGGCGCCATCCGCCAGTCGCTTGCCGAAGCCGGCATCCGCGCAGCCACTTCCGGTGCCGCCGGCATGATGGCGGCGTTCCGGCCGGGAGCGGCGTCATACGCCCATGGCGGCCCGGCCAATGGCCACCGCAGCTACGAAGCGGCCTACCACGCCTCGGGCTCTGCCGGTTTCGACCCCGCACGCTCGCCGCAACGGCCACTCGACATGGAGTTCCAGGGTTCAGGATTCGAACGCGCGAGTAGAGGAAACGGCGGGTTCGGCGAGAACGATCAGGCGGCGTTCGATGCCGGCCCGATCGCCAGCGCCGACGCCCGGGCAGGACAGGGCGAAGTGGCGGAGACGCTGCTTGGCACGGTGCTCGGTGCGGCACGGGCGCAGGTGCATGAGAACTACATCGTCGCCCAGACCAGGGACTCACTCGTCATCGTCGACCAGCACGCCGCGCATGAGCGGCTGGTCTACGAGGCGTTGAAGAACGCGCTGCACGCGCGCGCCGTGCCGTCGCAGGTGCTGCTTCTGCCGGAGATCGTCGACCTGCCTGAAGAGGATGCCGAGCGGCTTGCCATGCATTCCGAAACGCTCGCCCGCTTCGGGCTCGGCATCGAGCGTTTCGGGCCGGGCGCCGTGGCCGTGCGCGAGACGCCCTCGATGCTCGGCGAGACCAATGTCCAGCAATTGGTGCGAGACCTCGCAGACGAGATCGCCGACAACGACACCGTCGACACGCTGAAGGAAAGGCTGGACAAAATCGCGGCGACCATGGCCTGCCATGGTTCGGTGCGTTCCGGCCGCCTGCTCAAGCCCGAGGAGATGAACGCGCTGCTGCGCCAGATGGAGGCCACGCCCGGCTCCGGCACCTGCAACCACGGTCGCCCGACCTATATCGAACTCAAGCTGGCGGATATCGAAAGGCTGTTCGGGCGGCGGTGAAGGCTGCCTGCGAGGTTTTCCGGCGCAGCCCCCACCTCGCTGCTTCGCAGCGGGCGGGGGTCCGAAAAGAGCCGCTTCCAAGCGGCTCTTTTCGAATCAAGAAGTGACCCCAACCCCCTGATTCATCTCTTCAAATTCACCACGATGACGCCCCCTAGCGCCAGCGCGCCGCCAAGCAGGCCGAGCAGCGTCGGGACTTCGCCCAGCCAGAAGAAGCCGATCAGGGCGGACATCGGAGAGACCAGATAAAGGAAGTTCGAGGCACGCGCCGCAGGCAGGCGCGAAAGCGCCGTCGCCCAGGCGGCATAGGCGATCAGGCTCGGCACGACGCCGAGATAGATGACCGCGCCCAGCCCCGCCGTGTCGGCGACCGCCGCCTGCGAAAAAGCTGCCGGCAGGAAGGGCGCCAGGCAGAGCGCGCCGAGCACCATGTTCGAGGCCGCGATGGTCAGTGGGTGGTGGCGGGCGAACAGCGGCTTCTGGACGATGGTGTTGACGGCCGAACAGAGCGCCGATCCCAGAACCAGAAGTGCACCCGTGTCGAAATGCAGGCCCTGTCCGTCGGCCATCGCGATAATGCCGATGCCGCTGAAGGAAATGGCGGTGCCGACCCAGGCCATCGTCGAGAATCGTTCGCCGAGCAGCGCCATCGCCATGATGGCGGTGAAGATCGGGCTGACATTGATGATGAAGCCGGCAGCGCCGGCCGAAACCGTCAGCTCGCCGAAATTGAGCATGGCGGTGTAGAGCGCCACGAAAACGGCGCCGCCAAAGGCCAGGCGCCACAACTCGCCTATGCGCGGCAGCGTCGGCCGCCTGACGGCGAGGAAGATCGCCGCAGGTACCGCGGCGATGGCAAAGCGCAGGGCGCCGAGTTCGAGCGGCCCGAACGCGGCGAGACCAGCCCGGATAGCCGGAAAGGCCGAGGCCCAGCCAATCACGGTCAGCGCCACCGCTACGGCCGCGGTGGTGTCCATCCGCTGTGCTGGATTCAACGTGCTCGTCATTGCCCTCACATCGTCCTCCCGTTCTTTCGCCTCTCGATTGGGACAAAACCCCTTTTCGGGCCGATTGACAAACGACCAAATCAAGGGTCAGCTGTGACTATGGATCACAGCTTAGACGGCATCTTACCGCTCGAGACCCTGCGCGCCTTCGATGCAGCGGCACGCACGGGGAGTTTTTCGGCCGCCGCGCAGAGGCTCAACCTTACCCATGGCGCTGTCAGCCGGCAGATCGCCAAGCTGGAGGGCTGGCTTGGCCTGAAGGTTTTCGAACGCGGGGCGCGTGGCGTGACGCTGACGAACGAAGGCAATCGCCTGCATCTGAGGACCACCGAAGCCTTCGCGTTGATCTCGGTCAATTCGGATCGTTGGGTTGAACCGCGCGGCACCGCAGTGGTGCGGCTGGCCTCGATCCCCTCGGTGAGCGGCCTGTGGCTGATGCCGCGCATGGCGGCGCTTGAGAACGATCCCACTCGCCTACGCATCGTGCTGGATGTCGACAACCGCCAGGCCGATCTCGCCGACGAAGGCATCGATCTGTCGGTGCGTTGCGGACGCGGCCGCATCCCGGGCCGCGTTTCGATGCAGTTGTTCGAGGAGTATCTGTTTCCGATCGCCTCGCCGAGTCTCGCGCCGGAGATCGGCGGCGGCGACCCGGCCCGGCTGCTCAAATTCCCGCTGATCAACGATTCCGATGCATCCGGCTGGCGCGCCTGGTTCGCCGCGCGGGACATGGACTACCGGCCGCGCCCGCAGGATCGCCGCTTCGAAGACTACAATCTGGTGCTCGATGCCGCGGCGTACGGCCTGGGCATCGCGCTGGCACGCCCGCCGCTCACCGAACACCAGATACGGTCGGGGCGCGTCGTGGCCGTCGACGACCGCGTTGTGCTCAACCCCGTTTCCTACTGGCTCGATCGTCCTGCCGGGAGGCCCCGCGCCGCTGCCGCCGACCTGTCGCGCCGCATCGCGGCGCAGGCGGGGGTGTCGGCAGAAAGGATCGAACACTTCATCGAAGCCGACACGTAGGTTTCACCGAATGGCCAGCCAGGCAAATGCAATGAGCGCGGCAACCAGCAGGCCCGTTGCGATGGGGCCGATGCCGACCACGCCTTGTTCGCGTTTTCCTGGGGCGGCGTCATTTGGCTGGCCGGTCACGCGCCCCGGCACCACATTGTCGGCTGACGCCTTTTGCACGACGGATACCCGCGGTGAGATGAACGCCAGCCACGAGGGCGGCGTGGGCCGGGCAGCGCCACCGTCTTCGGGTCTTGTGACGATCACTGGCACGCCGCGCTGAGCCTCGTCACCTGGCGACGCCTGCTTGCGCGCCGAAATCTCGGAGACGGTCTTTCCGGCGGTGTCCATATCCGGCTCCATGGCCGCCTGGTAGGCCCGTACGATCTGCGGTGCGGCCAATTGCTGCGACGTCTCGGCTGACGCGGGCGGCAAGGCCGCCAGCGTTTCCACGGCCGGTTGCGGGCGCAAGGCCGGCAGCGGCGGTCGCAAGGCCACCTTGACCAGCGCTGCCTTGAGCGCATCGGGTTTCGCCGACGGCGCCGCCTGCGGCGTCATCGCCTCCTTGAGCAAGGAAGCCAGCCGAGCGGAAGAAATGTCCATCATGTCCCCACCAATGGTACTCTTCGGCTCATCAAATAGGATATCAGCATTGCCTCGAGCTTGTCCCATGCTTGACCTTGCCGGCAATTTGTGGCGATGAACTCGGCATGAAGCTCGGCACCACAGCATGATGAACCGTTTCGAAGGCCCAGGCGGCAAGGAAGCCCGTATCCGCTATCTCGACGGCGACTTCCAGGTGACGAGCCCCGGCGCGTTCGTGCGCTGCGCCGTGACCGGCGAAAGCATTCCGCTCGACGAGCTGAAATACTGGAGCGTCGAGAGGCAGGAGCCCTACATCAACGCCGCGGCCTCATTGCGCCGCGAGATCGAGGCGCACCCGGAATTGCGCAAGCGAAGCTAACGCTTAAGCTTACGCTGGCGCCAGGCATCGAGTGTCTCCTCGATGATGCGTTCGGGAACGTGGTCGAGCTCGAAGACCGCGTCGATTTCCAGCACGTCGAGACGATCGAGAAAGTCCTTCGAAGCGCCATGGCGCAGCCGGGCGGCGTCCTTGGCGGTGGTGATGAGGCCGAGCCCTTCGGCGCGCGCGTTGGCCGCCAGTTCGGCAAGCTCATCCTCGGCATAGAAATGATGATCCGGAAACGGCCGCTTCAAAGCCACCTCGCCACCGGCCTCCTCTACCGTGTCGAAGAATTTTTCGGGATGGCCGATGCCGGCGAAGGCAAGATAGCGTTTGCCGGCGAGGCGTCCCTTGCCGCTCGGCTCGGTGTGAGCCTCGAAGATCGGCCGGCCGGCGCGCGCCGCCTGGCGCACCACCGCGTCAGCGGCGGTGCCGTGACCCATCTTCAACAACCCGCTGGTGAAGACCAGTTGATCGACGACCCTGGCCCTGAGCGGTCCGCCCGGGATGACACGGCCGTTGCCGATGCCGTAGCGCGCATCGACGACGACCAGCGCATAGTCGATATGGATGCGAGCGCTCTGGAAGCCATCATCCATGATCAGGAAATCGCAGCCATGATTTTCCATGAGCAGCCGGGCTCCGGCGGCGCGGTGCGGCGTCACTGCCACGGGCGCGTGTTCGGCCAGCAGCAGCGGCTCGTCCCCGACATGCCTGGCGCTGTCGTGTTTGATGTCGACGATATGCGGCTCGGCGAAGGAGCCGCCATGGCCGCGCGACAGGAAACCGGGTTTGAGCCGCATGCGCCTGGCGTGTTCGGCCATGGCGATCGCCACCGGCGTCTTGCCCGTCCCGCCGACGGTGAAATTGCCGATGCACAGAACCGGCGCTTCGATCTTCTCGCGCCTGGCCCGCCGCATGCCACGGCCGGCAACAAATGCATAGGCGGCCGACAGCGGCGACAGCGCGAAAACGCGCCAGTCCGGCTCCTCCCACCAGAATGGTGGTGCTTCGGAGGCCATCTTAGCGCCCGTTCGCGCCCTTCAGGCGCGCCTTGACGACCAGTGGCTGGATATAGGGCTCAAGCGATTTCAGCGTGCACGCCAGCGCGCCACGCATCTCATCGACGGTCGCGGCGCCGGCCGCCATCATCTCGTGGCGCGCCACTTCGTTGGTGAGCAGGAAGTTGACGGCACCGGCCAGCATGTCGCGGTCGCGCACCAACTTGGCGCCGCCGCTGTCGAGCAGGCGCTGATAGGCCTCGCGGAAATTCTGCACGTTGCGCCCGGCAAGGACCGCCGTCTCGAGCATGGCCGGTTCGAGCGGGTTCTGGCCGCCTTCGGAGGTGAGCGAACGGCCGACAAAGGCGATCTCGGTCATCCTGAGATAGAGCCCCATCTCGCCGATCGTATCGCCGAGCAGGATGTCGACGTCGGGCCCGATCCTGTCGGCCTTGCTGCGCCGCGCGACCTTGAGGCCCATGCCGGAAATCTGCTCGGCCAAGGCCTCCGCGCGGTCAGGATGGCGCGGGACGACGATCGTGACCAGGCCGTGGTGACGCTTGTGCAGCATCGCATGAACCTCGGCGGCAACCACTTCCTCGCCGTCATGGGTCGAGATCGCCGCCCAGGTCGGACGGCCGCCGATCTGCCGTTGCAAGGTGGCCAGCGTCCGTTCGTCGACCGGCGGCGGGTTCGTGTCGACCTTGAGATTGCCGGAGACGGTTACCGGGCGGGCGCCGAGCGCGCGGAAACGTTCGCCATCGACATCGGACTGGGCAACGACATGGGCAAGATTCTCGAACAGCGCCTCGGCGATGTTGGGGCGCTTCTTCCAGGACGTGAAGGAGCGGTCGGACAGCCTGCCATTGACGAGAACCTGCGGCACGTGGCGGGCGCCAAGCTCGAGAATCGTCATCGGCCAGATCTCGGATTCGGCGATGATCGCCAGATCCGGCTTCCAGTGGTCGAGGAAACGGCTGACCGCCGGCTTGAGGTCGAGTGGCACATATTGGTGGATGATGCGGTCGCCCAATCTCTCGTCGGCGACCTTGGCCGACGTCACGGTGCCGGTCGTCAGCACGATGTTGACGCCGTAGTCGAGTATGCTCTCGACCAGGGGAACGACAGCTATGGTTTCGCCGACGCTCGCGGCATGGATCCAGATAACAGGCCCATCGGGGCGAGGCCGGCCGGCGACGCCGTAGCGTTCGCGGCGGCGATTGCGGTCTTCCTTGCCGCGCGAGGTGCGCCAGGCAACATAGGGTCCGACCAGCGGATAGGCGACAGCGCCCGCCAAACGATATGCCGACAACATGGTGCGCGCCCAGCGACCGCTCATCGCGGGGCATCCACGAGACGGTAGGCCTCGGCGGTCGCGGCATTGAGCGAGGCCGTCACTTCGAGGCGCTTGCGCTCCATTTCGGCGTCATCGGCATTGGCCGGCACGAAAACCGGTGTACCGATGATGATGGACGAGCGGCCGAACGGCAGGTTGATGGTCGTCTTGTCCCAGCTCTTCTCCAGCACCTTGCGGCGGCTGGTGGCAATGGCCGCCGGCAGAATCGGCCGGCCGGAGAGCCGCGCCAGGAGCACGATGCCGAGCCCCGCATCGCGCGGCGTGCCATGGGGGATGTCAGCGATCATGGCGACGTTCTTGCCGGCGACGAGCGACTTTTTCAGGGCGATCAGCGCCTTGGCGCCGCCCTTGTCGAGATGTTTGGCATTATCGCGCCCGCCGGACCCGCGTACGGCCTCGATGCCGAATCTCTCGATCATCAGGGCGTTGAGTTCGGCATCGGCGCTTCGCGACACCATGGCGACCAGCGGCCTGCCCTTGGGGTAGTAGGCCGGCGTCAACAGATGCTGGCCGTGCCAAAGCGCAATGATGCCGGGCTCGAACTGGGCATAGGCACCGCCGGTCAATTTCGCCGAGCCGTCGACAACGCGGTTGGTCAGGCGCACCAGCCGAACGAACTGCGCCAACAGGCCGACAATAATGTTCTTGACGAATCGCGACTGCGCCAGCGGCTTGCGGACCCTGCGCCAGAAGGCCTTGGTGGCGCGGCTGCGGCCCCTGCCCGTTGGCGTAGCCTGGCCGGGCGGCGCTTTCGCCAGATCATTGTCCATCGAAGTCAACCGACAGCCTTGTGGTCGGGGTCCAGGAGCCGATGCAGGTGCACGACGAAATAACGCATATGGGCATTGTCCACGCTGGCCTGCGCCTTGGCTTTCCATGCCGTATGGGCGGATTGATAGTCGGGATAGATGCCGACGATGTCGAGCGCGTCGAGATCGCGGAATTCGGTGCCGCCAAGCTTCTTCAGTTCGCCGCCGAACACCAGGTGCAAAAGCTGTTTCTTTCCGTCTTCCGCGGCCATTTCGGTCCTTCACATATTGTGAGTTTGTGACAGGTCTAGACCAAAGCCGCCGACTTTGGAACCTTCGATAATGCTTTCAATCATCCAGTCCGGCAATGACACCCACGAGCACCGCCAGCAGTTCACCGCTGCCGGCGGCGAGCGCGCCGTGGCGGGTCACCTCGCCGGCATAGAGCGGCGCGCGGCCATGCGGGTCGAGCAACTGGCCGCCCGCCTCGCGCAGGATAAGGTCGGCGGCGGCGATATCCCAGTCGTGCGCGTTGGGCTTGACGAAAGTGGCGTCGAGCGTGCCGTTGGCGATCATTGCCAGGCGGTAGGCAAGCGAAGGACTGTAGGGCGCCCGCTTCAACCGTTCCTGCCAGCCGGCCGGTATCCTGTCGAGCAACTGCTTCAACCCGGAAATTTCGGCCTTGTCGCCGGGCTGGCGCACCGCGATGCGGCTGCCGTTGCGGAACGCGCCCTGGCCAGGCAGCGCCCAGTAAGTCTCGTTGAGCGCCGGACATTCGAGCACGCCGGCAAGCGAGCGGCCATGCTCGACAACCGCAACGCTGACGCACCAGGTGCGCTGGCCTTCCAGGAAGCCGCGCGTGCCGTCGATCGGATCAACGACAAAGGTTCGGCGCGCCGAAAGCCGCACTGGATCGTCGACCGTCTCCTCGGACAGCCAGCCATAATCCGGTCGCGCCGCAAGCAGGGTCTGGCGAAGATACGCATCGGCGGCGTGATCGGCCTCGCTGACTGGCGAGCTGCCGCCTTTCATCCAGACTTGCGGACTGTTGCCGAAGTAGCGCATCGCGATGGCGCCCGCCTCGCGGGCAGCATCGCGCAGCAGCGGCAGATCCTCCGTGGCGCCGGTCGTGGTCAGATCATGCTCCGGCAAGGGTCATGCCTTCGATCAGCAGCGTGGGGGCAGCGGTGCCGAAATTGCGATCGAGGTCGCTTGCCGGCACCATGTTGAGGAACATCGTCTTCAGGTTGGAGGCGATCGTGACTTCGGCCACGGGATAGGCAAGCTGGCCGTTGTCGATCCAAAACCCGGAAGCGCCGCGGCTGTATTCGCCGGTCACCATGTCGACACCTTGCCCGAACACCTCGGTGACGTAGAAGCCGGTCTTGAGCGACGCAATCAGTTCTTCCGGCGAGCGCTCACCCGGCTCGATGGCAAGATTGGTCGAAGACGGCGAGACGGAGGAGCCGCTGCGCGAACCGCGTCCATTGGTGACGAGACCCAGTTCCCGCGCCGCCGAGGTCGACAGGAACCAGTGGTTGAGCACGCCGTTCTCGACCATCAAAAGTTTGTCGCCTTCGACGCCTTCGCCGTCGAACGGACGCGAGGCCTGGCCGCGCCGCCTCAGCGGCTCGTCGGTGACGGTAATGGCCGATGCAGCCACCTTTTTGCCCATCATGTCGCGCAGGAACGACGTCCTACGTGCGACGGCAGCGCCGTTGATGGCACCCGCGAGATGGCCGGCAATGCCGCGCGCCACGCGCGGATCGAACACCACGTCGACCGGGCCGGTCGCGGCCTTGCGCGCGCCGAGGCGGCGCACGGCGCGCTCCCCGGCCTTGCGGCCTATGTCTTCCGGCGCATCCAGGTCGGCAAAATGCTGGCGCGAGGAGAATTCATAATCGCGTTCCATGCCGGTACCCTCGCCGGCGATGACGCTCGTGGAGCGCGAGAAGCGCGAGGCGACATAATGGCCGAGGAAGCCGTGCGAGGTGGCCAATACCAGCCCTCCGAGCCCCGCGCTGGCATTGCTGCCCGCCGAATTGGTCACGCCTTTGACGGCCAGGGCCGCCGCTTCCGCGGCCAGCGCCGCTTCCTTCAATTGGTCGGCCGATACTTCTGTTGCATCGAACAGGTCGAGATCGCGCGTCTGCCTGGCCAGCAGCGCCGGATCCGCGAGGCCCTGGTTGGGATCTTCGGGAGAGACCCTGGCCATGGCGACGGCACGTTCGGCAAGCGCCTTCGGGTCGGACGCGGCAGTCGCGGAAACGCTTGCCACCCGCTGGCCGACAAAGACACGCAGCGAAACGTCGTCGCCTTCCGACGCCTCGGTGTTTTCGACCTTGCCCAGCCGCACCGACACACCGGTCGAGCGGCCACGCACCGCGACGGCATCCGCGGCATCGGCGCCAGCTTTTTTGGCAGCCTCGACCAGGGCCGCGACGCGGTCGGTCAATCTTGATGCGTCCGATATATCGCTCATGCGCGTGATCCTGCTGTTGCGGCTGGCCCGAGAGCCGCCGTCCCCCATCTATTGTTCCGGTCCGGCTTGTGCAATGGCACAAGCTTCAATCAAAATGCATCGGTTCAGCCGCGCATCACGAAGCGCGGCACCGCATCGCCAGCACGGAGCTTTTCCAATGACGCCTTTCCATCTTGCCTTCCCGATCCGTGATCTCGATGAAACACGCGCTTTCTATGGCGAGGTGCTGGGTTGCGCCATCGGCCGCTCTTCGGAGACCTGGGTCGATTTCGACCTATTCGGCCATCAGATGTCGGCGCATCTGCGGCCACGGGCCGCGCCGGCCGCCAGTGACGGGAAGGTCGACGGCATGGCGGTGCCGATCCCGCATTTCGGCGCCGTGCTTTTGATGGACGACTGGCAGCGGCTTGCCGCGCGGCTGGAAGCACGCGCCGACATAGACTGGCTGGAGCGGCCGATGATCCGCTTCAAGGGAGAGCCCGGCGAACAGGCGACGCTGTTCATCCGCGACCCCTCGGGCAATGCTTTGGAATTCAAGGGTTTTCGTTCGCTGGAGCAGATTTTCGCGCATTGAGACGGCGCGAGCCGCAGCGCTGGGGCTCAAGACCCGGCAACAGGCGTCCAGATCACATCCTCGATTTTTTGCGCGCCCGTGGCTAGCATGGCCAGCCGGTCGAAGCCGAGCGCGATGCCACTGGCCTGTGGCATGACCGCAAGTGCCGCGAGAAAATCCTCGTCCAGCGGATAGCGCTCGCCATAGACTCGCTCTTTCTCGTCCATTTCCATGATGAAGCGCCGGCGCTGCTCTTCGGCGTCCGTCAACTCGCCAAAGCCGTTGGCGAGTTCGACGCCGCAGCAATAGAGCTCGAAGCGCTCGGCAACGCGGAGGTCGCGTGGGCTCGGTCGCGCCAGGGCCGCCTCGGCGACCGGATACTCGCACAGGATGGTCGCGCGGCCGATACCGAGATTGGGCTCGATCTTTTCCACCATCACCCGGCTGAACAGGTCGGCCCAGCCGTCGTCGGGCGCGGTACGCAGGCCGGCACCGGTCAAGGCTTGATGGAGCGAATCGCGGTCGGTACCCCCATCGGCGTTCACCGTCGCAAGCAGATCGATCCCGGCATGGCGGGCGAAGGCGTCCGCCACCGTCAGCCGTTCCGGCTCCGCGAAAGGATCGCAGTCGCGGCCGCGAAAGCTGAAACGCGTGGCCCCTGCCCTTGTCGCGGCCAGCGCCAGCAGATCCGCGCAATCCCGCATCAGGGTCTCATAGGTTTCGCCGACCCTGTACCATTCGAGCATGGTGAATTCGGGATGGTGCAAAGGGCCACACTCGCGGTTGCGATAGACCGGGCCGAAGCTGAAGATCCTGGTCTCGCCGGCGGCGAGCAGCTTCTTGCAGGCGAATTCCGGCGACGTGTGCAGATAGAGCGGCTTGCGCTGCCCGTCCGGCGCGACCGCCTCCGTGGCGAAGGCCGCCAGATGCGCCTCGTTGCCGGGCGATATCTGCAGGGCCGATGCCTGCACCTCGACGAAATCGCGGCGGGCGAACCAATCGCGCAAGGCGGCGGCAAGGCCGTTGCGCAGCATCAGGCGCGGGCGGCGATCGGCATGCACATGCGGCGTCCACCAGGGGGAAGCGGCGGTCATGGGCGGTTTGAAGGCGGGCTGGTTCGCGTTGGGGGCTGGCGGTTCGCGCCGAGATGCGCTAGGCCCCCATCCAGCGCCGCGCAAGCCGGCAAACGCCCGTCAACTCTCGCAGGATAAAAAACCGTGGTGAAAGTCATCGCCAGTTCGCTCCGCAAAGGCAATGTCGTCGACAAGGACGGCAAGCTTTATGTGATCCTCTTTGCCGAAAACATCCACCCAGGCAAGGGCACGCCCGTGACGCAGCTCGACATGCGCCGCATTGGCGACGGGGTGAAGGTTTCGGAGCGCTACCGCACCACCGAACAGGTGGAGCGCGCCTATGTCGAGGAGCGCGAGCACACCTTCCTCTACGCGGATGGCGAAGGTTATCACTTCATGAATCCGGAAACCTACGACCAGGTGGCGGTACCGGAAAGCGTCGTCGGCGACGCGGCGCCCTATCTCCAGGAAGGCATGCCGGTTCAGGTCTCCCAGTTCAACGGCATCGCAATCGCGCTGGTGCTGCCGCAGCGCGCCACTTTCGAGGTGGTGGAGACCGAGCCGACGACCAAGGGCCAGACGGCGTCGTCGTCCTACAAGCCGGCTGTGCTCTCCAACGGGGTGCGCACCACTGTGCCGCCGCACATCGCGCCGGGGACCCGCGTGGTGGTGATGACGGCCGATGGATCCTATGTGGAGCGGGCGAAGGACTGAGGGGACGGGCGTCAGCGGAGCATTACTGCTTAAAACAGTTTTCGCGATGCCATTGCAGGAAACGGGGATGCGGCCGCTCGAACGGCCGGCCCGGCGGAAGTGCTCGCCGAGTCTTGTTTATGAATGACTGCACGCTTCCGGGGTCATTGACCTGCCTCGATATCAGGATTTCCAGGTCATCGGATAAGCTGATCAATCCGCGATCGAACATCCAATGCGCGGTACCGGACAGTGCGATCCCGTTATTGATGACATCGGGTCCGTTCGCTTCGACCGACCGAATATGAGCGGCTGAAACCTCTGCTCGGCCGCCGCCATTTATCAACTTGAGTCCCGTAATCGCGCACCGCTCGTCATAGGCGCGCAAGACGATACGGCGGAAAATACGATCTCGTACGATTCGCGATCCGATGTAGCTCACGCGGTCACGGCTCTGCTCGAATTCAAATGGCGCCTGCACATCCTGAAAGCCGGCGGATGGATCGGCCTTATCCAAGCGTGGCAGCAACATCTCATTTGTGTCCAGGCCCAAATCGATGATGCGGTTGAAGTCGGCTGCACTAAGCGGGCGCACGGCAGATTGCGCACGACCGGAAATCCGCCCCTCGGGGTTGAGCAATGCTCGCTCCATGAGACCATCAGGTCCGTTAAATGGAACAGGATTGACGAAATCGAGGTAACTCCCGGGCTCAATCAGAGCGAGATACATGTCGGGTGCCACAGGATCGGAAATGACCTTCTGGACTTTCGCTACAGCGTAGTAACCCCGAGTATCGTTCACTTTGCTAGGTTCGTAGTAAATGATCCAGCTGCCGACACATTCTTCAACGCGGCGCAGATACGGGCGAGGAAACTGGTATTGCTCTGCGGGGCGGTCGTTGTATCGCGAATCCGAGCGGTGAATGAAGACGCCGAATCCCATGATCTTCCTGCGAGGCGTTCTTAAGAACAATTGCTTCAGACGCAGTACCAAAATCCGATCTTGGGGGCTTAGTCCAGGCCCGTCGTACTTTTCCCACGATATCGATCTTTCCTAAACGCGCTTAGATCCATCCTCTGAAGGGCGTTGCGATATTTTTCCCAAGCGTGTCGCAGAAAGCTGGCGCGGCACGTCCTCTGAGCGGAGAAGGAGAACGCCATGAGAAAGCTTATCGTCACCGAATTCATCAGCGTCGATGGCATTGCCGAGGTCGAGAAGCTGCCCGGCGTCACCTGGAACGACGAGATGGACAGGTTCAAGGAGGACGAGCTTACCGACAGCGGCGCCATGCTTTTGGGGCGCACGACCTACGAGATTTTCGCCGGCTCGTGGCCGAGCGAAACCGGAGACTTCGCCGACCGGTTCAACGCGCTGCCTAAATATGTCGCGTCCAGCAGTTTGAAGGTGCTCGACTGGAAACCGGCCGAGCTGCTCAGGGGGCCGCTGCCGGAGGCGGTCAGGACACTGAAGCAAGGTAGCGGCGGCAACATCTATGTGCATGGCAGCCTCAGCGTCGCGCAGGAACTGTTGCGCCATGGTCTGGTCGACCGCGTCAGGCTGCTGAGCTACCCCGGCACCGTCGGCCAGGGCAAAAAGCTGTTTCCGGCCGGCGATCCGGTGTCGCTTGAGTTGATTTACGCCAAGCCATTCAGCAACGGCGTGGTGGCGCTGGAGTATGCGCCGGTGCTGGCGAAATCGTGAACGGTTAGAGTGCCCATCTTCCAGAGAGGACTGGAGGGCGCCGGGCTTTCGGGATCAAAGCTATAGCGGTGACGTGAGGCAACCTATGGACCTCGCGTCACCCGGTCTGCTTTTCCCGTCTTTGCTCGACGGCAGCACTTTCCCTAGCCTCCACAACCCTCTCCACCTCGCGCTTCAATTGGTCCTTGATATCGGCGGTCTCGGTCATCAGGACCTCGATCTTCAGGAAGTCGAGCACGCGGTATTTGGACACCGCCGGGCGGATCAGGATATCGGGCTGGCACTGCTTCAGCTTGTTGGCGATGATCGACTGCATCATCAGTTGCGTGGCGCCGAACATCAGGTCGACGGAGGTCGGCCGCCTGCGGTCGGCCTCTTCCGGCGCGCCGACCACGTCGACGCCGATGATGATGTCGGCATCCTCCTCGATCAGGTCGAAGGGCACGGGGTTGTAGATGCCGCCGTCGATCAGCAGCCGGCCGTCGCGCATCACCGGGCCGAACACGGCAGGAATGGCCGCTGAAGCTGCGAGCGCCGAATGCAGGTCGCCTTCGGCGAACACGGCCAGCTTGTGGCCGAAATAGTCCGTCGCCGTCACCTTCAGCGGGATTTTCAGCTCGGCGAAGGTTTCTGGAATGGCTTCGGGCAGGAATGCCTTGAGGATGCGTTCGACATTGAACTGGCTGACGCGGATGCCGGCCTGCATGGCCTCGGCGATGGTGCCGGGCCGCGCCCGCCACATGCGGCTCGCCACCTCGGCGCGACGGCCGAGGATCGAGCGGGCATAATCATGAATATCCTTGCCGGTCATGCCTGAGGCCATACCGGCGCCCATGATGGCGCCGATCGACGAGCCGGCGATTGCGACCGGACTGATGCCCAGTTCGTCCAGCGCCTCGATAACATGGATGTGCGCCAGACCGCGCGCGCCGCCGCCGCCAAAGGCGATGCCGAAGGTGAGGCTCATCCCTTATTGGCTCCGGCCAAGGGCGGTCCGACGACCATAATGGTCGGCTCGGCCGACAAAAGCTTCTTCGCCGCGGCCTTGACCTGGTCGAGCGTCACTGCGTTGATGAGGCCGGTGCGGCGCTGAATGTAATCGACGCCGAGGTCGTCGAGCTGCAGCTCGACCAGGGTCGCGGCGATGGCGCTGGAGGAGTCCAGGTTGCTGATGGCGTAGGCGCCGATCAGGTATTTCTTGGTTGCCGCCAGTTCCTCCTCGGTAGGGCCGTCCTCGGCAAGCCGCCTGACCACGTCGCGCACGATGCCGAGGGTTTCGGCGGCGCGGTCCGAGCGCGTGCCGGTGGTGACGATCAGCGCGTCGGCATGGTCCTGGTTGATGAGCGAGGAGTTGACACTGTAGGCCAGCCCGCGCTTCTCGCGCACCTCCTGGAACAGGCGCGAGGTGAAGGTGCCACCGCCGAGGATCTCATTCATCAGAACCGTGGGGAAGAAATCCGCCGCCTTGCGTTTCACGCCAGGCCAGGCGAGCTGCAGCGAGGTCTGCGGCAGGTCGTAGTCGACCTCGACATGCTGCGCCAGATTTGGCTTGACGTCGGCGACCGGAGCTAGCGTCTGGTTCTGCGGCAGGTCGCCGAACACCATGTCCAGTTTCTTCTTCAGCGTTTCCGGGTCGATGGCGCCGACCACCGCGACATGCAGCCCGCTCCGCGCGAAGACCGCCTTGTGCAGCGCCTTCAAATCGTCCCGCGTGATGGCGGCGATGCTCTGCCTGGTGCCCTGGTCGGAGCGCGAATAGGGATGATCGCCATAGAGCGCGCGCGCCCATCTGTCCTGCGCGATCGTGTCGGGGTCGTTCTCTCCGGCGATGATGCCGGACAGGATCTGAGCGCCGATGCGATCGATCGGCGCCTGGTCGAAACGCGGCTCGTTGACCGCCAGCCGCAGCAGGTCGAACGCCTCGTCTCGCTGCTCGGCCAACATGCGCATGGAACCGTAGATGCCGTCGCGGGTCTCCTCGAAGCTCATCTCGGCGCCGGCGTCGTCGAGCTTCACCTGGAAAGCGTCGCTGTCCAGAGGGCCTGCGCCTTCGTCGAACAGACCGGTCATCAGATTGGCCAGCCCCTCCTTGCCCGGCGGATCCTGCGTCGAGCCGCCCCCAAAGACAAAACGGACGGCCACCATCGGCACCGAATAGTCTTCGACCAGCCAGGCGGTGACGCCCTTGGGCGAGGTGACCTGCTGGATGTCCATGGCGCGGGCGGCAAGCGCCGGCAGGACAAGGAAGAAGATGGTGAGGAGCAAAGTGACAAGCGCAGCGCGTGCCTTCCTTTCTCCCCTTGTGGGAGAAGGGAGAGAGCCGTGGTGCTCGCTATTCATCGTCAATTCCCCGCCCGTTGCTGCGGCAAGAGATAGCCGGTCGTCGACCGGGCCAGCACCAGGTAGCGCGCGGCGACGGCCTTGATCTCGCCGGCGGTGATCTTGCGGATGCGCTCCGGCCATTGCTCGATGTCCTGCACATTGCCGCCGGTGGCGAGCTCGGCGCCATAGATATTGGCCATTGAATCCTGCTTGTCGCGGGCGAAAACCATCGAGCGGACATAGCGGTCCTTGGCCTTGTCCAGCTCCTTGACGGTGACGCCGTCCCTGGCGATGCGCGCGACCTCCGCGTCGACGGCCGCCTCGACATCAACGAGCCTGGCGTCGCCGCGCGGCGTGCCATAGACGGTGAAGTTGGTGTCGTCCAGCATGGTGCCCTGGAAATAGGCGCCGGCGTTGGAAGCGATGCCTTGCCTGACCACCAGCGCCTGATAGAGCCGGCTGCGGTTGCCGCCGCCCAGTATTTCCGCCAGCAGGTCGAGCGCCTCGGCTTCGCCGGGCTTGGCCGTGTGGTAGGACGGCACCACCCATTGGGTGGAGAAATTCGGCACGCTGACGCGGGCGTCGGACAGCGTCACCGTTCGCCTGGTGTTCTGCTCCGGTTCGACCGGGCGCACGCGCGGCGGCAGGTCGGGCCCGCGCGCGATCTTGCCGTAGGTTTTCTCGGCCAGTGCCTTGACCGTGTCCGGCTCGACGTCGCCGGCCACGATCAGCACCGCGTTGTTGGGCTGGTAGTATTTGTTGTAGAAGGCGATGGCGTCGGTGCGGTTCAACTGCTCCATTTCCTGCATCCAGCCAATGACCGGAATTCGGTAGGGCTGGTTCTGCCACAGCGTGGCGTCGAGTTCCTCGTCGAGCACGGCCTCGGGACTGTTGTCGATGCGCGAACGGCGCTCCTCGAGGATGACGTCGCGCTCGGTCTTGATGACATCGTCGGTGAGGATGAGGTTGCGCATGCGATCGGCCTCGAAGCTCATCATCAGCTCGAGCGCCGACGGCGCCACCGTCTCGTAGAAGGCGGTGTAGTCGTAGGAGGTGAAGGCGTTGTTGGAGCCGCCTATGTCGGAGACGGCACGGTCGAACTCGCCTGCGGCGTGATTGGCAGTCGCCTTGAACATCAGATGCTCGAAAAAATGGGCGATGCCGGATTTGCCTGGCGGTTCGTCGGCGCTGCCCACCTTATACCACACCATATGGGTGACGATCGGCGAGCGATGGTCGGGAATGACGACCACTTCCATGCCGTTGTCGAGCAGGAAATCCGTCACCTTGAACTCGGCCGGCCGTTTGTCGGCGGCGAAGGCTGGGCCCGGCCCGGCAATGATGAAAGCCAGCGATGTCGCCAAGAGGGTCTTGCGCAGCCAGTCAGCCTGAAATGTCATCAATGGCTCCGGTTTCTCATCACGGACGATAGGCGGCGAGCCGATGTTGGGAAAGTGAATTGTTGATCATTGGCATGGCACAACCTGCTCCCTGGGAAAGAAGGGGTCGCATTCCATCTTCGCCTGCAAATGAAGCTTAACTCAGGCGGCCTCGACAAACCGGATCAGCGTCTCGCCATAGTGGCGCTCGTCGACAACTGAAAATCCCGGTCCCGGCTCGAAAGGCGCCGCCGCTGCCTCCTCGACCACGCACAGCGCGCCGGGACGCAGCCAGCCGCCTTGATTGGCCGACCTCAGCGCGCGCTCGCCAAGACCCTTGCCGTAGGGTGGATCGGCGAAAACGAGGTCGAACGGCGCCAGCGTGCCGGCCTCGCCCAGAGCCGTCGCATCGCGCCGGAATATCTTGGTGCGGCCGGTCAGGCCGAAGGCCTCGACATTGTCGCGGATCAGGCCCCGGCCTTCGGCCGATTCCTCGATGAAGACGCCATAGGACGCGCCGCGCGACAGCGCCTCGAGACCGAGCGCACCCGTTCCGGCGAACAGGTCGAGCACGCGCGCGCGCTGCAGCCGATCGGCAAAGCGATGCGCCAGCACATTGAAAACAGCCTCGCGGGTGCGGTCGGTCGTGGGGCGGATGGCGCTGCCGCGGGGCGTCGCCAGCGGGCGCCCGCGAAACTCGCCGCCGACGATCCTCATTTCGCCCTGGGACCCTTGGGACCGCCGCGCGGCCGCTCGCCGCCGCCACCCGAACGCTCGCCACGCGGCTTGCCGAACGGCTTTGGGCCGCCCGGCTTGCCGCCGGGCTTGCCATAGGCCGGCTTGAAAGACGCCTTGCGGGCCTTGGCTTCAGCGGCTTTGGCAGCATCCGCCTCCGCCCTGCCCTTGCCGATCGGCCGCGCGCCCGGCGCCATCCAGACATTGGCCTTGCGCTGGCCCGGCGGTTCGATCGGCCGCTGCTCGCGCTCGGATTTCTTGCCGCCCGGCTTGCCGCCAAAACCACCGCGCGGCTTGTCGCCGAAGCCACCGCGCTCGGGTCGCGGGCCGCGGTCGCCAAAGCTTTTTTCCGGCCTGGCGCCTCTGTCGGGGCTGGTCGACAGTTTGCCCAGCGCTTCGTCACGGCTGCCTTCGCGGCGCTTGCGGTTCTTGATCAGGCCGCCCTCGCCGATCGGCCGGTGGTCACCCTCGCGCGAAAATCTCGGCCGCTCGGCCTCCTCGCGGCGCGGCTCGACCCGCCGCACCGGCAGGTTGGAAAACGGCTTTGTTATCTCGGCATCGAAATTGGCGCCGGATTCCTCTATCAGGCGTTCGCCGAGCTGATCGCGCAAAACCTTGCCCTTGATTTCCAGCACATGGCCTTCGGGAAGATCCTCGAGCTGGAACGGACCGTAGGAGATGCGGATCAGCCGCGTCACGTCGAGGCCGAGCGCGCCGAGAATGTTCTTGACCTCGCGATTCTTGCCTTCGCGCAAGCCGATCGTCAGCCAGGCGTTCGAGCCTTGCTCGCGGTCGAGGCTCGCCTCGATGGCGCCATAGAAGACGCCGTCCACGGCAATGCCTTCGCGAAGGCCCGCAAGCGCACTTTCCTCGACCTTGCCATGGACGCGGACCCGGTAGCGGCGCAGCCAGCCGGTGGCCGGCAGTTCGAGCACGCGAGACAGGCCGCCATCATTGGTCAGCAGCAGCAGGCCTTCAGTGTTGATGTCGAGCCGGCCGATGGTCATCAGCCGGGGCAATTCGGCGGGCAGCACGTCGAAGACGGTCTTGCGGCCCTCGGGGTCGCGGTTGGTGGTCACGACGCCGGCAGGCTTGTGGAACAGGAACAGCCGGGTGCGCTCGATCGGCGGGATCTCCATGCCGTCGAGATGGATGATGTCGTCGGGCATTACATTGAAGGCTGGCGAAGACAGAACCCGGCCGTTGACCTTGACGCGGCCGGCCGCGATCAACTCCTCGGCGTCGCGGCGCGAGGCAAGCCCGGCGCGAGCCAGGCGCTTGGCGATCCGCTCGCCGGCTTCTTCCGCCGCCTCGGCGGGACGCGGACGGGACTTGAAACCGCCTTGCGGCCGGTCGGCAGCGAAATCGCGCTTCGGACGGTCAGAGAAGACGGGTTTGGGCCGATCGGCAAAATCACGCTTAGGTCGATCGAAACGTCTTTCACCCGCCGCACCTTCAGCCGCCATCGGCCGCTCGCCGCGCGGTGCATAGGGCTTGCGCGGCCCTTCGCGGTTTTCATAAGGCTTGCCTTGCGGACGCAGACCCTTGTTGAAGGGCCGCTCCGAGCGCCCGCCTTCGCCGCCTTCGCGCGGCTTGTACTCACGCTTCTGGGGCCGTTCGCCATCGGCGGCCATTGGACGCTCGCCACGCGGCGCGTAGGGCTTGCGCGGGCCTTCGCGCTTCTCATAAGGCTTGCCTTCCGGACGCGGACCGTTGTTAAACGGCCGCTCCGAGCGCCCGCCCTCACGCGGTTTGTACTCGCGCTTCTGGGGCCGTTCGCCTTCGGCTGCCATTGGCCGCTCGCCGCGCGGCGCGTAGGGCTTGCGCGGCCCTTCGCGTTTTTCGAAGGGCTTGCCGCCGTCGCCACGCTTGGCAAACGGTTTCTTGGCGCCGAAGGCCGGTTTGCCGCCTTTGCCGGTATCGCGCCCACGCGCGGCCGCCGGCTTCGGACCGCTTTTGCCCGGACCCTTCTGGCGCGGAGATTTCTTGTCGTTGTCGTCCATGTGGCCTTTGTCCGTTTGCGCTGCTACAGCGTGGCGCATCCTTTCGGGCGCGCAACGAACGCTGTAGCATTTTTAATTTGGCGCATGATCATTGCCGAAAACCGTACCCGATTTTCGAGGTTATGCGCTCAATAACAGGATCACCGTCGAGTGGCGAGGAGATAATCGGAATGGAAACCCGCGTGAAGCGGCCCGATTTCATGGCGCTGGCGCTGGCGGAGGCGCAGGCGGCAGCCTCGCGAGGCGAAGTGCCGGTTGGCGCCGTCATCGCCAGCGCCGGCACGGTGGTGGCCAGTGCCGGCAACCGCACCCGCGAGCTTGCCGATCCGACGGCCCATGCCGAGATGCTGGCCATCCGCGAAGCCTGCCGCAGGCTGTCGAGCGAGCGGCTCACCGGACACGATCTCTATGTGACGCTGGAGCCTTGCGCCATGTGCGCCGGCGCCATCTCCTTCGCCAGACTGCGCCGGCTCTACTTTGGCGCCGCGGACGAAAAGGGCGGCGCGGTGGTCAACGGCGTGCGCTTCTTCGCTTCGCCGACCTGCCATCACACGCCCGACATCTATGCGGGCATGGCAGAGGCCGAAGCGGCCCTGCTGCTGAGGGATTTCTTTCGGGAGCGCCGGGACTGAACCGAGGCAATGCCCGTCGGCAAGCAAACGCGGCCCGCTTTTTACAGAGACGGCAGCCAGTCGAACCAGCCGCTGCCCTTCTTGCCTTCCGCCTCTCTCTTGAGGCGGCGTTCCTTTTTATACTCGTCTTCGCCGAGTTCGTTTTGCGGCGCCGTGTCGGATGCGACGCGATAGGCAAGGGGCGGTTCGCTCAGATATTTGCGGGTATTCGGATCGCCCTGCTTGCTTTCGGCGAGGCGGCGCTGGATGTCGGCGGCGCGACCCTTGTCGGAATCGGCAGGCGTCCAGCGCGGCGGGTGACTTGAGCCGGATTCCTCCATCGCCTTCTTCACCGAGGCGGGATCCGTCTGCACGTCGTCGACGATCTGCGACTGGTAGGAGGGATCATCCTGGTGTGCGGTGGCGTCGGCGCGCAGGCGGGCACGGCGCTGCTCGGGCGATTCGGGCCATTCGGCGCTTGCGGTTTCGATGCTCTCCTGTGGCGCCGGCAGCGCTTCCTTCTGACCAGGCGCCGGCTTCACCAGGGTGGGACGCGGCTTGTAATCGATGTGTTCCTTGCGCTTGGGGGCGAACGAAAAAGCGCCGGTGAGATCGCCGGCCAGTTGTTCGCCGGCGGTCTTGTCGGTGCCGTAGGTCGGAGAACCGACACAGCCGGACAGAGCGAGTCCCGATGCGACAAGCGGCGCCAACAGCGCGAGGCGCGCGTTAAATCTCTCGGTCATGCCAAAAAGTCCCACTCTAGACAGCCTCTCGATCGCCGCCGGTCCCAAGGTCCGGTCCCCATCGTTCAAGCACTTGCGACGGAAATCCGGCGACAATTTGTCTTCCGGAGTTTCGCGTGTTTACCTCAACCACTCGTTAAGGGCAACGCACGGACGGGTTTCGCCCGTCCGGCGTGGCATTTGTGCACTATTTCATTGATGCATGTCGTTGTCCCAAAACCGCGGCACACTTTTGGGCGACATGCATTTTGGTTGATGCATGTCGTTGTCCCAAAACCGCGGCACACTTTTGGGCGACATGCATCTAGAGCCTTCCCAGCGCCTTCAGTTCATGCAGCACGGCGGCGTCGCGCGCCGAGACATCGGGAAAGGCAGGATCCTGCCCGACATCGGCGGTGTAACGCCACGACCGCGCGCATTTGACCAGACCGCGGTCCTCGGCCTTTTCGATCACCACGGCGACGCCCTTGACGTCTTCGAGTGTGAAGGCGCCTTGTTGCGCCTCCCCATGGACGATGACGAGATCGCTGGTGATCGCCATTTCGGCCATGTCGACGTCCGAAATAGCCGCTTCAAGCGCTGCGTCGTTGATGGTGACGACCGGCACCGCTTCCAGCGACGAGCCGATCACTTTCTGGGCACGCGCGATTTCCAGCGCACCGGTGACGACACGGCGCACCTGCCGCACCTTACGCCATTTCTCCGCCAGCGCCTCGTTCTTCCAGTTTTCCGGGATCGCCGGGAACTGGTCGAGATGCACCGAGACGGCATCGGGATGGCGGTCGAGCCAGGCCTCTTCCATGGTGAAGGGCAGCATCGGCGCCAGCCATCTCACCAGGCAGTCGAACAGGTGGCGCACCACCTGCACCGAGGCCTTGCGCTTCGCGCTCGACGGCGCATCGCAGTAGAGCGCGTCCTTGCGGATGTCGAAATAGAAGGCCGACAACTCGACCACCATGAAATCGAGGAGCGCACGGGTGATGCGCTTGAACTCGAACGCATCGTAGCCCTGGCGCACCACCTCATCGAGTTCGGCGAGGCGATGCAGCATCAGCCGTTCCAGCTCCGGCATCCCTTCCAGCGGCACCTCCTCGCCATCGTCATGGGCGAGCGTGCCCAGCATCCAGCGGATGGTGTTGCGCAGCTTGCGGTAGGCGTCGATGTTGGTCTGCAGCACGTTCTTGCCGAGCCGCTGGTCTTCCCAATAGTCGGTCGTCACCACCCACAGGCGCAGGATGTCCGCGCCGGACTGCTTGATCACGTCCTGCGGGACGACGGTGTTGCCGAGCGATTTCGACATCTTGCGGCCGTCCTCGTCCATGGTGAAGCCATGGGTGACGACGGTGTCGTAGGGCGCCCTGCCCCTGGTGCCGCAGCTTTCGAGCAGCGAGGAGTGGAACCAGCCACGATGCTGGTCGGAGCCTTCGAGATAGACGTCGGCCGGCCATTTGAGGTCCGGACGATCCTCCAGCGTGAACACGTGGGTCGAGCCTGAATCAAACCAGACGTCGAGGATATCCGTCACCTGCTTCCATCTGGAGGCATCGTGATTGCCGAGGAAACGTTCCTTGGCACCGGCGGCGAACCAGGCATCGGCGCCTTCTTTCTCGAAAGCGTCCATGATGCGCTGGTTGACCGCCTCGTCCTGGAGCACATTGCCATCGACGTCGGCGAAGACCGCGATCGGCACGCCCCAGGCGCGCTGGCGCGACAGCACCCAGTCGGGCCGCTCCTCGATCATGGCGCGAATACGGTTCTGCCCCGCCCCTGGCACGAAACGGGTGTCGTCGATCGCCTTCAGCGCACGGCTGCGTAGCGTCGTGCCGTCGCCGAGGTCCTTGTCCATGTAGACGAACCATTGCGGCGTGTTGCGGAAGATGACCGGTTTCTTCGACCGCCAGGAATGCGGATAGCTGTGCTTGAGGCGACCGCGGGCAAACAGGGCGTTGCGCTTGATCAACTCGTCGATGACCGCCTGATTGGCATTGCCCTTCTTGCCGTTGTCGTCGAGAACGCGCGCCGCGCCACCCTCACGATCCGGACCGAAGCCCGGCGCATCCTTGGTGAAAAAGCCGGCATCGTCGACGGTGAACGGGATCGCGGTGTCGACGCCGCGCGCACGCAGGTCCTGTGCCGCATCCATCCAGGCGTCGAAATCCTCGCGGCCATGGCCCGGCGCCGTGTGAACGAACCCGGTGCCCGCATCATCGGTGACATGGTCGCCGGCAAGCATGGGCACCGGAAACCCGTAACCGCCGCCAAGACCCTTGAAGGGATGCGAAAGCGTAAGACTTCCAAGCTCTTGCGCCGACACGCTGCGAAGACGATTCAAGGTGACTTTGGCCTTGGCCGAAGCCTCTTCGGCCAGTGTATCGGCAAAGATCAGCTTTTCGCCCGGCTGCGGGCCGAAGGCGTTCTCAGCTGCCGTGACCTCGTAGAGACCGTAGTTGATGCGGGGCGAATAGTTGACGGCACGGTTGCCGGGGATCGTCCAGGGCGTCGTCGTCCAGATGACGACATGGGCCTGCAGCAGATCGAGAGCACCCTCGGTCAATGCGGTTTCCCCGTCAGCAACGGCGCGCACCAGACTGGCGACCGGGAACTTCGCCCAGATCGTATCCGACTCGTAGTCCTGGTATTCGATCTCGGCCTCGGCGAGTGCGGTGCGCTCGACGACACTCCACATCACCGGCTTGGAGCCGCGATAGAGCTGGCCCGACATGGCGAATTTCAACAGTTCGCCGGCGATACGCGCCTCGGCGTGGAAGGCCATGGTCGTATAGGGGTTCTTGAAGTCGCCGATGACGCCAAGGCGCTGGAATTCCGCCCCCTGAACGCCGATCCAGTGAGCTGCGAAATCCCGGCATTCCTTGCGGAACTCGTTGACCGGCACCTCATCCTTGTTCTTGCCCTTGGCGCGGTACTGCTCCTCGATCTTCCATTCGATCGGCAGGCCGTGGCAGTCCCAGCCGGGCACGTAATTGGCGTCGCGGCCGCGCATCTGGAAGGAGCGGTTGATGACGTCCTTGAGGATCTTGTTCAGCGCATGGCCGATATGGATGTTGCCGTTGGCATAGGGCGGACCGTCATGCAGCACGTATTTCGGGCGGCCGGCGGAGGCCTCGCGCAGCTTGCGGTAGAGATCCATCTCCTGCCAGCGCTTGACCAGCACCGGTTCCTTCTCGGGCAAACCGGCACGCATCGGGAAATCCGTCTGCGGCAGGTAAAGCGTCTTGGAATAGTCGATCGTCTCAGCTGTATCGGTCATTGGTCTGCCATTGTGGATTGCCCGGCGGCAAGGGAGCTCGGGCCTGAACTATCATGATCTGGAAAAAGCGCGAGGGGTCGCGCGCAAGATTCCCGGCGGCTCCGACAGCTCTCAGGCCGTCCGGAACACCGGGCTGGTAATTCGTATCGTAATCGCGACAGAACGCGAAAAGCTCGTCATTGGTGGGCTTTTAGCGGAGATGAGCGCAGGAATAAAGCGTCTCGTTCGATTCACCTACATCTTGAAATCGAAGCGATAGGTCGTCGACACGCCGATCATGAACTGGTTGCGGTCGCCGCGCTCCTTGACCAGGCTGGAATCGGCGGCCGGGCCCTCGAGGCGCGAATATTCGCCGAACAGGCTGGCAGTCATCGGGTCGGTCACCTTCCACGTCACCGCACCGCCAAGGCCGACCGATTTCAGGCCGCCGCCGGGATTATACTGGTTCAACCCCGAGGCCACGGCTTCCTGCGCGTTGACGCCGTAATAGGCGTCGAAATATTTGGCGGAGGCGAACGAGACGCGCGGCCCGCCAGAAATCCTGACGGTTGGCGTCACATCGTAGAAGGCGTCGGCGGCGATGTCGGCGACGAAGCCGTTATGGGCGCGGATGCCGTGCCGCAGCTCGGCACGCGCACGTATCCAGTCCGTCGGATAGAATTCGAAGAAGCCGCCCACCTCGCCGCCCCAGCGGACCGGATCGAGGCCTTTCAGCTCGTCGGCATCGCCGTCGTCGCGCGAGAACAGGAACTTGCCGGTCAGGCCGGCGCGGACGCCGCCGTCATCGACCAGCGCCAGCGAAATGTTGTCGTTGCGCGAGGTGAAGCGGGCCGCCGGGCCAGCCTTGCCCAAGGAGATAATCGGCGAGGCGCTGAGCAGGTACTTCTTGCCCCCCTCGAAATTAGGCGCCACCATGCCGGTGGCGCCGACCGTCAGATACCAATCGCCGGACAGCCAGCCGAAGGCGCCCCCGCCGGCATCGGCCGCACCCGAGGTAGCCAGCATGACGGTAGCCAAGGCTGCAGAAATTTTCCCGACCGGACTCATGGCTACCCCATTAACACGATACGACTGTCTTTCGGTCACAGCTTTGAAGAGGCTTTGGTAAAATTTGATTTAAGGTCGAGACGTCCGGCTCGCATTGCTTGCACCATCCGGCCGCCGTCGGCTGGACGCGGGTCGGCACCGAGGGTAACTTCATTCCTGCTGGCGGTCCTCGATGGAGGTGGCGACATGACCTTGCACGGCGATGCACTGAAGGACGCGATCGGACAGACGCGAGCAAAGTGGGGATGGTTTGTTGGCCTGGGCGTGTTGCTGCTGATCCTCGGCGGCATTGCTTTCGGCAACCTCTTCATCGCTACGGTGGCTTCCGTCTATGTCGTGGGGTGGCTGATGCTGGTGGCCGGCATCATCGAGATCATGCATGCCTTCGGGGTCAAGACGTGGGGCCGCTTCTTCTACTGGCTGCTCAGCGGATTGCTCTACGCGGTCGCGGGCTTTTTCGCCTTCGACAACCCGCTGCTGGCCTCGGCGGTGCTGACCTTCCTGCTGGCCGTCGCGCTCGTCGCTTCCGGCGTGCTGCGCGCCTGGGTCGGCTACAGCCACCGGCCTGAGCGCGGCTGGGGCTGGATCGTCGCGGCCGGCGCCATCAGCGCGATCGCAGGGTTGATCATAGCCATGGGCTGGCCGGTCAACAGCGTATGGGTGCTCGGCCTGTTCCTGGCAATCGACCTGATCTTCCAGGGCTGGACCTTCATCGCCGTCGGTCTGGCGCTGAAAAAATAACGTCTGATTCGAACATGATCTAACCCGAAAACCGGGCTCCACTTTTCGGGATCATGCTTCAAAAAGCCATGGCCGCGTCGAGTTGCGAAAGCGGCTTGACGCCGGCCAGCAGTGCTCTCGCCTCGGCCTCGTCGCGCTTCATCTGCGCGACCAGCGCATCAAGCCCGTCGAACTTGACCTCGCTGCGCAGGTAACCGAAGAACGACACCTCGCAGATCTCGCCATAGAGGTCACCGGAAAAATCGAAGACGAAGGTTTCCAGAAGCGGCGCGCCATCATCGTCGACGGTCGGACGGCGGCCAAAGCTGGCAACGCCATCATGCAGCCTTCCGTCGGCGCGGCGAAAGCGAACGGCATAGATGCCTTCCCTGAGGGTGGCCTCGGCAGGAAGCCTCATGTTCGCGGTCGGAAAGCCGAGCGTTCGCCCCAGTTTCTGGCCGTTCACGACTTCGCTCTCCACCGTGAAGCGATAGCCGAGCAGGCCGGCGGCCTCCGCCACCTCACCATCGCAAAGCAAGGCGCGGATGCGGCTCGATGAAACCACCTCGGCGCTCTCGTCCCGAAATGCATCGACCAGCGTGACGCCGAAGCCATGGCGCTCGCCAGCCGCCATCAGATAGGCCGGCCCGCCCTGGCGGTCCTTGCCGAAATGGAAATCGAAGCCGGTCACCGCATGGGTGATGCCAAGCGTTCTCTCCAGAACGTCGGTCACGAAGGCTTCCGCCGATAGCGAGGCGAAGTCGCGCGTGAAAGGCTGTTCGACGAGCGCGGCAAAGCCCAGCAGCGACAGGAGCCGCGCCTTCATCGGCGGCGGCGTCAGCACGAACAGCGGTATTTCGGGCCTGAATACCTTTCGCGGGTGCGGTTCGAAAGTCAGCACCAGCGCCGGCACGCCACGCCGCCGCGCCTCCGCCAATGCCCGTTCGAGCACCGCCTGGTGACCGCGATGGACGCCGTCGAAATTGCCGATGGCGACAACGCCGCTGCGCAAATCGGCCGGCAGCGGCGCGGTTGCCGAAAGGTGCTGGAAAGCGTCCATCGCCATCTACCGCAGCCTGGGAATGACGGCCACTGGATGATAGCCGTGCCTGTCAAGAAACGCGGCGAGCCTTGCCGGATCCGGCTGCGATGCATCGCCATAGTCGCGGGCATGGATGCCGCCCGAGACATAGAGAACGTCGAAACCGTTGTCGGCCGCGCCTTTGATGTCGGTCAGCATGCCGTCGCCGATGGCCAGCACCTGGCGGCGCTCGACCGGCCGGCCAAGGATCTCCGCCACCTCCTTCATCGCCACATCATAGACGGGCGTATAAGGCTTTCCGGCGATCAGCGTGCGACCGCCGAGCTGCGCGTAGTCGCGCGCCAGGGCGCCGGCGCACCAGATGATGCGTTCGCCGCGCTCGACCATGATATCCGGATTGGCGCAGATGAAAGGCAGGTTCCTGGCGCGCAGCCGCCGCAGCAGCTCCGCATAATCTTCGGGCTTCTCCACTTCGTCATCGAACAGGCCGGTGCAGACGACGCCGGATGCCTCGAACTCCTCCACGAGATCGACGTCGAGCCCGTCATAGAGGGTCAAGTCTCGCTCGGCGCCCACATGGAAGATCTTTCGCGGGCCTTCCACGATCAGGTCGCGGGTCACGTCGCCCGAGGTGACCACGCGGTCGTATGCCGATGGGGGAACGCCGATGACGTTCATCTGGGCCACGACGTCGGCGCTGCGGCGCGGCGAATTGGTGATCAAGACGACGGGGATGCCGGCCGAACGGGCTGCCGTCAGCGCCGAAGCCGCCGCCGGAAAATGTGTCTCGCCATTGTGCACCACGCCCCAGACATCGCAGAGAATGGCCGAATAGTTCTTCGACACGTCTTCGAGCGAACCGATAATGTCAGGCGAGGCCGCCATGCCGTATCCTTCAGTCATGATCGTTGCGGTGCCGCAGCCGACGGTTTGCCGCAGCCGGTTGGAATTATCCGAACCGGCCCAGCCTGTCACCAGCTTTCGCCCTGAAGCGGACATCCGCCACCGTTCACCGGTTGGTTAACGAGCTTTGAAGGTGCGGCCTGACCTTGGATATATTCCAGAAACCTGAAATTTAACGATTTATGACACCGTCCCCAATGACTATCGATTTCGCGGGGCAGCTGTGACAATGATCCGAAGATTCGGACGCGACCGGCGTGGCAATTATGCGCTGATGACCGTGCTCGCCATGGTGCCGCTGATGGGCGCCGTGGCTATCGCCGTCGACTATACGGAAATGGTGGGCCAAAGGCAAAACGCCTTGAATGCCTTGGACGCGGCAGGCTTCGCCACGGCCCAGCAGATCGTTGCCGGCGCCAGCGACGCCGACGCGGTGGCCTATGCCAAGAATTTCTTCGAAGCCAATCTCGCGCATATAGATCCGGCCAACACCACGCTGGCCGTGACGCTGCCCAACAACAACACGGGCGGCGGGACGCTGAAGCTCTGCGCTACCTTGGTCTACAAGCCCTATTTCGAGCCGACGGCTAAACTACTGCTGGGCGGCAGCGCCGGCAGCACCGATATCGGCTTCAGCACCTGCTCCGAAGTGCGCCTGAAGAACACGCTGGAAGTGTCGCTGGTGCTCGATAATTCCGGTTCCATGAAGGAGCTCGGCAAAGGCTCGAACAAGGTGAGGTTCGACCTTCTCAAGAGCGCCGCCAAGCAGCTGGTCGACCAGTTGGCCGGCCAGGCCCAGCAGATGAGGCAGGTCACCAAGCCGGTCCAGTTCAGCCTGGTTCCCTTTGCCGCCTCGGTGAATGTCGGTCCGGGCAACGCTTCGGCGGCGTGGATGGACACGACCGGCATCTCGCCTATCCATCATGAGAATTTCGACTGGACGACCATGAGTTCGTCCTTTTCGTCCACCAAATACGCGCAGAACATCGCCGGCGTCTGGTACGCGAAAGGCACCGGCTGGGACGCGAGCCAGAAAGACCAGCCGCTGACCCGGTTCTCGATCTACAAACAGATGAAACGCACCACGGGGTGCAGTTCAAGGAACCGGGACGGCAGTTGCAGGACCTACACCTACGATACGGTTGCCAACTGGGGAGGCTGTGTCGAATCTCGGCCCTATCCATACAACATCCAGGATACCGCAGCGTCCATACCCGCTACCCTGTTCGTGCCGATGTTCGCGCCCGATGAAACCGATCTCATCGACAGCAGCAGCCGCCCGGCCAACAACAATTGGCGTGCCGATGTGCCGTCAGGGACACTTGTGCCGCCAGTCACCAGCGCCGAACGCCAGCGCTACATGCCGAAATATTTCAATGATCCGGGCACTACGGTGACGCCGGCCTACGGCATGGACGCCGGGCCGAATACAAGCTGCAGCACGACGGCAATCACGCCCCTGACCGATGTTTCCACGACAGCCGGCGCAACTTTGATCAAGAACGCTGTCGACGCCATGGCGGCCGCCGGTGCCACAAACGTGCCGGAAGGCATGGCGTGGGGCTGGCGAACCCTTTCCAGCACCGCACCTTTCACCGAGGGACGGCCCGAGACGGAAAGGGGCAACGACAAGGTGCTGATCGTGCTGACCGACGGCGCCAATACCTACTACACGCCGACCTCGGTGACGGCGCAGACCTACTCTGGAACCAATTGGAGTTCTGGCGGCAACGACCTGGCCGGCAGCAAGGCGATCTATGCGGCTCTCGGATACGTCGTACCTTTCATCAAAAGCTATACCTATGGCCGCATGTTCCTCGGCACCGATGTCACCAAGGACGACTACAGCAACGCCAACTACACCAAGGCGATGAACGAGCATTTCACCGCGCTCTGTAACAACGCCAAGGCCGCCGGGGTCATGGTTATGACCATCGCGCTTGATCTGGACGCCACCAAGACGGCGGAGAAAACGCAGATGGATGCGCTGAAGGCCTGTTCTTCGGATTCCCGCTTCAGCAAGGACAAGACCGATCCGAACAAGCCGATGAAGCTGTTCTGGAATTCGACGGGCGCAACGCTGTCCGACGATTTCAAGGCGATCGGCAACGAGCTGTCCAACCTGCGCATCGTCAGCTGATCCGACGAATTCCACGTCGACGCCCTGCATCGGCGGGGCGTCGTTCTGGACGGCACCGGGGGGCCGCTCCAGATTGGTTAGTGCTTGGTGAAGCGCGAACCAAGCAATCGAGCGGTTTCCCAAACCCGTCCTTCAGCGTTTTGTGGAAAGCTGGCGCCGATCGAGAATCCGCCGGCGGGGGCCGCTGCAAGACATGCGTGAAATCTGGCGTCAGTTCCGCCGCGACAGGCGCGGCAACTATGCTCTCATGACGGCCTTCGCGATGGTCCCGCTGATGGGCGGGCTTGCGCTCGCGGTCGACTTCACGGAAATGAACCGCGAAAAGCAGACGGTGTTGAACGCGCTCGACGCCGCCAACTTCGCCACGGCGCGCCGCCTGACGGAAGGCGCCACCGACGACCAGCTGAGGGCCTATGCGCTCGACTTCTTCAACGCCAATCTGAACGATGTCGATCCCGCCAACACGACGCTCAACCTCACTTTGCCCAGCAACGCCGCTGGCGGCGGAACAATGAAGCTTTGCGGCACCTTGACCTATAATCCTTACTTCCTGCCGACGGCGAAGATACTGCTCGGCGGCACCGGCGCCACCAATATCGGCTTCACCGCATGCTCTGAGGTGCGGCTGAAGAACACGCTCGAAGTGGCGCTGGTGCTCGACAATTCCGGATCGATGGTCACGCCCGGAACCGGCTCGGGGCAGAAGCGCATCGATCTCCTCAAGACTGCGGCGAAGCAGTTGGTCGACACGCTTGCCCAACAGGCCGCGATGATCAAGCAGGTCGACAAGCCGGTGCAGTTCGGCCTCGTACCCTTTGCCGCCTCGGTCAATGTCGGTCCTGGCAATGGCAATGCGTCCTGGATGGACACCGAGGGCTTGTCACCGGTGTCGAACGAGAATTTCGACTGGTCGACGCTGAACGCCGCCAACAAATACGCCCAGCAGACCAACGGCATCTGGTACAAGCGCGGCACCGGCTGGGGCGACGAGGAAGGCCAGATGCTGACCCGGTTTTCGCTCTACCGCGACATGAAGGTCGTCACCAGCCATGAGCGTGTTAAAAACAGCAAGCACGTTGTTTGTGCTGAATACAACTGGAACAATACCTGCAAGCGCAGTTACGACGCGTACGACTATGTCGATTCCTACGGTCCGTTCGCCAGTTGGCAAGGCTGTGTCGAAGCCCGGCCCTACCCCTACAATGTCAACGACGCCCCGCCGTCCGGCGGCTCGGCCAACACGGGGATAGGCGTGGGCGATCCGGCGACGATGTTCGTGCCGATGTTCGCCCCGGATGAACCCGGCAATCACTGGAAGATCACCCAGGATCCCAACGAAGCCGCGCCAAGGACCTACGGCGCCATTAACAGCTGGTGGAACGACGATCCTTCGAGCAGCAGCGGCCAAGTCCGGCTGCGCAACATGGCCAAATATTTCCAGCCGCGACCGATCGATGCGCCGGTATTGCCCGCAGGCAACGGCCCGAACTACAGCTGCACCACCAACCCGATCACGCCGCTGACCGACGTCAGCGTCGCCGATGGGCTCGCCACGATCAAGGCCGCGATCGACCTGATGCAGCCGGATGGCGGCACCAATGTTCCCGAGGGCATGGGCTGGGGCTGGCGGGTGGTCTCGAGCGGCGAGCCGTTCACGCAGGGGCGCCCGGAAACAGAAAAAGGCAACGACAAGGTGGTGATCGTGCTGACCGACGGCGCCAACACCTATTACACGCCTTCCTCGCTCAGCTATTCCGACCCCGCCGATTCGAAGTCGACCTACGCGTCCTACGGCTATCTCAAGCCCGGCTATGCCGGCACCTCGGTCGGGCGCCTGTTCATGGGCACATCCAGCGCCATCGGCCAGTTCGACTATTCGAACGGCAATTACACCAGCGCGCTCAACGAGCAGATGACGACGCTCTGCAACAACGCCAAGGCGGCCAACATCATGGTGATGACGGTGGCTCTCGACCTGTCCACGACCAAGACCAGCGACAAGAACGCCATCGATGCGCTGAAATCATGCTCGTCGGACTCGCGCTTCCGCAAGGACCCGGCGGACCCGAGCAAACCCGCCAAGCTGTTCTGGAACGCGACGGGCGCCAGCCTGTCGAACGATTTCAAGGAAATCGGCAACGAATTGTCGAACCTGCGCGTGGTCGGTTAACCGAACTCTGGCGCAACGCCTGGCGACGCCAAGCCCTTGTGGGCGCCTGCCGCAACGGGCACATAGGGGCCGCACGCCGGATCGCATCCATCGCGGCACGCCTGGGGACGAACAATGCCCGATACCGCCAACCACCTCGCCTTCGCGCTGGTCTGCCTGGGCATGGTGCTGACGCCGGGTCCAAACATGATCTACCTGATCTCGCGCTCCCTGTCGCAAGGGCCGAAGGCCGGACTGATCTCGCTTGGCGGGGTCGCCGTCGGTTTTCTCTTCTATGTGCTGTCGGCGGCCTTCGGCATCACCGCGCTGCTGCTGGCCGTGCCCTTCGCGTATGATGCGCTGCGCTTTGCCGGCGTGCTCTATCTCCTGTGGCTGGCCTGGCAGGCGGTGAGGCCGGGCGGACGCTCGCCATTCCAGGTGCGCGACCTGCCGAAAGACGGGCCGCGCAAGCTGTTCGCCATGGGGCTGATGACCAATCTGCTCAATCCGAAGGTGGCGGTGCTCTATTTGTCGCTGCTGCCGCAATTCATCAGCATTGGCGAAGGTCACGTCCTGTCTCAGCTTCTTGTGCTCGGCGCGACGCAGATTTCGATCAGCCTGACCGTGAATGCCATCATCGCGGTGACGGCCGGCTCCATCGCCGCCTTTCTCGCCGGGCGGCCTTTGTGGCTGGTCATCCAGCGCTGGATGATGGGAGGCGTGCTGACGGCGCTGGCGCTGAAGATGGCGACCGACGCGCAGCGCTGAGGGCGGGCCCGGTGTTGGTCTACATCGGCCGTCTTGTCTGCTGCGTCCGCTCCGGCTCCACCACCTTGCGGTAGAGGTGCCAGGTGGCATGGCCAAGGATGGGCATAACGACCGCGAGCCCGGCAAACAGCGGGATCGAACCGATCACCAGCAGCACCGCGACCGTCAGGCCCCAAAGAGCCATCTGCAGCGGGTTTGCCATCACCGCCCGCACCGAGGTTTCTATGGCCGAAACGGCGCCGACATCACGGTCGAGCAGCAGCGGGAAGGCGACGACTGTGGTGGCCAACACGATCACGGCGAAAACGAAGCCGGCGGCGTTGCCGAGAAGGATCAGCGTCCAGCCCTTGCTGGTCGTCAGCACGTCGCGGACAAAGGCGCCGATCGAAGCCGGCGGCTGGTCGCCGAACAGGCTGGTGTAGATCGACTGCGCGGTGAACAGCCACAACAGGAACAGCACGAAAAGCATGATGCCGATGACCGCGATCGAAGGTACCGCCGGCGAGTGGCGGACATCGAGGGCATGCCGCCAGTTGGTGTTCATGCCGAGCTCGCGGCGGCGGCTGATCTCGTAGAGGCCGAGCGCGGCGAAAGGGCCGACAATGGCGAAACCCGACATCAAGGGATAGACGAGCTGAATGGCGTTGGAGCCAGACGTCCACTGCGTCAGGATCAAGCCGACGATGGGATAGATCAGGCACAGGAAAACGTAGTGAGACGGTTTTGCCCAGAAATCCTCGGCACCGAGCCGCAGCGCATCCCAGAGGTCCGATGTGGTGATGTGGCGCACCGTGGGCTGCACATGCATTCCACGCGCGTCCGCCATGACATGAAAGCTGGCCATAAGCTTTCTCCCTTTGTCGGGGGCGGTCACCACCGTGATGGCCGCCCGTAGCTGCCACTAGTAGATGTAACAGCATACCCGATTTGCCAGGGGCTGTCGCCAATTCGATGGTTCCGGACAGGCCATCACGGGATTGTCATCGCTGCCCGGCAGAAGCCGCGCGATCTTCGACATCGGATTTCTCGGATGGTGGGTCATTCGAAGCTGGATGGCCAAACGGAACGTTTGAAGACTACGCGGTGCGATCAGCGAAGGCCAAGGCATCAATTTCCTCGACAGTTTCTTCGGCTTGCCCGTCAAAAGCCATGATCGCGACTATGCAGGCAGGAATGAGCATTGTCATCGACCTCCCTCCAGAACCGCGCCCGACAAGGCGCTCCTTGCTGATCGGTCTTGCGGCCATTGCGGGGCTTGCCGCCTGCAGCACCGTTTCCGTGCCCACCGGTGAGGGCGCAGGTGTCTCTTCCTCCGCCACGGCCACCCTAGCCGACTTGCGCGCCGCGGCCGGGCGGAGTCCGCTGACCGCGGACACCCAGCTCGAACAGGCGGCGTTGCAGCAGGCCGGCTACATGGCGTCGCGGACGCGCATGAGTCACACCACCGGCTGGGGCAAGGATTTCGCCTCGCGCATGAAGGACAATGGCGTGCGCGGCGCTGCGGCCGAGAACATCGCCGAAGGCCGCTTCGACCAGCAGAAACTGTTCGATATCTGGATGCATTCGACCGGCCACCGGCGCAACATACTCGACGCGGACTTCAGCCGTTTCGGGCTTGCCTATGTCCGCGACGGCCGCGACCCCAGCCTCCGCTACTGGGCCCTGGTGCTCGGAAGGTAGCAAAGCCATCGCCGGCAGCGGACAGCCGTCGGCGAATATCAATCCATATGTGCCGCCGGCGCGCCGCCAGCCGGCGCCGTCTTCGGCTTGCGCAGCAGGATCACGAACGGAATGGCGGCCAGCGTCATGATCATCAGGATTTTGAAGTCGTTGACGTAGGAGATCATCATCGCCTGGATGTTCACCATCCTGTCGACCTGGGACAATGCCATCTGGTCGCCGCCGGCCGCCGCCGGCGAAACCGCCCACAGATTGGGGTTGAACGGATTGATAAAGGCGGAAAGCTCGGCGTGATTTATCTGTGTATTGCGCACCATGAGCACCGTCACGACCGATACGCCGATGGAAGAGCCGAGGTTGCGCACAAGGCTGAACAAAGCCGTGGCATCGGTGCGGAAGCGCACGTCAAGCGTGGCGAAGGCCACCGTCGACAGCGGAACGAATACCATTCCCATTCCCAGGCCCTGGATGATGCCGGAAGTGATGATCAGCCAGTTGTCCATCTGCGGCGAGAAGCCGGCCATCGTGTAGAGCGACTGCGCGGTCAGGAGGAAGCCGATGACGACGAGGATTCTGGCGTCGACCTTGCTCATGAGCCGGCCGACGACGAGCATCGAAATCATCGTGCCGACGCCGCGCGGCCCTATCACGACGCCGATGGTGATGGTCGGATAACCGAAGATGGTCGACAGCATGGGCGGCAGCAGCGACATGCTCGCCAGAATGAGCACGCCCATGACGAAGATGAACGCCAGCCCGGTCACGAAATTGCGGTCGAGGAAGATCTTGGGGTCGATGAAGGGATGCTCCGCGGTCATCGTGTGGATGATGAACACCCAGAAGCCAGTTATCGAAAGGCCAAGCTCGATCCAGATCTCGACCGACGAGAACCAGTCGACCTCGGCGCCACGATCGAGCAGCAGCTGCAGCGCGCCGACGCCGAGCGATATCATGGCGAAGCCGAAGAAATCGAAGCTTCGCACCCGCCGCGCAATGGCCGGCAGATAAGCGGCCATGCCGAGGAAGGCGACGATACCGACCGGCAGGTTGATGAAGAACACCCAGCGCCAGCTGAAATTCTCGGTCAGCCAGCCACCAAGCGTCGGACCCAGAATCGGCCCCAGCATGATGCCGGCGCCCCAGATGGCCATTGCCTGGCCGTGACGTTCCTTCGGGTTGATGTCGAGCAGGAAGGTCTGCGACAGCGGCACGATCGCGGCGCCGAACACGCCTTGCATGAGCCGGAACAACACGATGGTTTCAAGGCTCCAGGCCAGGCCGCACAGCATCGAGAAGATGGTGAAGCCGACCACCGCCGTCAGGAACAGTTCCTTGCGGCCGAAACGGTCCGCAAGCCAGCCGGTGACCGGCGTCATGATCGCCGCCGCGACGATGTAGGAGGTCAGCACCCAGTTGATGTTGTCGGGCGAGGCGCCGAGATCGCCGGTCATGGTCGGCAGCGCGACGTTGGCGATCGTGGTGTCGAGCGCCTGCATGATCGTCGCCAGCATGAGCGCAACCGTGATCAGGCCGCGATGCGGCACTTCTTTGAAAGGTTCTGGCGTGCTCATGATGCGGAACTTCCAGCCGGTAACAAAAACGTGTACACAGGGTTTCCGGGCGGCAAAGCCTTCCGTTGAGAGACCCTCATCGCGGTGGGACGCGATTATCGATGTGGGGGTTACATCGACCGAAGGTCTCGATTGAGCGGATGCCTGCCGCCCGGAAACATGAGGACCGACGGGTCCGTGTCGAAGATTTCAGCTTTCGATCAAACCGCGATGCGGTTTGCCCCGAAGGCTGACCCTTCCACTCCTCCCATCAGACCAATCCCCCTGCTCTGTGCGTCCACCCGCATGATCCCCGCGGGCTTCCGCTGATTTACTTCGCGGCCTCGCCAGCCGTGGCGTGGCCGAAAATGCCAGGCAGGCCGCGCGCCACGCCTGTGTCGACGGTGACGGCCGCGCTCATGCCTGTGCGCAGCATCATCTTGGCGTCGGGATCGCTCAGCTCCAGACGGACCGGAATGCGCTGGGTGACCTTGACCCAGTTGCCGGTGGCGTTCTGGGCGGGCAGCAGCGAGAAGTCCGCGCCGGTGCCGGCGCCGATGGCCTTGACGGTCGCTTCGAAGGTCCTGCCCGGATAGGTGTCGACCACGATTTCGGCCTTCTGGCCCGGCTTCATATTGGTCAGCTGCGTTTCCTTGAAATTGGCGTCGATCCAGGTATCGCCGGTCTCGACCAATGAAAACAACGGCGTGCCGGAGCCGACATACTGGCCGACCTTGAAGGAAGCGGCCTGGTAGACGACGCCATCGGCGGGCGCCTTCACGGTGGTCTGCGCCAGGTCGTAGGCAGCCTTGTCGCGCGCGGCGAGCGCCGACATCACGGTCGGATGTTTGTCGGTCTCGATATCGGGATTGCCGCCCAGCGCGGCCTTGGCGCTGACGATGCCCTGCTCGGCGACGGCAAGCTGCTGTTTTGCCTTGTCGAGATCGTTCCTGGCCTCATCGAGCGAAGACTTGGCGTTGATGCCTTTCTGGGCGAGATCGGCGGCACGGTCGTATTGCGACTGGGCATAGGCAACTTCGCTGCTGGCGGATTTCTCCTGCGCCATGGCCTGGCTGTAGGCGGCACGCAGCTGCTCGACGTTGAGCCGCGCCGCGGCCACCGCCGCGTCGGCCTGCGCAAGCGCGATCCGGTAAGGCTCGGGGTCAATGGCGAAGAGAAGATCGCCTTGCTTCACGCTCTGGTTGTCCGAGATTGCGACCTGAACGATGCGGCCCGCCGTGTCCGAGGCGATCGATACCTTGGCCTGCTGCAGGTTGGCGTTCTCCGTCTCCTGGTAGCGCCCCCCAGTGACCCAGACATAGCCGCCACCAATGACCAACGCCGCCGGCAGGGCGAACATCAACAAGAAGCGGCCGAGACGGCGCTTCTTCCTTGGCGCCGGTGCCGGCTCTGCCGGAGGTGCCACTGTAACAGGGGCCGCGGCCGGCTGCTGCGGCGCTTCCATTTCCACTTTGGCGGCGTTTTCGTCAACCTTGGCTACCGCGTTCATGCTGCTGCGCCTTCCGTATTCTTGACCTTGTCGCAGGACGGTGAATCGCCATCCGCGAGATTCTGTGCCATCGCATCCAATGCCCTGATCAGGACGCGGCGATCGTCCGGCGAAACGCCGGTCAGCGACTCCTCATAGACTTCGCCGGCGAGGCTCTTGACCTCCGCATACGCGGCACTTGCCTTGGGAGTTGGGAAGATCATGCGCACCCGGCGATCGGCGGCGTCGGAGCGGCGCTCGATCCAGCCGCCCTCCTCCATCCGATCGACCAGCCGCGAGACGCTGATCGGCTCGATTTCGAGCAGTTCGGCAAGCCGCGCCTGCGAAACGCCGGCTTCCTTGGCGACGCGAACCATCAGGCGCCATTGCGCCGAGGACAGGCCAAGGCCGCTGGCGCGCGCTTCGAAGCGCTTTCGCATCAGCCGCTGCACGTCGTGGATCAAAAATCCCAATCTGTCTACGCCTTCGGAAACCATGAGTGGGATATATAATAAGCGTGCTTATCATTCAAGTCCGGCACTGTTCCAGAAGCCGGCAAACGTGCATGGCAGCCGTGCGGCACAATCATGGCTGCGTCCCATGATTTGCGGCCGCCGCTACACCCATCACAAGCGGTTGCGGATCAGCATGGTGACAACGAAGAAGGCGCCGAGTGAGCTGGTGATGATGCCGATCGGCAGTTCCTGCGGGCAGCAATGGCTTCGACCCGAAAATCGGGCTTCACCATGTTCCCTTTTCACCCCTTGCCTTGCGGCGCGGGGACCATCACGAGTCGGAGCCTAGGATGCAGGCAGCGTCAAGGCAAGGTCGATGTATGTTCTGTTATAACAATACAATCGTCTGGTCAATCGCTATCGCGCGCCACCAGTTCCAGCGGCCAGACCTCGCGAATGATCTCTGGCCCTTTCGCGCCGGCGAAAGCCGGGAGCGAGGCGAGCAGGATTTCGCCAAGCCGCCGCCCCATCGGGTCAAGGCTCGGACGAAAGCCGGTCAGCGCCGGCGAGAAATAACGGCAGAGCGGCGTGTCGACGATGACGATCACCGCGACATCCTGCCCGGGCTTGATCCCCATTTCGGCGAGCGCTTTGCAGCCGCCGAGCGCCATCGAGTCGTTGTTGAAGATAATCGCGGTCGGCGGATCCTTCGACCGCATGACTTGCGGTGTCACCGCGTAGCCACCGGCTTCGTTGATAAAACCATCCACAATCAGGCCGGGATCGACTTCGATGCCGTGCCGCCGCAGCGCCTTGCAATAACCCTCCAGAAACAGATAACCGAAATTCAGGTCAAGCGACGGCCGGATGGCGGCGATGCGGCGGTGGCCACGCGTAACCAGCCGGTCGACCGCATCGGCGCCCGCCTTCTCGAAATCCAGATCCAGAGAGGGATAGCTGTCGTCGCCGGACCGGCTTCGGCCGAGCGTCGCGAAGGGAAAGCCGGCCTTGCTCAGATAGTCGATGCGATCGTCCTCGCGCCGCGTCCAGGCCAGCACGACGGCATCGGCACGACGCGTCTCGACGACGCGGCGCAGCCGCTCCTGCTGATAATCCGCCGGCGCGCCCATGACGATGATCAGGTCCAGCCCGCATTCGGCCAATGTCGCTTGCAGTCCGGTGAGGAAGGGAATGAAGAACGGCTCGCCATATTGCTGATCGCCCGGATGCGGCTGCAGCATGAAAGCCACTGCATGAGTGGTGCCGCGGCGCAGGTTCCTGCCCGAATGGTTCGGTGAATAATTGAGCTTCCGGGCCGCCTCGAGCACGCGCTGGCGTGTCTCGGCGTTCACGTCGGCACGCCCGTTAAGCGCGCGCGAGACCGTACCGATCGAAATATTCAGGTGCCGCGCAAGATCGTGAATGCTGGACGCCAAGACCTCCCCCTCCTGCTTCTGGCTAGCACCAGCCGGTCGTGCGGCCAAGGCGTTTCAGAACCGACGGTACAAATCCGATTGACAATATACGCCATCGGGTGTGTCATCGTAAACGTTTACGGAAGTCATTTACGGACTGCCGTGGTGCCAGCCAGGAGGGGTTGGCCGGAGGAGCGCTGGATGATGCACGTCGTCCTGGTCGGGTGCGGAGCCATGAGCAAAACCTGGCTCGAGGCCATCAGCCAATCCCCTGCCGTCAGGATCGTCGGTCTCGTCGACCTCGACGCCGACAGGGCGCGCCAGCGGGCCCGCGAATACGACCTCGCCGGGGTCGCGATCGGGACCGATCTCGACGCCATTCTGGGCCAGACCCGACCCGATGCGGTGTTCGATGTGGTCGTGCCCGCCGCCCGCCGCGCCGTGGCGAATTCGGCCTTTGCCCATGGCTGTCATCTGTTGACGGAAAAGCCGCTGGCCGACAGCCCGGACAATGCGCGCGCCATCATCGACGCTGCCCGGCGTGCGCGACGCGTCCATGCCGTGGTGCAGAACCGCCGCTACGTCGCCAACGTCCGGCGCATCCGGCGCTTTCTCGGCTCCGGCGCCATCGGCGCTGCGACCAGCATCCACGCCGATTTTTTCGTTGCGCCGCATTTCGGCGGTTTCCGCGAAGACATGCGCCACGTGCTGCTGCTCGACATGGCGATCCATACGTTCGACGCCGCCCGCTACATGATAGATGGCGAGCCGACCGAAGTGTATTGCCGGGAATGGGAGCCGGCCAATTCCTGGTACCGGCAGGGATCGTCGGCAAGCGCCACCTTCGAACTCGGCCAGGGCAAGATGTTCACCTATCGCGGCAGCTGGTGCGCCGACGGCTTCCGCACCAGTTGGGAAGGCAGTTGGCGCATCGTCGGCGAACGCGGCAGCCTGACCTGGGATGGTCATGACGAGTTGAAGGCCGAAGCCGTGCTGCCGGAACGTGAAGGCCTGCTCGACAAGGTCGTGCCGGTAGCGGTGCCGCCGCTCGACCCTACCGACCGCATCGGCGGGCATCTCGGCGTCATGGAAGATTTCGTCCGCGCCGTGGAAACCGGCACAGAGCCGGAGACGCGCGGGGCCGACAACGTCAAGAGCCTGGCCATGGTTTTCGCAGCGATCGAAAGCGCCGAGACCGGGCTCCGGATCGAAATCCCCAGGCAGGAAGGATGATCATGCCGAACCCGCTTCTCGACATCAGGATCGGCACCATGGTGCGGGCCAATCTCGAAGATCCGGCCGCCTATATCAGGCAGATCCTGCCGCTCGGCTTCGAGAGCATTCAGCCCTTCTTCTGGCAGACGCTGGGCGGCAAGGACCTGCCGCGGCTGGCCGGCGAGATTCGCGAGGCGATCGGCGACGCCGACGTCACCCTCTCCTCGATCGGCGTGTTCGGCAATCCGCTCGAGATCGGCGATACCGACCGGGGCGTGCTCAAGGCCTGGGAGACGGTGATCGACAATGCGCATCTGTTCGGCACCAATTTGGTCAGCGGCTTCACCGGTCGCATTCGCGGCAAGCCGCTGACCGACAGCCTGTCGCGCTACCGCGAAGTGTGGGGCGAATTGGCCAGGCGCGCGGCCGACAAGGGCGTGCGCATCGCCTTCGAGAATTGCGCCATGGACGGCAACTGGGCGGGTGGAGACTGGAACATCGCCCACAATCCCGATGCCTGGGAGCTGATGTTCAACGAATTGCCCAACGACAATCTCGGCCTGGAATGGGAGCCCTGCCATCAGCTCGTCTACCTGATCGACCCGATCCCGCAGATCCGCAAATGGGCGCCGCGCATCTTCCATGTCCACGGCAAGGACGCGACGGTGCGCTGGGATGTCATCCGCGAGCACGGCGTCTTCGGCCGCCTGCCTTTCGTGCAGATGCGCACGCCCGGCTTCGGCGACAGCGACTGGACGCGTGTGATCAGCGAATTGCGGCTGGCCGGATACAAGGGCGCCATCGATATCGAAGGTTGGCACGATCCGGTCTATCGCGACGATCTTGAAATGACAGGCCAGGTCCGCGCGCTGGAATATCTCCAGCAATGCAGAGGAGGCCTGAGCTACCTGCCGAACCCGACGTGAGAATTGGCCGGCGGGAGGAGCCGGACGGGATTGCCGAAGCAGATGTCGAAACCCTCGCTCGCGAGGACAAAGGGAGGAACGTGCATGAGCATCGCCAAGAGAACGACACTTCTGCGCACGACCGTGGTGGCGGCCGCCACCGCGCTCGCCGCCATCTCCACCTTGCCGGCACAGGCGCTCGACGCGCAATGGTGCAAGGACGTTCACATCCGCTTTTTCGTCGGCGGCGCCGAGGGCGACGCCTTCGGCACCATTGTCTACAATGGCGCCAAGCAGGCTGCGGCCGATCTCGGACCGAAGGTCGACTACATCTTCTCAGGCTGGGACATCGAAAAGATGGTCCAGCAGCTGCGCGAGGCGGTCGCTGTCAAGCCCAGCGGCATTGCCATGATGGGCCATCCCGGCGACGCCGCCATCATGCCGCTGGCCGAACAGGCGCATAAGGACGGCATCAAGATGATGTATCAAAACGTGCCGGTGCCGACGGTGGTGGCGGCCTTCGGCGGGGGCTATGTCGGCGCGCAGCAGGAACAGCAGGGCCGCGCGCTTGGCGCGGAAGCCTTCAAGCTGGCCAAGCTCAAGGCCGGTGACAAGGCCATCATGATCGGCCCGTTCGAGAACGAGAGCCGCGGCGCCCGCGAGCGAGGAACCGTCTCCGCCTTGAAAGAGGCCGGCATCGATGTCGTTCAAATCAATTCCGCAACCGAATGGGCGGCCGATCCGAATCTGGCGATCCCGGTGATCACCGCCGCCTTGCTCAACAATCCCGGCGTGAAGGCCGTCGGCTACCCCGGCGGGCAGATGCTCGGGAACGTTCAGACCTATATGACGGCGGCGGGCCGGAAGCCGGGCGACATCTTCAATTTCGGCTTCGACACCAGCCCGCAGATCGTCGAGGCCTTCAAGGGCGGCTGGGTGCAACTGACCGCCGACCAGCAGCCGTTCATGCAGGGCTATCTGCCGATCCTCAGCCTCTGCCAGCAAGTGGTGCTGGGACTGGCACCGATGAATGTCGATACCGGCGCCGGCTTCGTCACGCCTGAGAATTACAAGATCGTCGCCGAACTGGCCAAGCAGGCACTGCGCTGACCTCCCAAGCCGCCGGCCGGGGGCTTAGGCCCGGCCGGCGGGACCGCCGGCGAGAGCCGGCATGCGACAAGCAAGCGAGGACCCGATGGCCGAACGCATCATCGAACTGCGCGACATCACGAAATCCTACGGCCAGGTCTATGCGCTTGGCGGGGTCAATCTCAGCGTCGACCGCGGCGAGGTGGTCGGACTGATCGGCGACAATGGCGCCGGCAAGTCGACGCTGATCAAGATTCTTGCCGGCGCGGTCAAGCCCACCAGTGGCGAGATCCTCGTTCGCGGCAAACCGGTCACCGGCTGGAACGCGGCGCGCTCGCGCGACGCCGGCATCGAGACCGTATTCCAGGATCGTGCGCTGGCCGTGCAGCAGACCATCGTGCGCAATATCTTCATGGGGCGCGAACTCACCGGTTTCCTCGGCTGGCTGAAGGTCGGCACCGAAATCAGGGAGGCGAGCCGGCTGATGCGCGAGATCGGCTTCACTTCGAAAGTGTTCACGCCGCAGTCCGTTGTCGGCCAGCTTTCCGGCGGCGAACGCCAGGGCGTGGCGATCGCGCGCGCCATCTACAAGCAGGCCGACCTGATCATCCTCGACGAGCCGACGACGGCTCTGTCGCTGACCGAAACCGCCAAGGTCTTCCACTTCGTGCGCCAGGTGCGGGCGAGCGGGCGCTCGATCCTGTTCATCGGCCACAACATCCACCATGTCTTCGACATCGCCGACCGTTTCGTCGTGCTCGATCGTGGCACTGTGGCGCTACAGGTCGACAAATGCGACATCAAGTCGGCCGACACGCTCGTCAATTTCATGGAAGACCTCGCGCATCCCGGCGGCCTGCCCGGCTTGGGCGAAGCCCAGCGCGCGGAGGACACAAGGCCATGAGCAACATCGCCGAACCCAATCGCCATGCCCCCTCGCCCCGTACCGAAATGGGCGAAGCGGCGTGGAAGCACCCGTCCGATCATTTGCTGCGCGGCTTCGTTCTCGACAATCGCGCGGCGCTGGGCACGCTCGGCGTGTTCGTGGTGATGATGGTCGCCTTCACCATCGCCAATCCGACCGTGTTCACCACCTGGTTTCTTTACAGCTCGGTGCTGACCACGCTGCCGGTGGCGCTGTTCGTGGTCGTGCCGCTGGTCTTTGTCGTCACTGCCGGCGAAATCGACCTGTCGTTTCCGGCGACGATGGGTTTTGCCTCGTGGGTTTTCGCGCTGGTCGTTCAGGCCGGCTACGATCCGTTCCTCGGCATCGTCGCAGCACTCGCCACAGGCATGCTGCTCGGCTTCCTGGTCGGCGTGCTGGTCGTCTATGGCAGCCTGTCGTCGCTGATCGCCACGCTCGGCATGAACTTCCTGCTGCGCGGGCTGATCCAGATCATCAACGAAGGCAAGTCGACCGCGCTGCCGACGCTCGGGCAAAGCTGGACCTATACGATCTTTTCCAGCCAGGTTTACGGCATTCCGGTGCAGATTCTGTGGGCGCTCGCCTTCGTCGTCTTCGCCGCGCTGCTCTACAACCGCCACCGCTTCGGCGCGCAGGTGAAGGTGGTCGGCGACAATCCCGACAGCGCCCAGCAGATGGGCATCGACGTCAAGCGGGTGAAGGTCAAGGTGTTCGTTTTCGTCGGCATCGGGGCCGCGATCGGCGGCACCTTCTCGACGATGATCAACTTCACCTGGTGGCCAACCGCCGGCGACGGCTATCTGTTGCCGGTGCTGGCTTCGGTGTTCGTGGGCGGCACGCCGACCTGGGGCGGCATCGGTACCGTGCTTGGCGGCGCGATCGGCGCACTGACGGTGGCGTTCATCCAGACCGGCGTCGTCGCCGCCGGCCTCAGCGGCTTCTATGTGCAGTTCTTCAACGGGCTGATCATCATCCTGTCGCTGCTTGGCCACCGATGGAACCAGGCGCGCTACCGCTGAAGCATTGCCGTTCGGCACGACCGTCGAGCTCATCCGGGTGGTGAAGCAATGGCCGCAACGCCCTACCCCATCGGCAGCGCGGGCCAGCGGTCCACGAGCCTGCCGCCCGAAAAAACCGCGATCGGTCCGAACTGCTGCAGCACCGCCTCGCTCTGCGTTGGGCGCAGGAAGGCGTAGTCGCCGGACCTGGTGGTGGCATCGCCGGGTAGGCCCATGAACTGCTGGTTCGAAGAAAGGCCAAGCAGGCCATTGGCCTTCATGCCTTCGGGAAACACCGGTTCGGCCATCCATTTGCCGCCATAGAGATAGCAACCCTTGCGCGGAAACCGACCGATCGTCTGCAGCAGGCGGGTGACCGCCGGCGGGCCTGGCAGCATCGGCTCGACCACCTTGAGGATCGGCGTGGCGATGAAGGCCGCGGGCTGGAAGCCGTCGAGGCCGGGCGTGTCGAAATCGCCGGGCAGCACGAAGGCCGACCCGATCGACACTTCGTTGGCCATGCCGCCACGATGAAGCAACGCGGTCTTCGAGCCGCCGATGTTCAGTATTCGGCGCTGGTCCTCGCCGAGAGCCGCGATGAACGCCGCGGCCCGCTGCGACGCCTCTGCCAGCGCCTTCTTGGGCCCGCCGAACAGACCGGGAATGTGCGGCGCGTGCGCCTCATAGGCCATGACGCCTTCGCAGCGCAACCGGGCGGGCAGCGCGTTCAATGCCTTCGACAAGGCCTGCGGTTCGGCGAACCCGCCGCGATGCAGCCCGACATCGATCTCGAAAACGATGCGCAACTCGGTCTCGAGTTCGGCGGCCAGAGCGCCGTATTCCGCCAGTCTTTCCTCGCTGTCGATCAGCCAGCAGACGCGCGACCAGTCGGCGGTGCCGCCTGAAATCGCCTGCTTTGCCGCGCCGACCGGCATCGGCTTGCCGTAGAGCATGTCGGCATCGGGAAAAGCGTCGAGCACGGCCCTTGTGATCGGCGGATGAAACGTCATGAAGCGATGGGTGCCGAGCGCCCCGGCGATGTGCGAAAGCAGCGGCAGGCAAGCAAGCGACTTGTCGACCAGCCGCACGGCAAGGCCGGGCGCCAGTCTCTGCTTCACCAGGTCGATGTTGCGGTCCAGCCGGTCGCGGTCGAGCACGAGACAAGGCTGAAAGACGCCGGCTGCCCTCAACGCATCCGACAGCGCGGTGAAATAGCCGCTCATTGGCCGATGCCGAACAGGCCGGCCATGTAGGGCGAGACGAAACGGTTCTCGGGATCGGTGTCTCGCCGAACGGCCATGGCATCATCCCAGCGCGGATAGAGCTTTTTGAGATCCGCCGCCTTCAGGCTGTGCATCTTGCCCCAATGCGGCCGGCCGCCATGCCTGCGGAAGATCGGCTCGGCCGCCCGCATGAAGGGTTCAGGGTCGTTGGCGGCATCGTGATGAATGGCGATCGAGCAGGTGAGACGCTTGTAGAAGGGCGAAAGCCAGAACATGTCGGGTGCCACCGAGCGCACCTCCATCGGAAAATAGACTTCCGGAAAGTGCTTCTCGGTCAGCTCGATGATCTGGGTGATCACCTTCGGCCCCTCCTCGAAGGGCAGATGATACTCCATCTCGTTGAACTTGGTCTGCCGGTCGCTGGCATAGACGTTGAGCCAGTCCTGCACATAATCCTCGGCCGCCACCTTTTTCACGGCGCCGCGGATCAAAGAGCGGCGCAGCCATGGCAGCCGGCGCAGCGCCCTGCTCAGCTTGCGTAGCGTCGCCAGTCCGGCCTCGTCGTCGTCGGTGGGCCTGGTGGTCGGGTTCGCGTCGCTGAGGTCGCTGGCGATGAACTGCGCGTAGCCGGAAAACGGAATGTAGTAGAATTCGGCCGACCGGTGCGCGGCCATCATCGTCTCGAAGTCGCGCAGCATGTCGGCGATCGGCAGCACCCACTTGCGGCGGCGCAGCCGGTAGGTCGCGATGTTGTTCAGCGTGACTTCGCTCAAGATGCCGAAGGAGCCGAGCGCAACGCCCATCGCATGGATCATGTCCTGGTCGCGGGTCTGATCGAACTCGCGCAACTCGCCCCGCCCATCCACGATCTGCACCGTCTCCAACCGGGTGTGATAAGCACCCAGTGTCAGCCCGGAACCATGGGTGGCGGTGCCCAGCGCGCCGCCGATCGCCTGGCGGTCGATGTCGCCCATATTGGGCAGGCCCTGGCCGATGCCTTGCAGCATGTGCATCAGCGGGCCGAGCCGCGTCCCTGCCCGCACCCGCGCGCGATGGCTTTGTACGTCGTGCGAGACCAGCCCCTCGATCTTCTCCAGGGAAACGATCGCGCCTTGCGATGCCACCAGCGGCGTGAAGGAGTGGCCAGCACCCGCCACGCGCAGCGGCCCAGGTGCCGTGCGCACCAGATCGGCAAGCTCGCCGGCGTCGGTTGGAGTGGCGACCAGCTTCGGCTCGGCGCGCACGAAGCCCGACCAGTTGCTCCAGTTCCGCGCGGTGATCGTCGACATCTGGCCGTCCCGTCAGACGCGCCGACGGCGCATAGTGGCCACGAACAGGCCAAGCAGGGCCACGCTGACAAACGCGCTTGCCGCAGCGAATTCCGGCACGGGCCGGAAATCCTTGCCGTCGATGAGCAGCGACGCCGCCACCGGCCCGATCGCCAGGCCGAAGAGCTGTGCGGCCGGCACCAGCAGCACGGCGGTACGCGTCTCGTCCGCCGTGATCGCCAGCCGGATCTGGTAGGGTACGATGAACAACAGGATGAAGCCCATGACCAGGGCGGCGATCCAGAATGTCGTCAGGCCAGGTGCGCTGGCAAGAACAAGGGAGGAGACCAGCGCGACGGCACCGATGGCCGCAATGGCAATGCGGTAATCGATGCGCGCCTCGAACACGGTTGCCGTGATCGCGCCCAGGACCTGCGTCGCCAGGCTGGCCGAGACGATCAGGCCGACGGTCCAGCTATCAATCCCATACTGCGCACCGAGCGGTTCAAGGAAGGCCCAGATCGCGCCGAAGTACATGAAGTAGCAGAAAACCGACACTAGCGCGGTGATCGACGGAACCGTCAGCACATTGGCCAGGTTCTCCTCTTTCGGCAGGTCGGCGTAGTCACCGGGCACGGTGATGGCGGCCACCAGCGAGACGATGCAGACGACGGCAAGCACGATGAAGCCGCCGGACGACCCGGCCTTGGGAATGACATAGAGCGCCAAAAGCAGAGCGAGCGCGCATTGCGCCAGGGTCTGCAGCGTCATGAAATAGCCGCCGATGCGCTCGGCCCGGCGCGAACGGGCGATCAGTTCGGTGGCGATCGCGACCAGACCACCTTCAGCCAGCCCGGCGAGGGCGCGGGCGGCGATCAGCGCATTGGCGCTTGCGGCGTGCGCCGTCCATACATTCGCCAGGGCCAGCAGGATCAGAAGGACGGCGCTTTTCCAGCGCATGTTGCGCGCGGAAAACAGCATCGCCACCACGGCTGAACCGATGGCGATGGCGATCATCTCCGCGGTGGCGACCAGCGCCAGTTCATCGCCGCTGACATGGCCCTCGGTGTAGAGAGCGCCAAGCAGCACCGGCTGAAGCCCGAGGATCAGCAGCCCGACCGAGCCGATCCATAATGCGGAGCCGAGCTCGACCCCGGTCGGATTGCCGACCAGCCAATCGCCATTTTCCGCTTGTACGGCTTCCGTCGCAGTCACGAGGCGCCTCCCAACGTCCTTGCAGCGCGATAAAAAAACTGACAACTTGTCAGCATTCACGAAACTGATACTTGATCATGTTTCTTGTCAACCGGGAATTTGCAGCTCTCGCGAGAGATTGGGCGCATGGCGGAAGCAAGACGGATGGCGACGGCGCCGAGGCGCAGGCCCAAGCAGGAGCGGAGCCGCGAACGCATTGACGCGATCCTTTCGACGACCATGCGGTTGATCGGCGAAAAAGGCATCGACGCGGTGACGATGAAGGAAGTGGGCGCACTGGCGGGCGGACCGATCGCCACCGTCTACCATTATTTTCCCAACAAATCGGCGATCCTGGCTATGCTCTATGAGCGCTTCTCGGAAGAAAGCCGCGCACGCTTCGGTGTGATCATCACAGAAATAAGCGGGCTTGAGGACGTAACGGCTGCCGCGGACCGCATGCTCGAGGACTATTACCAGCGCGTGGCCGACGACCCGGCCATCCAGGATCTGCAGAACGCGATCCAGGCCGACAAGGCGCTGCAGAACCTCGACATCGCAGAGACAAGGCACCAGGCCAAGATGTTCTGCGACCACGTCGCTCCGATGCTGCGGCCCGACCGGCGCGAAGACTTCGCGCGCGTGGTGTTCCTGATCTTCCAGCTTGCCGGCGGCGTCGTGCGGCTGGCGCTGACGCAGGACGAGAAGGAAGGCCGGCGCACGATCGACGACTACAGGTCCATCATCCACACGCAGCTGAGATTGTTTCTGTAGTTTCGGCGGCGGCTTTCGTGCCCCTCTCTCCCCTGACATCGACACGTCTTGCGTATCGAAGTGTCGGGCGGCAGGATCTCTGACCGGTAGCGGCAGAGCACCCCTCCGCGCCTTGTTTCGCCATCGATTGCTGGTGGAACCGGCGCATTTCGCATGAAAGGCCGGCGGCAACTGGCACGTTCTGCGAGCGGGCTTTCGCGGAAAACAAAATTTCGCGCCGCTGCCCGCTCGCGCGCGCCTTGACTCTCGCCGGCCAGCAGCCTATTTCACCGCCACGTTAGCACTCGCCCTTGGTGAGTGCTAACCACAGGTCCGCTACCCCGGGCTTTGTAGATTGTCCGGCTTCGCCGGACGGAGGAACTGTTTCTCACCGTTCTCATCGAGGAAGAAAACATGGCAAAGTCGAAGTTCCGCCCGCTTCATGACCGCGTGGTCGTACGCCGGGTCGAATCCGAATCCAAGACCGCCGGCGGGATCATCATCCCAGACACGGCGAAGGAAAAGCCGCAGGAAGGCGAGATCATCGCCGTCGGCTCCGGCGCCCGCGACGAAGCTGGCAAGCTCGTGCCCCTGGACGTCAAGGCTGGCGACCGCATTCTGTTCGGCAAGTGGTCGGGCACCGAAGTCAAGCTCAATGGCGAAGACCTTCTGATCATGAAGGAATCCGACATCATGGGCATCATCGGCTGAATATCGGCCTTTCCATCAACTGAATCTTAAATCTTCGGGCTCGATCCGAGCCCCTGCCAGGAGTTGAACATGGCTGCCAAAGACGTAAAATTCTCCCGCGACGCCCGTGAGCGCATGCTGCGCGGCGTCAATATCCTCGCCGACGCGGTGAAGGTCACGCTCGGCCCCAAGGGCCGCAACGTCGTCATCGACAAGTCGTTCGGCGCACCGCGCATCACCAAGGACGGCGTCACCGTCGCCAAGGAAATCGAGCTTGAGGACAAGTTCGAGAACATGGGCGCGCAGATGGTCCGCGAAGTCGCTTCGAAGACCAACGACATCGCCGGCGACGGCACCACGACCGCGACCGTTCTGGCGCAGTCGATCGTCCAGGAAGGCCACAAGGCGGTTGCCGCCGGCATGAACCCGATGGACCTGAAGCGCGGCATCGACCTGGCCGTGACCGAAGTGGTCGCAGCTCTCGGCAAGGCCGCCAAGAAGATCAAGACCTCCGAGGAAGTCGCCCAGGTCGGCACGATCTCGGCCAATGGCGACGAGTCGGTCGGCAAGATGATCGCGGAAGCGATGCAGAAGGTCGGCAACGAAGGCGTCATCACCGTCGAGGAAGCCAAGACCGCCGAGACCGAACTCGAGGTCGTCGAAGGCATGCAGTTCGATCGCGGCTATCTCTCGCCCTACTTCGTCACCAACCCCGACAAGATGGTTGCCGATCTCGAGGACGCCTACATCCTGCTCCACGAGAAGAAGCTCTCCAACCTGCAGGCGATGCTGCCGGTCCTGGAAGCGGTCGTGCAGACCTCCAAGCCGCTGCTCATCATCTCGGAAGACGTCGAAGGCGAGGCCCTGGCCACGCTGGTCGTCAACAAGCTGCGCGGTGGCCTGAAGATCGCCGCCGTCAAGGCTCCGGGCTTCGGTGACCGTCGCAAGGCCATGCTGGAAGACATCGCCATCCTGACCGGTGGCCAGGTCATCTCCGAAGACCTCGGCATCAAGCTCGAGAATGTCGGCCTCAACATGCTCGGCCGCGCCAAGAAGGTGTCGATCTCGAAGGAGAACACCACCATCGTCGACGGCGCCGGCAAGAAGGCAGAGATCCAGGGCCGCGTTGCCCAGATCAAGCAGCAGATCGAGGAGACCACCTCGGACTACGACAAGGAGAAGCTGCAGGAACGTCTGGCCAAGCTTGCCGGCGGTGTTGCCGTGATCCGCGTCGGCGGTGCGACCGAAGTGGAAGTGAAGGAAAAGAAGGACCGCGTCGATGACGCCCTCAACGCGACCCGCGCGGCCGTGGAAGAAGGCATCGTTGCCGGCGGTGGCGTGGCCCTGCTGCGCGCTTCGGGCAACCTCAAGGCCACCGGCGTCAACTCCGACCAGGCGGCCGGCATCAACATCGTTCGCCGCGCACTGCAGGCTCCGGCCCGTCAGATCGCTGCCAACGCCGGTGCGGAAGCATCGATCGTTGCTGGCAAGATCCTTGAGAACAAGGGCGCGACCTTCGGCTACAATGCCCAGACCGGCGACTATGGCGACATGATCGCCATGGGCATCGTCGACCCGGTCAAGGTCGTGCGCACGGCTCTCCAGGACGCGGCTTCGGTCGCCGGCCTGCTGGTCACCACCGAGGCCATGATCGCCGAGGCTCCGAAGAAAGAGTCGGCTGGTGGCATGCCTGGCGGTATGCCCGGCGGCGGCATGGGTGGCATGGGCGGCATGGATTTCTAATCCAGCCCACATCGCAGGACTTACGGAAAGGGCGGCCGACAGGTCGCCCTTTTCTTTTCGAGATGATGCAGGAGCCGAAAGGCTCGACCATCGCTTACCGAGACATTGAGCCTCAGATAATGTCCGCGCGTGGGCGCGCTTCACCGGCCAGCACCGCGGTTTCGATCAGCGCCGCAACCTCGTCGGCCACCGCCAGCAGCGGCGCACGATCGCGGGTGGCGCGGGCGATCACCATCAGCCCCTCCAGCGAGGATTCGACCAGAAGCGCCAGAGCGTGCGCGCGGCGCTCCGGCACCCCTGCCCTGACGAAGGCGTCCCGCAGCAGGCCGATCCATTGCTCGAAGGCCGAGCGGCACAGTTCCGCCAGCTCCGGGACATCGGTCGGCGAGTCCAGCACGACGGGCGCGATCGGGCAGCCGAGCGAGAATTCGTTGTCCTCCAGCATGCGAGCGACCGACTGGTAAATGTGGTGGACGGCAACCGCCGGGTCGCTTTCCGCCGCCAGCTCGGCGCCAAGCCTCTCAGTCACCTCGGCCACGCTGGCGCGCGTCACTTCGACGACCAGTTGATCCTTGCCACCGGGAAAGTGAAAATAGAGCGAGCCGCGCGGGGCGCCGCTGGCGCTCAGTATGTCATTGAGCGAAGTACCGTGATAGCCGCGCCGCCTGAGCAGCAATCCGGTCGTTTCGAGTATGCGGGCTCTCGTATCGTTCGCCATGTCAACCCCTGTCAGGAGGAATCATTATAAGCCTTGTCAGGAATATGACAATCGGTCTATATATTATGTAGATCAGTCTATATAATCGAGAACCGGAATGCGCAGCTATCGTCTTGAAGGTTTGGGCGGAACCGAATGTCTGGTGATGCGGGAAGGGGTACGGCCGGAGCCAAGGCCTCAGGAGATCGTGGTGCGGGTGCGCGCCACCTCGCTCAACCGACGCGACACGATGATCCTCAATGGCACCTACCCCTTGACGCCACGCCGCGGGATCGTTCCGCTCAGCGACGGCGCCGGCGAGGTCGTCGCCATCGGCGATGATGTCACACGCTTTGCGGTCGGCGACCGCGTCACCGGCAGCTATTTCGCCCGCTGGATTGATGGCCGCATCAATGCCGGACTGATCGACCAGTTGGGCTGCACGCTGGATGGCATGCTCGGCGAATACGCCGTACTTGACGAACAATGGGCGGTGCGACTTCCCGAGCATCTCGACTGGCGCGAGGCGGCAACGCTGAGCTGCGCCGGCCTGACAGCCTGGAACGCATTGACCGGGGCGGAGATTCCCAAGCCCGGCCAATGGGTTCTGGTCATCGGCTCGGGCGGCGTCTCGCTGTTCGCGTTGCAATTCGCCAAGCTGCTCGGCTGCCGCGTCGTCGCCGTCACCTCTCGCGCCGAGAAGGCCGGCAGGCTACGGGCGATGGGGGCCGACCTCGTCGTCTCCTCGACCGACATGCCGGAATGGGGGGCGATGGTGCGTGGCGAGACCGGCGGTGTCGACCTTGCCATCGAAACCGGCGGCCCGCCGACCTTCGCGCAGTCGATGATCGCCAGCGCGCTTTACGGGCGCATCGTGCTGCTCACCATTCAGGACGCGAAGGGTGCAACGGTGCAGATCCCGGGCGCCATCTATCAGCGCAGCCTCGCCACCATCAGCCGCCTGTTCGTTGGCAGCCGCGCGAACCTGGAAACGATGCTCAACGCCATCTCGGCGCACCGGTTGAGGCCGGTCATCGACAAGGTCTTCCCCTTCGCCGAGGCCCGCGACGCCTACCGCTATTTCCAGCAAGGCGACGTGTTCGGGAAGGTCGTCATCGACGGAGCCTGATCTTTCAACATCGATCGAACCTGAAGGAAGAACAGCAATGACAATTCGTGAAGCTTCGGCCGAGTGGCAAGGCACGCTGAGGGAAGGTTCAGGCCGGCTGCGGCTCGGCAGCGGTGTGTTCGAGGGCGCCTATTCCTTTCCGTCGCGTTTCGAGAACGGCCCCGGCACCAACCCGGAAGAACTGATCGCGGCCGCGCATGCCGGCTGCTTCTCGATGGCACTGACCTTCATCCTCGGCCAGGGAGGTCATGTGCCCCGGGACATCCGCACCATCGTCAGGGTGCACCTCGGAGCGACGGCGGCCGGGCCGACCATCACCCGCATCGACCTTGAAACGGCGGTGGAGGTCGCGGGGCTCGCCGAAGACCAGTTCGAGCGCCTTGCCCAGTCCGCCAAGGCGAGTTGTCTCGTCTCGCGCGCGCTGGCCGGCGTGGCCCAGATCAACCTCAAGGCGACCCTCGTGGGTACCGTCGCGCAACAATGAATCAGGAGAAGCACGAGATGAGACAGGACAGCATCATGGACAGCCATCCAGACTCGCGGCGGACAGCCGAGATCATGCGGCGCTTCAACGACGTGTTCCAGTTGCACGATCCGTCGGCGCTGGCCGAGCTGGTGGGCGAGGACTGCGTGATTGAAAACACCGTGCCGGCACCGGACGGTGCGCGCCATGCCGGCAAGGCGGCCTGTGTCGGGCTATGGGCGGCGATCGCGACCCAGCCCGGCACGCGCTTCGACATCGAGGAGACCTTCGTCGCCGGCGAGCGGGCGACGATCCGCTGGCGCTACTGGATGGCGGGCGGCAATTCGCTGCGCGGCGTCAATCTGATGCGCGTCGAGGGCGGGCGGATCGTCGAGGCGATGGGTTACGTCAAGGGATAGGCCGACTTCACCATATGAGTTACTCCTAATACACATCGGTTCGTGCTAGGAATTGAGTCCGACCGCCATTCGACGATCGAGAAAGACCATAGGGAGGACTAATGTCATGAACATCAGAACCGCCTGCTTTGGAGCACTCGCGTTGACCGTTCTCAGCGGCACGGCACTTGCCGGGGCGCTCGACTCGCCCAAGATGATGGAACCGTTCTTCACCGATGCGAGCATGAAGACGATGAAATCCGACGCCGAGATGAAGGCCGCCTGGGCAAAAATGTCCAAGGACGACCAGGCCATGATGATGAAGGACTGTCAGGATGCGGCGATGAGCAAGCCGTATGCCCCGTTCTGCGAAAAATTGAAGGCGCTCGGCGGCGCGAACAAATGATTGCCGGCTAGTCCGGAGTGGAAGAACAAAAGAAGGCGAGCCAAGGCTCGCCTTCTCATTGCTTAGCATCGATTTCGTGACAAGGTGAGGCGAACGAATTCTACCTGTCCGCCAGCGCAAGCTTGGCGCCGAGCATGACGAAAGCGCCGGCGAAGGTGCGGCGCATCCAGGTCAGTACCCTCGGCCGCGACGCGACATGGCTGCGGATCGAGGCGGCGAAGATGCCATAGCCGACGAAGATGACGAAGGTCAAAAGCATGAAGACGCTGCTCAGTTCCAGCATCTTCGACAGCGCGTGCGGCTCGGTCGTGCTGACGAACTGCGGCAGGAAGGCAAAGAAGAAGATCGACAGCTTCGGGTTGAGCACATTGACGAGGATGCCTCTCGCAATCACCTTGCCGGTGGAGCGCGGCGCGACATTGTCCTCGACGCTCAGACCACCCCTCTCCTTCAGCGTGTTCCAGGCCATGTAAAGGAGGTAGGCGACGCCCAGATATTTCAGCGTCTCGAAGGCGAGCGCGCTGGTGTGCAGGAGCGCGGCGAGGCCGGTGATGGCGGCAGCCATATGCGGGATGATGCCGAGCGTGCAGCCGAAAGCGGCGACGATTGAGGCGCGGGCGCCGCGGGAAAGCCCGGCGCTCAGCGTGTAGAGGACGCCGGTGCCGGGCGAAGCCACCACGATCAGCGACGTCAACAAGAATTCGATGCTCACGATTTGATCCTCCGCTGTGCTGCCCGCAGCAGCGTAGCAGCGAAATCCCCGCACACAAGCCGCGGCGCCGTCAGATCAGAGGACAGGCAGCCCGTGTGCCCGACGCGCCATCAGGCAATCCTCGTCGCCGGGCATGCAGGCGCGGCAGACATCCGGGCGAAGCTGGTAGATGCCGCAAGCGGTTGCCTTGCCGACTTCCCCACAGAGGGCCGAACAGCGCGCGCCCTCGCAGCGCATACCCGACAGATCGGCCGCGACATACTTGTCCGGGATACGGTCGAGCTGCGCGTCATCCTCGGTGGAAAAGCGCGGCCACTCGGCCGAGTAGGAACAACAGGCGCCGCAGCTCTGGCAATCGAATGCCGGGACGGTGCCTCGTTGGGGCGATGAAAGGCTTGCCGCGGTCACCGACGAGAACGGTCCCTGCACAGCAGATTGCGGTCGGCGTCTTGCGGCAAGGCGCTATTTCTTCTTGCCTGCCTTGCGCGACGGCGCCTCGGCCGGCGACTTGAATAGATCGGTCGCGGCCTCGACAGCTGCATCGGCCTTCGGCGCGGCACCCGGCTTGACCGGCTTTGCAGCGGCCGGTGCCGCCGGGTGGTCCTTGGCGGAGAATTTTATGGCCATCTCAGTCCTCGTCGGCGAAGCGCGATGAGGGTGCGCGCGGATTGCGCAAACGGCCAATCAGAGCCGAAACCGCCGTTATGTTCATTTCCTCAGGCGACCAGTTCCTCGCCTCCGCGATGTGATGCGGCGCCAGTTCGCGATGCGTGCTGCCGCTGTAGGCGGCGTCCTGATGGGTCACCGGCTCACGGGTCTTGGCGTCTTGGCGGACATATTCGATCAAATAGTTCGGGCACTCGGCACGGCCGCGCACGCCGACGCGCACCTGTGCATCGCCATGGGCGCGCTTGCAGCGTTCGAGTTTTTCCAGCACACGCCGGACATATTCGACTGGCTTGTCCAATGTTTCGACCATGTCGGCGATGGTCGCATCAGCGGCGATGGGTGTCGCCGGCACACGCTTCGTCGCCATCAGCGTCTTCCGGCCCGTTTCGGCAACGCCGCCAGTGCGGCCGCCGCAGCCATTTCATCAGCTTCTTTTTCCAGGCGCAGTTCGCGCAAGCGCGCGGTCTTGGCTTCACGCGCCTCGGTGACGGCATCGCGTTCGGAAATGATGCGGTTGAGCGACATCGACTGGGTTTGCGTCTTGCTGAACAAGGGCGCTGCCTGATCAGCAGCTGTCTTCGAGTTGGCGGTCAAAATCTTTCTCCTGTCAGGAGTCTTATGCCAATAGGGCAAGACCGGTCTTCAGTCAGGACCCACGCGCAAAAGCATTGGGGCGGCGGATTCAACTTGCTGGAGCGTCCCTTAGCACGTTCAGGCCGACGCGCAGCGCATTTTCGGCGGCGAGACCCACAAAGTGAAAAAGGCCAGGCACCGCCTGACCTTCCATGAGAGCGTCGCGCATCCAGTGGATGCACAGGACGCTCCGGCGCGCAGGGTGCGAAAACTCAGGTTTCCACCGCCATGCGCCCGAATTCGCCATTCACCGGTGCCAGTACATCCGTGGTCACCGGGAAGGCTGAATTCTTTTTCAGGCCGCCTTCAACTGGTCGGCCGACATCTTGCCGGACTTGTTGTCGCGGACCATCTCGTAGCCGAGCTTCTGGCCCTCGACGATGTCACGCATGCCGGCGCGCTCTACGGCCGAGATGTGGACGAAAACGTCGGCAGAGCCGTCGTCAGGCTGAATAAAACCAAAACCCTTGGTGGCGTTGAACCATTTAACTGTGCCGGTGCTCATGACGAACCCTTTCCATGGCAAATACTCGTTCGCCGCCATGCGGATGCATAACGTCGTTTGTCTCGATTTTTTGTGTGGGAAGTTCGTCAAAGGCGCGCTGCAAAACGCGGATAACAAAAGTCGGTCAACAAATATCGACAAAGGTCTTATAAGCTATTTAAACGGCCATGTCAAATTCTTGGCTCACCCGCCGCGACGGTTCACGCCAATCGGGCATTGAACAAAGCGGCCCTAAAAAAATGTGGACGCGCCGGGAGCCATTTCGGTCGAAGCACGTTTCATGGTTGTCGTCAGCAATTCACGAGAGCAATCGAAGGAAAAGCTAACGGCAAAGACGCCCCCCGCACGATAAAAGGTGCGAGGGGCGTTTTCTTTCGGCCCTTACATCCGCGGCGGTCATCATCGGCGGCATCTCGTAGCGGAGGCCGAGGCCCGAGCGTACTGCCAGGTCGACGTCGGTCAGCGTCCGGGATGAAAAGGCCGCTGCGGGCTTTCATGTCTCGAACGGTTTGCTGAAGGCGTTGGTGAATGTGACCTCGCCGTGATCGTCGTTGGCTTCGCCCAGCACGACATCCATGCCATCATTGGTGACCCGCGCCAGTGCGAACCCGCCCATATAGGCTGCCTTTGGTTTGAAGAGATCAAGGCCGTCGCGCTGATAGATCATCGGCACCTCGTGCTGATGGCCATGGAAGACGGCAATCACGTTATAGCCCTTCAGAGCCGCAAGCAGTGCCTGACGGTCCGCATCGCTCCACCAATGCGGCGGCCCCTTGCCGTCGTCGTCGAACGCCTTTTTAGCGGGATCCCATCGCTCGGTCGAAAAACTATCCCAGCCATAATGCTGAAACAGGATGACCGGGCGGCCATCCGCCGCATAGGTCGCCAGATCCTGCTTCAGCCAGGGCAGGCTGCTGTCCGCACCATGGCCGGTGTCGCCGGCGAAACGGTGGGTCTGGACAAGATGCAGCCCGCCCCAGTCCCACGCATAGCAGTCGGTCTCGACATCGTAGTCGATGGCAGGTACCGGTGGCTTGAAGAACACGCCGGCACGGTGATTGACTTCGACATAGTCGCGCATTTCGCGCCGGTACCAGTCGACGTGATGCCGCGGGCCGTTCTGGTCGAGGTCATGATTGCCGAGCCCGACATAGACTGGAACATGCACGCGGTCAGGCCCCATGCCTTGCTGGTAACGCTGGCTGAATTGCAGCAATTGCGTGCCTTCGCTCGGCTGGGTGATCTGACCACCGCCATCGTCGGTCATGTCGCCGCCGATGACGAGGCCGAGCGGCGTGCCGATTCGGCTGCCGGCGGAGCGCAGGCCCGTCGGGACGCCGCCGATCTCGAGGGGCCATGTCTTGTCCCCAATGCCGTTCAGAGCCGCCACATTGCGCAGCAAGGCGGCATCGGTCTTGCCTTCCTGCTGGCAATTGGGGCTCAAGCCGCTGGCCATGCGGCAGGCATGGACATCGGCGATGAACAGGAAGGTGGCGTCGACAGGCTGAATGCGCTGCCCGGTCTGGCCGAGCGCCGGGCGTGGAAGCGCAAGGGCCGTGGCAAGACCGGCGGCACGCGCCAGGAAACGGCGTCGTGATACCGATTTTGGTGAGAAGCGCTTCATCATGGGTTGAAGTTCAGCACGGACACCGGTCAGCAGTAAAGTTCAGCGCCCGGTCCACGGCTACCCTCCCCCAGAACCGAACTGAGTTGTAGGATCGTTCCCGCCCTCGGCATCAAAGGTTTCCCGGTGGCAGCAATATCCTGCGACGCCGCCTCGTTGCAGCCACCGGCGAAGCTTGGGCGACATTCTGCTCCAGCCCCGCCAGGCAATCGCGCAACATGCCGGCATCCTGCGCCGTCTTGGCCATCGACATCGCGCCGGAATAGGCCGCGACGGCCAGGGCGGCGAAACGCTGCGGGTCGGTGTCCTGCTCCCTGCCCGCCTGCTGATCGGCCCGGACCTTGTCGGCGATCGCCTGGCGCCAGCCGGCAAAAATGCCGGCGAGGGCGGCGCGCAATTCGGCATCGGCGAGCGACAGTTCATGCGCAAGGTTGTTGAGCGGGCAGCCGCGCACGAAGCCTTGCCGCTCAAGTTCCGCCGCCACGGCTTCGAAGGCTGCACGCACGCCTTCGCGCGCCGAAGCCGCCGCCCGCAAAGGCGCCATCCATGTCTCTTCGACCGCCGCGGCCACACGCTCTTCGATCACTGCCAGCGCCAACGCCTTCTTGGTCGGGAAATGATGATGCAATGCGCCGCCGCTGACACCCGCCGCCGCCATCAGATCGCCGAGACTGGAGGCGTGATAGCCGCGTAGCTGAAACCCTTCCTGCGCGGCATCGAGCACTCTGTTGCGCATGCCTTCGGGATCATTGGTGCGCTTCTGGGCATGCCCTGCCATCGCGAATCTCCACCTTCTCCTTCCAGGAGGGAAGAAAAAGAAGCTAGCACATTGACAAAACAGGACAACCGGTCTGTTTTATAAAACAGGATGATCACCCTGTTTTTGGAGACGAGCTTATGAGCCTGCCCCTGAGTGCCCCATCGGAGACCGCAGCGCTCGTCTCCTCGGTCGTCGAACTGCGGCAGTACACGCTGAAGCCCGGCAAGCGCGATACCCTTATCGACCTCTTCGACGGCAAGCTGATCGAAGGCCAGGAAGAGGCCGGGATGACCATCATCGGCCAGTTCCGCGATCTCGATCGCCCCGACATGTTCGTCTGGCTGCGCGGCTTCGAGGACATGGAGGCGCGGAAACGTGCCCTGAGCGCCTTCTATGACGGTCCGGTATGGGCAGCGCACCGCGATGCCGCCAACGCCACGATGATCGATTCCGACGATGTGCTGCTGCTCAAACCTGCGTGGCCCGGGGCTGGCTTCGATCTCTCCGGCGCCTTGTGCGCGGGCTTGGCCGTAGACGAAAGGCCAGGCAGAAGCACGCCGCTGTCAGGCATGGTCGTGATTCGGATTTATCATTTGCGGCCGGGCGCAGAGGCCGCGTTCGCCAGCCGCTTCGAGGCCGAAGCGGCGCCGATGACGGCGTCGCCCGGTGCGCGGCTGCTCGCTGCTTTCGTCACGGAGCATGCGGAAAACAGCTTTCTACGCCTGCCGGTGCGAGCGACTGAGAATGTTTTCATCAGTGTGATGGGTTTTGATGGCGAAGAAACGCACGCCCTGCATGAAACCGCGCTTGCCGCCTCACCTGCATGGCTGGCCTTCTCGCACGCCGTCCGACATGACCTGGCCAGACCGACCGAAATCTTGCGCCTGTCGGCGACATCGCGCTCGCGGCTTTGTTGCTGATCTCCAGTCCGCGCGGAGGCGGCGTCTGATCCGCTATATCTCCCCGGCATCGAGGCGGGCGTAAATTCCCGCTGGCTCCCTGCCCACTTGCGAATGCAAGCGCCGGCAATTGACCCCGACGCCGGCCGCCGCCGAAGTTCATACCATGGGATAGGCAGCCGGCTTGACCTCGACCGCCGATATGCGGTGCTCTCGTCACCAAACAGGCTTGGAGCGTTCAATGAGACTTTCCGGCAAACGCGCGCTGGTGACCGGCGGTTCGGACGGCATCGGCCTTGCCGTAGCGGACGCTTTCTTGCGCGAGGGTGCCGAGGTCCTGATCATCGGGCGCGACATCGGAAAACTCGAGGCGGCCCGCGAAACACTCACGGCTTTCCATCCGAACGGCGCCGTCGAAACGCTGTCGGCCGACCTCGCCACCCGCCCCGGCGTCGCGGCGGTTGTCGAGCTTGTGAAAGAATCCGGCCGGCCGCTCGACATCCTCGTCAACAATGCCGGTGTCGCCTATCTCGTGCCGTTCGAGACTGTCAGCATTGACCAATTCCAGCAATCCTTCGCGCTCAATGTGGCGACGGCGTTCTTCCTCACGCAAGGGCTGTTGCCGCATCTCCCGGTCGGCGCATCGGTGATCAACATCTCCTCCTACTTCGCCAACAAGATGATCCCCAACCGGCCGTCTAGCCTCTATTCCCTGTCGAAGGGCGCACTGAATTCGCTGACCAAGTCACTCGCCTTCGAACTCGGCCCGCGCGGCATCAGGGTCAACGCCATAGCGCCCGGCACCGTCGACACCGCCATGCGGCGCAGGACCGTCGACAATCTGCCGTCGCAGGCAAAGGTTGAGCTCGAGGCCTATGTCGAGCGCAGCTACCCGCTTGGCCGCATCGGCCGCCCCGAGGATCTCGCCGGCATCGCGATCTATCTCGCCAGCGACGAGGCGGCATGGACCAGCGGCGGGATTTTCGCGGTGGATGGCGGATATACGGCGGGGTGAGCGGGACAGCCGATCTCCCCGCGAGCGGAGAGATTGGCTCCGTCTTCAACCGATTTGCATCTTCACCGCCCGCAATCTCCGCTTGATGCGTTTTGTGCAACGCGATACGCCGTTGCCCAAATCGACAGACCGGAGACTTGCCGTGAGCGCTGCAAAGACCAGAACCGAAACCGATACGTTCGGTGCCATCGAGGTCGCCGCCGACCGCTATTGGGGCGCGCAGGCGCAGCGTTCGCTCGGCAATTTCAAGATCGGTTGGGAAAAGCAGCCGGCATCCGTCGTGCGCGCGCTCGGCATCGTCAAGCGGGCGGCGGCGGAAGCCAATATGGAGCTGAAGCGGCTGGATCCGGCGATCGGCAAGGCGATCGTGGAAGCCTCTCAAGAAGTCATCGATGGCAAGCTCAACGACCATTTCCCGCTGGTGGTCTGGCAGACCGGCTCGGGTACGCAGTCCAACATGAACGCCAACGAGGTGATCTCCAACCGGGCAATCGAGATGCTGGGCGGCGTCATGGGCTCCAAGAAGCCGGTGCACCCGAACGACCACGTCAATATGAGCCAGTCGTCGAACGACACCTATCCGACCGCCATGCACATCGCTTGCGCGGAGCGCATCGTGCATGACCTGTTGCCGGCGCTGAAGCACCTGCACAAGGCGCTCGCCGCCAAGAGCAGAGAGTTCAACCATATCATCAAGATCGGCCGCACTCACACGCAGGACGCCACCCCGCTTACGCTGGGCCAGGAATTCTCGGGCTACGCCGCGCAGGTCGCTTCGTCGATCAAGCGCATCGAGCTGACGCTGCCCGGCTTGCAGGAACTGGCGCAGGGCGGCACCGCGGTCGGCACCGGCCTCAACGCGCCCGTCGGCTTCGCCGAGCGGGTGGCCGACCGCATCGCCGCCATCACCGGTATCGCCTTCGTCACCGCCCCGAACAAGTTCGAGGCGTTGGCAGCACATGATTCCATGGTGTTCTCACATGGCGCCATCAACGCCGCTGCCGCCGCGCTGTTCAAGATCGCCAACGACATACGCTTCCTCGGTTCAGGGCCGCGTTCCGGCCTTGGCGAGTTGTCGTTGCCGGAAAACGAGCCGGGTTCCTCGATCATGCCGGGCAAGGTCAACCCGACGCAGTGCGAAGCGATGACCCAGGTCTGCGTGCAGGTGTTCGGCAACAATGCAGCGCTTACCTTCGCCGGCAGCCAGGGCCATTTCGAGCTCAACGTCTATAATCCGCTGATGGCCTACAACTTCCTGCAGTCGGTGCAGTTGCTCGCCGACGCTTCGGTCTCCTTCACCGACAATTGCGTCGTCGGCATCGAGGCGCGGGAAGACAACATCAAGGCGGCCCTCGACCGCTCGCTGATGCTGGTGACGGCGCTTGCGCCCACCATCGGCTACGACAACGCCGCCAAGATCGCCAAGACCGCGCACAAGAACGGCACCACGCTGCGCGAGGAAGCGCTTGCCACCGGGCTGGTCAGCGAAGCCGATTACGACCGGATCGTGCGGCCCGAAGATATGACCCATCCGGGGTGAAGGCACTTTTCGGCGGAGAATATCCTCCCGCCACCGCGTCAACCGGCACGAATTTCCGTTTTTCACCGGTTCACGGAAAACGTATGTCCTGTGAACAATGTGTCGCCAGACAGGCGGCTTTGGTGAACAGTCAGCATGGTCTATCTGAAGGGTGATCAACCCTATTCGGAGAGCCACCATGTCCACCAACACTTCCTTCGCCGGCACCGGCACCGCGTCCAACAGTTCTGTCACCATCCTGCTCGGCCGTATCCTGCTCGCGGTCATTTTCCTGCTTTCCGGTTTCGGCAAGCTCAGCGCCCTTTCCGGCACCGCGGCCTATTTCGGCGGCCTCGGCCTGCCCTTGCCGACCGTGACGGCCATCGTCGTCGGCCTCGTCGAACTGCTCGGCGGTCTGGCCATTCTAGTCGGCTTCCAGACCCGGATTGCCGCCTGGGTGCTGGCGATCTTCACCGTCGCCACGGCCCTGGTCGCCCACACCGGCTGGGCCGACCAGATGCAGATGATCAACTTCATGAAGAACCTGGCGATCGCCGGTGGCTTCCTCGTGCTGGCTTCCTCAGGCGCCGGCGCCTATTCGGTCGACGCCAAGCGCGGCTGAAGCCACCCTGGCAAATAGCTGAACCAAAAGGCGGCGCGGAATTTTCCGCGCCGCCTTTTCGTTGTCGGGATATACCGGTCGGAATTTTCCGCCAGGCGGCAATTCTGCTAGAGCGGAGCCAAGGACTGCCGACGATGGAGGGTAACCAGCATGCCCCGCAATGCGCTGCTTCTGCTTTCCCGGCTGTTGCTGGCCGCCCTGTTCGTCCCGTCCGGCTTTCATGCCTTGAGCGACATTGCCGGCACCGCGGGCTATTTCTCCGGCCTCGGCCTGCCGTTGCCGACGCTCGCCGCCTGGGGAACCGGCTTGTTCGAACTGATCGCCGGATTGCTTATCCTGGTCGGTTTCCAAACCAGGATCGTTGCGCTGTTGCTCGCCGCCTTCTGCATCGTTGCCGGCTTCATCGGCCATTACGGCCAAGGCGGCGACGACGCGATGCTCGCCTTGCTGCATTCGCAGATGCTGATGAAGGACATCGCGATATCGGGCGGTTTCCTGGCGCTGGCGATGGCCGGGGCCGGCGCCTGGTCGGTCGACGGGCGGGCTGCGGTTTGATATCGCCTAAATCCAAGGGCAGGCCCGGAACGAACCAGACATATGCCCCGGGTTGAACTCTCGACGCCCGAGCCAAGTCAACGCCCGAGCCAAGTCGACCCCCACTCCGTCGTGCTGCGCTCGACACTTCTCCCGCGATCGACGGGGGAGAAGAAGGGCGCGAGTTCGCCAATCTTGGCGCCCTTCCTCTCACTCCGGAGGGGCGAGAGGTGGCTTGGCGAAGCCAAGACGGAGTAGGGAAAGCCGGTCTTCAAACGCGAAGCCGCTGAACAAGTGGCGCGATTGAGTTGGTCTAATATCGGCGTGGATCAGATAACTCACGCTCTGGTAGGCCGTACCTATTTCACCGAAACGCTCGGCCCGCCTTCGACCGCCAGTACCAGGCGGCGGCCGGTAATTCGCGCCAGCTGGGCCAGGCGCCCGGCGGGCCGCTCGCCGTAGAGATCTGCCAGAGATGCCGGCAAGACCAGCGCCAGCACGCCATTGCCGCGCTGCTCCCATTTCAGCCTGGGCATGACGCCGGGCATCGAGGCGGTCAGCAGGTAGACAACGCGCATCGATGCCGCCAGCACCCGCGCCCTCTCCAGATAGCGCGGTGTCGCCAGCGCCTTGATCTCGGGCGCGATGGCTTCGTTGAAGATGCCATCGTGCCGATAAGCGTTGGCCATCGCCAGGTAGGCGCGGCCAGGGTGGTCGACGCCGAAAAAGGAGGCGTGGGCGATGATATTGAGCGATTGCTTGCCGCGATATTCGGGATGCGCGCGCCAACCGATGTCGGCCAGCAATGCCGCGGCGTGGCGGTAGCGCGCCTCGTCCTCGGTCTCGTCGATGCCGAAAGCGGCAAAGGTTTTGGCTGTCCAGTCGACGAGTTCATGCGCATGGGTGACCGAGCGCGAACGCAGCCGGGCGAGTTCTTCCGATGCCGAGATCAGCGGATCGGCCTTCTGCTCGGCCTGGTCGAGCAGCGAATAGAGGAAGCCTTCGCGCACGCCGAGCGCCGAGACGATGATCTTCGACGGCTGCATCGCCGCCATGATCTCCTGCAGCACGATGGCACCGTAAGGCAGGAGCGAGCGGCGGTTCTTCGAAACGCCCTCGATGCCTTTGATCTTCTCGATCTCGCCTTTCGCCACTTGCCGCAGGAAATTGGCTGCACTTTCGACGCCGATCTCGTAGTGGTGCATGACGCCAAGCGGATAGTTGGTCATCTCCATGTGCAGCCGGGCGAGATTTCGCCAGGTGCCGCCGACGGCATAGAAAGGCCTGCCCTGCCCGCCTTTCAGCAGCTTCGCCCGCCCCAGCTCGTCGCGCACGATTTTCGCCGCCTGCGTGAGGGAGTTCTTGGCCATATCTTGGAGGCGCAGGCCGCCCAGCGGCAACGTTATGCCGTCGCCGATCGCCTCGCCATTGACGTCGACCAGTTCAAGGCTGCCACCGCCGAGGTCACCCGCAATACCGTTGGCCGGATGAAAGCCGCAGATGACGCCGAGCGCGGAATAATAGGCTTCCTCGCGGCCGCTGATCACGCGGATCTCGGTCTTGAGCACGTCTTCGGCGCGGTGGATGAAATCGGGGCCGTTGACGGCCTCGCGGGCAGCCGCGGTCGCCAGCACGTACATGTGCTCGGCGCCGGCCTGGTCGGAGAGCGCGCGGAAGCGGCGGAACTCCTCCATCGACCGTGTCACGCCCTCGGGGTCGAGCTTCCCCGTCGACACGATGCCGCGGCCGAGGCCCGCCAGCATCTTTTCGTTGAACAGCATGGTCGGCGAGCGCGCCAGCCCCTCATAGACGACAAGGCGGATCGAATTCGAGCCGATGTCGATGATGGACAGCGGTCGGCGATCCTGCAGCCGGCCCTGGGAATCGGACAGCAGCATCAGGCGGCGGCGTTCTTCTTGCGGCGCTTGAATTGCGCGATCCGCTTCGGCGCATGCGATTTCAGCGCATCACCCCGTCCCGACAGGCTCGGATTGGTCATGAAATATTCCTGCGCGTTGAACGGTTCCTCGCCCTCCTCGAGCACGACGCGCCGGGAAGTTCCATCAGCCAATACGTCGAAACTTTGCTGATTGTCCATGATGTTGCCGAGCATGATCTGGCCCAGCACCTGTTCATGCACAGTTGGGTTGGTGATCGGCACCATGGTCTCGACGCGACGGTCAAGATTGCGCGGCATGAGGTCGGCCGAGGAGATGTAGACGACGGCCTCGTCCGACGGCAGGCCGTGGCCATTGCCGAAGCAATAGATGCGGCTGTGCTCGAGGAAACGGCCGACGATCGACTTGACCCTGATGTTTTCCGACAGGCCCGGCACCTGCGGCCGCAGGCAGCATATGCCGCGCACGACGAGGTCGATCTCGACGCCCGCTCGGCTGGCGTCGTAGAGCGCGTCGATGATGATCGGATCGACAAGGGCGTTCATCTTCATCCAGATGCGCGCCGGCCGTCCCTCGAGCGCGTGGGCGACCTCATCGGAAATGTGCTGCAGGATGCGGTTCCTCAGGGTGAAGGGCGAGATCGCCAGCCGCATTTCGGCGGTCGGCTCGGCATAGCCGGTGATGAAGTTGAAAAGCTGGGCGACATCGCGCGCGATCGTGGCATCGGTAGTGAAGAAGGACAGGTCGGTGTAGATGCGCGCGGTCACCGGATGGTAGTTGCCGGTGCCCAGATGCACATAGTTGCGCAGCTTGCCGTCCTCGCGCCGCACCACCAGAGACATCTTGGCGTGGGTCTTGAGCTCGAGGAAGCCGAACACGACCTGGACGCCGGCGCGTTCGAGGTCGCGCGCCCAGCGGATGTTGGCCTCCTCGTCGAAGCGGGCCTTGAGCTCGACCAGGGCCGTCACCGACTTGCCGGCCTCGGCGGCGTCGACCAGCGCGCGCACGATCGGGCTGTCATTGGAGGTGCGGTAAAGCGTCTGCTTGATCGCCACCACTTCCGGGTCGGCCATCGCCTGGCGCAGGAACTGAACCACCACGTCGAAGGATTCGTACGGGTGGTGGACGATGATGTCCTTCTCGCGGATGGCGGCGAAGCAATCGCCGCCATGCTCGCGAATGCGCTCGGGGAAACGCGGATTGTAGGGCGTGAATTTGAGGTCGTCGCGAGCAACGGCGACGATCTCGGAAATCTGGCTGAGCGCCAGCGGGCCGGTCAGGACGCTGATGCGGCTCGACGAAACGCCGAGTTCGCCGGCGACAAATTCGCGCAGTTCGGCCGGCATGAGCATGTCGAACTCGATGCGAATGACGGAGCCGCGGCGGCGACGCTTCAGCGCGGTCTCGAACAGGCGCACGAGATCTTCCGATTCCTCCTCGACCTCGATATCGCTGTCGCGAATGATGCGGAACGTGCCGGAGCCCTTGACCTCGTAACCCGGGAACAACTTGCCGATGTAGAGGCCGACCGCCTCTTCCAGCGGGATGAAGCGGACATGCTGCTTGCGGTCCGGCAGGCGGATGAAACGCTTCAGCGCCACCGGCAGGCGCAAGAGCGCGCTCATCTCCTCGCCATTCTTGCGGTGGCGAAGCTGCAGCGCCATCGAGAAGCCGAGATTGGGGATGAACGGGAACGGATGCGCCGGGTCGATCGACAATGGCGTGAGAACCGGAAACACCTGGTCCTGGAAGTGCTCCTCCAGCCAGGCCTTCTCGTCCTTGGTCAGCGCGTCGCGGGTGATGCTCTCGATGCCTTCCTTGTTGAGCAGCACGGTCAGCGCCGAGAGGCTCTTCTGCTGGTCTTCCTGCAACCGTTCGACCTCGCGCAGCAGCTGTTCGAGCTGCTGCTCGGGGGTACGCCCGTCCGGGCTTCTCAACACGATTCCTTCGCGAACCTGGCCGGCGAGACCGGCGACGCGCACCATGAAGAACTCATCGAGATTGGCGGCGGAGATCGACAAAAACCGCACCCGCTCCAGCAGCGGATGGTTTGTGTTCTGCGATTCCTCGAGCACGCGGCGGTTGAACTGCAACCAGGAGAACTCGCGATTGACGAAACGATCCGGATTGCCTTCCGGGCTTGCCGCTTCCGCATTGATGAACTCGCTCTGGACCGGCTTCAGTTCGTTCATGGTTCCTGCTCTTCCCACGTCTGGTTGCTTCGCCGCTTTTTCGGGCGGCGCCCAGGCTGTTGTGCCTGGCTGCGATGCTCCAGCCGGTTAACCGGCTTAACTTATCCTCTGACAGGCTTTTGCGACAGTTTCATTTCATCGAACTTGCAAACAGACCGGTTATGATCCAAACGCTGAGCAGACTGCGCTAAAGGAGACGACGATGGCAGGCGGTTCCATTCCCCATTTCCAGAACGATGCGGGCCATCCGGCGATCGATATCGGCGTCAAGGAATTCATGTGCACCGGGGCCAACCCGCCCTTCGACCATCCGCATGTGTTTCTCGACATGGGCGACGACAATGAGAAGGTCTGCCCCTACTGCTCGACGCTCTACCGCTATTCGCCGAAGCTGACGGCGATGGAAACGCTGCCGGCCGGCTGCCTCTACATCGACCAGGCCGCCTGACTTCCAGCGGCCGGGCCAATGGCAGAGGCACAGTCCCGGCAAGTCATCATCGCCGGGGCGGGTATTGCCGGGCTGACCGCGGCGCTGGCTTTCGCCGAGCGCGGCTATCCCGTACGGATCTTCGAACAGGCGCAGCGCCTCGAGGCGGCGGGCGCTGGCATCCAGCTTTCGCCCAACGCGACACGCATCCTGCGTGAGCTCGGCGTACTCGACGCACTTCTTCCCAATGCCGTCAGGCCGGAAGCCGTGGTGCTGAAGAATGCGGCAACCTTGGGCGAACTGGCGCGCGTACCTCTTGGACGAGCCGGCGAGGCGCGCTGGGGTGCGCCCTACCTCGTGGCGCATCGAGCGGACCTGCAAAACGCGCTGATGACGCGCGTGGCTGCCATGCCCGATGTTCATCTCACTACCGGCGCGCGCCTTGGCAGCGTCACGATCAGCAGTTCAGGCATCACCGCGGCAGCCGATGTGGGTGGCAGGCCCGTCGCGGCGGAAGGCTTCCTTCTGGTCGGCGCCGATGGCGTCTGGTCGTCGGTGCGCGGACTTGCCGACCAAGGAAGGAAAACCAAGCCTGCGAAAAGCCACTTCTCCGGCGAACTGGCCTGGCGGGCAACCGTCAGCGCAGACGGTCCTGCCGGGCAAGCTTTTGCAGAGATCGGTGCGCCGGACTGCGTCACCACCTTCCTGCATCCCGGCTTTCACATGGTCGCCTATCCCGTCAGCAAGGGCAGCGCCATCAACCTCGTCGCTTTCACCAGGGGCGAGCGTATCGCCGAAGGCTGGTCCGGCCACGCCGATCCCGCAATCCTGGCCGGCGCCATGCGCCGCACCGCGCCAGCGCTGGCAAGGCTTGCGGCGTTGGCCGGGCCGTGGGCGGCCTGGCCGGTCCATACGGTCGATCAGAAGCAGCCATGGGTAAGGTCGGGCCGCATCGCGCTGGTCGGCGACGCGGCGCATGCCATGACGCCGTTCGCGGCACAGGGCGCCGCGATGGCCATCGAGGATGCCGCCACGCTTGCCGACGTCATGGCCGCCTCTCCTGCCGACCTGGCCGGAAGTCTTCAAATCTGGGAAGGCCTGCGCCGGCCGCGCGTCGTGAGAGTGGCACGTCGCGGCGCTCTCAACCGCCTTGCCTGGCATGCCTGGGGTCCGGTGGCGTTGGCGCGCAACCTTTTCCTGAAAATGCGGACGCCGGAGAAGCTCGCCGCGGATTTGGACTGGCTTTATGGGTGGCGGGTCTAGAACTCGAACGAGGCGTTGGCGTTATCTGCGCGACCTACCAATTATACAGCCGCAACGACCACCCGAGCGAGACCGGCAGCGGGTTCCACCAACCCGTGCGCAGGCCGGCGGTCCGCAAGGCGGCGGCGGTCCAGGTATTGCAGCCGGCCAGCGCATTGAAATGGCCGTTCGCCTCATAGAAGCGGTCGAAATCGGAATAGGCGGCCCCGGCGATGACGATCGGCCCGCCTGGTCCTTGCTGAAAACTCGCATCGATGAAGTCGAGTAATGCGGCAAAGCGGTCTTCCGGGATGTCGAAGCCGGCGACATCGGGTCCGGAGATATCGCCGGCGACCTCGACATGCATCACTGAAGCGTCAAGCGTCAGGGCCTTGAATACGGGCATAACCTTCAGCTGCGACCAGGTCGGCGTCTCCAGGTAGAAGGCGCGGCCGCCCCAGCCGAAGACGATGTAGCGCACCTCGGGCGCGTCGGAAGGCTGGCCGGCAACGGCGAGGAAGCGAAAGCGCCGGCGCACGCCGTCATCGACGGGAATGGCGATGTCGGTGTGGATCGGATTGTTCTGCACCAGAATGTGCCTGACGCCCTCGCCGGCCGCGGCAGCCGGCCAGAGTGGTCGCGGCACCAGCGTGCCGAGTGCCGCGACCAGCACCACCGCGGCAACCAGCACTGCCAGGAAACGAAGGCGTTTTCTCATCCGGGCATAGTTTTTGCGGTTCCATCACATTTCAATCGAAACGATCCGATCGGCCAAATGTGAAAAAGCCCGACCGTGGCGCGGCCGGGCTCCTTCCATTTCGACCAAGCAGCGCTCAGTGCAATATCTGCGACAGGAACAGCTTCGTGCGCTCGTGGCGCGGGTGATCGAAGAACTCGGCCGGCGTGTTCTGCTCGACGATCTGGCCCTGATCCATGAAGATCACCCGGTTGGCGACTTTCCGCGCAAAGCCCATTTCGTGCGTGACGCACAGCATGGTCATGCCTTCCTCGGCAAGGCTAACCATGGTCTCCAGCACTTCCTTGATCATTTCCGGGTCGAGTGCCGAGGTCGGCTCATCGAACAGCATGATGCGCGGGTTCATGCACAGCGAACGGGCGATCGCCACGCGCTGCTGCTGGCCGCCGGAGAGCTGGCCCGGATATTTGTTGGCCTGCTCGGGGATCTTGACGCGCTTGAGGAAATGCATGGCCATCTCCTCGGCCTGTTTCTTCGGCGTCTTGCGGACCCATATCGGCGCCAGCGTGCAGTTCTCCAGGATGGTCAGGTGGGGAAACAGGTTGAAGTGCTGGAATACCATGCCGACCTCTCGGCGCACCTCGTCGATCTTCTTGAGATCGTTGGTCAATTCCTTGCCGTCGACGAAGATCTTGCCCTTCTGGTGTTCTTCGAGCCGGTTGATGCAGCGGATCATGGTCGACTTGCCGGAGCCGGACGGGCCGCAGATGACGATGCGCTCGCCGCGCATCACCTTGAGGTTGATGTCCTTCAGCACATGGAACTCGCCGTACCATTTGTGCATGGCGATGATGTCGATGGCGACATCGGTGGTCGAGATGTGCATCTTCGCGGCATTGACCTTGATCTCTTCCGCGCTGACGGCGTTTTCGGTGGCCATGAACCAATCCCCTTTTTATCGTTTGTAACCGGTGTCGAGCCGGCGTTCCGTATACATTGAATAGCGCGACATGCCGAAGCAGAACAGCCAAAACACGAAGGCGGCGAACACGAGACCGGATTTCGCGGTCTGCGGCGTCGCCCAGTTGGCGTCCGAGAAGTTCTGCTTGACCACGCCGAGCAGGTCGAACATCGAAATGATGAGGACCAGGCTGGTGTCCTTGAACATGCCGATGAACGTGTTGACGATGCCGGGGATGACCAGCTTCAGCGCCTGCGGCAGCACGATCAGGCCCATCTTCTGCCAATAGCCGAGGCCGAGTGAATCGGCGCCCTCATATTGGCCCTTGGGGATCGCCTGCAGGCCGCCGCGCACCACCTCCGCCATATAGGCGGCGGCAAATAGCGACACGCCGATCAGGGCCCTCAGGTATTTGTCGAAGGTGACGCCGGCCGGCAGGAAAAGCGGCAGCATGACGCTGACGAAGAACAGCACGGTGATCAGCGGGATACCGCGCACGGCTTCGATGAAGATGATGCACAGCATCTTGACGATCGGCATCTTGGAGCGCCGGCCGAGCGCCAGCACGGTGCCCAGCGGCAGCGACACGGCGATGCCGACGAAGGAGAGGCTGAGCGTGATCAGCAGTCCGCCCCACCGCGACGTCTCGACATGCGGCAGGCCGAACACGCCGCCGACCAGAAGGAAGAAGGCGACGATCGGCAGCACCAGGAACAGCAGGATGGCGTTCAGGCCCTTGCGGGGCACGCTGGGGATCAGCATAGGGACCAGCAGCGCCGCGAACAGGATGGCGACCAGGATCGGCCGCCAGCGCTCCTCGAGCGGATAGGTGCCGAACATGAACTGGCCGAACTTGGCGTTGACGAACGCCCAGCAGGCTCCGCTCCAGCCATCGGGCTGGATGCCACCTTGTGCCACGGTCGCGCAGACGGTCCGGTCCGGTCCGGTCCACTGGGCATTGATGAAGGCCCAGTTGATGACCTGCGGCAGGACCCAGGCGACGATGATGATGCCGAGGAAGGTGAGGATGGTGTCGCCGACCGAACCGACGAGGTTCTTGCGGACCCAGGCATACAGGCCACGCTCGCTGATCGGCGCCGGCTCCGCCAGGGCCATTTCGGTGCGCACCCAGGACATGTCGTGTTCCTGCATGGCCCTACCTTTCCACCAGCGCCATTCTGGCATTGACCACGTTCATCACGGCGGAGGTCACCAGGCTGAGGATGAGATAGGCGATCATCATGATCAGCACGCCCTCGACCGCCTGGCCGGTCTGGTTGAGCACCGTGCCGGCGGTCGCCGTCAGGTCTGGATAGCCGATGGCGATGGCCAGCGAGGAGTTCTTGGTCAGGTTGAGATACTGGCTGGTCAAAGGCGGGATGACGATGCGCATGGCCTGCGGCACCACGACCAGCCGCAGGATCGATCCCGAGCGCAGGCCAAGTGCGGCGGCGGCCTCGGTCTGGCCCTTGCTGACACCCCTGATGCCGGCACGCACGATCTCGGCGATGAAGGCCGCTGTGTAGCAGGACAGCGCCAGATAGAGCGACAGGAACTCCGGCTTGACCTGGAAGCCGCCGGTCAGGTTGAAGGTCGACTGTTTCGGAAAATCGAAGCTCAGCGGAAAGCCGCTCAGCGCGTAGGCGAGCAGCGGCAGGCCGACGATGAGCGCGACGGACGTCCACAACACGGGAAACTGCTGACCCGTCGCCATCTGCCGCTGGCGCGCCTTGCGGGCGACGAACCAGGCCATGGCGATGCCCACGATGAGCGCCACGAAGATCAGCCATGAGCCCTCGCCCCAGACGGCGCGCGGGAAATAGAAACCGCGCTGGTTGAGGAAGGAACCGAAAGGCAGGTTATAGCTCTCGCGCGGCGGCGGCAGCACGGCCAGCACGCCCGAATACCAGAAGAAGATGACCAGCAGCGGCGGGATGTTGCGGAAGATCTCTACATAGACCGTGCAGATCTTGCGGATCAGCCAATTCTGCGACAGCCGGCCGATGCCGATGACGAAACCGATAATGGTCGCGGTGACGATGCCGGCCACGGCGACGATGATGGTGTTGATCAGGCCGACAATGATGGCGCGACCATAGGTCGAATCCGACGTGTAGGCGATCGGCGTGTCCGAGATGTCGAATCCGGCGCGACCCCTGAGGAAGCCGAAACCGGAGGCGATGTGAAGACGCTGCAGGTTGTCGATGACGTTCTGCACGATCCACCAGACAGAGCCGAACAGAACGACGACGACCAGTGTCTGGAAGAAGAGACTGCGGACTTTCGGGTCGTTGATAAAGGAGCCGCGACTTGTGTCCTCGCGAAGGATTTCCTGCGATGCCATATCACCGTCCCCTGTGAAAGAGAAACCGGAAGGCAGATGGTTCTGCCTTCCGGATCACATTTCGATCAGCGGATCGGCGGAGCGTATTGCAGGCCGCCCTTGGTCCACAGCGCGTTGATGCCGCGGGCGATCTTCAGCGGGCTGCCCGAGCCGACATTGCGATCGAACATTTCGCCGTAATTGCCGACCGCCTTGACGATGTTGACGACCCAGTCGTTGGAGACGCCGAGATCGGTGCCGATCTTGGTGTCGGCTTCCTGGCCGAGCACGCGCTTGATCTCAGGGCTGGCCGAGTTCTTCATCTCGTCGACATTGGCCTTGGTGATGCCGAGTTCCTCGGCATCGAGCAGCGCGAAATAGGTCCACTTGACGATATGGTACCACTGGTCGTCGCCCTGGCGCACCGCCGGTCCGAGCGGCTCCTTGGAGATGATCTCCGGCAGCACGACGTGATCGGCCGGCGCACCCAGCGTCAGGCGGATGCCGTAAAGGCCCGATTGGTCTGTGGTGTAGACGTCGCAGCGGCCGGCGTCATAGGCCGCGTTAACCTCTTCGAGCTTCTCGAAAACGACCGGATTGTACTCCATCTTGTTCGCCTTGAAGTAGTCGGCGAGGTTGAGCTCGGTGGTGGTGCCGCTCTGCACGCAGACGGCGGCGCCGGACAGCTGAAGCGCCGAATTGACGCCCGGCAGCTTCTTGGCGTTGATCATGAAGCCCTGGCCGTCATAGTAGGTGGTGCCGATGAAGTTCAGGCCAAGTGCGGTGTCGCGGTTTATGGTCCAGGTGGTGTTGCGCGACAGGATGTCGATTTCACCGGATTGCAAGGCGGTGAAGCGCTCCTTGGCGCTGAGCGGCGTGAACTTGACCTTGGAGCCGTCACCGAAGACGGCGGCCGCCACGGCGCGGCAGAAATCGGCATCGATGCCTTGCCAGTCACCCTTGTCGTCCGGCGCCGAGAAGCCGGCCAGGCCCGTCGAGACGCCGCACTGGATGAAGCCCTTCTGCTTGACCGTGTCGAGCGTGGTGGCTGAAGCCGTTGAAGCCACGGCTCCAAGCGCGGCGGCTCCAAGGATGCCGATTGCAATGTGTTTCATGACCCACAGACCCTTTTCTGTTTTCAGGCAAACCTGATCATTTTTTCCCGCGTGAACGCAGCCTTCCGTTCCGGCCCATTTCCGGAACTCCGCATCGCAGTCGACGCGCCGCCTCCCATTCACGAACAGCATCGAAGGCGATAATTCCTGTGAGGTCAAGGAAAATGACCGAATTCAGATGGGTTTGAAAATCGTTTGCCGCAATTGCCTGAATCGCAGACAAACGCGCCCGCAATTTAGTCACAAGCGCGAATAAAGCCGGCGAAGCTCGCCCCACGCCAGGCTGCGCTCTGTCCGCAAAAAGCCCATCCGCCGGGATTACTCTGCGTTACTGTGCTCTGCCGGCCGGTTGCGTGCCGATGTCTGCGCCCTCTGGCTGGATCTGGGTCATGGTGAGGTGCGCTTTGCGTTATCAGGCGACGCATGCCGCTGCCGGCGGCGGGCTTTCTGGCCGCCGCATTACCGCTTGCAGTGGGCCTGCGGCGGCTCGGCAATTGGCACATTCGAAGTCGGGGTCCTGGCGAAAGCCGGCTGTTGCGCGGTCCATGTCGCCGCACTATGGCTAGCGGCTTACCAAAAAAGGCGACGACGAATGGCAAAAGACGGCAACGGGCCGGTGACTGGCGAAATGGGCATCAACACGCGGCTTGCCCATTCGGGCAACAACCCGCACGACTATTTCGGCTTCGTCAATCCGCCTGTCGTGCACGCCTCCACGGTGCTGTTCCGCAATGCCGCCTCGATGGCGGGACGGGACCAGAAATACACCTACGGCACGCGCGGCACACCGACCACCGACGCCTTGGCCCAGGCCATAGACGCGCTGGAGGGGTCGGCCGGCACGATCGTGGTCCCGTCGGGCCTGGCGGCGGTGACGGTGCCGCTGCTTGCCTTCGTTTCGGCGGGGGACCACCTGCTGATCGTCGACAGCGTCTATCATCCGACGCGCAACTTCGCCGACACGATGCTGATGCGGCTCGGCGTCGAGGTCGAGTACTATGCTCCCGGCATCGGCGCGGGCATCGCCGCCTTGATCAAGCCGAACACCAAGGTGGTGTTCACGGAATCGCCGGCCTCAAACACGTTCGAGGTGCAGGACATACCAGCCATCGCCAAGGCCGCGCACGCCGCCGGTGCCATCGTCATGATGGACAATACCTGGGCAACGCCGCTTTATTTCCGTCCGCTCGACCATGGCGTCGACATCTCGATCCATGCGGCGACGAAATATCCCGCCGGCCATTCGGACGTGCTGCTGGGTACGGTGTCGGCCACCGAGGCCTGCTGGAAACAGCTGTATGAAAGCTTCTGCACGCTTGGCTGCTGCGCCGGACCCGACGACGTCTACCAGGTGCTGCGCGGCCTGCGAACCATGGGCGTGCGCCTCGATCACCATCAGCGCAGCGCGCTTGCCATCGCGGCGTGGCTGGAAGGCCAGAAGGGCGTGGCGCGCGTGCTCCACCCTGGCCTTCCCAGTCATCCCGACCACGCCCTGTGGAAGCGCGACTTTTCCGGCTCCAGCGGCATCTTTTCCATCGTGCTTGCCGGCGGCGGCCAGAAACAGCAGCACGCGTTCCTCGACGCATTGCGGATCTTCGGTCTCGGCTACTCCTGGGGCGGTTACGAGAGCCTTGCCGTGCCGGTCTGGCTCGGCGACCGCGTCGTTGCCAAGGGCCCCTATCAAGGGCCGTTGATTCGTCTGCAGATCGGCCTCGAGGATGTCGAGGACCTCATGACCGATATTCTTCGCGGGCTCACCGCCGCCGCAGCGGCCTGACGCGACCTTCCGGACCATACCAGCAACGCCCGCAACGCCTTGACGCGATTGAGCAAACGGGGGCCGCTCGCGGCACCCCGGTTCGGCCATGTCGGCAATATTATTCTCCCCATCCGCAGTTTTGCGGATTTGTTTGACTTCCAAATTGCCGGCTTCCGCTTCATTGCGGCAGCGGAAATTGTTCCCCCAGCCACCGCACCAAGAGCCTGCCCATGGCGTTCCGCCTCTTTGTTCCCATTCTTGCCGGCGCGACGCTGCGCGAACGCATCATCGCCTGCGTCGGTGCGATGATCGGCATTGCGCTGACTGGCGCGATCAGCGGACTCACACTGGGTAGCGGGCCACATGTGCCGCTGCTGGTGGCGCCGATGGGAGCATCGGCGGTGCTGTTGTTCGCGGTGCCCGCCAGCCCGCTGGCGCAGCCCTGGTCGATCATCGGCGGCAACACGATCTCGGCGCTTGTCGGCGTGATCGTGGTGCAGTTCGTCCATCAGCCGGTGCTCGCCACCGGTATTGCGGTAGCGCTGGCGATCGCCGCCATGTCGTTCACGCGCTGCCTGCATCCACCCGGGGGTGCGGCGGCATTGACCGCGGTATTCGGCGGTCCAGCCGTCATCAGCGCCGGCTTCCTGTTTCCCTTCATCCCGGTGGCGGTCAATTCGATGCTGCTGGTGGCGCTTGGCTACGGCTTCCACAAGCTGGCCCGGCGCAACTACCCGCACGTGCCGGCCCCGGCGCCGGTAAACAGCCACGGCACCATCGATCCGCCGGCGCAATTGCGCGTCGGTTTTCGCTCCGAGGACATCGATGCCGCGCTTGGAGCACTCGACGAGACCTTCGACATCGACCGGGGGGATCTCGACCGGCTGCTGCGGCAGGTCGAGTTGCAGGCCATGGTGCGCGAGCATGCGACGTTGCGGTGCCAAGACATCATGTCGCGCGACGTCATCTCGGTGGACGAGCACACGCCAGCCGCCGCTGCGCGCCAATTGCTGCTCGACCACAACATACGCACCTTGCCGGTGGTGGATGCCGAGGCAAGGCTGGCCGGAACCGTGGGCTTGCGGGAACTGACGCTGGCGGCCGGCACGGTCGGAGCCGTGATCTCGCCGGCGGCAACCGCAACTGCCGGCTCGGCCGCCATGGCGCTGCTGCCGGTGCTGACCGACGGGCGCAGCCACGCCGTCATCATCGTCGACGATAAAAACCACATCCTCGGGCTGATCACACAGACCGATCTGCTGGCCGCGACGGCGCGGATGCAAAACACCGGCAGGGAGCCGGCCAAAGTGCTAGCATAGGCAGCCAGGCGATCGGCCTGGCGTGATTTTTCGGGAACCTTTTTTCGAAACCTGCATCCAATCTTTCGTGCAAGGATCGATGGAGGACACATGCCCGCGCTGACGGCAGCATCAACCGCGACGGACGAACTCCAGCTCGTAGCCCGCGCGCTTGCCCGCGACAGCGATGCCTTTCGCAAGATCATGAAGCTGAATAACCAGCGGCTCTACCGACTCGCGCGCGGCATGGTGCGCAATGACAGCGAGGCCGAGGACATCGTGCAGGAGGCCTATGTCAGGGCCTTTACCAATCTTGGCACCTATCGCGGCGATGCTTCGCTTTCCACCTGGCTGTCGCGCATCGTCATCAACGAGGCACTCGGGCGGCTTCGCAAAGGACGGCGAACCGTGGCCATGCCTGAAAACCCGGAAGCGCAGATCATCCGGTTTCCCCTCAACCCAAGCGACGATCCGGAGCGGACGATGGCGCAGCGGCAGATCCTCGGGCTTGTCGAGCGGGCGACCGACAGCCTGCCCGACGCCTATCGCGCGGTTTTCCTGGCCCGCGTCATCGAGGGCCTGAGCATCGAGGAGACCGCCGACGTGCTTGGCGTGCGGCCAGAGACCGTCAAGACGAGACTGCATCGCGCCCGCGCTTTGCTGCGCAAGGCGCTGGACGACGAGATCGGGCCGGTGCTGCTCGACGCCTTCCCCTTCGCCGGCCGGCGCTGCGAGCGGCTGACGCAGGCCGTGATGAAGCGGCTCGGATTTGAGGGGTGATCTTCAAGGCCAGATCTTTCGCCGATTTGTCGGGAACGTTTCTGCGCCATCCTCATCCAATGAATGTCAACCCAGATGAAGCCCGCTGCCCAGGCTGTCGGGCGGAAGGAGATGCCATGCTTATCCGACACACCGCAGCGCTTGCCGCCCTCTTGCTGCTTGGCGCTGCCCCATTCGCGCAAGCTGCCGACAAGCCGACCGACCCGCAGATCGCCCACATCGCCTACACTGCCGACATAATCGACATCGAGGCGGCCAAGCAGGCAATCAAGAAATCCAAGAACAAGCAGGTCGTCGATTTCGCCAAGGACATGGAGCGCGACCACGAAGCGGTGAACAAGCAGGCGCTCGACCTGCTCAAGAAGCTCAAGGTGAAGCCGGAAGACAATGCCACAAGCCAGGCTCTGACCAAGGCGGCGAAAGAGGAACATGCCAAGCTCGCCAAGCTGAAAGGGGCTGCCTTCGACAAGGCCTATATCGAAAACGAGGTGGCCTACCACAAGCAGGTCAATGGAGCGCTCGAAACCCTGCTCATTCCGTCAGCCAGCAATGCCGAACTGAAGAGCCTGCTCGAAACCGGCCTCAAGATCTTCCAGGGGCATGAGCAGCATGCCGAACATGTCGCCGGCATGTTGAAATGAAAGCCGCGCTGATCCGACCGCTCCTTGTCGGGCTGGCGCTGGTGCTTGCCGCCGGCCCGGCGCCGGCCGCGACCATCGAGGTGATGATCGACAAGCTCGTCTTCTCGCCGGCAACCATCGACGCCAGGGTCGGCGACACGATCGAGTGGGTGAACAAGGATGGATTCGCCCACACGGCCACGGTGAAGGGCGGCTGGGAGGTGATGATCCCGCCGAAGGCGAAGGGAAAACTGACCCTCAAGACAGCGGGAACGGTTGATTATTTCTGCCGCTTCCATCCCAACATGAAAGGCCGATTGATAGTGGCGCCCTGAAAATCTGGGCCAGTGGCGGGACTTGCAGGCAAATACCAAGCCCCGCCACTCCGGAGCGCCCGTCACTCCGCAGCAATTGAGCACGGAACAGTCGCGCCAGGGATCAGAGCGCCAGCCATGCCGTGCCGGCCGCCAGCGTCAGCAGCGTCAATGGCAGGCCGACTTTGAAGAAAGCGCCGAACGACAGCGACGTGCCGGCGGCGCGCGCCTGCTCGGCAACGATCAGATTGGCGACCGAACCCAGGAGCGTGAAATTGCCGGCCAGCGTCGAGCTCATGGCGACGACCAGCCAGGCGCGCTCGGGGTTGTCCAGGCCGGGGATGAAGGGCCGCAGCGCCAGCACGGCCGGCACGTTGCTCATTATGTTGGAGAGCAAGGCGGTGAAGCCCGACAGGCGCCAGACGTCGTCCAGCCCGAGGTTCTTGGCCGATGCGACGATGTCCGGTGTCAGCAGCGTTCGTTCGGCGCCGGCAACCACGATGAACAGGCCGGCGAACATGAACAGCAGTGGCCCGTCGATTTCGCGATAGATGCGCTCTGGTTTGATGGCGCGGGTGAGCAGGAGGATGGCGCCGCCGATGAGCGCCGCCTTGGCGACAGGCACACCGGCGAAGAAGGCCACGGCCAGTCCGATGCAAACCACCACCGCTTTCAGCACCTGGCGGCGATGCATGCGGCCGCGCGAGACCTGCGGCGTCAATTCGCCGTTGCGCGCGAATTCGGTGCGGTAGACGATGCGAACAATGGCGATGACCGCGCCGAGACCGAACAGCGCAACCGGAGCCAGAGCCGCTGAAAAGGCCGGATAGGAAATGCCCGACAGCGCACCGATGACCATGTTTTGCGGATTGCCGGTCATGGTGGCGACACTGCCGCAATTCGAAGCGGTGGCGGTCGCGATGAGGTAAGGAACCGGGTTGCGCTTGATCGCGCGGGTGACGTGAACGACGATCGGCGCCATGACAAGACAGATGGCGTCATTGACCAGGAAAGCCGACAGCAGGCCGGTCAGCAGCGTCACCATAACCAAAAGCATGAACGGCGCATGCGCGTGCTCGATCGCAATGGCGCCAAGACCGCGAAAGGCGCCCGAGACCTTCAGATGCGCCACCACGATCATCATGCCGAGCAAAAGCGTGATGGTATCGAAATTGATGGCGCGATAGGCGTCCTCCATGCTGATCGCGCCGATGGCGATCATCGCGGCCCCGCCGAGCAGTGCGATGCCCGCCCGGTCGAGACGCAGCCCCGGTATGCGGCCGACAGCGACGCCGGCATAGGTCAGGACCAGGATCAGCAGTGCCGCCGCGCCCATCAATGTCATGCGAAGAAGGCCCTGCCCGATGCATTCAGCCCCGGCCGGAGCTGTGGCCACCACCTTTAGCGGGTGGCGCGCAAAGCGAAAATACCTTCTGCGTGATAGCTGTTGAAATCCCCGGCAACGCGCCCCCGGCCCCAGTGGCTGGCCGGATTCGCCTCAATGAACCGTGATTGTCGCGGCTGGCGGCGTTTGCTGGGAAACCATCGGATCGAAACTGACCTGGTCGCGTCCATTCGATTTGGCGGCATAGAGCCGCCTGTCGGCAGCAGAGAAGATCTCCTCGTATGTGGTCGGTCCGTTAAAGGCGGTGCCGCCAATGCTGACGGAAAGCGGACAGGACCGGCCGCCGGGCGAAAATTCCACCTCGCGAATTCGCCGGCGGATGCTTTCGGCAACCAGCCAGGATTGCGAGGGATCGACGCCGGGAAGAAACACGCCGAATTCCTCACCGCCGATGCGGCCGACGATGTCGGTGCCGCGGAGCTGATCCTTGATCGTCTGCGCGATCAGCTTGAGCGCCTGGTCGCCGCAGTCATGACCAAGCCGGTCGTTGATCGATTTGAAGTGATCGGCGTCGATGATCAGCAGCGCACCGGAATTGGCCGACGCCTGCTTGCGGACCTGTTCGAGATAGGCCTCGACAAGCATGGAGAAAGCGCCCCGGTTGAGCACTGCCGTCAGGCTGTCGGTGGCGGCAACGACGCTGAGGTCACGCTGGGCAATGGCCAACTGGCGTATCTTCCACATCAGGAAGAAGAGAAACGATCCACCCAGCACCAGCGGCAACAGAATGTCGGTCAGTTGTGCCCGCCACACAGCCTCGGGCGAAAGATAGGGGAAATTGAACGAATCGACGAAAAACGCCACGCCAATGAAGAACGCCGTGCCGGCGGCGGTGACGGCGATCACCCTGCCCCAACTCGTCGGCGACAGGTCGAGCTTCATCTCTTCAACTCCGTTAGCCGCGTCTACTATGACGCGCCAACGCAAACAAAACGATAAGACTTTCCCTTCAATTCGACAGCAGAAGTCGCAGGATCACGGCCGCCGGACCGGCGGCCGCCTCCGGCCTGCGTCTCGAAGATTTGTCCGGATGATCGATCCGGACCTACGACAGGAGGGGCCTGCCGTCAGCCGTTGGGCGCCGATTCGCCCAGCGTCTCTGCAACAAAGGATGCCGCGATCAGATCGTCGGCATCCAGGCCTAGAGAGCCTTCGCCCGCCCCCATGATGGCGGCAACCTTGTGGAAGGTCTTCATCTCATGGTCGGAAATCTGGGCGGTTTGCATCTTGGCTTTGAGCTCGGCGATACGTCGCCCCAAGGCGGGCGACGTTCCAATTTCACGTTTCGACATGACGGCGTTCTCTCCTTCCCCAACCCGTATTTGTTTGCCCGCCATTCGCAGCCCGCATGCTTATGTTTATGAGACGCCGCGAATACAAGGCCCCGAACGCCTGATCCTTGCGAAGGTTCCCGCGCGACAAGGTCACGAAATAATACGGAAAGGGCGCGGCGGCGGCGAGGTCCCGCCGGCTCGGCTGCAAGCGCATTCGTAAAGACGAAAAGGGACGAGAAGGCCCAACCGGGTTCCTGCCCGCGTTGGAACTTTTCCCTTCTGGAGCAGCTAAGCCGTTGAAAAAATTGGCGATCCCGACAGGATTCGAACCTGTGACCATCGGCTTAGAAGGCCGGTGCTCTATCCAGCTGAGCTACGGGACCGCTGGCCGGCTCGGAGCCGGTAAGATGTCTGCGCTGGCGCCCGCCCGGGCTTTTGCCGGTCAATGCGTCCAGGGCGTCCTGCGGTCATAGCGGAAATTTTCCGCATAGGAAATCTGGCGGCGCTTGGGCTCTTTCGGCTCCTCGACGCGGTAGGCGAGCCCTTCCTTCTCGGCATAGGCCACGGCCTCTTCGCGCGTGTCGAAGGTCAGCTTGATCTGGCTCCTCATGTCGCCGGAAGTGGTGTAGCCCATAAGCGGGTCGATCTTCTTGCGCATCTCGGGATCGAATTCCAGCACCCAGTGGCCGGTCTTGGCCGTGCCGGACTGCATCGCGGTTTTGGCTGGACTGAAAATGCGCGCGGACATGACCACCTCATTGCTGTGCAAGGCAGCATGGCCGCCTCTTCGCCCGTCATTACTGCGCAATGCCGACGGCGGCAAGGTTTTTGCACTTGCAGGTTTTTGCACTTGCCATGGAACACTGAAATGAATAGGCAACAGACCGTTCGGAGTGTAGCGCAGCCTGGTAGCGCATCTGGTTTGGGACCAGAGGGTCGGGAGTTCGAATCTCTCCACTCCGACCACCTTCTTCATATTCCGTGCGAACTATGCGCCCGCCACCAAAGACGCGATCACTTCCGCTGCCCTCGTCGTGCCTTTGATTGTCCTCTTTTCGTCGGGGAAGGCAATCCATCCCTCATTAAACCCATCGAGCATGCGCATGCGCGGCTGCGGGTTCTTCATGCCTTGCGAACGGAAAAGCGCTTCCCAGGTCTCGCGCGGTACAGGGACGGCGCGGACCGGCTTGCCAAGCGCGGCCCCGAAGGCCGCGGCGAGATCATCGGGCGATACACGTGCCGGGCCTTCCAGTTCGACGATACGCGTGCCGGTCCAGTCTTGCTGGATGAGTTCTGCCGCTATCCGTCCGACATCCCGGGCGGCCACCATCGGCAGCGCCCTGTCCGTCGGCGCGAGCGGGCTGTGGACGAGGCCTGTCTCGCGTGCCGATGCGACGTCCCAGACGGCATTGTCCAGGAACCAGGCGGGCCGCAGAAAGGTGACCGCCCCTGGAAGCGCGCTCAAGGCGGCCTCAATCATCGTATGTTGCGACAGCAAATTCTCCTCCGCCGCATCGGCACCGACCGTCGACAGGCAGACAAATTTGGCCGGCCTCGATGCCTTCCACGCCGTCACGACGCTGTCGATTACCGATTGCGCTTCGGGATAGCCGGGCTCCGGATCAAACACCGGCGGCGGCAGCACGAACACCGCCGTTGCGCCCTTAAAGGCTTGCGTCAGCGCTTCCGCATCCTCCAAGGCGGCGACCGCGACCTCGCAGCCGAGCGCAGCCCATGGCCCACCCTTGGCGGCATCGCGTACAACGGCGCGAACGGGCTCGCCGGCGGCGAGCAAGGCGTGCGCCAACGTGCCGCCGACTTTGCCGGTGATGCCGGTGATTGCATACATGATCCGTCTCCATTTCAGTGTCGGCGCGCCTGCATGGCGCGGATGACGGGTCTATAGGTCGAGACCAACTGTTGCAGTGAGTGCTATTAAATCATATGATTGTTGATCTGAAATCAACGAGTCCAGCCATGGCGTTCGATGGACGGGTGATCTCAAATGTCGGCGTGCTGGCCGCGATTGCCGAAGGCGGCAGCTTTGCCCGGGCGGCCGACGCACTCGGCCTGTCGCGCTCGGGTGTCAGCCGTGCGGTTTCGCGTCTCGAAGCCCGTGTCGGCGTCCGGCTGCTCGACCGCACGACGCGCGCGGTATCGCTGACCGACGAGGGCCGTCGGCTTTACGCCGAGGTCGCGCCATTGCTGACGGGGATCGAAGACGCAGTAACCGTGACCTCCGGCACGTCGGTCGCGGTGCGCGGCCGGCTGCGCGTCAATGTGGACGCCTTCTTCTCGCGCCAGCTGTTCGCGCCGCATATCCGCGAATTCCTGTCGCTCTACCCGGACCTTTCGCTCGAGCTGGTTGCGAGGGACCAGTTGGGGGATCTGGTGGCCGAAGGGTTCGACATCGCAATCCGCTTCGGTACGCCGCCGGTTTCGTCGCTGGTGGCACGGAAACTTGTGGAGACCCGCACGGTCACGGTGGCCGCCCCCACCTACCTGAAGACGCACGGGTATCCTGCTATCCCCGCCGATCTCGTTGACCATGCCTGCATCCAGGTTCGGGATTCGCTGACGGGCCAGCCAGTCGAGGAGTGGCGGTTTCGGTGCGGTGATGAGGTCGTCGATGTGAGGACCACCGGCCGCCTGATGGTCACCGAATTCGGCACGATGCTCGGCGCCTGTCTCGACGGTGTCGGCGTCGCCAGGATCAAGGCGATTGGCGTGCAGCACCTCATCCGGCAAGGCGCACTGGTCGAAGTCCTGCCGAATTGGCATGGCGAGAGCTTTCCGCTCTACGCGCTCCACCCTTCGCGGCATTTGCCGCCGGCCAAGGTGCGCGCCTTCATCGATTTCGTGCAATCGCGCATGGTTTGAACGGCCCGCACCGTATGGCAGTCCTCAAAGGATCGACTCGCATGTTCAGGCGACTCACCCCCTGTTGATCTGCGCGCGCTGCATCGTCCCACAACGGGATTTGGAACCCCCACCCCATTCAAAAGTTCTCCGGTTATGACCGATCCGTCAAAGACCCCGAAGATCGCTCGCATCTGGCGCGGCAGAACCTTGCCTGATAAGGCCGATGCCTATGAAGCCTACAACTACGAGGCCGGCATCAAGCCGCTGATCGAGAAGGCACTGGGCGTCCAGACCTTTCGCCAGGACACTGCCACGCATTCGGAATTCATGACCATCTCCTATTGGGAGAGCGTCGAGGCGATGGCGCGTTTCACGGGCGGGGACGCCAGCAGCATCCATCACCTCGATCGCGATGAGGAATTCCTGATCGAGCTTCCCTCGCATGTACAGATATTGCGGCTTCTCACCAGCCACGGCCGAACCGGGTGATCCTCGGCCGACAAAGGGGCGCAACTTTGGACGACATACATTAGAGCGCGCCTTCTATGTCCGTCTCCGAAAAATCGGATCCGACATAAAGCAGAGGGCAGCCGTGTTCCTTCGCCACCTCATAGGAGAAACAATCGCCGAAATTGAGCGCGGCCGGGTGAATGCCCTTACCCCATTGCATGTAAGCCTCAGCGATACGCCGGGCAGAGGCCGGCGTCACCGCCACCACCTCGAAACCCCCATCGATCAGGCTTGATAGCTCCTCGGCAACACCACGGTGCGGCGCGACGATAAGCGCCTCGGCGACCGAGCCGGCGGAATCAGCAAGCCGCTCTCTCGGCCACGCAGGCGTCGGCCTGCGGTTCGTCAAGCACGATCGCCATCAACGCCGACGTATCGACCACGATCATTCGGGCATGCCGTCATCGCCATAGAGAAAATCCTGGCTACGGGCGGCCGACGGTCCGGCCTTCGCTTTGGCCGCGCCAGCTGTGCGTGCCGCTTCCAGGAGCGCGCGACGGCTTCTCCTGTCGGGCACCGCCCTGATCGGAACCAGCCGCACCGCTGCTTGACCGTGACGGGTCAGAACAATCTCGTCGCCAGCCTCCGCGCGGCGCACCAACTCGGTTAGTTGCCCCTTGGCGTCGGTGGCGGATACCGGCATTGACGCTCCGCATGCTCCGGTCCATATCTCAAGAAATAGACCATCGAATGGTCCTTTTCAACAGATCACAAAATGGAAGCTGATGGTCGCCGTCCGTCCGACTACCGGCTTCGGCAGCATCGGCGATCACATGGTCCATAGAAGGCAAGCTCGCCGGGCGAGAACCCCAACCGCCCCACTCCCGGCGAGCCTACAACCTGATTTGGAACGCAATCAGGACCGGGGTCAGCCGGCAAGCTTGTATCGCAAGATCGGTGCCAGCTTTTGTTTCCCGAAATGGGACGGCTAAAGGGACATGGAACCACCGTTTGCTGGCCGGCCGACCATCGCGCGCTAGACCTCGAACTCGCCCTGCCCCTCGTCCATGGCGCTGACGGTTTCAGCCGCCAGCGCCCGGGTGATCGGCGTCTTGCGTTCGAGCGCGGCGCGGTCCAGCCGCTCCACCACGCGCATGGCCGTCGCAAGAGAGCGCTCGATGCGGCGCACCAGATATTGCACGACATGCGGCTCGACCTCGACCTGGCGGTCGGCGAACAGCTTGGTGATGACACCTGCCAGCAGGAGATCGTCGGGTTCGTGGATCTCGATGGTTGCCGCCGCCTTCAGCCGCGACGCCAGATCGGGCAGCGTAACGCCCCAGGCCGAGGGAAAGCGGCGCGCCGTCAAAAGCAAATGCGAGCCGCTGCCGCGCACCGCATTGATCAGATGAAACAGCCCTTGCTGGTCGACGGTCCCGGTATCGACATCGTCGATCAGCGCCGGCCGGGCACCGAGATTTGCGATGCTGTCACCGACGCGGCGCGCGTCGACCTGAACGGCATCCGCCCGTGCCCGCCAGATCGAGGCCAGATGGGTCTTGCCGGAACCAGCCGGACCGGCCAGCACGACCACCGGCGAGGGCCAGTCCGGCCAGCGGTCGACCAGCGCCACTGCCTGGTTGTTGGTGCCGGAGACGACGAGTTCGTCTCGCGAATAGCCAGTGCCATGGCCGAGATCGAGCGGCAGCTGGCGCGGCGGGTCGGCCCTCTGGTCGCTCATGCCAGGCTCAGCCGCGCGACCCGGCCAGGCCGGATCATGGATTGATGCCTTTGCGACGACCGGCCGGCAATGGCGGCACGGCCTTGCCGTGACCCTTGTAGAGCGGCGATTCCAGATAACGCGCAATGGCAAAGCGCACCAGCACCGCGACCGCGGCCGACGCAGGCACCGCAATCAGCAGGCCAACGAAGCCAAACAGCGCGCCGAAGGCGAACAGCGCGAACATCAGCCACACCGGATGCAAGCCGACGCTTTTGCCGACCAGCCGCGGCTGCAAGATATTGCCCTCGATGAACTGGCCGATAAAGAACACCACCGCAACCGCGACGACCATGGTCCAGTCCGGCCAGAACTGGACGAAGGCAACGCCGACGGCCAGCACCAGCCCGGTCAGCGAGCCGACATAGGGGATGAAGGAGATCAGCCCGGCGAACAGGCCGATGAGGATGCCGAAATTGAGACCGGTCAGCGTCAGGCCGGTGGCATACATGGCGCCCAGCACCAGGCACAGCGTGCCCTGCCCGCGCACGAAGCCGGCCGTTGCCGTGTTGATGTCCCTGGCGATGGCGCGCACCGTGGCGACATTGTCCCGCGGCACCCAACTGTCGATCACCGCCACCATGCGGTCCCAGTCCAGCAGCATGTAGAAGGCGACCACCGGCGTCACCACGAACAGGCTTATCACCGAGACCAGCGCCACGCCCGAACTCCATATCGAGGTGAACACGGTCGTCAGCAGACCGAAGCCGGATGTCAGCAGTGAGTTCAATCCGTCGCGCAGGCCATTGGCGTTGACGCCGAATTTCTGTTCCAGCCATTTCGGATCGAACGAGGTGATCAGGCTCTGAAGCCGGGTCAGGTACTCAGGCAATTTGCCGGCAAAATCGGCCATCTGCGTCGCCAGCACCGGGATGAGGATGACGAAGGCCAGCACCAGAACGACAAGGAAGGTGATGAGGATGACCACCGTAGCCATGAAACGGCTGAGGCCGAGCCGCTGCAGCCGGTCGGCCACGGGATCGAGGAAATAGGCGAGCACCATGCCGGCCACGAAGGGCAAGAGGATGGCGCTGAAAACATAGAGGAAAAGCGCGAGCGCGGCGACGCCGGCGAGCCAAAAGAAGATCTGCCGGCGGAATCCGGCGGATGGATCATCACCGGCTGCCGCCGGCGCGCTCGCCGCAGCTTCTTTGTCAGGTGCCCGGGGTGGAGCCTTCGCCATAGCCGCTCATATGCCTCAGCCAAGCCACGAGATAGGCTGCGGCCGAAGCCACGGTCAAGACCCCGGACAGCATTATGAGGGCGGGACGAAGTGGATCGAGATGGATCGAAAAAGCAAGCTCACCCAGCACCAGCGCCGCCAGTACAATCTGGACGGCGGTGTTGACCTTGGAGACGAGGAGCGGCTTCATCTCGACGGGATGGGCCATCACGGTGGACAACAGCACCGCGCAAATGATCAGCGCGTCGCGCGATACCATGGTGACGACCAGCCACAGCGGCAATTGCCCGATGAAGCCAAGGACGACGAACACGGAAACCAGGAGCAGCTTGTCGGCCACCGGATCGAGATAGGCGCCGAGCTTGGAATGCTGGTTGAACCGGCGGGCGATGAAGCCGTCGATGCCGTCGGAGACGCCGGCAACGAGGAACCCGGCAAAGGCCCAATCCCAGCGCGCCTGGAGCATGGCCAGCACCACGGCAGGCACCAGGACAAGGCGCATGATTGTTATCAGGTTGGGGATGGTCAAGCGCATGTCCCGTCGCTTCTGTCTGAACGATAGATGATGGAGATGGGGGATGGGTGCAAGAGAGAAGCTGCCGAGCTTCCCCTGGTGGGGAGCGGCAGTTTCAGTGCCGTTTTCCTTGCGGACCGAAACCGTTCATGCGAAGAGCCGCAAAGGAAACAGCGACAAGCCAGATATGAAGCGCGATACAGTCAAGCGTAAGAACGGGCTCACCTATGCCGATGCTGGCGTCGACATCGATGCCGGCAATCTCATGGTCGAGAAGATCAAACCGCTGGTCAAGGCGACGCGCCGGCCGGGCGCCGATGGCGAGATCGGCGGTTTCGGCGGCCTGTTCGACCTCAAGGCCGCCGGCTTTGCCGACCCGGTGCTGGTCGCCGCAAATGACGGCGTCGGCACCAAGCTGAAGATCGCCATCGACGCCGGCAAGCACGATACGATCGGCATCGACCTGGTCGCCATGTGCGTCAACGACATCGTCGTTCAGGGTGCCGAGCCGCTGTTCTTCCTCGATTATTTCGCCACCGGCAAGCTCGATCCAGACCAAGGTGCGGCGATCGTCGGCGGCATCGCCACGGGCTGCCGGCAGGCGGGCTGTGCGCTGATCGGCGGCGAGACGGCGGAAATGCCGGGCATGTATCACGGCAAGGACTATGACCTTGCCGGTTTTGCCGTGGGCGCGGCCGAGCGCGGCCAGCTTCTGCCCACCGACGACATCGTCGAGGGCGACGTGCTGCTGGGGCTGGGTTCGTCGGGCCTGCATTCCAACGGCTTTTCGCTGGTGCGCCGCATCGTTGCGACCAGTGGCCTGGCATGGACCGATCCGGCTCCCTTCAACGACGAGGCCACATTGGCAGAGGCGCTGCTCGAGCCGACCCGGATCTATGTGAAATCGATCCTGAAGGCGATCCGCAACACGCACGGCATCAAGGCGCTGGCCCATATCACCGGCGGCGGCTTCCCCGAAAACATCCCGCGCGTTCTGCCGAAGGAGTTCTCGGCCGAGCTCGATCTCGACGCCATCGACGTGCCGCCTGTGTTCTCATGGCTGGCCAAGACCGGCGGTGTGGCGCCCGAAGAGATGATGCGCACCTTCAACTGCGGCATCGGCATGATCCTGGCGGTGGCGTCCGGCCAGGCGGCGCAGGTCGCTGCCGTCTTGCAGGAAGCCGGCGAGACGGTGACGCCGATCGGCAGGATCGTGCCGCGCCGCGACGCCGGCGTCATCTACCGGGGTTCGATCGGTCTATGAGCGCGCAGAAGAAACGCACTGTCGTTTTGATCTCGGGGCGCGGTTCCAACATGACGGCGCTGATCGCCGCCGCCAGCGACCCGGCTTTCCCCGCCGAAATCGTCGGCGTCATCTCCGACAAGGCGGATGCCGCCGGGCTCGGCATGGCGAGGGCGCGCGGCATCGCCACCCAGGTGATTTCCCGGGCCGACCATGCCAGCAAGCAGGCGCATGACGCCGCGATCGATGCGGCGCTCACGGCCTTCAATGCCGAGATCGTGGCACTGGCCGGCTATATGCGCATTCTGACCACTGGCCTCGTCCAGAAATGGCAGGGTCGCATGATCAACATCCACCCCGCTCTGTTGCCGGCCTTCAAGGGGCTCGACACGCATGAGCGCGCGCTGGCGGCGGGCATGCGCATCCATGGCTGCACGGTGCATTTTGTTACCTCTGAGATGGATGACGGTCCGATCATCGCACAGGCGGCGGTGCCGGTAATGGTCGGCGACAATGCCGACACACTAGCCGCTCGCGTGCTCAAGGTCGAACACCAGCTCTATCCGCTGGCGCTGGGGCTGGTCGCCGAGGGCAAGGCGCGTATGGAAAAGGGCCGCACCGTGTTTGCCCGCTTCGCCGACGATGCCGACAATGCAACCTCGATGATCATTGCACCGAGCCCGCTGCGCGAGGAAATCGATTTCGAGCAATTGGCGCGGATCACGCCGTAAGGACTCGGATCGGGGATGACGGCATGTCGCGTGGCTCGGAATCGCTAAATCGGAATTCGCGCCAGATCGAAACGGATAGGCTGCGCAGAGCTTGGTTTGAGGGATTGGAAAGCGGCCCATTCGATTCCTTCGACACAGAGGCGATCAAGCAAAAGGCCCGCACGGGTCTGGCCAGATTCGCCGGCCCTGACCAATGCCTGTGAAACAGCTTCTGCTGCTGCGCCATGCCAAGTCGAGCTGGGACGATCCCAACCTCCCCGATTTCGACCGGCCGCTCGCCGGACGCGGATTGAAGTCGGCCCGATTGATAGGGCGCGAACTCGCGGCCCGCGGGTGGTTGCCGGACCGGGCACTGGTATCGCCGGCGCTGCGCACCCGCGAGACTTGGCGGCTGGTGGACGCGGAGTTACCGGCGCATCCACGGGTCGCGTTCTCCGATGCGCTTTATGAAGCCTCGGCGACGGATATCCTGGGCCAGATTCGTCACGTCGATTCGTCGAACGACAGCTTGCTGGTGGTCGGCCACAATCCCGGTCTGCAAGATCTGGCGAAACAGCTTGCCGGGCCAGGGTCAGAGGCCAAGGCGCGCAGGAGGCTCGAAGGAAAATTTGCAACGGCAGCCTTTGCGCGCCTCGTTTTCGAGGGCGCCTGGTCCAACCTGTCGTCCGCGCGGCTGACGCATTGCCTGCGTCCGAAGGACCTGCGCTAGAAATCCGGGGTTTAGCTGGCAACCAAAGGCCGCTGCATGCGCGGGACGTTAATTGCCCCAGATGCCCTGGCCGGGTTCGGGCCAGTCCGTAGCGGGCTTCGTCTTGGCATCGCCTGTCTCTTGGCCGGCCATGCCCGTATCCTTGAGCGCGCCGGTGACAACGTGGTCCACGCCCGCTATCGGGGCGACGGGCTGGTTGGCATTGTCGGAGCCATAATGGTCGCTGCCGGCAAAGGCGCTGCCGGTCGCAACGAGGATGGCGGCGGTGGCGAGGGCGATCTTGTTCATTTCAATCTCCTGGGTTCATCTGTCAGGCGGCGTCTTGGGAGGACGGTTCCGCTAAGGACAAGACCCCAGGCAGTCCTGTTTTATTCCTGGCTCGGATTGTTTTCTGCCGAGCTTGGAGGATTGGTAATGTGCAAAAAACAAGAGCGGCGGGCCAGGCCCACCGCTCTTTGTGGTCGAAGACCAACAGAATCAACGGCCCCAGATGCCCTGGCCAGACTGAGCCGGCACGTTGGCGTTCGCGTCGCCCTGCGCCTTTACGGACTTGGCGATCGAGCCGGTATGCGTGGTGTCGATGTTGGAGGTCGACTGGTTGGCAACCGGCTGATTGACATTGTTGGAACCATAATTGTCGCTGCCGGCAAAGGCGCTGCCCGTGGCAATGAGAATGGCGGCGGCGGTAAGAGCGATCTTGGTCATTTCTTTACTCCTGAGTTCAAGTGGTTGATGTCGGCAGTCGCAATTAGCGGCCGAAAAGGTTGCGGTCGGCGCCCTGCGAAGCCGGGGCCTGGACGGTTCCGTTCGTCTTCGAGGTCGAAGCGGTAACGGAATGGTCGACAGCGGCGGCGGGCTGATTGGCGTTGGCCGAACCATAATTGTCGCTGCCGGCGAAAGCTGTGCCCGTGGCAACGAGGATGGCGGCGGCGGTAAGAGCGATCTTGGTCATTTTGGTTACTCCAGTATGTTTGTTCTGTCCGTCTAGTGGCGTGCCCTTGGGAGGATTTCGCGTCGCTCGGACCACCCCGAGATGGGTCTGCGATGTTGTCGTTTCCAGTCACGAAAATGTGCCGAAAAAGCTCTGGGAATGACCCTTGAAATTGAAAACCCTCGCTGCATGCCACAATTTTATCGTTTCTATTCAGTGTCTTATTGAGGGAACTCTATTGCGCCTACCCGTTTTTGCGGAGCCTGCGTTCACCGTTTGATGCACGGTCCGTCAATAGAAATCGAACCGAACGGTTCGGTTTTATGCAGGAGCGGTCGCGCGAGCGGCATCCGGGCGTTGAGCTGGATCGGGATTATGGCTTGCAAACGGGGTGGAGGACGGCCCAGAGGCGCGCCGTATTCTCCACGGGGTGGCTTCGCACTCGCCGTGGCAGGCCCGAGCCTTCAGTCATTTGGCGACTGGAGAAATGGAAAGCGGCGGGTTCTGGCCCGTCAAGAAGCGCCAAAGCCAAGGACGTCGCGCATATCGTATTGACCGGGCGGTCGCCCGGCCACCCAGAGGGCTGCGGCGAGGGCGCCACGAGCGAACATGACGCGATCCTCGGCCGCATGCGACAGGGTAACGGTCTCGCCCCTGGTGCAGAAACTGACGCTGTGCTCGCCGACGATGCTGCCGCCGCGCAGCACCGCGAAGCCGATCTCGCCGGCAGGCCGCGCACCGGTGACACCATCGCGAACACGCCTCGCCATCGCATCGAGCTCGACATCACGTCCGTCGGCAATGGCTTGGCCGAGCATCAGGGCGGTGCCCGATGGCGCGTCGATCTTGTTGCGGTGATGCGCCTCGAAAATCTCTGCATCCCAGTCCGCGGAACCGAGCGCTCTCGCCGCCTGCTCGACCAATCCGACCAGCATGTTGAGCCCAAGCGAAAAGCTGCCGGAGCGCACGATGGCGACGGCTTTCGCGGCATCGGCGATGGCTGCCAATTCAGCGTCATCGAAACCGGTCGAGCCAATGACCATGGCAGGCCCGCGACGGCCGGCGCAGGCTCTCGCCAGATCGGCCGATGCCGCCGGCGTGGTGAAATCGATCACCACATCGGCCAGGCCGAGCGCCTCGTCGCGGCTGACCAGCCCATCGCCGGCAATCCCCGGTCGATGAAAGCGGGCAGTGAGCGCCAGCCGCGAGTCGGCCTGCACAGCGTCCGTCATCTGGCGCCCCATGCGGCCGAGCGCACCGGCAATTGCGATCCTGACTGGCGCCATCGCTGCGGCTATTTCCACATGCCGCGCATGCGCGCGCCAATGTCGACGCGTATCTCCGGCCGGGGCGCCCTGCCCGGTGCTGCTTGCGCTGCCGGCCATACCGTCTGTTCGAATGCCGCAAGGAGGGAAGCCGGGATGAAGCGCGTGCGCGAGGCATAGACATGGCGGTCGCCGCGCGCCGCCTGGCCATGCGGAAAGAAGCGCTGCGGCATGACCAGGTTGAGGCTGTCCTTGGCCCTTGTCATCGCCACGTAAAGCAGCCGGCGCTCCTCCTCGATATCTTCCCTGGTACCAACGCCGAGATCGGCCGGAATGCAGCCATCGACAGTGTTGAGCACAAACACGTTCTTCCATTCCTGCCCCTTGGCCGAGTGGATCGTGGACAGGATCAGATAGTCCTCGTCGCGATGCGGCGGCCCGGCCTGGTCGCTGGTTGCATCGGGCGGATCGAGGGTCAGCTCGGTGAGGAAGCGCTCGCGCGAAGCGTAGCCGGATCCGATCTGCTCGAGCTGCAAAAGGTCGGCCCTGCGCGTGGTTGCGTCCTCGTGGATGCGCTCGAGATGCGGCTCGTACCAGAGCCTGACCTGTTCGAGATCGGCCGGCCATTTGGCGCCGGCGCGCAGGCCGGAGTAGAGCGAGACGAACCCCGGCCAGTCATCCGCCGCGCGCTGCGGCGGCCGCCAGCCGGCAAGGCCCATCGCCTCGTCCAGCGCCGATGTCATCGTCTCCACGATCTGCGCGGCGGCCGAGGGGCCGATGCCCGGCAAAAGCTGCAGCACGCGAAATCCGGCGACGCGGTCACGCGGGTTTTCGGCAAAGCGCAGCACCGACAGCACATCCTTGACGTGAGCGGCATCGAGGAATTTCAGCCCCCCGAACTTGACGAAGGGAATGTTGCGCCGCGTCAGCTCGATTTCCAGAGGCCCGCTGTGGTGCGAGGCGCGAAACAGCACCGCCTGTGATTTCAGCGCCGTGCCGGCCTCGCGCTCGGCCAGGATCACCTCGCAGACGAAATTGGCCTGCTCGACCTCGTCGCGTACAGTCACCAGCCTCGGCTTGGCGGCGGATTTGCGCTCCGACCACAGGTTTTTGGTGAAGCGCTCCGAGGCCTCGCCGATCACCGCATTGGCGGCGGCCAAAATGGTTTCGGTCGAGCGGTAGTTGCGCTCCAGCATCACCACATCGGCGGCCTGCGCGAACTGGTTTGGGAAGTCCAGGATGTTGCGCACCTCGGCGGCGCGGAACGAATAGATCGATTGCGCATCGTCGCCGACCACCGTCAGGCCGGCGCCATCGGGTTTGAGCGCCACGAGGATCGAGGCCTGCAGCCGGTTGGTATCCTGGTATTCATCGACCAGCACATGGTCGAAGCGCCCGCCCAGGTGCGTCGCTATCTCCGGTTCTGCCGTCATCTGCGCCCAGTAGAGCAGCAGGTCATCGTAATCGAGCACGTTCTGCGCCTGCTTGGCCTCGACATAGCCGGCGAACAGCTGCTTCAGCTGTTCAGCCCATCCGGCGCACCATGGAAAGGCGGAGCCCAGCACCTCGCCGAGCGGCGCCTGCGCGTTGACGGCGCGCGAATAGATGGCAAGGCAGGTGCCCTTGGTGGGAAAGCGCGCTTCCGTCTTCGAGAAGCCGAGCTCGTGGCGCACCAGGTTCATCAGGTCGGCCGAATCCTCGCGATCGTGGATGGTGAACGCCGGATCAAGGCCGATCTCCTGCGCGTAGTCGCGCAGCAGCCGTGCACCGATGCCATGGAAGGTGCCGGCCCAGGTCAGCGCGTCAGTGACGATCGAGGCGTCACGGCCGAGCACCTCGCCAGCGATGCGCTCGACGCGCCTGGCCATTTCGGAGGCCGCGCGACGTGAAAACGTCATAAGCAGGATGCGGCGCGGATCGGCGCCCTTGACGATGAGATGGGCGACGCGATGCGCCAGCGTGTTGGTCTTGCCCGAGCCGGCGCCGGCAATGACCAGCAGCGGTCCGGCGATCCTGCCGTCGCCATGCTCGACGGCCTGGCGTTGGGCATCGTTCAGCCTTGCGAGATAAGCAGGCTGTTCGGTCGGTTCCCGAAATGTCGAATCAAGAGCGGCAAGGTTCATCGCCCATCAAGCATCGTTTCCGCTTTGTTCGCAACAAGGAAGCGGCGCAGCGAGCTCAAGGTCGACAGGTCAGCGTTCCGGATCGACACCCATCGCCGCAGACTGCCTGCGCAATGCCTCCCGATCATTTTTTGGGACCGGCAGCAACAGGGGATCGACGGTGTCGGGCACGTCCTCGATCAGCTTGCGCGCGAGGCGGTAAGTGACAAAGGCGATGGTGCAGGCCAAGAGCAGACGGATCATCCAGCAGTCCTCCTTTGCCTGATCCAACCGAAGACATGAGCTTTTGTTCCTCGGCTTGATCGTCGCAACCAAACCGGGGTCGTCTCGTTGTCAGGCGAGAGGAGGTAGCGATGAAGAAGCTCTCCCTAGGCCTCTTGCTGATCATTCTGGCAGTCTCGGCCTGCGACAACAACGTCCCGCCAACCAAGGCTCCGGCAGCGGAAAACCCACACGCCGACGGCAATCCTGTAGCCGATAAGACCGGCAAATGAGTTGGGCATGCGTGCAGCAACGCCGCGGACCATAGTGGGACAGCACCAGGCACAGGCTGGAAAAGACGGCCGGCGCCGCTTGGGAGGTGCCTGATAGCGCCGGCCAGGCGGATATCAGGTCCGCCGCAAAGTGGATGTTAGCTGAGTCTTGCCGCAGCGTCATGGGGATTCCACCCCTTTGGCTTCCCGCAAAGTTCCGGAAGGACCGCGCCGTTCATGCTCCCAATCGACGTCTAACGACCGCGGCATGGAAATTCGTGCCGAACAGCAGGCCGTCATCGTTGAAGTCGTAGCTCGGATTGTGCAGCGGCGCCGTATCGCCATTGCCGAGGAAGACAAAGCAGCCGGGCACGTGATCGAGGAAACGGGCAAAATCCTCAGAGCCGGTCATCGGTTCGCGGGCGAGGGCGACGCCTTCGGGCGCGAACACGTTTCCGGCGGCTGCAAAGGCCTCGTCGACCAATTCGGCGTCGTTGTGCAGCGGCACGAATTCCCTGCTGTAGGCGACCTCGGCGGTGACGTTGTAGGCGGCGGCGGTGCCGGCGGCGATGGTGCGCATCTGCTTCTCGATCTCGGCGCTGACCTCGGGGCGAAAGCTGCGGGCGTCTCCCAGGATACGGGCAAGGCCGGGCAGCGCGTTGCGGGTGCCGTCGGTGATCAGTTCGGTTACCGAGACCACCGATATGTCGGCCGGGCTCAGCCGGCGCGAGACGATGGTTTGCAAATTGGTGACCAGCGCGCAAGCGGCGACCAGTGTCTCCTGGCCGTCGTGCGGCCCGGCAGCGTGGCCGCCAAGACCTCTCAGAACGATCTCGAAGATATCCTCAGCCGACATCATCGGGCCGGGGCGGGTTTCGAAATGGCCAATCGGCAATCCGGGCAGATTGTGCAGGCCGAAAATCTCATCGAAGGGAAAGCGGCGCATCAGCCCATCGTCGAGCATGGCCAGCGCGCCCCTGCCCCACTCCTCGGCCGGCTGAAAGATGAAGCGCACCGTGCCGTTGAACCCGCCCTCCCCGGCCAGCAGCTTGGCCGCGCCGAGCAGCATGGTGGTGTGGCCGTCATGGCCGCAGGCGTGCATGATTCCGGGATTTTGCGAGCGATAGGCCACGGCCGACTGCTCGGTGATGCGCAGGGCATCCATATCGGCCCTGAGCGCGATCGCCCTGTTGCCGCTGCCGCGCTTCAGCGTGCCGACGACACCGGTGCCGCCGACGCCCTCGGTCACATCGTCGAGGCCGAATTCGCGCAGTTTGGCGGCGACGAAGGCCGCGGTGCGCTTTTCCTCGAACCCGAATTCCGGATGGGCATGCAGATCGCGCCGCCAGCCCGTCATCTCCTGCTTCAAGGCATCGAGATCGATTTTGGCCATTTCTCCGCCCCTCTCAACTAGGTTGCAAGTCGGGTGACGACATCGAGCAGAATGTTGGCGCCGGCGACGAGCTCGGTATCGCCGGTGTATTCGCGCGGATTATGGCTGATGCCGCCGGCGCTCGGCACGAAGATCATCGCGGCAGGTGCGATACGCGCCATCATCTGCGCATCATGGCCGGCGCCGGACGTCATGCGCTTCGAAACCAGCCCGCGATTGTCGGCGGCGGCCTCGATCAGCTCCACGATGCGGCTGTCGAAGATCACCGGCTCGAAGCGCGCCAGCCGCTCGACCGAGATCGTCACGCCTTCGGCGGCGGCGAGTTCTTCGAGGTGAGCGGCGAGTGCTGCTTCCTCCGCCTGCAGCCGGTGCTCGAAAGGATCGCGCAGGTCGATGGTGAAGACCGCTCGCGAGGGAATGACGTTGATGGCGTTGGGCTCGAAACGCATCGTGCCGACGGTGGCGACGGTCGGCGTGTTCGAAGCCTTGGCACGATCGTGCAGGAAGGTGACGACACGCGCGGCCGCATGGCCGGCGTCGCTGCGCATCGACATCGGCGTGGTGCCGGCATGATTGGCGACCCCGTCGATGGTGATGCGCTGCCAGGAGATGCCTTGCAGGTTTTCCACCGCGCCGATCGGCACGCCTTCGCGCTCCAGCACCGGGCCCTGCTCGATATGCAGTTCGAGATAGGTATGCGGCTTTAGGAAGCCCGGCTGTTCGTCGCCGGCATAGCCGATGCGCGCCAGTTCCTGCCCGAGCACGCTGCCGTCGGTCCCCACGGCCGCCAGCGCCTCCTCGATCGCGACGCCGCCGGCATGAACCAGCGAGCCCATCATGTCGGGGGAATAGCGCACGCCTTCCTCATTGGTGAAGGCCGCGATGGCCAACGGGCGCGACGGGACAAAGCCTGAGGCCTTCAGTGTCTCGATTGTCTCCAGTCCGGCCAGCACGCCGTAGCAGCCGTCATAAATGCCGGCATCTATGACCGTATCGATATGCGAGCCTATCAGGATCGGCGCCTGCCCGGCATTCTCAGGCGTGCGCCAGATGCCGAAGATATTACCCATGCGGTCGATGGCGACTTCGAGCCCCGCCTCGCGCAACCAGCCGACGAAGCGGTCGCGGCCCTGCCGGTCGGCCTCCGAGGCGGCAAGCCGCACCAGCCGGCCCTCGCCGTCGCGGCCGATCGCGCCGAGGGCCCGAATACGGCCAAGCAGCCGCTGCGCGTCGACCGAGATCATGGCGTTGCTCCAGCAAGTACCTTGCCCGCAAGCACGTCCGCGGCGGCCACGCCGACGAGTTCGGCATAACGCTTGGGATCGGTGGCGCCTTCGGTGTTGACGACGAGCACCCGCGAGGTCCGGTCGAGGCCGAGTTCGGCCCTGTTGTCGGCGAGCGCCCGGATCAGTCCGGCCAGGCCGACCCCGCCGCTTTCGCCGGCAACGATGGCCGGATCACCTCCGGCCGGCCGCGCAAGCCTCCGCATCACGGCGACCGCATCCTCCTCGTCGACGGTCATGAAGGCATCGGCGGCACGCGCCAGCACGCGCCAGGCGACAGGCGACGCCTCGTAGCATTCGAGCATCGCCATGACAGTCGCTTCGCCATGCGCGATCTTGACAGGATGGCCAGCCCTGGCGGCGCCCAAGATGCAAGCGGCACGTGCGGGCTCGACCACCGTGAAGACCGGCCTGGCATCGCCGAGCACGATGGCGAGATGACCAGCCAGGGCAGCGGCAATGCCGCCGACCCCGGCCTGGACGAAGACGTGGGTGGGCGGTTCGCCGAGCTGGCGCAGCGCCTCGCGCATGATCGCGGTGTAGCCTTGCATGACGAGGCCCGGAATGCGCTCATAGCCGGGCCACGAGGTGTCCGACACGACGGTCCAGCCTTTGTCCGCCGCCACGCGTGCGGCTTGCCTGACCGAATCATCGTAGTTGCCGTCGACGCGGATGATCTCGGCGCCGTAGCGGGCGATGGCCGTGATGCGTTCGTCGCTGACGCCGGCATGGACGAAGATCGCCGCCCTCGCGCCGACAAGCTCGGCGCCCTGTGCCACCGAGCGGCCGTGATTGCCGTCGGTGGCGCAAGCCATGGTCATGGAAGCGGCGACCGCCCTGACATCGGGCTGATCGAGATCGGCGATGTCGAGCGGCCTGCCAAGCCGGCGGCCGGCTTCCTCCAGCACCAGATGAACGACGGCATAAGCACCGCCAAGCGCCTTGAAGCTGCCGAGACCGAGGCGAAAACCCTCATCCTTGAGGTGGATGGCGCCAATGCCCAGTTCCGCGGCCAGCGCCGGCAACGCATGCAACGGCGTCTCCCGATTGATGTCGCGATGGGACAGGAAACGCTCGGCCGCGTCGGCCCCCGCAACCCCGAGCGTTTCGGCGTCGACCGGATCGAGTGGGCTGCCGTGAAAGGCATTGCGGTTGAGCAGGAACATCAAGGCCTCCTTGGCTGACAACGAGACTATATTGCAAGGCAGGCGCAAAAAGCGCTGTATTCAAGGCCCCGAAATGCAAGTTTGTTTCTTCAGGACATGCCATTGCCCGCCTTGCCATCCTCGCTCGACAGTTTCGACCTCGCCATTCTCGCCGTGCTGCAGAAGGACAACACGACGCCGCAGCGACTGATCGGCGAGGCCGTCAACCTGTCGGCGCCGGCGGTGCAGCGCCGTATCAAGCGCATGCAACAGACCGGCGTCATCGCGGCCAATGTCGCGGTCATCGAACCGGCGGCGGTCGGCCAGCCCATCACCATCTTCGTCGAGGTCGAACTCGAAAGCGAACGCACCGAACTGATCGACGCGGCCAAGCGCGAATTCCTGGCGGCGCCGGAAGTCCAGCAATGCTACTATGTGACAGGCGAGGCCGACTTCATCCTGGCCATCACAGTGGCCGACATGAGCGCCTATGAGGCGCTGACACGGCGCCTGTTCTTCGACAGCAACAATGTCCGTAAATTCCGCACCTTCGTGGCCATGGACCGCGTCAAGGTCGGCCTGACGGTGCCGCTGCCGGGATGAGCGATCGGGTTGCATGTCTGGCATGCTTTCGCCATTCTCCGCATCGCGAATTGGCGGGAGGCGCGCTTGGACGACACCACCCCGGTTGCGATTATCGGTGCCGGGCCGGCGGGCCTGGCCGTTGCCGCGTGCCTGCGGCAGGCCGGTGTCGACTTCATCCTGCTTGAAAAAGAACAGCGTCCCGCTCCCGCCTGGCGACGCCATTACGAGCGCGTCCACCTGCACACGACCAAGCGCTATTCATCCCTGCCCTTCGTGCCCTTCCCCAGGGATTACCCGCGCTATGTGCCGCGCGATCTGTTCGTCGAATATCTCGATGCCTATGCGCAACGCTTCGATCTGCGGCCCCGCTTTGGAGAAGCGGTGCGGGCGATCGGCCGGCAGGGCAGAAGCTGGCGCGTCGAAGCGACATCCGGCACCGTGCGCGCTTCCCATGTGGTGATTGCGTCCGGATACAATGCCGAGCCGCGGATGCCGGCATTCGCCGGCGCCGGCAGTTTCAAGGGCAAAAGTCTGCACAGCGCCGACTACCGCAACAACACGCAGTTTGCCGGCCAGTCGGTGCTGGTCGTCGGCATGGGCAACACCGGCGCCGAGATCGCGCTCGACCTGGCGGAAGGCGGCGCGCATCCGACGATCTCCGTGCGCGGCGGCGTCCATATCGTGCCGCGCGAACTGCTCGGTGTGCCCATCCAGGTCGTCAGCATGGCGACGCGCCTGGGGCCGCGACGCGTCAACGACGCCGTCTTTCCTATTATTCTCGATCTGGTGTTGGGCAGGCTGGAGAAATATGGGCTCAAACGGCCCAAGCAGGGATTGCTGGAGCAGATATCCCTGGCGTCGCGCATCCCGGTGATCGATGTCGGGACCATCGGCAAGATCCGCGAAGGCGCGATCAAGGTCGCGCCCGACATTGCCGAGATATCAGAAGGCGGCGCCCGTTTCGTCGATGGTCGGCACAGCGACTTCGACGCGATCATCTTCGCTACCGGCTACCGCCCAGCCTATGCCAAATTCCTCGAACCCGGCGTCGAGCCTGGCGCCAGTGGCGTGAATACGCGCGCTTCGGAACTCGGCCTTTATCTCGTCGGCTACCACAATTCGGTCACCGGCCTGCTGCGCGAAATCGGAATCGAAGCCCAGGCGATCGCCGACGACATCCGTCTCCTGCAGAACAGAAAAAGGACGGTAGAAGCCCTGCCGGTGTGAGCTGGTCAGACCGCTCACCCCGCCTTGCGCAGCCACACCTTGTTGTCGTGGAATGCCGCGCCGCCATAGGGTGCGGGCGCATCGGCGCCAGTCAGCACGTTGATGCCCTCGCCGCGCTCATGCGCGCTGTTCGGCCAGATGCCTTCGGCGATCACCACGCCGCGCTTGATGCCGTCGAACAGCCTTGCATGCAGCACCACCTCGCCGCGCGCATTACCGACCTCGACACGGTCGCCCTCTGCCAAACCGTGTGCGGCGGCATCGTCGGGATGCAAGAGCAATTCCGGCCGGCCCTCCTTGGCCTTCGACACCGGCGTTTCGGAAAAGGTCGAGTTGAGGAAGTTGCGCGCCGGCGACGTAGCCAGCCGGAACGGATGCGCCTCGTCGGCAACCTCGATCAGGTCGACATGATCGGGAAATTGCGGCAACTGCTCCACCGGGCCGAACAGGCCCATGCTTTTCGGCGGCCGGTTGGGGGCGGCTTGTCCGGCCCAGTCGGCGCGGAAGCGGAATTTGCCGTCAGCATGGCCGAAGCCCTTGGTGAAATGCGCGGTTTCGAAATCCGGCTGCAGGTCGACCCATTTCTGCTCCTTCAGACTGGCGAAGCTGCCCAGCCCGCGCTTGCCGAGGATGAGGTCGATGTGCTGCTGCTCGGTGAGGCCGAAGCCCGGCCTGTCGGCGACGCCGAGGCGCTCAGCCAATTGCTCGATGACGAAATGGTTGGTGCGCGGCCCTTCCGGAGGCTCGATCAATTTTGGGCCGAGCGTGATGTGCTGGTTGCCGCCGCCCTTGTAGATGTCGTCATGCTCGACGAACATCGTTGCCGGCAACACGACGTCGGCGAGCCTGGCCGTGTCGGTCATGAACTGCTCGTGCACGCAGGTGAACAGGTCGTCACGCAAGAAACCCTGCTTCACCAGCCGCTGCTCGGGCGCGACATTGGCCGGGTTGGTGTTCTGGATGAGCAGCGCCGTCACCGGCGGCCCGCCATACAGCGCATCCGGCGCCCCCGTCAGCACCGGGCCGATGCGCGAATGATCGAGATAGCGGATCGAGGGATCGCGCATGCGCGTGCCCTCCAGCACCTCCTGGTTGAGCTTGAAGATGCCGGAATTGGAGTGGAAGGCGCCGCCGCCCTCATATTGCCAGGCGCCGGTGACCGCGGCGATACAGGAGGCGGCATGCATGTTGACCGCGCCGTTGCGCTGGCGGGCAAAGCCGTAGCCGAGGCGGAAATAGGTTTTCCTGGTCGTGCCGACGAGACGGGCGAAGTTCTCTATCTCGGCCACAGTCAATCCGGTGATCGCGGCCGCCCATTCGGGTGAGCGCGTGCGCAGGTGGGCTTCCAGACCTTTCGGGTCATCGGTGTATTTCTCGAGATAGGCGCGGTCGGCCAAGCCTTCCCTGAACAGCACATGCATGACCGCGCAAGCCAGCGCGGCATCGGTGCCAGGCTTCAGGACAAGCCCCATATCGGCCTGCTTCATCGTGGCGTTCTCATAGACGTCGATGACCACGATCCTGGCACCGCGCTCCTTGCGCGCCTTGATGGCGTGGGTCATGACGTTGACCTGGGTCACCACGGCATTGGTGCCCCAGATCACCACGCAATCGGACTTGGCCATTTCGCGCGGGTCGGGACCGCGCAGCGCGCCCGCCCCCATCATCCAGCCGGTCCAGGCCAGGTTGGTGCAGATCGAGCCAAAGAAGCCCGAATATTTCTTCGCATGCCGCAGCCGCTCGATGCCGTCGCGCTGCACCAGCCCCATCGTGCCGGCATAAAAATAGGGCCAGACCGTCTCCGAGCCGTATTTTGCCTCGGCCGCGGTGAACTTTTCGGCGACGAGGTCCAGCGCCGCCTCCCAACTTGTTTCCTGCCAGGCGCCCTCGCCCTTGGCGCCTTTGCGCACCAGCGGCTTCAGCAAGCGGTCGGGATGGTGGACGCGGTCGGCATAGCGCCCGACCTTGGCGCAGACGACGCCCGACGTGTAGGTGTTTGCCTTGGCGCCATGGACGCGGCCGATGCGGTTGCCGTCAAGCAACTCGACCTCGAGCGCGCAGGTCGACGGGCAATCATGCGGACAGGCCGAATGGCCGATGCGAAGGCTGGCGTGCTGGTTCATGGCACTTGTTTAGCCGCTTTCGGGCAAGGCGGGTAGGGCCAGATCTGACCCTCCCCATGATGGGGAGGGTAACTACTCCGCCGTGCCTTCCTCGTACTCTGCCGACATGGTCAGCCATTTTTCCTCTTGGCCGGCAAGCGTCTGGGCGAGTTGCGATCGCTCCTTCGCCAGCCTTGTCGCCGTCGACGGATCCTTTTCGTAGATCGCCGGGTTGGCCAGTTCGTCCTCGATGCCGTCGATGCGCTTGCGGATGCGGTCAATCAGCGCTTCGGTGGCGCGAATTTCCTTGGCCAGCGGCTCAAAGGCGGCGCGGCGCTGGGCCGCCTCGCGGCGGCGGTCGGCCTTCGAGGCTTTTTCCGCCTCGCGCCGCTCGCGCCTGTCGCCCGACACGCCGGTGACCAGCGTCTTGTAGTCTTCGAGGTCGCCGTCATAGGGATTGACCGCGCCATCCTTGACCAACCACAGCCGGTCCGCCGTCGCCTCCAGGAGATGGCGGTCGTGCGAGATCAGGATGACGGCGCCGGGGAACTCGTTCAGCGCATGGATCAAGGATTCGCGGCTGTCGATGTCGAGATGATTGGTCGGCTCGTCAAGGATGAACAGGTTCGGCCCCTCGAAGGCCGACAGACCCATCAACAGCCGCGCCTTCTCGCCGCCGGACAGGTCTTTCGCCGCCGTGTTCATCTTTTCGGTGGTGAGCCCAAACTGGGCGACACGGCCGCGCACTTTCGATTCCGGCGCTTCCGGCATCAGCCTGCGAACATGCTCGTAGGCGTTTTCCTCAGGCCTGAGATCGTCGAGCTGGTGCTGCGCGAAGATAGCCACCTTCAGCCCGGGCGCCACGGTCATGGTGCCGGTCTCCTGCTTCAGGCGGCCGGAGAGAAGCTTGGCGAAGGTCGACTTGCCGTTGCCATTCGCGCCAAGCAGCGCGATGCGGTCGTCGGCATCGATGCGCAAGGTCATCTTCTTCAGAATCGGCTCACCGGGGGTATAGCCGACATTGACATTGTTCAGCGCGACGATCGGCGAGGCCACCGTCTTCACCGGCTCCGGGAAAGAGAATGGCCGCACCGTGTCGTTCACGATGGCCGTGATCGGCTTCATCTTTTCAAGCGCCTTGATGCGGGACTGAGCCTGTCTTGCCTTGGAAGCCTTTGCGCGAAAACGCTCGACGAAGGATTCCATATGCTTGCGGGCGGCTTCCTGCTTGATGCGGCCCTTTTCCTGCTGTTCTTTCTGCTCGGTGTACTGGCGTTCGAACTGATCGTAGCCGCCGCGCCAGAAGGTCAGCTTCTTCTGGTCGAGATGGACGATCGAATTGACGGCGCGGTCAAGCAGGTCGCGATCGTGCGAGATCAGCAGCACCGTGTGCGGATATTTGGAAACATAGTTCTCGAGCCACAGCGTGCCTTCGAGATCGAGATAATTGGTCGGCTCGTCGAGCAGCAGAAGATCGGGTTCGGAAAACAGCACGGCAGCGAGTGCCACGCGCATGCGCCAGCCGCCGGAAAACGAGGAGGCCGGGCGGCGCTGCGCCGCGTCGTCGAAGCCGAGACCAGCGAGAATGGTGGCGGCGCGCGACTCGGCCGAATGCGCGTCGATATCGGCCAGCCGCATATGGATGTCGGCGATGCGGTGCGGATCGGTCGCCGTCTTTTCCTCCTCGAGCAGCGCCGTGCGCTCGAGGTCGGCTTTGAGGACGATCTCGATCAGCGGCTCCTCGGTTCCGGGCGCCTCTTGCGCCACCTGGCCGATGCGGGTGTTCTTCGGCAGGCTGATCGAGCCCGTCTCGGAAGGGAAATCGCCTGTTATGGCCTTGAACAGCGTGGTCTTGCCGGTGCCGTTGCGGCCGACAAGTCCGGCCTTGGTGCCGGCCGGCAAGGTCAGCGAGGCATGGTCGAGAAGCAAGCGCCCCGCCATGCGCAGCGAGAGGTCGTTGATGATAAGCATGGCCGCGCTTTTGCACGGGAGACCGGCGCTTCGCAAGACCTTGCGGGCCGCTTGGCCACGCAAGGCATGAAAACGGCGCGCGCAATGGCGCCGTCAACATCGCAGCTCAGTGGCTTCCGGCTGCGGTCGGCCGCGCTCAGGCGCTGGCTTTGCCGCGCTTTGTCGCCTTGGCCACAGGGGCCGGCGCTGCCGGCTTGCGGCCAAGTCCCGTCGACTTCGCCAGCGCTGACCGTGTCGCTGAGTAGTTCGGAGCGACCATCGGATAGTCGGGGGGCAGGCCCCATTTGGTGCGATACTCATCCGGGCTCAGCCCATAGTCCGTCCTGAGGTGCCGCTTGAGCGACTTGAACTTCTTGCCGTCCTCCAGGCAGACGATGTAGTCGGGAAAAACCGACTTCTTCGGGTTCACCGCAGGAACCAGGCTTGGGCTTTCGGCGACAACCGCACCTCCGAGCTTTCGCACCGAGGCACTGACGCTGGCAATCAGGTCAGGCAGGCCGGAAACCGGCAGCGGGTTGTTGCCGACATAGGCCGAGACAATGTCAGCGGTCAGCTCGATAACGGTCTTATCCTCGATATTTGACAAATCTTTCACCCTATTTGCGACAAAATCGTCTACCCCAGAGAAGAATTTCGTCGATGCATTTATTTAACCGCATCCCCCAAACGGACCAGCAAATCTCAAAACGAATCAAGACTTGCAGTCAAATATTTTTTACGGAAATCGGCTCCGTGCAAATTAGAAAAGCTAATTTTTGGGGTCGGCAGACTTAGGCGGCCCGGTTGGGAGGCCAATATCTCTAAAACACGCGCCGCCGGTCATAACGCGCTCCAACGTCTTTCGGCCTTCAGTTCGCAGTTTCCGTGAAACGGTGAAAACTGCTCTACCGGAGCCGGCGGCCGAAATCAGGCGTATGCGCGCCCTTCCTCGGTGCGCTGGAAATGCGCCAGATCGAGCTGCACGGAAGGGCGGCCCAGAACCGTCAGGATCATATGGGCCTGGCCGCGGTGGTGGGTCTGGTGGTTGAAGACGTGGTCGAGCGCCGGAGCCAGCCGTTGCGAGACGGTGCGCATGTCCGATACCGTCATGTATATAAAGCGGCCCGACAGCGCCTTGTCGCTCAAACCGCCAACCCAGTCGACGATCCGCCGGTCCTCCGTCTCGCGCGCCATGCACAGGCCCGGCAACGCCTGGTACAGTATGGCGTCCAGCGCCGTCGGCGCATCGCCCTCGCCGGTAAAGCGCTTCATCCAGATGCGATCGGCGGCCAGGAGATGGTTGAGTGTGCCCTTCATCGAGCCGAAGAATGCGCCGACGTCGCGATTGAATTCCTCTTCGTCGAGATGGGCGGCGGCATCGTAGATGCGGCCATTGGCCCATTGATTATAGGCCGCAAACATCATGAAGTGCCGTTTCATCTTTTCTCCCGCCGGCCTGTGTCGAGGCGTTGCGGGATACCTAAACCGCAAGGAAGCCGCCGCCAATGACCATTCTGCTTTATGATCTCGTCGGACGCGACGCCAGCCGCCCCTTCAGCCCGCATTGCTGGAAGGCGACGATGGCGCTGGCGCATAAGGGGCTGGAGATCAGCGCGGTACCGACGCGTTTTCTCGAAGTGCCCCGCGTCGAGGGCGGTACCTCGAAACTCGTGCCGGTGATCCGCGACGGCAAGACGGTCGTCGCGGATTCCTTCGCCATCGCGCTTTATCTCGACGAAACCTATCCGGACCGGCCGTCGCTGTTTGGCGGGGAAGGCGGCAAGGCTATGGCGCGCTTCATCGAGCGCTGGTCGCAACTGACCATCCATCCCTATGTGACCACCGCAGCGATCATGGACCTTTATGCCATGCAGGATACGGAGAACGCCGCCTATTTCCGCCAGAGCCGGGAGCAGCGCCTGGGCAAGAGCCTGGAAGAGGTGATGGCCGCGCGGGACGCCGGGCTTGGCAATTTCAGAGCTTCGCTGGAGCCGCTGCGCTCGATGCTCGCCTATCAGCCATTCATCGGCGGAGATTCGCCCCTGTTTGCCGACTATATCGTGTTCGGCGCGCTGCAATGGGCACGCATCGCCTCGCCCTACCCATTGCTCGAAGACCATGATGTCGTGGCGCAGTGGTTCGCCCGCTGCCTCGACTTGCATGGCGGGCTGGGTCGGGCGGTTGCGGCGGCCGCGTGAAACCGTAGCGCCTGTCCTTGCGGCAGGGCTAACGACGAGCCATCGGCTCCGATATGGCCAAATCTTATTTGGCCGCCTTTTTTGGCTTGCCGGTCTTGGCCTCTTTGGGCGCGGTTTTTGCCTTGCCGGCGACGGGCGCCTTTCTTGCTGACTTCTTCACCGCGGATGACCCTGCATCCTCCTGGTCGATGTCGGCCGTCGCCTGTTGCCAATGGCGCTCATGCTGTCCGGCCGGTTGCCCTTCTTCCTGCCAGATCTGATGTGCGCGGCTGCGAATGCGCTCCTGGCGATCGTCTGTCATGGTCATGGTCTCCATCCGGGCCGACCTCAGCGCGGCGCCGACACGCGACTATAGCAAGCAAAGCCTTATATTGCAGCCGTCCGATCTCGGGCTGGCGGCGGCATCGCCGATAATCGGCCCGGCACGCAAACGCGCATGGCGTCGACTTCCCCCGTCGACACCTCTGGCGACTTCCTCTTGGCAATGGGCCGGCCGGCTTGTATAGAGCCCGCCACTCCCAATCCAACCAGACAAGGACGACCCATGGCGCTCGAACGCACCTTTTCCATGATCAAGCCGGACGCAACGCGGCGCAATCTCACCGGCGCCATCACCAAGATGCTGGAAGATGCCGGTCTGCGCGTCATCGCTTCGCGCCGCGTGTGGATGAGCCGCCGCGAGGCGGAAGGTTTTTACGCCGTCCACAAGGATCGTCCGTTCTTCGGCGAGCTGGTCGAATTCATGTCGTCGGCGCCGACGATCGTGCAGGTGCTGGAAGGCGAGAACGCCATTGCCAGGAACCGTGAGGTGATGGGCGCCACCAACCCGGCCAACGCCGCCGAAGGCACCATCCGCAAGGTGCATGCGCTGTCGATCGGCGAGAATTCGGTGCACGGTTCGGACGCGCCGGAAACCGCCGCGCAGGAGATCAAGTACTGGTTCTCCGACACCGAGATCGTCGGCTGAGCCGACCTTGGCATTGTGACCGAAAAGGCCGGCGGATTGCCGGCCTTTTTCATTGAAACGGATCGATCCGGCACTGCCGTTGAACCCTTGCCCGCGCTAAAGTCGGTCAGGCACAGGGAGCCGGCGAAGCATGACCAGCACCATTCCCGGTTTCTTCCAGGGCACCGAGATGCCATCGAGCGGCTGGTGGGAGGTGCTGTGGCCCGACCCCGGTGCCGTGCTTTCGTCAACGGGACTGAAGCCGGGCATGGAGGTGGCCGACCTCTGCTGTGGCGACGGCTGGTTTACGTTGCCCATCGCCAAAGTCGCCCGCCATGTCGTCGGCATCGATATCGATACCGACCTGCTCGACGTCACCCGTCGCCGGCTCAATGAAAACGGCACGAGGAATTTCGATCTCGTCGCGGGCGATGCCTATGAACTCGCGAGCCTGATATCCCGCCCAGTCGATTTCATCTTCATGGCAAACGCCTTTCACGGCGTGCCGGACCGGCCACGGCTGGCGCGAGCCATCAGCGAAGCGCTCGTCCCTGCCGGACGCTTTGTTGTCGTCAACTGGCATCGGCAGCCGCGTGAACAAACCACGGTGCTCGGCGAGCCCCGCGGACCGAAGACCGAATTGAGGATATCGCCGGAACAGACCATCACGGCCGTCGAGGCGGCCGGCCTCAAATTCATCGAGCTGGTCGAGGTGCCGCCCTACCACTATGGCGCCGTGTTCGAAAAAATGAGCGGCTGACCTCCGCCGACAGCCGTTTCATGACATCAGCTCGCGGCGCTGAAACGCAGGATCTCGCGGCCGTTCCCGTCGGCGATGGTCAACTTGCCGGCATCGACTTTATACGAAGCCGCCTTTGCCAGAGCCTCAAACAGCGCCTTTTCCTCCGCCATCACCTCGGGCGCGCAGGCCTTGTAGGTCGAGCCGATGTCGCTGATCGCGATCTCCTGGCCATTGAGGTTGGCGGTGGCAAAATAGCTGTTGCAGGGACCGTTGCCGCCCGCCTTGCCTGCTTCACTCACCCGGAATGTCGCTTGCGCGGTGATGGCTACGCCGTGGACATAGTCGAGCAGCCAAAGCTGATCGAGAACGGAAGCAATGGGCTCGGGGCTTGGCGTCACCATCTTGAGCATGATTGTTTGCGGCGCATAGGTCAGCGGATCGACTTGATGGCGCTCATCCGAGATGAACAGGAGCCTGTCGCCGACGGTGATGCGGGCCTGCAACGCATAGGTCATCCGCCGCTGGATCCGGGACGGATCGAATGTGACCGTAAAACTGATTGGCACCTGGCCTGCGGGCGTCAGCTTCTGCTCGCCGATGATTTTGGCGGGAGCGTCGGCGAGCGACACATCGGCAAGCTGGACCGAGAGCACGGCATTGGGCGGCAAGGCGATGCGCTCGCGGTAGGTCACCTCGCCCTTCAGGGCTTTTTCGGCGGCCACGGAGAGTTCCGGCACGGCAAGTATACCGACGACCAGAGGCACGAAACCGAAGACGAAGAACTCCGCTATCCTGTCCAGCATGACCATCTCCTTCCCCGGGCTGGCCACAGCCCAGGCTGACCAACAACGAATTGGCCAAAGGATTGCGGTCAATGCGTGGCTGAGGCCGAATTTATTCGGACGGTGGCCTCCAGCGTCCTGCCGCCTGTTCGTCTTTCTCCTTGGCCTCGACCCAGCCGCCTTCGGAGCCGTCAGCGCGATGCTCCTTCTTCCAGAAGGGAGCGCGCGACTTCAGATAATCCATGAGGAAATTCGCCGCCTCGAACGCGGCTTGCCGATGCGCGGAGGCCGCCACCACCAGCACGATGTTCTCGCCCGGCCGAATTCTGCCGTGGCGGTGGATGGCGGTGATGCCCTGCAGCGGCCAGCGCTGAACCGCTTCGGCCGCGATGCGGCCGATTTCGGCCTCGGCCATGCCCGGATAATGCTCGAGCTCAAGCGCCGAGAGCGTCCCCTGCTCGTCACGGCACAGGCCCGAGAAGGTGACCACAGCGCCGATGTCGGCGCGGCCTCGCGTCAGTCTGGCGATTTCGGCGGCAACGTCAAAATCTCGGCGCTGGACGCGCACGGCAGGTACGACCGCGCCGGCCATCTCAGCCCCCGGTCATCGGCGGAAACAGCGCGATCTCGCGCGCGCCTGATATTTTCTCGCCGTGCTCGACATGTTCCTGGTTGATAGCGACGCGGATCACGTCGGGATATCGCAGCGCATGCTCGTATTCCTCGCCGCGCGACTTCAGCCAGCGCAAGAGGTCCGCGACGGTGTCGACGCCATGCGGCAAGTCCACGTCTTCGTCCGGCTTGCCGATTCGCTCCCGCACCCAGGCGAAGTAGATGAGCTTCGTCATCCTATTCGTCCATGATGTGCTTGAGGCCGGCGCGGAAATAGTCATAGCCGGTGTAAAGCGTGACCAGGGCTGCGATCCACAACAGCACCAGGCCGGTCTGTGTGGTGAGCGGAAAAATCTTGTCGCCGGCCGGACCGGCGAGCAGGAAGGCGATAGCGACCATCTGGATGGTGGTCTTCCATTTGGCAAGCTGCGTCACCGGCACGGAGACCTTGAGCGCCGCCAGATATTCGCGCAGCCCCGAAACCAGGATTTCGCGGCACAGGATGATGATCGCCGCCCACAGCGACCAGCCGGCAATGCCGGCATGGCGGTCGGTGTCGGCGGCAAGCAGCAGCAGGCATGTCGCGACCAGCAGTTTGTCGGCAATGGGGTCGAGCATCTTGCCGATGTTCGAGGTCTGCTTCCAGGCGCGGGCGAAATAGCCGTCGAAATAATCGGTGATGGACGCAAGCAGGAAAATGATCAGCGCCGACCAGCGGGCGAAGTCGCTCGACTTCAGATGTCCCTCGAGGAAAAAGCACAGCACCACCAGCGGCACCGCGATAATGCGGGCGTAGGTGAGGATGTTCGGGAGGTTGAACGCGCGCTGAGCCATATTCGGGGGAACTCTTTCTGCCTGCGTACTCAAATCAGAAGCTGATGTAGGGGGTCAACAGGCCAAAATCGATTGGCCAGCAAAAATAGGCCAATCTCGTCATCTCGCGGGCTCCGCCGCGCCGCTCCTTGCTTCGCCCGGGAGCTGACGGCGGCTTTCGGGCGACATGCATCAGTTCTCGTGGAAATGGTTGTAAACCAGTCTGGCCACCTGCTCGGAAATGCCGTCGACCTTTACCAGGTCCTCGATTGCCGCGCGACCGACCGCCTTGGCGGTGCCGAAATGCATCAGCAGCGCCCGTTTGCGGCTGGGACCGATGCCGCCGATCTCGTCGAGCGGGCTCTTGACCATCTCCTTCTTGCGGCGAGCCCGGTGCGAGCCGATGGCGAAACGGTGAACCTCGTCGCGCAGGCGCTGGACAAAATAGAGCACGGGATCGCGTACCGGTAGGGAAAACGAGTCCCTGCCCTTGACGAAGAAGCGCTCGCGGCCCGCGTCGCGGTCCTGGCCCTTGGCGATGCCGATGGCCACGACCCGGTCCTCGATGCCGAGATCGGCGAGGATCTTGCGCACGGCGCTCATCTGGCCCTGGCCGCCATCGATCAGGATAACGTCCGGCCAAGCAGGGAAGCCGCCTGACATGTCGCCTTCATCGCTGTCCGCCTCGCCTGCCGCAGCATCGTCGGGCGTCACATCGCCATGCTCCTTGAGCAACCGTGAAAAGCGCCGCTCCATCACTTCGCGCATCATGCCGAAATCGTCGCCGGGCGTGATCTCGGTCGAGCGGATATTGAATTTCCGGTACTGGTTCTTCACAAAACCTTCCGGCCCGGCCACGACCATGGCGCCGACGGCGTTGGTGCCCATGATGTGCGAATTGTCGTAGACCTCGATGCGCACCGGCGGCTTTTCGAGGCCAAAGGTCTCGGCAAAGCCGGCAAGCAGCCTGGCCTGCGTTGAGGTTTCGGCCAGCCGGCGGCCGAGCGCCTCGCGGGCATTTTGCAACGCATTATCGGTCAGGTCCTTCTTCTCGCCACGCTGCGGCACCGAGATCGACACCTTGCGGCCGGCGCGGGTCGAGAGCGCCTCGGCCAACAGTTCCTGGTCCTCCACGGCGTGCGACAGCAGAATGGCCCGCGGGGTCGGCTTGTCGTCGTAGAACTGCGCCAGGAACGAGCCCAGCACCTCTGCGCCTTCCAGCGCCGGATCGGCCTTAGGGAAATAGGCGCGGTTGCCCCAGTTCTGGCCGGTGCGGAAGAAGAACACCTGGATGCAGACCTGGCCGCCCTCCTGATGGATTGCGAAGACATCGGCCTCGTCGACGGTCTGCGGATTGATGCCCTGGTGGCTCTGCACGTGCGAGAGTGCCGCCAGCCGGTCTCGATAGATGGCGGCGCGCTCGAAATCGAGATCTTGCGAGGCCTGTTGCATGGCGGCCGAAATCTCGGTCTTCACCTTCTGGCTGCGGCCGGAAAGAAAATCCTTCGCCTCCGCGACCAGCTCGGCATAGTCGCCATGCGAAATCTCGCCGGTGCAGGGACCGGCGCAGCGTTTGATCTGATAGAGCAGGCAGGGCCGCGTGCGGTTCTCGTAGAAGGAGTTGGTGCAACTCCTCAGCAGGAAGGCGCGCTGCAAGGAATTGATGGTGCGGCCGACCGCGCCCGCGGAAGCGAATGGGCCGAAATAATCACCTTTGCGCGAACGCGCGCCGCGATGCTTGTAGATGCCGGGCGAGACATGGTCACCGGTCAAGAGGATGTAGGGAAACGACTTGTCATCGCGCATCAGCACGTTGAAACGTGGCCGCAGCCGCTTGATGAGGTTGGCCTCCAACAGCAGCGCCTCGATCTCGGTGCGGGTGACGACGAACTCCATCGTCGCGGTTTCGCGCACCATGCGGCCGATGCGGTTGGTGTGGAAGCGACCTTGCGCGTAATTGGTGACGCGCTTCTTCAGGCTGCGGGCCTTGCCGACATAGAGCACGTCGCCATTGGCATTCATCATGCGGTAGACGCCCGGCGCATTGGGCAGCCGCTTGACCAGCGTCTGGATCACCTCGGCGCCGACCATGCCGTCGGCATCGCCGGCATGCGGCGTCCAGTCGATGGCGGTGAAGGCGACGTCCGGGCCGGCCGGTTCGACGATCTCCTCCGCCGCCTCGTCCTCGACGTCGATTTCGGGAGGCAGATCGTCGGCGCCGCCACGCATCTTGTGTTTCTGCTCTGCAGGACTCATTCCGTCATGCCTGTCACATCAGGTGTGCGCCATGCAAGATGCTGGCCGCCATCAAGCGCGATCATCTGCCCGGTGATCGAGCGGGCTTCCCAGAGATAGCGGATTGTGGCGCCGAATTCCGGCAATTGCGGGCCGCGTTTCAAAATGAGACCGGCGAGTTGCGCGGCAAAGTCGCTGTCGTCCTGGTGCGCGTTCTTCAGGGTCGGGCCGGGACCGATGGCGTTGACGCGGATGCGCGGGCCGAGCGCCTGCGCCATCATCTGGGTTGCCGTCCACAAGGCGGACTTGGACAGCGCATAGGAGAAGTAGCGCGGCGTCGGCCGCCAGACACGCTGGTCGATCATGTTGACGATCAGCCCCTCTCGCCTGTCCGGCAGTGCCCGGGCAAAGTTCTGCGCCAACAGCGCCGGGGTCTTCACATGAATGGCGAAGTGGCGGTCCCAGCCCTCCCAGTCGAAGTCAAGAACCGAATCGTCCTCGAACAGCGAAGCGTTGTTGACTAGTAGCGAGATCGGCCCGAGCGCGGCTTCGGCGCGGCCGATCAGGCCGCCGACGTCGGCCATGTCGGTCAGATCGGCGGCGACCACGGCGGCGTGGCCGCCGGCGCGGTTGATCCGCTGGGCAAGCGCATCCGCGTCGTCGCGCGAGCGGTTGCAGTGAATGGCGACGGCAAAACCGTGGGCGGCGAGATCCTCGACAATCGCGCTACCGATCCGTTTTGCCCCGCCCGTCACCAGCGCCGCGGTGGCTTTGCTCATCTGTTGTCAATCCTCGGTTTCGGCGCGAAGGAGGGCGCCGGCAAATTATGGCCCGCCACCCGTTAAATGGCGTTCGCACCTGCGGCAGCATTGTGGCGAAACGGCCGGTTCGGCATCTCTAGCCGGCCCGCAATGAGCCAGCTTCGAAACAATATAGGGGGCCGGACTCCTTGCACCAAGCCGCGTACGGCGAAGCACGGCCCATCTGCTGACATTTCGCTGTTGCGAAGATGCAACGTCACGTTTCTGCCTCATTCGCGCCGGGGAATGACCCAAGTTCAGGTTCGCTTCAGCCGCATTTCGACACGACATTTGGAACCGACGAACGCCAGATCCGTTTCACCCCCCGGACGGGTTGATGGGCGATCGTAAGAACAAGCCTGTGTCCTGTGGCTTAAGGAGTAACAACAATGCAAGCCAATCTCAAATTCGCACGGCCGCTGGCCGTAGCGCTCGGGCTCTTCGCCCTCGGTGGAACTGCCTATGCCGCCGATGTGGTCCAGGAAGAGCCGCCGGCACCTGCCCCGGTCGCCGAACTGCCCGTCGCGTCCTGGGCCGGCCCCTATGCCGGTATTAATCTTGGCTATGGCTTCAGTGGCCGTACCAAGGAAAAGGATTTCGACGTTGACACCGATACCAACGGTTTCATCGGCAGCGTCTTCGGCGGCTATCAGTGGCAGCAGGAGAACTTCGTCTACGGCGGTGAAGCCGAACTCGGCTACAACGGCGTTAAGGGCGACGATAATGGCATCGACTCCAAGGCCGGCTTCGAAGGTTCGCTTCGTGCCCGTCTCGGCTACGCTGTGACCCCGGAAATCCTGCTCTACGGCACCGGTGGTCTCGCCGGCAGGAGCCTGAAGGTGGAGGACAGCGTCCTCGGCGCCAGCGATCGCGCCACCATGATCGGCTGGACCGCCGGTCTTGGTACCGACATCAAGCTGACCGACAATGTGTTCGGCCGCGTCGAATACCGCTACACCGACTTCGGCAGCAAGGACTTCGATGGCATCGGCAAGGTCAAGGCCACCGACAACCGCGTCACCTTCGGCGTCGGTATGAAGTTCTAAGTCGTTCAAGCCACGACACGAAGAAGCCGGGCCTCGCGCCCGGCTTTTTTATTGTCTGCCGCTCACGCGGGAACGCAGGGTTTCAGGTCCGGGAATTTCTCATCGAAGCGCGCGGCCCAGCGGACCAGCCGGTTGCGGCCTTTTTCCCATTTCCCGGCGAAACGCAGCGCCAGGTACCCGAGGCAGGCGCGCAGCGCCATCTGGCCGGCGGTGATCTTCTTCGGCAGTTTCGGCGGATTGGCATTGAGCAGATCGAGCGCGGCGGTGATCTTCGCCCATTGGCGGTCGAGCCAGGGCTGGTAGACCATCTCCTCGGGCCGCGTGCGGCGCTCATAGACCATCGACAGCGCACAGTCGCAGATGCCGTCCGCCAACGCTTCCAGCACTTCCGCTTCCAGCCGCTTGTCGGGATTGCGCGGAAACAACGCGCTCTTCGACATCCGGTTGAGCTGCTGGGTGATGGCTCGGCTGTCGTGGATCGAGCGGCCGTCGTCGAGCACCAGCACAGGGATCTTGCCCAGCGGATTGGCGCCGATCAGTTCGGCCGGCTTGTCTTCGGTTTTGACAGGCGCCAGGTCGACGGCGATGCCGGCATAAAGGGCCGCCATTCGTACCTTGGAACTGTAGGGGGACGTGGAGGCGTAAAGCAGTTTCGGCATGATCGGGTTCCCGTTGGCAGGCCGTCACTGTTGACCGGGCGCCCTTCCCCGCGCAACAGCCAGAAGCGGAAAAACCAGCCGCCAGCAACCGGCGACCACTCCTGCATGCCTTGGTCTCTTGTACGCCTTTATCTGGATGCGCCACATGTGACGACGGCAACACTCCGACAGGCCGGACAAACCAACGATCGTTCCGCCGCCGCACGATAGCGCACAACAAAAGCCCACCGGACTTCGCCCTGCGGCGAAGTCCTGGGAGTTGCGAAAGATATCTGGCGTCCGCCCCTCTCGTTGCGCCCCAATGCCAGAGCAGAGGGCGAGGGCCTCAACGGCACCTGCCCTCATTTCTGCCGACACGGTCCCCGGCGCGAAGAAACGTGACTACTTCTTCGCGGTCTTCGCCGGCGCTGCTTTCTTGGCGGCGGGTGCCGCCTTCTTCACCGGTGCCGAAGACTTCGCCGCGGCGGCCTTGGCCGGAGCCTTGGCCGGAGATGCCTTCTTCGCAGCGGGCTTGGCTGCGGCCTTGGCAGCGGGCTTCCTTGCCGGAGCGGCTTTCTTTGCCGGAGCGGCCTTCTTGGCCGGTGCAGCCTTCTTCGCGGATGCGGCGCTGGCCTTGGCGGGCGCTGCCTTCTTCGCCGCCGGTTTCGCGGCGGCCTTGGCTGCCGGCTTCTTGGCCGGTGCCGCCTTCGCCTTGGGCGCTGCCGCCTTCGGCTTGGCAGCGGGTGCTGCTTTCTTGACTGCGGTCGCGGCTTTCGCCGCTGCCGCTTTTACAGGTGCTTTCTTTGCCGGTGCCTTGGATGCCGGCGCTTTTGATGACTGCTTAGCCATGCGATGCCCCTTGCGTTATGCCGACGACCGTTAATGGCCCGGCGTGTCATGCTTATCTGACTCGCGCCTCGCTAGCCAGCGAAGCAATGATATGATTTTCTCAGCTTAAATTTTCGTTGCGATCGACGCATGATCGCACTCATCATCGCAAAAATATGGCGTGATCTTCCGATATCGCCAGAAATTTGGCACCGACATTCTCGATACGCTGCGAGGGCGCGCCTGCCATGAGACTGCAAAGGTCAGGAAGCAGCTTCGCGCATTGATCTTCGCGCGCGAATATCATGAGCTGCGGCTTATAGAGAATGATCATCTTTTGCAGGCGACCGGTCCCTTCGGATTACAAGTGCAATGCGATGCGCCGATCTGGAGATCACCTTGTCAAGCCTGGTTTCATCACTGAATTGACAGATTACTCTGCATGCCAGAGTATTCTGTCAAATGCGTTCGATGTCGTTCACAAGGGCGAATGGTTAGTACTGCCCGAGGCTGCAGAGCCATAGGGTGACAGCTCAAAGTACGCAGCATTGGAGCCGATTGATGAGTGCCGACGACATCGTCCATCAGAGTACACGGCTCAGGATCATGGCCGCCCTGAACACGCTGGAAAGACGCGAGGCGCTGGAGTTCACGCAGCTGAAAGCCATGATCGAAACCACCGACGGAAATCTCGGCGCGCATCTCGATACGCTGGCCAAAGCGGGCTACGTCGATGTTGAAAAGCTTTTCATCGGGCGACGGCCGCGGACACGGATCAGAGCAACGACGATCGGGCGCCGCGCTTTTCGCGGTCACATTGCCTTTCTTCGAAAGATCATCGGTGAAGCCGAAGCAAAACGGGGCAGGAAATAGCACTGCGATCGGGGAGAAATTGTCGGCGCGTGGCGCGCGGCACATATTTTCGTCAGGGCCGATACCCCGGGTCGCAGAAAAGGCCCGCGGCTTGAGCCGCAGGCGCTAACGAAATCGAAACTGGAAACCGCCCGCTAGCGCAGGATGCGGCAGCGGCCGTTGTAGACCATCCAGCGGTCAAAGCCCGAGACGCAGAATTCGACATTGTCGCCGATCGAGGCAAAGCCCTGGCCTTCCTCGATCAGATACCAGATGGCGCGGTCGCGGCCATCCGAGAGGGCGACCGTAGCGCCGCAATAGCGACGGCCGATCGGCCATTCCTCGCTGGCCGGCAAGTAGCGATGCTGGTGGATGCGGTGGAAATCGGTGATCGCGACATCCGGCAGGTGCGGCACGTGCCGCACCTGGTAGGAGAAGCGGCTGGTGATCTTGTTCAGCACCCAGGCTTCGCCGCAAATGCCGCTGTCCTCGTCAGAATAGACGGCAAGATCGGCGGCTTGCGCCGCCTGGGTGAAGCCAAGCGATGTGCCAAACGGCGTGCAGAGCGAGATCAGGGCGGCAAGGGCGGAGCGGGCGAAGCGAGTCATGGCAGCCTCTCAAGGTCGATTGCGCGCACTGTGCGGGATTCGCCGGGCGGCGGTCAAGCGATTGCATTGACAATGGTTTCCAGGGTGTGGCCGCCGGCGTTGGCCACCGGTCATCAGCCGAGGCGCGCCGCCAGCAGCAGCCCGCCGATAACGGCGATGTTGACCAGGAAGGCGGACCTCAGCACCTGCCTTTCCGGCCCGTGATGGCGCCAGAAAGGCAGGACGAGCAGGTTCGCCGCCACCGTGAACAGGATCAGCGCGCCGGCGGCGTAGGGCACCGCGATGCCGGCGGCGAGACAGAAGCCAGCCACCACCTCCAGCACCGAGCCTGCGGCGAGCAGGAAGGCCGGAGCCGGAAACCGCCGCGCCACCAGATCCTCGCTGATGGTCCTGAACCTGACGAAATGCTCGACCCCGGCCCAAAGGAAAACGCCGCCGATCAGCAGCAGACCGAACGCAGATGCAATATCGGTGACCATGGCCAGGCTCCGCCCGCCTCAGTCTTCGGGAACGAAGGCAGGATTGTAGACGACCTCCCAGAGATGGTCGTCGGGATCCTGGAAGTAACCGGCATAACCGCCCCAGAAAGTCTTCTGGGCCGGCTTGACCAGGTGCGCGCCGGCCTTGACCGCCTCAGCCATCACCGCATCGACCTCAGCCTCGCTGGCCACATTATGGCCGAGGGTGAGCTCGGTCGGGCTGCGGCCACTCTGGCCGATGTCCGCATCATGGGCGATGCCTGCATCATGTGCGATGCTGCTGCGCTCGAAGATGGCGAACTTCAATCCGCCGTGCAGGGTGAAGAAGGCGACGGCGCCGTGCTCGAATTCGCGGCCGATGATGCCTTCGCTCGGAAGCCCCAGCCCGGTGCGATAGAATTCGAGCGATGCTTCCAGATTGTCAACGCCAAGCGTGATGACACTTATTCGGGCTTTCATGTCCATTCTCCTTTCAAGGATCAGCGTTGTTTCGCCGCCGGGCGGGGAGCGGGTATGACTGGTCCGCGCAACCATCGCCGACAGGCTGCGTTTGATTTGCCATGGCGGAGGCGCCGCGAATTGAAGATTTCGGCCAAAATGCCGGCGCGCAGGCCGGGAAAACTGGCGAGAGCGGATGAATGGAAGCGGTACTGGCGCAGACCACCGGCTCTTTCCGTGAACGCCCCGCACATCCGCGGCTGGGCGGCGCGTTCGCTTCGGTGTGGGTCCACTCCATGCAGGAAAAGGACGCACCACCCGTCATCATCACGCCGGATACGACGATCGACCTGCAATGGATCGACGGCCGGTTCCGCATCGCCGGGCCGGACAAGGAGCCGCAGGTCGAGGCGCTGCCCTCCGGCGCCCTGGTCATCGGCTTCCGCTTCCGACCAGGTGCCGCTGCGGCCTGGCTGGGCATGCCGGCGAGCGAGATCGTTGGACAGCGGCTCGACCTGAATGAGTTATGGGGTGCCAGGGCACGCCAGCTCGCGGGCCGTGTCCGTGCAAATCCCGATCTCGCTGCCCTGGTGAAATCCCTGGAGAACGCCGTCGGCCAATCCGGCGACGGGCATGAGGTCCTCGATCCGGTCATGCATCATGCTTATGACGCCATTAACCGCGGCCTGCCGGCCGGCGCGCCTCTGGTGCCCTTTCTGCTTCGCGCGCTGCACCTGAGCGAGAGGACCTTGCGCCGCCGCTTCGAAGAGAGTTTCGGCTACGGGCCGAAGACGCTCGACCGCATCCTGCGCTTCCATCGCTTCCGTCGCCTGCAACGGGTGTCCGGCGATGCCTCGACCGCGGTGCTGGCGGCCGAAGCCGGCTATTCGGACCAAGCCCATCTCATCCGCGAAAGCCGGCGGCTGTCGGGCATAACGCCCTCGGCATTGGCGCACGGCATATCGCGGAATCGGAGCGGAGCCGGGTCGGCTGAAGAACCGCTTTGACTGTTTAATCCAGTCCATTATGAGAACGCGGCCTGCACTCGGCATTCCGCCGCCGCTGCTACTCCCCTGCCAGCCAGTTCAGCGTCCAGTGCGCCGGCTTTTCCAAGACCAGCAATTTGTGCAGGGCCGGCAGGAGAATGCGCAATTCACCTTCCAGCGTGAAGGGCGGGTTGGCCACGACCAGGCCGCTGCCGTCGAGGCTGGGCTCTTGCGATGCGGGCCGGATTTCGAATTCGATGTCGAGCAATTTCGGAACGCCGGTTTCCTTCAGCGCCTTGCGGAAGCCAATCACCGCCTTGCGGTCCTTGATCGGATACCACAGCGCATAGATGCCGCCCGGCCAGCGCTTGTACGCCCTCGCCAGCCCGTCGACGAGGCGGCCGAACTCGCCCTCTTCCTCGAATGGCGGATCGATCAGCACCAGCCCGCGCTTTTCCTTCGGCGGCAGGTGCGCGCCGAGCGCCAGCCAGCCGTCGAGCTCGATCACCCTTGTCTGGAAATCGCCGGCGAATTCCGTCTTCAGCTTCGCGACATCCTTCGGGTGCAGCTCGATCGCCGACAGCCGGTCCTGCTTGCGCAGAAGGTGCCGCGCGACCAACGGCGAGCCCGGGTATTTTTTCAATTGACCGTCTGCGTTGCACGCACGCACCGCGTCGAGATAGGGCGCGAGCAGCATTGCGGCCTGGGCTTCGGGCGCAGCATTGACCAGCCGGCCGATGCCGCCTTGCCATTCGCCGGTCTTCTGCGCCTCGAGCGAGGACAGATCGTAGCGGCCGGTGCCGGCATGGGTGTCGATGATGCGAAAGGCCTTGTCCTTCCGCTTCAGATATTCGAGCAGCCGCGTCAGCACGACGTGCTTGACGACGTCGGCAAAATTTCCGGCGTGATAGGCGTGGCGATAGTTCATGTGGTGCCCCTGCCCCAGCGTGGCGGCGGTGGCTGTGAATTCGGATTTTGCGGCCGGCCGCCGGCAGAACGCAAGGACAGCAGGAAGCCGATCAGGCCGATCGCCATCAGCGCGAAGCCAACCGGTCGCGCACGGCTGTCGGTCTCGCCGACACCGGAGCGCAAGACAAGATCGACCGCGCGTATCGGAATGTCCTCGGCGTCGCCGGGACCGACGGTGAAGACGTAGGGGCCGGGGCCGACGGTCCGGATCACGCCAGCCTCGTCGCGGAAGATCTTGTCGGGCAGTTGCGGGCTCGCCTGACGCGGATTGTCGGAATGATTGAACTGAAGCGTCGAGGCAAGCGCCGTGCGACCGCCGGTGGCGGCTGTCAGCGTCAGCACCGTGCGCTGCTGCGAAACGATGCGCTCGGCCCTCGCGGTCAAGTCGACCAGCACTCTCACCGGCGCGTCGCGCGCGGCAAGCGGCACGGTGACTTGCTTGAAGCGGCCGCCCTCATAGACCCGCCAGCTGCCGATCTGGTGACCGGAGAAATTGGTCATCGCCCATGGATAGATGGCGCCGACGCCGATGCCGGCGAGCAGGATCAACAGGAACAGAAAGCGCATTCAGGGAATCACCTTGTAATCGGGCGTTGCCGGACAATTAGCCTGCATTGGCGCTGTCGCGCAGGCGCTCCATTTCGTCCAATAGCATGTCGAGGCCGAGTTCGAACGTCTTGTCGAAACCGCCGGTGCCGAAATAGGTCCCGGCCGCCATGACACTGGGGAAATCCTTCGCCAGTTGCTCGTCGTCGACGGTGGTCACCGCCGACGGGCCCTTGGCGTAGCCCGCGGTCTCGTCGAGGATCGCGCCCATGAGGTAATAGCTGGCGGTGCGAAATAGCCTGGCGCTGAGTTCCGGGCCGAAACCGCCAGCCTCGAACAGGCCGATGACACCGTTCAGCATGGCCAGGCAAGGCGGCGAATTCATCCGGTAGACGACAAGGAATGGTGCGAAGGCCGGGTGCTCACTCGCAACACGGCGAAACTCATGCATGACCATCCGAATCCTGTCGCGCCATGGCATGCTGTCGTCGGGGATAACCATCCCGCTGACCTGGCGATCGACCAACGCCTCATAGAGGTGCGCTTGCGAGGGGAAGTGATGATAAATGCTCATCGCCTCGCAGCCGAGCACGGCGGCGAGCTTGCGCATCGAAAACCCGGAAAGGCCCTCCTTCTCGATCACCTCGAAAGCGGCATCCTCGATCATCTCGCGGGACAGCCGTCCGCGTGCTCGCTTTTTTTTGATCGATGAGTCCATGGCCGCGCTTGACAACTTACAGCGTAAGGTTCATTTTTCACTTTACCTTACACAGTAAGGCTAACAAAGACCAGAGGAGGAACACATGTCACACCATCGCATTGCCAAATCCATGCATTCTTCCCTCCATCGTGCGTTGGCACTAACCGCCGTGGCCTGCGTCCTCGCCGCGGCCCCTGCCTATGCCGATGACTACGATGCAACCATAAAGGACATCCAGTCGACCATGGGCGGCGTGCCGAGCTTTGTGAAGCAACTTCCCAAAGCCGGTCTGCCCGGCGCCTGGGCCGAGGTCAAGGCCATCGAACTCAGCGACAAGACGGCGCTGCCGCCAAAGGTCAAATCGCTGATCTCGCTTGCGGTGGCGGCGCAGATCCCGTGCAACTACTGCATCTGGTCGGACACGCGAGACGCCAAGCGCGCCGGCGCTACCGATGAGGAAATCCAGGAGGCGGTGGCGATGGCGGCGCTGACCCGCCATTGGAGCACCATCTTCAATGGCATGCAGGTCGATTTCGACACGTTCAAGAAGGAAATGGGCGGGCAGTGAAACCACCTGCGGTGGTCCGCGCCTGCGGGCCATCGCAGAACCGCCGTCATCGGGCAGCGCCATGATCTTCGCCTTCGATTGTCATCCAGCGGGAAATGCCGCATTGAAAGTGCAACCGCAAAGCATGGACGAGGGCCGCTGATGGCGCCGGTCAAGGTCGACCCCGACAAGGTGCATGAATTCGAGGACGCCGAGAGCTTTTATACCTGGCTCGGCGAGCATCATGACAGGGAAACCGAGGTCTGGATCAAAATCCACAAGACCGGCTCGGGACTGAGGTCGATCTCACCGAAGGAAGCGATCGACGTCGTGCTGTGCTGGGGCTGGATCGACGCGGTGCGCAAGGGGCTCGACGACAAGAGCTTCCTGCAGCGCTACACGCCGAGGACGAAGAAAAGCATCTGGAGCCAGATCAACATCGACAATGTCGCCCGGCTGATCGACGACGGCCGGATGACGCGGCATGGGCTGGCCGAGGTCGAAGCCGCCAAGGCCGATGGCCGCTGGGCGCGTGCCTATGCCGGCGGCAAGGACATGAAAATTCCCGATGACCTGCAGGCCGCGATCGATGCCGAGCCAGAGGCTCGGCAAATGCTCGAAAAACTCAGCGCGCAGAACCGCTTCGCGCTCGCCTTCCGTATCCACAACATGAAGACCGAAGCCGGCCGCAGGAAGAAGATCGAGACTTTTGTCGAGATGCTCAAGTGCGGCGAGACGATCCATCCGCAAGTGAAGAAGTAAGGCTGCTCATGTGACGAGCGACAGGTTTCTTCCGGCTCGATGATCGCGATCCACATTATCAACAAGGCAGCGATCAGCCGCCGCTGACGTCCCTTAGGCTTTGCGCTCCCAGCGGCGGTCGGGCGTCTGCTGCCAGTAGGTCACCGCATGGCCGGCGTCTTTCATCGTCTTCCAGTGCCCGCGGGCGGCCTCGACCTGGGCGGCATCGTGACCGTCGAACAGGAACACGGCGCGCTCGTAGCCGCCAAGGTCAGGGGGTGCCGCTCCGTCCACCAGGAAACGTATCTGCGCCGCGTTCGGGTTGCCTTCGGCGGTGGTCAAAAGGATCGGCTGCTCGGCGGGATGGGCTTCGCGATCAGTGGCGTGCGCGAGGAAGGAATCGTCACGGAACGTCCACAGATGCTGGTCGAGCGCGTCGCGCCGCTCCTCGGTGCCGGTCTGCACCACGGCGCGCCAGCCGCGATCGACGCTGCGCTCAAGAAGGCCTGGCAGCGCATCCTCCAGCGTCGATTCGGTCAGGTGATAAAACAGCACGTCGGCCATGGGTCCGATCAGTTCTCGTAGTGGTCGCGCACGAGCCGGTCGAGCAGCCGCACGCCAAAGCCGGAGCCCCAGGACTGATTGATTTCGTTCGACAGCGCTCCCATGGCGGTGCCTGCGATATCGAGATGTGCCCAGGGCGTGTCCTTGACGAAGCGCTGCAAGAACTGCGCGGCGATGATGGCGCCGCCATAGCGGCCGCCGATGTTCTTCATGTCGGCGTTCTTGGAATCGATCAGCTTGTCGTATTCGGGACCGAGCGGCATGCGCCACAGCCGCTCCTGCGTCGACTGCCCGGCTGTCGCCAGGCGTTCCGCCAGTTCGTCATTGTTGGAGAACAGACCGGCATAGTGCTGGCCGAGCGCGACCATGATCGCGCCGGTCAACGTCGCCAGATTGACCATGAACTTCGGCTGGAAACGGTCATTGCAGTACCAGAGCGCGTCGGCCAACACGAGGCGCCCTTCCGCATCGGTGTTGAGCACCTCGATGGTCTGGCCCGACATCGAGGTAACGATGTCGCCGGGACGCTGCGCATGGCCGTCGACGGCGTTTTCCACCAGCCCGATGATGCCGACGACATTGGCCTTCGCCTTGCGGGCGGCGAGCGCATGCATCAGTCCGGTCACCGCCGCGGCGCCGCCCATGTCTCCCTTCATGTCCTCCATGCCGGATGCCGGTTTCATCGAATTGCCGCCGGTGTCGAAGGTGACGCCCTTGCCGATGAAGGCGACCGGGCTGTCCTTGGCCTTGCCGCCGCTCCACTGCATGACGGCCATGCGGGCGCCGCGCGGCGAGCCTTGCGCGACGCCGAGCAGCGACCCCATGCCGAGTTTCTTCATCTCCTTCTCGGCCAGGATCTCGACCTTGACGCCGAGGGCTTCCAGTTCCTTGGCGCGGGCGGCAAACTCGACAGGTCCCAGGACGTTTGCCGGCTCGTTGACGAGGTCACGCGCCAAAAGCACGCCGTCGATCACAGCCTCGGTCTCGGCGAAAGCCTTCTTCGCACCCGCCGGATCGGCGGTGTGGATGGTTATCTTGGCCGGCTTTTTCGGCTCGGCCCTGTCGCCTTGGCCATCGTCCTTGTCTTTCCTGGTCTTGTACTTGTCGAAGGAATAGCTGCGCAGAAGAATCCCGGCGGCAAGGCTGGCCGCCTGCGCACCGCTTGACGAGGCGCCGACCACGTCGAGCACCACCGCTACGTCGGTCGCCTTGCGCAGCGACGCTGCGATGGTGCCTCCCAGCTTCGTCCAGGCGTATTCGTCGAGCCCCGATACCTTGCCGGCGCCGATCGCGACCAGCCTGTCGAGCGAGCTTGCCTGCGGCGTCAGCACTTCCACCACGCTGGCAAACTTGGCCGTGAATTCGGCCACCGGGAAGGCCCGTTCCAGCGTCTTGCCGGGATCATACGCCGCGGCGGTTTCGCTCAGGCCGCCATCATCCGCCGCCAGCACGAAGACCGTCCCCTTCCTGTTCGCGGCGGTCTGCGGCGCGGCGAATTTTGCGAAGGCGATCGAGGGTCTCTGGTTCATCATGTCCTGCTTTCGGGGAATGCGCGGCTCGCGCGAAGCGGTTGGAAGCGATCCGCGACATTTGGTCGTTTTCCGGCATTTGGCAAGACTTTGCCAAGTTGGCTCCCCATATGGCACATGAATCGATGGCGATTCGTCGCGGCACGGCTCCGCTTTTTGGCCGCAACCTGTTGTTAACCATCGATGTTCGCCCTTTTTTATCCAATCCCGCCGACACTCCGGCCCAACGTGGCGCGCGATGTGGGACGGGAACCGGATCGTCTGCCTGACAGAGCCCGACGCAGCCAGTTGTGCGGGCGTCGCCGGACGGCTACCCTTATCTGGTGGCATGATGCCGTTCGAGAAAATTGAGAAAAGCCTTCATGAAGGTCGTTGAACGCTACATCATGCGCCGCGCTTTCGTGGTCTTTATTGCAGCGCTGGCCTGGACGCTGGCCATTGTCTGGACGACGCAAGTGCTGGCCAAGATCGACCTCGTCACCGACAGCGGCCAGTCGGCGCTGACCTTCTTCGAGGTTGCGGCCCTCATTCTTCCCTCGATCATTCCGATCGTGGTGCCCTTCGCGCTCGTGGTGGCGGTTGCCCAGACGCTCAGCGTCATGAATTCGGATTCGGAGCTCGCCGTCGTCAACGCAGCAGGCGCCTCGCGCTGGACCATCGTGCGGCCGATCATGATTCTCGCGGCCGCAGCCAGCGTCTTTTCCTTCGCCGTCGACAATGGCATCGACCCCTATGCGCGCCAGAAGAACCGGATGCTGGTGGCGGAGTCACGCGCGGATCTTCTGTCGCTGATCATCCAGGAGGGCACATTCCGCAAGATCGATGACGGGCTGTTCCTGCAGATAGGCGAGCGGCTCCCCGACAACCGGCTGGGCGGCATCTTCGTCGCGGATTCGCGTGAGGAAGGGGTCAACCTCGTCTATTATGCCAAGACCGGCAGCATCGTCGAACGCGGCGGCGAAAAGGTGCTGATGATGAATGACGGCGTCATCCATCGAAAGACGCTGACCGGCGACCTCTCGGTCATCCGCTTCACCTCCTATGCCTTCGACATGTCGGCCTTCATGGCGGCAGCGTCGGAGGTGACGCTGATGCCAAAAGACCAGACGACCCAGTACCTGCTCAACCCGAGTGCCAACGACAAGGTCTATCAGCAGCGCCCGAACGAATACCGGGCGGAGGTCGACCAGCGGTTCTCGGAATGGCTCTATTCCATGGTTTTCGCCCTGATCGCACTCGCGGTCGCCGGAGATGCACGCTCGCATCGGGAGGCGCGCGTCAATCCGCTGATCACGGCCATCGCGATATCGCTGTTCGTGCGCTGGCTGGGCTTCTTCGCCGCCAGCAAGGCCGACGAGGTCCCGCAATATGCGTATATGGTCTACGGCGTGCCCATCGTGTCGTCGGCGGTGGCAATCTGGTTCATCGCATCCAACCGGACGATGGAACTGCCGGTGGCCTGGGCAGATTGGCTGACGAATCTCGCCAGCCGCATGGCTGACGCCTGGAATGCCGTCAAGCTGCGCCTGTCCCGGCGCAGCGCCTCGGGCCAGGGGGTCAGCTAATGGGCTGGACGCTGGGACGCTACTTCTTCTTCCGCTATGTCACGATCACCGTGTGGTTCTTCATCGGCCTGCTTGCGCTGGTGTTCCTGATCGATTTCACCGAGCTTTCCGGCCGCACGACCGGCCTGCCCGGCTTCACCTATGGAACGGCGCTGGCCATTTCCGGACTCAGGATGCCGATGATCATGTTGCAGACCGTGCCGTTTGTCGGTCTCTTCTCGGCGATGGCGACGCTGGTCTCGCTCAACCGCAGGTATGAACTGGTCATAGCGCGCTCGGCCGGCGTTTCGGCCTGGCAGTTCCTTCTGCCGTGCTGCATCGGAGCGCTGTTGTTCGGCGTCCTGTCGGTCGGTCTCATCAACCCGCTCGCCGCGCACGCCTTTTCCTGGTCCGAACAGATCGAAACCCAGTTGCGCTCGGGCAAGTCGAATACGGTGTCGGCCGACGCCGCGCCCTGGATCCGGCAGAAAACCAGTTCCGGAGACACCATCATCGGAGCGCGCGCCATCCTCAACCAGGGCCTGGAGATGGCTGACGCTGTCTTTTTCATCCTCGACCCGCAAGGCGATATCGTCGAGCGCAAGGATGCCGCGCGCGCCTACCTGCGGGACGGCTACTGGGAATTGCAGGACGTCAAGACCTTCAGGAACGGCACCATCCAGCCTGCGGCAAACGATCGCGTGCCGACCAATCTGAAGCCCGAATTCGTGCAGGAGCGGCTGGCGCGCCCGGAGACCATTCCATTCTACGATCTGCCGGGAAAAATCGAGGTTGCCCGTTCCTTCGGCCTCAAGGCAAATGCCTTTGCCATGCAGTTCGATTCGCTGGTGGCGTTGCCGTTCCTGCTCGTCGCCATGACGCTGATTGCGGCAACAGTTTCAATGCGATTTGCGAGGATGGGGCAATCGGCAACGATGATTCTGGGTGGCGTCGTTGCCGGGTTTCTGCTTTATGTCGTTTCGGTGCTGGTGAAGGCATTCGGCGTGGCGGGGTTCGTGCCGACTGTCGTAGCTGCCTGGGTGCCGGTCGTGGTAGCTATGTTCTTCGGGGTGACTTTCCTGCTATACAAGGAAGACGGCTAGTGAGGGAGGCCTTTTTGCCCAGTAACAGGCAGGCCGGTTTGGCGCGCCTTTATGCGGCGACCGCCTTGGCATGGCTGTTTGCATGCGCGGTTCCGCTGCCTGCGTTCGCGCAGGATGTCGGCGACATGGCGACCAAGGTGCCGTCCGGCTCGCAGATGCTGCTGGCGGCCGATACGCTGGTCTATAACAACGACAATCAGACCGTGACCGCCGTCGGCGGCGTGCAGATCGACTACGGCGGCAACCGACTTGTCGCGCAGAAGGTCGAGTACAACCGCAACACCAAGCGCATGGTCGCAAGCGGCAATGTCGAGGTGATCAACAGCGACGGCACCAAGATCAATTCGGATCATATCGACATCACCGACGACTTCGCCGACGGTTTCGTCAACGCGCTCCGCGTCGAAACCATCGACAAGGCCTATTTCGCCGCCGAAAGCGCCGAACGCATGGGCGGCGTGCTGACCACCTTCCACAATGGTGTCTACACTGCCTGCGAACCGTGCGAAGACAAGCCCGACAAGGCGCCGACCTGGCGCGTGAAGGCCAGGAAGATCATCTGGAACGGCGAGAAGAAGACGGTCCGCTTCGAGAACGCGAATTTCGAATTCTTCGGCTTCCCGCTCGCCTACCTGCCGGCGTTCGAGATCGCCGACCCGACGGTGAAGCGCAAGAGCGGCTTCCTGATCCCCGGCATCGTCTTCAAAAGCGATCTGGGCGTGGGGGTGAAGGTCCCCTATTATTTCGCGCTCTCGCCGACTTACGACCTGACCGTCACCGGCACCGGCTTTACCAAGCAGGGCTTTCTCGGTGAGGCCGAGTGGCGCCAGCGCTTCAACAATGGCGAATACAGCCTGAAGATCGCGGGCATTCAGCAGCGAGACCCCGACGCCTTCATCGATGCCGCCGGCCGCAATGTCGATTCGGGCGAGGCGGGCGATCCCAACAAATTCCGCGGCATGATGGGCACACAGGGCCAGTTCGCCATCAATGCGCGCTGGAATTTCGGCTGGGACGTGCTGCTGCAGACCGACAAGAACTTCTCGAACACCTACGCCATCGACAAGTACAACGCATATGTCCACCAGTCATCGGTTTACCTGACCGGCCTCGACGGCCGCAATTATTTCGACGTGCGCGCAATGCATTTCGAGGTGCAGGAAGATACGCTCGACAGCAATATCGCTGCGCGAAGCGGCCAGCAGCCCTGGGTGCTGCCCTCGCTCGACTATGCCTACATTCCGGATACATCGGTCGCAGGCGGCCAGTTGTCGTTCAACGTCAATTCGCGCGTCATCCGCCGCGATGACCTCGACGAGACCTATTTCACCCCCTTCTACCCCCCTTCAGGCACCCAACGTGTGCGCGGCATCGAGGGCGAATCCGGCCGGCTCACCGCCCAAGCCGAGTGGAAGCGGTCATTCGTCACCGATGACGGGTTGGTGCTGACACCCTTGCTGGCGCTGCAGGGCGACGTCGACTATGTCAACGCGTCATCAGCTTCACTCGCAGCCGTCAACCAGATGGCGACGAATTTGGGCGAGCAGGACGATATGCGCTCGTCTTTCGCCCGCTATATGGCAACCGCCGGACTCGAGATGAGCTGGCCGCTGCTGTTTTCCATGGCCAGCGGCTCCAGTCATGTGTTCGAGCCGATGGCGCAGGTGTTCCTGCGCCCCAACGAACAATATGTCGGCGGCCTGGCTGTGCCGAACGAAGATGCCCAGAGCATGGTCTTCGACGCGAGCACCTTGTTCGAGCGCGACAAGTTCTCCGGCTATGACCGCATCGAAGGCGGCTCGCGCGCCAATGTGGGCCTGCGCTATTCCGGTTCCTACATCAACGGCTGGGGCACCAACGCCATCTTCGGCCAGTCCTACCAGATCGGCGGCGAGAACTCCTTCGACGCGCCGGACCTGGTCAATGTCGGCGCCTATTCGGGCCTCGAAAACACCAAGTCGGACTATGTCGGCCTGTTTGGCGTCAGCAGCCCGAACGGGTTCGCCGCCTCGGTCAGCGGTCGTTTCGACGAGCAGAGCTTCGAGGTTCGCCGCGCCGAGGTAAAGGCCGCCTATTCCGGCCTGCCGGTGTCGCTGAGCGCCAAATACGCCTTCATCCAGGCTCAGCCGCTCTATGGCTTCACCACCGACCGCCACGAGGTCACGCTCGGCGCGTCCACGCATCTTGCCGAGAACTGGCGCGTGTTCGGGACGGGAACCTATGACCTCGAGGAAAGCGTGCTGGTCAAGGACGGGGTCGGTTTCGCGTACAATGATTCCTGCTTCACCTACCTGATGACGTACTCGCAGTCGCGCGACCTGCACACCAGGGAGGTGACGCAGAGCGTCGGCTTCAACCTGTCGTTCCGCACCCTCGGCGATTTCGGATCGTCGAGCAGCGCCTTCGATACCACCCAGTAGCCCGCGACATCGTTTCGCCGCATAGGGCTGGCAGGGACTTCACAAACCCCGAAGAAGGATGAAGTTGGGCGGGACCGGGACAGAATTGGGATGTTTGCGATGAGGAAATACCTCTTTTCAGCAGGGTTGGCGCTGCTTGTGGCGGCGACATCCGTGTCGATGACCATCATCACGCCGCCGGCTTTCGCCAGCGAGATCAAGTACGTCGTCAACGACATACCGATCACCAGCGGCGACATCGCGCATCGCGCCGCCTTCCTCAAGCTGCAGCGCAAGAAGGGCGACGCCGGCCAGGAAATGATCGATCAGACCTTGCGCATGGCCGAAGCCAGACGGCTTGGGATTCACATCAGCGACGCGCAGGTCGAGGCCGCGTACCAGCGCTTTGCCTCGAGCAACAAGATGCAGCTCAGCCAGCTCGACGGCGTCATGGAAAAGTCCGGCGTCAGCAAGGGCCATTTCAAGGAGTTCATCCGCGCCCAGATGGCCTGGAATCAGGCCTTGAGCGCACGGTACCGTTCCGGCGAGGGCGGCAGCGTGACCGAGCAGGACGCGGTCAGGCGCATGCTCGACAAGGGCGGCTCCAAGCCGAGCGCCACTGAATACATGCTCCAGCAGGTCATCTTTGTCGTGCCGGCGGCCGAACGCAGCGCGACGCTGGGCAAGCGCAAGCGCGAAGCCGACGCCATGCGTGCCCGCTTCAACGGCTGCAACACGACGCGGCAGTTCGCCAAGGGCCTGATCGACGTCACCGTTCGCGATCTCGGCCGGGTGCTGGCGCCGCAACTGCCGCCGGACTGGGCCGAGCAGATCAAGGCCACCAAGGTTGGCGGCGCCACGCCTACCCGCCAAACGGAGCGCGGTGTCGAGTTCATCGGTATCTGTTCGTCGCGCGAGGTGTCCGACGACAAGGTCGCCCAGATGGTGTTCCAGAACGAAGGCTCCAACGACAAGGCGGCCGACGATCTCAGCAAGAAATATGTCGACGAGCTGAAGGCAAAAGCCCGCATTGTCAAGCGCTGAGGTGGACAGGGCGATGCGCGCGCTGGCGTTGAGCGTCGGCGATCCTTCCGGCATCGGACCGGAAATCGCGATTGCCGCGTTTCTGGCGCGTACAGCCGCAGCCCTTCCGCCCTTCTATCTCCTCGCTGATCCCGCGCTGATCGCCTCGCGGGCGCGTCGCCTCGGCGTTTCGCTGCCCATCGAGGAAACGACGCCAGCGCAGGCAACCGAGGTCTTTGGCCGCGCACTGCCGGTCGTTACGCTGGCTGCCCGTTTCATCGACAGCCCCGGCCAGCCGGACCCGGCCAATGCGGCGGGCATCATCGAAGCGATCGATCGGGCGGTGGCCGCTAGCCTCGCCGGCGATGCCGCGGCCGTCGTCACCTGCCCTATCGCCAAGAAGCCGCTCTACGACGCAGGCTTCCGCTTTCCCGGCCACACCGAATATCTGGCGTATCTGGCGGCGCGGCATAGCGGCGTGGAAGCGATGCCGGTGATGATGCTGGCAGGCCCCGACCTGCGCACCGTTCCCGTCACCATTCACATCGCGCTGGCCGAAGTGCCGAAGGCGCTGACCACCGACCTGATCCTCGCCACGACGCGGGTCACCGCCGCCGACCTCAGGGACCGCTTTGGCATCGCCAACCCACGGCTCGCCCTCGCCGGCCTCAACCCGCATGCGGGCGAGGATGGCTCCATGGGCTTGGAGGACCAGCGCATCATCCGACCGGCGATCGAGATCCTGCGGGCCGAAGGCATCGACGCGTTCGGGCCGTTGCCCGCGGACACCTTGTTCCATGCCCGGGCCCGGGCCGGCTACGACGTGGCGCTGTGCATGTATCACGACCAGGCGCTGATACCGGCCAAGGCGCTGGCCTTCGATGAAGCGGTCAATGTCACGCTCGGCCTGCCCTTCATCCGCACCTCGCCCGACCACGGCACCGCCTTCGATATCGCCGGCAAGGGCATCGCCCGGCCCGACAGCCTGATGGCGGCGCTGCGGCTTGCACGGCAGTTGGCCGACACCGACGCCAAATTTGTCACGCAATGAGGCTCAACTCATGAGCATGGATGGGCTGCCGCCGCTGCGCGAGGTCATCGAGCGCCACGGCTTGCAGGCAAAGAAGGCACTGGGCCAGAATTTTCTGTTCGACCTCAACCTGACCGGCAAGATAGCGCGCGCCGCCGGCAGCCTGGCGGAGACGACCGTAATCGAGGTCGGCCCCGGCCCTGGCGGGTTGACAAGGGCCCTGCTTTTCAACGGCGCGCGCAAGGTCGTCGCCATCGAGCGCGACGAACGCTGCCTGGCGGCCCTCGCTGAGATATCGGCCCATTATCCCGGTCGGCTGGAGGTCGTTTCCGGCGACGCCCTGAAGATCGACTTCCCCACGCTTGCCGCGACCGGCGGTGACGGCGGGCTGGTCAGGATCGTTGCCAACCTGCCCTACAATATCGGCACGGAACTGCTGGTCCGCTGGCTGACTGTCGCGGAGTGGCCTCCCTTCTATGCCTCGATGACCCTGATGTTCCAGCGCGAGGTGGCCCAGCGTATCGTCGCCGCGCCTGGCAGCGAGGCCTATGGCAGGCTCGGCGTGCTGGCGGGGTGGCGCACGCAGGCCAGGATAGCGTTCGACGTGCCGCCCCAGGCGTTCACACCGCCGCCCAAGGTAACCTCTTCCGTCGTGCATCTCGAGCCGCGCGTGACGCCGCTATGCGCCGACGTGAAAAAACTCGGCCGCGTCACGGAAGCCGCCTTCGGCCAGCGCCGAAAGATGCTGCGGCAGAGCGTTAAGAGCCTCGGCGGCGAGGCCCTGCTCGAACGCGCCGGGATCGACCCGACCCGGCGCGCCGAGACGCTCGATGTCGAGGAATTCGTGCGGCTGACCAATGCGGTGTAGCGCCGCCGGCCCTGGAAGCGCGGCGCAATCCGATCCTTGTCGAGCGCATGCTTCGAACTACACGCCCAACACCGCTTTCACGCGCTCGCGCGTGTAGGGCAGGTCATAGATGCGTTTTCCCGCGGCGTGGCGGAAGGCGTTGGCGATCGCGCCGGCTGTCGGGCCCTGCGCTGCTTCCGCAACGCCGAGATAGGGCGTGCCGGGATTGTCGACGACATGCACTTCCACGCTGTCCGGAACAGCGCTGAAGCGCAGGATCGGATAGGCCGACCAATCCGCGCTCAGGATGCGGGTGTCGTCGAAATGGACGGCCTCGTAAAGCGTCCAGCTCAGCGACTGCAAGATTCCGCCTTCGGTCTGGTTGACGATCGAATCCGGCGCCACCGCTTCGCCGCAGTCGACTGCCGAGACCACGTGCGAGATGGCGATGGCGCCGCTGTCGCGATCGACCTCCGCTTCAAGCGCGACTGCGAGATAGGCGGCGTGGTTCTTGTACTTGGCGAAGGCGAACCCCCGGCCGCGGCCCTCCGGCATAGGATTATTGCTCCAGCCGAATTTTTGCGCCGCAACCTCGATCACCTTCCTGGCGCGCGGGTCCTTCATGTGCCTCAGCCGGTATTCCACCGGGTCGGCGCCGGCCGCGAGGGCCAGCTCGTCCATGAAGCTTTCGATCGAGAACACGTTGCAGTAGGCGCCGAGGCCGCGCAGCGACGAGACGCGCACCGGCATGTCGGCGACGAAATGCCAGTTTACCCGCTGGTTCGGCACGTCGTAGAGCGGGATGGCGTTGCGGTCGCCATTGCCGAGCGGCGAGATCTGCAGCTTGGCCGGATCGGGCGGGAAATGCTTCGCCATCAGCCGGCCGGCGATCAGCGAACCGGCCGTTCCCGGCCGCGTGCCGTGGCTGTTGCTCCACAGATCATAGTGCCAGTTGACGATCTTGCCGCTGGCGTCCAGCGTTGCGCTGGCGCGCGTCAGCATGCCAGGGCCATAAGGCTCCCACAAATGCTCCTGATCGCGCATCCACTGCACGCGCACCGGCGTGCCGGGCAGCGCCTGCGCGATCAGCGCGGCGTCGGCCGCCGCGTCGTCGGCACCATTGTGGCCGTAGCAGCCTGATCCCTCGGTGTGGATGCAGCGCACCTTTTCCGGTCCGACGCCGAGCATCTCGGCGATCGCCTTGCGGTCTGGATAGACGCCTTGAGTATGCGTCCACACCGTGATGAGACCCTTGTCCGACAGGGCAACGGCAGCGGAGGGGCCGATCGACCCATGCATCTGGTAGGCGCGGGTGAACTGTGCCTGCAGCGTCTTTGCGCCGGCTGCCGTTTCCGCGCCGACCGAGGTCACGGTGCCGACCTCGGCGACCGAGCGTTCGAGGAAGGCGGGGATATTGTCCTGGTCCGGCAAGGCCGGCTGCTCCTGCCACTTCGCCTTGGCGGCCATGGCGCGCATGGCCTGGACCGCCTGGAATTCCTGCGTGGCCACAACGGCCAGGAAGTCGCCATCGTGGATCACCGCCACCACGCCCGGCATCGTCTTGATGGCGGCCTCGTCGACGCTGACGAGCTTGGCCGAATAGCTTGGCGGGCGAACGACGCGGGCATGCACCATGCCGGGAAGCCGCATGTCCTGGACATAGGCCTCGCCGCCCGTCACCTTGGCCGGAATATCGACGCGCGCGAACGGCTTGCCGATCGCGTGATAGCTGTCCGGCGATTTCAGCGCTGTGTCGGCCGATGCGTCCACATGCAGCAAATCCGCCACCACGAGTTCGCCATAGCCCACGGACTTCCCGTCCGGCCCGGTGATCCTGCCGCTTGCCGCCTTGAGCTGGTCGGCCGGAACGCCGAGCTTCTCGCTCGCCTTGGCGATAAGGATCTGGCGCACCTGCGCCGAGGCGTAGCGTATGGCGGTGCCGCTGTTCTGGATCGTCTGGCTGCCGGCGGTATAGCCTTCGTTCGGCGTCAGCGCGGTATCGGCGGTGATGAGCTTGATGGAAGCCGGCTCGACCTCCAGTTCTTCGGCGGCGATCTGGCGCAGCGACGTCCTGGTGCCCTGGCCGAGCTCGGCCTTGCCGGTGAAGACGGTGATCGAACCGTCGGCATCCAACCTGATCCAGGCGTCGAGCGAGGGGGTATCGGCAAGGCTGCCCGGCAGTTTCTTGGCCGGGGCCGGCGTCGCGGGCGTCTGCGCCGGGGGCGCGGCCTCCTGAGCCTGCACGGGAATGGTGAAGGACACGACCAGCGCGCCGGTCCCGGCGAGAAAGCCGCGTCGTGTCAGCTCGGGAAAGGTTGGCGCGTTCATCATGCCCTCCCTGCGGCCGCGGCCGGCGCCAAGCCAGCCGATTTCGATTTCATCAGGTCGCGCGCGCGGCTCACCGCCCGCAGGATGCGCATATGCGTGCCACAGCGGCAGAGGTTGGGTTCCAGCGCCTGCCGGATATCGGCGTCACTGGCATCGGATTTAGCCTCGAGCAGCGCCTGCGCCCGCATCATCATGCCGGCGATGCAATAACCGCATTGCGCCGCCTGCTCCTCGATGAACGCTTTCTGCATCGTACCCGGGTTCTCGATCGTGCCCAAACCCTCGACCGTCTTGACCTCGCGGCCTTCCACCAGCATCGCTGGCGTCAGGCAGGAGAAGACGGGCTTGCCGTCGACCATCACCGTGCAGGCGCCGCATTGGCCAAGGCCGCAGCCGAACTTGGCGCCGTTCAGCTTCAAATCGTTGCGCAGCACATAAAGCAGCGGCGTCGCGGGATCGACGTCGACGTCGTGGGAGATGCCGTTGACGTTGAGCTTGATCATCTGTCCTTCGCTCCTACATTGTCCGGGCCGCGCTCGATGCCGTCCGAGGGCCGGACGCTGACCTCGTATTTTCCGCTCCTGGTGTCGGCGATCCTGGCCGCCGCATCCTGCCAGGCCGGCTTGCCGGCAAAGGCATCGCGCAGATAGGCCAGCAAGTCATTCACCTGGTCGTCCTTCAGCGTCGCCGCGAATCCCGGCATGATGGCGCTCGGGCGTCCACCCGCCGCCGGCAGGCCGAACAGCACGGTGTTGATGACGTTCTGCGGATCTGGCGCGTTGACCGCGCTCGACAGATGGAAATTTATACCGCCAAAAGGCGGCGGACGGCTGCCGTCGTGGCAGGTGGCGCATGCTGCCTGGTAAATGACGGCTCCACGCGCCGCCGGCGTATCGGCGGATGTCGGCACCACGGCGGCGGTCGACGCCGGGTCGGCCGCGGCGCGGCCGCGGGTAGCCTGCGCGGCTGCCGTCCGTTCGGCGGATGGTTCGCCCATGAGCGACATGACGTAAGTGGCCATGGCGTCGATGTCGGCGTCGGGAAGCCGGCCGAGATTGCCCGTCACTTCGCCCATCGGGCCATTGGCGACGCCGTGGTCGGCATGCCAGCCTTGCCTGAGATAGGCAAACAGGCTGTCATGCGTCCACGGTATGGGCGCCGGTGAAGTGCCGTCGAGCGCAAAGGCCGTCCAGCCTTCCGCCTCGCCGCCGGCCATGTGCGAACCCTTTTCTTCCGCGCCGAACCGATTGCGCGGCGTGTGGCAGGCGCCGCAATGGCCGAGCCCATCGACCAGATAGGCGCCGCGGTTCCACTGCGCGCTTTGCGAAGCATCGTTTTGATAGGCGCCCCTGTCGAAGAACAGCAGCTTCCAGCCGGCGAGCACGAGGCGCACATCGAGCGGGAAAGGCAGCTCGTTCGGAGGCGGCCGGTTGTTCACCGGCTGGCGCGTCATCAGATAGGCATAGAGCGCACGGTTGTCCTCATCGGAAACACGCGTGAAATGATCGAACGGGAAGGCCGGGTAGAGATGCCTGCCCTCGCGGTCGACGCCTTCGCGCATGGCGCGGTTGAAGGCTGCCTGCGACCAGCGGCCGATACCGGTCTGCGGATCTGGCGTGATGTTGGTCGAATAGATGGTGCCGAACGGCGTCGGCACGGCGAGCCCGCCGGCAAAGGACTTTTCACCGGGCCTGGTGTGGCAGGAGGTGCAATTGCCGACCGAGGCCAGCACAGCGCCTTTCTCGATCAGCGCCGGGTCGAACGACGATCGTTGCGGCGGCTCGACAGGATCGATCGCCGGCTTCCACGCATAGGCGAAAAACCCGGCGCCGCAGACAATGACAATGGCAAGAACGCCCAGCCAGAAGCGTTTCAATATCTGCTCTCCCTCATGGCTACGGTGAGACTCCGCCGAACCGGCCGTTACCGACCACGCGCGCGCGTTCGTGCCGGAGAAACTAGGGGCATTACCCTCTTCGTCAATTGTCTGATTTATGTCGCCGAAAAATGCATCTGGCGCGACCTGCTCGGGCACATCGTTTCGGACTTGTCGGCCTTCGGCCTGTCCGCCGGCCCATGTTCGTGGGCAGAGGAAAGTGCTAGCTCGTCTTCTCGTCCAACAGTCCCGAGACGAAATCGAAGAGCCCGGGCCGACGATCGCGCCGCAACCGCTCGGCGACAACGATGCCGCGCACTTCGGCGAAGGCGCGATCGAGGTCATCGTTGACGATGACGAAATCATACTCCTTCCAGTGTTCGATCTCATTGCGCGCGTTCTTCAGCCGCGTCTCGATCACCGCTTCCTGGTCCTCGGCGCGGCGCTTCAGCCTTGCCTTCAACTCCTTCATCGACGGCGGCAGGATGAAGATCGAGACGATGTCGGCGCGCATCTTCTCCTTGAGCTGCTGGGCGCCTTGCCAATCGATGTCGAACAGCATGTCGCGCCCTTGAGCCAGCGCCAGTTCCGCCGGCTCGCGCGGTGTCGCGTAGCAATTGCCATGCACCTCCGCCCATTCGAGCAGGGCGTCCGAATCGCGCAGCCGCTCGAACTCGCGCATGGTGCGGAAATGATAGTGAACGCCTTCGATCTCCGAGCCGCGGCGCGGCCTGGTGGTGACGGAGACCGAGAGTTCGAGGCTGGAATCGCTTTCCAGAAGGTTGCGCGCAATCGTCGACTTGCCGGCGCCCGACGGCGACGACAGCACGAGCATCAGGCCCCGGCGGCGAATGCGGGACCCCAAATCCCTGGCGACCATCGGCTACTCCAGATTCTGGACCTGTTCACGAAACTGATCGACCACGGCCTTCAGTTCCAGCCCGATGGCGGTGACCGCGGCGGCGTTCGACTTCGAGCACAGCGTATTCGATTCGCGGTTAAATTCCTGTGCCAGAAAATCGAGCTTGCGGCCGACGGCGCCGCCGCCGGAAAGCAATGCCCGACCCGACGCCACATGCGTCTTCAGCCGGTCGATCTCCTCGCGAATGTCGGCCTTGGTGGCGAGGAAGGCCGCTTCCTGGTGCAGGCGGGCGGCGTCGAGGTTGGCCGAAGCATCCATCAAGAGCCGCACCTGCTCGGCGAGGCGTTCGCGGATCGCCGCCGGTTCGCGCGAGGGATCCGCTTCGGCATTCAGTGTCAGCGCTTCGATGGCGTCGATGTGGCCCAGCAGAAGGGTGCGAAGTGCCGCGCCCTCACCCTGGCGGGACCGCTCCAGCCCCGCCAGTGCCACCTCGAGGGCAGCCATGACGGCGTTGTCGAGCGCTGTGCGCACATCCTCGGTTTCGGTGGTCTCGGGAATATCGAGCACGCCGCGCAGCGACAACAGTCCGTCGGCGGTCGCAGGCGCAACACCAAATTGTTCTTCGATCCGCTTGGCGAGCCCGGCCAGATCCTTGAGGAAGGCCTCGTTGACAACGGGCTGGGACTGCATTCCGGCGGCGCGCGTGATGGTCAGCGTCGCCTGAAAATTGCCGCGCGCGAAACGTTTCTGAAGCGTCTGCCTGATGGCCGGCTCCAGCCGCTCAAAACCCTGCGGCAGCCGCAGCCGCACCTCGACGCTCTTGCCGTTGACGGATTTGACCTCCCAGGCAATCGAGGTGCCGTCATGTTCGGCGACAGCACGCGCAAACCCGGTCATGCTCTGCAAATTCATCGTGCCTGCATACCCCTGGCGCGTACTGCGGATACTGCTTGATCCGGCTTCGCGCACCTTCAGAAGCCGAAATGCCCGCCTGCCAACCGGCTTGCGAGGCGCCCCGATAAAATCCAACGCTCCTGCCTTCAACCAGCGTGGACGAGTTGGAAAAACCGTGCGCCGCTACTGGGCCGCCCCCGCGTCGCCGTCAATGGGAGCGTCGGTCTGCCCCTCCACCTTGGCATCAGCCTTGGCCGCGTCGTCGACCTGCTTCTTCTGCTGGGCTCGATAGCGCGCGACGTTCTCATTGTGCTCGTTAAGCGTGGCGGCGAAGACGTGTCCGCCAGTGCCGTCGGCAACGAAATAGAGGTCGTCGGTCTTAGATGGATTGGCTACCGCCTCCAGCGCCGCGCGGCCGGGATTGGCGATCGGCGTCGGCGGCAGGCCGTTGATCACATAGGTGTTGTAGGGCGTCGGCTTCTGGATGTCCGACTGATAGATCGGCCGGTCGGCGGGTTTGCCCTTGCCGCCGAACAGACCGTAGATGATGGTCGGATCGGATTGCAGGCGCATGCCCTTGGCCAGCCGGTTCAGGAAGACCGCGGCGACGCGCGAACGCTCATCGCCCTTGCCTGTTTCCTTCTCGACGATCGAGGCCAGCGTGACGAAGTCGTCAATGCTGGCGAGCGGCAGGTCGGCGGCGCGCCGCTGCCAGACCTCCTCGACCAGCTTCTTCTGGTCGGCCAGCAGCTTGTCTATCATCTGCTGGCGCGTGGCGCCGCGCGTGAAGCGCAGCGTATCGGTGGCGAGGCTGCCCTCTGGAGGCACGGTGGCCGGCATGTCGCCGCTCAAGGCGGGCTCGCCTGCGATGCGCGCCAGCGCCTGCTCGACGGTCAGCCCTTCGGGAATGGTCAGCGAGTACATGACCGACTTGCCGCTCTTCAGCAATTCCATGATGTCGCGCATGGACGCCCTGGGCTTGACCTCGTATTCGCCGGCCTTCAGCGCCGAATCATTGCCGAAGGCTCGCACGCCAAGACGGAATATGCGGGCGTCGCTGATCAGGCCGCGCCGCTCGAGCTGGTCGGCGATATCCTGGACGCCGGTGTTCGGCTTGACCAGGAAGGTGTCGCCATTGGCCGATGGGCCGGGCTCGGTGAATTCCTGCTTGCCGAAGTAAAGCGCGATACCCGCCGCCAGAACCATCAGCATCACCAACGAGATGACGAAGTTCATGAACACGACGACCTGGCTGCGCGAAGCACGCGAGCGCTTCGGCGGCGGGGTCCCGGCCTCCGGCCGCAAGGCTTCGCTGGCTGTCTTCGGCATGATCGGTCCCGATGTCGCCTGCCCTTGCCCGAACTCTCCGTTGCCGGCCGGATTTGTGTTCATTTCGCCCTACCGTTTGATCTCTCAACGAATCCCCTGCGGCAGAGTAGGGGCGAATATGGCAAAATTGACGACACGCCGAAGCGCCGTCCGGCAGGCCGACGGTCAGCCATTGTAGCGCTGGAAGACCAGCGAAGCGTTGGTGCCGCCGAAGCCGAAGGAATTGGACAACGCCACGTCGATCTGGCGGGCACGCGGCTTGTTCGGCACCAGGTCGATCGCGGTCTCACGCTCCGGATTGTCAAGGTTGATGGTCGCCGGCGCGATATTGTCGCGGATGGCGAGGATCGAGAAGATCGCTTCGGCAGCCCCTGCCGCGCCGAGGAGATGGCCGATCGACGACTTGGTCGACGACATCGAAATCTTCGATGCGGCATTGCCGACCAGCCGCTCGACGGCGCCGAGCTCAATCGTGTCGGCCATGGTCGAAGTGCCGTGCGCGTTGATGTAATCGACATCGGCGGGCGTCAGCTTTGCCCGGTTCAACGCCGCCGTCATGCAACGGAATGCGCCGTCGCCATCTTCAGCCGGTGCGGTGATGTGATAGGCGTCGCCGGTCAGGCCGTAGCCGGTCACTTCCGCATAGATCTTCGCGCCGCGCGCCTTGGCATGCTCGAGTTCCTCAAGCACGACGACGCCGGCGCCCTCGCCCATGACGAAGCCGTCGCGATCACGGTCATAGGGCCGCGACGCCGTTTGCGGCGCGTCGTTGCGCTCGGTCGACAGCGCACGGCAGGCAGCGAAGCCAGCGATCGACAGTCGCGTCACCGGCGCTTCGGCGCCGCCGGCGACCATGACGTCGGCATCGCCCCAGATGATCAGCCGGGCTGCGTCGCCGATGGCATGCGCGCCGGTTGAGCAAGCGGTGACGACGGCATGATTGGGGCCTTTCAGCCCATGCCGGATCGAAACCTGGCCGGAGACGAGATTGATGATCTGGCCGGGGATGAAGAAAGGGCTGATGCGGCGCGGGCCGCGCTCCTTCAGGATCATCGCATTCTCAGCGATGCCTTCGATGCCGCCAATGCCCGAACCGATCAGAACGCCGGTGGCGCACTGCTCGGCATGGGTCTTCGGCTGCCAGCCGGAATCCTTCAGCGCCTCGTCGGCGGCCGCGATCCCGTACAGGATGAAGTCGCCGATCTTGCGCAGTTCCTTCGGCTCGAGCACCGCCTCGGGATTGAAGGTGGCGTTGCTGCCGTCACCACGCGGAACGACATGGGCGATCTTGCAGGCAAGATCCTCCACCTCGAACTCGGTGATGCGCTTGGCGGCGCTGCGGCCGGTCAGAAGTTCCTTCCAGCTGTGCTCGAAGCCCATGCCGAACGGCGACAGCAACCCAAGGCCCGTGACGACGACACGCCTCATCGCAGGTCCTCCCCGGTGATGACTGCGGAAAGCGTCAGGCCGAAGCCTTGTCGATGTACTTCACGGCATCGCCCACCGTCAGGATGGTTTCAGCCGCGTCATCGGGGATCTCGACGCCGAATTCTTCTTCGAACGCCATGACGAGTTCGACCGTGTCGAGACTGTCGGCGCCCAGATCATCGATGAAGCTCGCCTGCTCCGTCACCTTGTCGGCATCGACGCCCAGGTGCTCGATGACAATCTTCTTGACGCGCTCTGCGGTGTCACTCATTTGGGGCATCCTCGTCTTTTGGTTGTCTGTCTTCGTTAGCGGGCGGAATGCCGCTAATCAAGCTGAAAGATGGTCCCGCCGGAAACGCAATGGCCGCAGACCGGTTTTTGCCCGAACCGCCGGGTTGCGGGCCGCATTACACGAAAAATCGTGGGCGTCCAAGCCGAAATGGTCGCTTTTCACAGCCCGCCCAGGCGTCGCCTGTCGCCGTCTCAAAGCCACCGCGAATGCCCGGGCCCGGCCCGAAATGCATGCTTTGGCCGACCCGATCAGATCATCGCCATGCCGCCGTTCACATGGATGGTTTGGCCGGTGACGTAGCCGGCCTCGCTGGAGGCAAGATAGGCGACGGCGGACGCCACCTCGGCGCTGGTGCCCATGCGGCGCGTCGGGATGGCGGCCATGATCGCCTCCTTCTGCTTGTCGTTGAGCTTGTCGGTCATCGCCGATTCGATGAAGCCCGGGGCGACACAGTTGACGGTTATGCTGCGGGTGGCGATCTCCTGCGCCAGCGATTTGGAAAAACCGATCATGCCGGCCTTGGAGGCGCAGTAGTTGGTCTGGCCGGGATTGCCGGTGACGCCGACCACCGAGGTAATGTTGATGATGCGGCCGTGGCGACGGCGCATCATCGGATGGGTAAGCTCACGCGTCAGCCTAAACACGGCCATCAGATTGACTTCAAGCACGCTGTCCCAGTCGGCGTCCGACATGCGTACGAACAGTCCGTCCTTGGTGATGCCGGCATTGTTGACCAGGATATCGACGCCCTCGAGTTCGGCCTCCGCTTTCTGGCCCAGCGCCTTGACCTCGTCGCGGTTCGACAGGTCGGCCGGAAACAGCTTCACCCGGTCGCCAAGTTCGGCGGCCAGCGCCTCCAGTTTCTCTATACGCGTGCCGTGCAGGCCGACGACGGCGCCCTGCGCATGCAACACCCTGGCGATCGCCTCGCCGATGCCTCCCGACGCGCCGGTGACAAGTGCCTTGCGGCCGGTCAGTTCGAACATGTGTTTTCCTCTTTGGTTTCGGAAGCTCAGCGAGCAACCTCATCTGTATACGTCGTGCCGGTGTCCGATTGCCATCACCAACGGAATATCTTCAGCGATACAAGCCGCGCCATCAAATTCACACGCGGCGCTTCACCCGAGCGCCGCCAATGCGGCCTCGACCTCGGCCGCGGAACCGACCGATGTCGTGGCGATGTCGCGGTTGATGCGCCGGGCCAGCCCTGAAAGCACTTTTCCCGCGCCGACTTCATAGAGCGTGGTGACGCCGTTCGCGCCGAACCACTCCACCGTCTCGCGCCAGCGCACGCGGCCGATCACCTGTTCGAACAGACGGCGCGCAATGATTTCGGGATCGCTGGTCGGAGTGACCGTGACATTGGAGACGAGCGGCACGACAGGCGCGTTCTTGGTTACCCCGGCCAGCGCTTCCCGCATGATCTCGGCTGCAGGCGCCATCAGCGCCGAGTGGAAGGGCGCGGAGACCTGCAGCATCAGCGCCCGCTTGGCGCCCTTCTCGGTGCACAGTTTGGCGGCCAGTTCGACCGCTGCCTTGGCGCCGGAAATCACCAGCTGGCCACCGCCATTGTCGTTGGCGATCTGGCAGACCGATCCTTTGGCAGCCTCGGCGCAGGCGGCTTCGACATCGGCCTGCTCCAGCCCGATGATCGCCGCCATGGCGCCTTCGCCGGCCGGCACCGCCGCTTGCATGGCATTGCCGCGGATGCGCAGCAGCCTGGCGGCATCGGCAACCGAGACGAAGCCGGCGGCGGCGAGCGCCGAATACTCGCCCAGCGAATGGCCGGCGACGTAAGCGACCTTGTCCTTCAGCGAAAAACCGCGTGCTTCCAAGGCCCTGATCGCGGCCAGCGATACAGCCATCAGCGCCGGCTGCGCATTGGCGGTCAGCGTCAGCGTCTCTTCCGGCCCTTCCCAGATCAGCTTCGACAGGTTTTCGCCGAGCGCGTCGTCGACTTCGCTAAAAACCCTGCGCGCCTCGGGGAAGGCATCGGCGAGGTCCTTGCCCATGCCGACAGCCTGGCTGCCTTGTCCCGGAAAGGTGAATGCAACGGCCATGTGTGGGCTCCCAAAGCTCGGTTCTGCTTGCCTGATACACGAATTTTCCTGCCTGTGACGCAACGCGGCCTGCCAAGTCAAGCCCGGTTTGGCCCGGCCCCCTGGCAGCTTTGCGGGCCGAGTGCCTGTTCCAAAAGGCTTTTTGGCGATCACTCCTGATGAAAACCGCTCACGAATCGTTTGCTGGCTCTTCTTATTTCCGCCACAGGCGCTAGCTTTGCGTGACAATTCCATGACAATCGAGTGACGGGTCTGTCGCTGGGTGGGGAAGTTAAAGTGGCTAGGATTTCGAAAGGCGCAGGCAAAGCCGCGCCACAGTTTCTGGAAGACGATCCTTCCACCGGCTACCTGCCGGGACGGAAGTGGCCGACCATACGCTATGGGCTGACCAGCCTGCTGATCGCGGCCGTCCTGGTGTTCGCCATCGAATTGATCGTGCGCGGCGACTTCGGCGGCACGGTTTCCTTCTTCCTGCAGCCGCTCAAACCGGGCTGGACCACGATCGTGGTGTTCGCCCTGGTTCTGATCGGCCTCGATGCCGTTTTCGGCCGCAGCTATCAAAGCCTGATGATCGTCGCGCCGCTGACGCTCTCGCTGGCTTTCATCGGCCATCAGAAATCGCATTATCTCGGCGATCCCCTCTACCCGACCGATTTCCTCTACTCCCGCCAGATCGTGGCGCTGCTGCCGCTTCTGGTGCGTGACCGCCCGATAACTGCCCTTGCCATGGTTGTCGGCATCGTCGCCGGCCTGTCGCTGCTCATCTATGGCTGGCGGGTCTGGCGTCGAAAGGTGCCGATACTCAGCCGCAAGGGCCGTCTCGCCCGGCTGACGCTGGCGGTGCCGCTGCTCGCCTTCTTCGTCTCGATCATGGACTATGCCACCTTCTCCTGGACCCGGGACCGGCTGCAGATCATCCCGATCATGTGGGACCAGAAGGAGAATTACGCCTCCAACGGCTTTGCACTCGCCTTCGCGCTCAACGTGCCGATGGCGCATGTCTCGGCGCCGCCAGGCTATTCGGCAAAGACGATCGCGGCCATCGACAGGCCGCAGGTGACCGCCTCGGTGCCCCAGGAAAAGCCCGACATCATCGTCGTCATGAGCGAATCCTTCTGGGATCCGACCAAGCTGCCGGGGGTCACCATCACGCCCGATCCGATCCCCAACGTGCGGGCGTTGCGTTCGGGCTCCATGTTCTCACCCGAATTCGGCGGCATGACCGCCAATATCGAGTTCGAGGCACTGACCGGCTTCTCCAACGCCTTCCTGCCGGCCGGCAGCATCCCCTACCAGCAATATGTGCGCACGCCGACGCCGTCGCTGGCGACTTTCCTGAAGAGGGAGGGCTACAGGGCGCGCGCCATCCATCCGGGCACCAACTGGTTCTGGAACCGCGGCGCGGTCTATGCCGATTTCGGCTTCGACGACTTCAGATCGGAAGAGACGCTGCCGCCGATGCAAAAGCGCGGGCCGCTGGCATCCGACGCGGCGATGACGGACGAGATCATCAGCGAGGCCGATGCCAGCGATGCCCCCGTGTTCTTCTTTGCCGTCAGCCTGCAGAACCACGGCCCTTACGAGCCGAACCGCTACTACAACCCGACCCACACCGTGCAGGCGCCTACCAGCCAATGGGCGCGTGAATCGCTGCTGAGTTACACCGAGGGCTCGGCCGACGCGGACCGCGGTCTCGGACGCCTGATCGAATGGGCAAAGAAACGCTCTCGCCCCACCGTCATCGCCTTCTTCGGCGACCATCTGCCGCCACTTGGGCCGGTCTATGTCGAGACGGGGTTCATGAAGGACAATGTCGCGCCGCGCAAGGAGGCTTCCGCCGAGGCGGCGCTGGAGCATCATCAGACGCCACTGGTCATCTGGTCGAACCGCACAGGCCCGGCCAAGGACATGGGCGCCGTCAGCCCCGCCTTCCTGCCCTATCACATCCTGAAAACAGCCGGCATCACCCACCCCTACTACACCGGCTTCCTGGGCGAGATGCGCGAACGCTACCGCGTGGTCGACCGCAATCTGCTGCTGACGCCGGCGGGAGAAGCCACGCCCGATTGGGCGCGGCAAAAGCAGATCGACCCGGCGATCCGCGACTTCCGGCTGCTGCAATACGACATGATGTTCGGCAAACGCCATGCGGCGCCCGACTTCTTCCCCGAAACGGTGGACAAGGTCGTCGCCCATATGAGCTGATATTCGCGGCATCCTTCAGGATGCCGCACGTCGGGGTCGGGCGTTCAATTCGTCAGTTGCAATTTCGAGAATTTGTTGGCGATCTGCTGGAACACGTTCGGCAATTTGTTTGGATCGTTGACGGCGTAATAGTCGCTGGGATCCGAGGCGCAAGCGCTGTAGAGCGTGCGGTTGGCGGCGGTGTCGGATTGCAGCACCATCGTGTAGATTTCGGCGCCCTGATTCTTCAGCTGCGTGCAGACGCTTTTGGTCCATCCGTCGACATTGCGCGCGGCGGTCGTCTGATTGTCCGATCCAAGCCGACCGGCAGCGCCATAGGCTGAGCCGGCGAGAAAACCATAGGATGTATAGTCGGACTTCGTCGTCTCGTTGCTGGCGCCGTAGACGACATTCTCCCCGTCGGTGAGCAACATGACGATCTTGCTCACCCCGGGCGTCTTCCAAGGCGTCCCCTCAGCATAGGGCGCACTCGGCGACAACACCCGCTGGCCCCAGGCCAGGCCCTCGGAAACATTGGTGCCGGACCCCGCCCATGCAAGCATCTTGGCGGCCGCCTGGCGAAGCTTTGTAAAGTCTTCCGTCAAGGGGACGATTGGCGAGGGACAGGACCGGTTTGGCCCTACCGTCAGTTGCAAGGCGTTTGGATCGCTTGTGACCGCGGTGGCAATGGCGGTGTTCTGCGGCGCCACATATTTGGCGACCGTTTCAAGATCACCCCTCAAAGGGCCGGCAGCACTTCCAAGCAAGCCGCTCAGATCTATTCCGAGAACATTCAGTCCGCCATTCTGAGCAAGTTTGGTCTCATCGGGGGCGTCGTCGATAAAGGAGTTGTTGTAGTGATAGGCGTCGTTTGAATAGCCGCTGGAAGGCTTCGTGCCGTTTCCCGGACTGTCCGGCGCGAAATACGGTACGAACAGAGTGTCAGGGTAACGTGGATCGGGCGGCGTATCGGCGATATTAAGGGCACCAGGGCGCGCCTCGACGCAGCCTTTCCAACCCGTATCCTCCCCCTTGCCGTCCTTCCACCCCGTTAACTTCGCGGCAGAGGCCGGATCTTTCATCAACTGCCTGAACAGCGCCATATGATTGGGACGCTTGTGGTTGATGGCGGGGAAATTGATTCCATTGGTGGATGACTTGCCGTCCATATCGATCCAGGACGGGTCGAACCCGTCGCCGTTGACATTGACTGCCGTGACGAAGGGTACCAGCGCCACGCGGACCTTGCGCGTCGGTGATTGCGCCGCCTCCAGATATTTGAGCAGATTGTCCGTCGCTGTCTTCAGGGCAGCAATTTTGGCGCCGGCCATCGAGCCGGTGTTGTCCAGAACCAGCACGACTTCGAGCTGGTTGTTCGATTCGACCGCCGAGGCATCGACCACGATGTGCCTGCTCTGGCCGAGCAGGAAGGCGAAGTTCAAATTGACGTCAGCCGAGGCGACCGCCTTCGTCTTGACGAAGTTGACGCCGCTGTCGACCGTCAACGTGGCCCGCGCGTTTGTGAGTTCGCTATGGCCGGCTACGTTGGCCTGGAAATAGCGGTTGAAGGCGTCGGTGCGGGTGATGTCCAGATCGCCGAGATGCGAGGAAGCGAGATTTGCCGCGTCGAGCGCATTCTGCAGGTTGCTTCTGGCCCGCATGATGGTGGAGACATCGGTTGCGAAGGCCACGGCCGACAGGATGGCCGGCAAGCCGATCCCGAGCAAAAGCGCGAAATTGCCGCTTTTCGAGCGCCAGAATTTCTTGAGAAGCATCCTTACCCCCGGAAAAATGCCTAGCCCGTTGCTGACAGCGGGATGCCGCTTTTTGCGCCAGACATGATGAATCGGCGGTTGATGCCGGGGCCGCGACCCCATACAACCTGTCTTGGTGGTTAAGGTCTGGTTTCCGGGAACCATGAAGTCCTGTCGCCGCACCTGCCGGTTTTCCGGCCCTGCGACATCCGGGATTGCCACCTGCTCTTGCCTTCCACGTGGATTGCTATATAGACGCCGCCAATCTGCCGGTCCCAGCTGGGGGCTGAACGGAGGGCCGGAGGTTTTCGAAACCTTCGCGTGAAGCCAGAAGCGCTTCCGCCTCCCGTGTCTCCGCTCTCGACCGTCTCGTCATGCTCCTTTCTTCCCCGCTCCTGGCGGGTCAGAGAAGTTGCAGAGGCTTTTGCCGCCGGGAACCGGGAGAGAAACGAAGAAAGGCGAAAAGACATAATGGCTCTTTACGAACATGTGTTTCTTGCCCGGCAGGACCTCTCGCAGCAGCAGGTCGATGCGCTTGTCGAACAGTACAAGGGCGTCATCTCCGCCAATGGCGGGTCCGTCGGCCGGGTCGAGAACTGGGGACTGAAGTCCCTCACCTACCGGGTCAACAAGAACCGGAAGGCATACTACACGCTGATGGATCTTGACTGCCCGCCGGCAGCGCTCAACGAAATGGAGCGCCAGATGGGCCTGTCCGAGGACGTGCTGCGTTTCCTGACCATCAAGGTCGATGCGCATGAGGAAGGTCCCTCCGCCATGATGCAGAAGCGCGAAGAGCGCTCGGAACGCGGCGGCTTCGGCGACCGTGACCGCGGCGACCGTGGTCCGCGCTCGTTCGGCGACCGTGATCGCGGCGATCGTCCGCCACGCAGCTTCGGCGGCGACGCCGGTGGCGATCGTGGTCCGCGCCGTCCGCGCGAAGGCTTTGAAGGGGGTGCAGAATAATGGTCGACATCAACCAGATCCCGACCCGGCGCCCGTTCCATCGCCGCCGCAAGACCTGCCCGTTCTCGGGCGCCAACGCGCCCAAGATCGACTACAAGGACGTGCGCCTCCTGCAGCGCTACATTTCCGAGCGCGGCAAGATCGTGCCGTCGCGCATCACCGCCGTCAGCCAGAAGAAGCAGCGCGAACTCGCCAAGGCGATCAAGCGCGCCCGCTTCCTCGGCCTGCTGCCCTACGTGGTTCGCTAATCCTTGACGCGGGGGGGGGCCCCCCCCCCCCCCCCCCCCCCCCCCCCCCGCTTCTCTTCCACGGCGACGGGCGCCGCTGGATTGCGCATCAAATCCCGAGTTGAGGCCAAAAGCCTCTAACTGCCGCGACAGGCAGGACAGCGACACTGGCGGCAACGCCCTTTTGCTTCCTGACCTGTTCCAGAGAATTCGGTGCCGATCCCTCGATTGGTGCCCTAATGAAAGGAACAAAACCATGGAAGTCATTCTTCTCGAACGCGTTTCCCGCCTCGGCCAAATGGGCGATACCGTCAAGGTCAAGGACGGCTTTGCCCGCAATTTCCTGTTGCCGCAGGGCAAGGCGCTGCGCGCCAACGAAGCCAACAAGAAGAAGTTCGAAGGCCAGCGCGCCCAGCTTGAAGCCCGCAACCTCGAGCGGAAGTCCGAAGCCTCGCAGGTCGCCGAACAGCTCGACGGCAAGAGCTTCATCGCCGTTCGCTCGGCCGGCGAGACCGGCCAGCTCTACGGCTCGGTGTCGACGCGCGACATCGCCGACCTGCTGACGGCGGAGGGCTTTTCGGTCAACCGCAACCAGATCCAGCTCAACCAGCCGATCAAGACCATCGGCGTGACCAATGTGGCGATCGCGCTGCATCCGGAAGTCGAGGTCACCATCACGCTCAACATCGCCCGCACGGCCGACGAAGCCGAGCGCCAGGCCAAGGGCGAGACGCTGACCACCGCCGAGGCCATCTATGGCGAGGACATCAACGACAATGCCCGGCCGGAGAACTTCTTCGACCCGAACGCAGAGTTCGAGGGCGAAGAGAACGCCTGATATCGGTGCGGCGCGCCTGCCGGCGCGCCGCATTCGGCTTCGGCCTCAATAGCTCCAATCAGACTGGCAGCTCCAGACTGGCAGCTCCAGTCAGACTGGACCAATGCCCGGGTTCACCACCTGGGCATTTTTGTGCCAAAAGGAACTTTTCGAAACCCTATATATTGATGCAGAGTAGGACAGCCTGTCTGACCGAGAGGGGACATTTGGGTCATGAATATTCTGTTGAAACGCGTTCTCGACCGCCTGGTGCGCACAGGCCATCTCAAGGTGACCGGCCCACAGGGCACGACATTCGTGTTCGGTGACGGCAGCGGCGAGCCGGTGCACCTGCACATCAAGACCAGGCACGCCGAGCGCGCCGTCACCTTCGATCCGATGCTGGCCGTGCCGGAAGCCTACATGGATGGCGAACTCGACATCCTCGAGGGCGGCGTCCTTGGCCTGATGCGCATCGCTTTCCAGAACATGGGCAGCGGCGGCATCGACGCGACGTGGTCGAAAGCCATCGAAGGCCTGCGCCACGCTTTCCGCCGCCTGCAGCAGATCAACACCGCGTCGCGTTCGCGCCGCAACGTGCAGCGCCACTATGATCTGTCGGGCGAGCTTTACCGGCTCTTCCTCGATGAGGACATGCAGTATTCCTGCGCCTATTTCGAGCAGCCGGACATGACGCTGGACGAGGCGCAGGCAGCCAAGAAGCGCCACATCGCCGCCAAGCTCAGGCTGAAGGCCGGGCAGACGGTGCTCGACATCGGCTCCGGCTGGGGCGGGCTGGGCCTCTACCTCGCCAAGGCCTTCGACGTCGACGTACAGGGCGTGACACTGTCGACCGAGCAGCACGGTGTCGCCACCGACCGGGCGCATGCCCAGGGCCTGGAAAACCACGTCCATTTCGAGCTGAAGGATTACCGCGAGCTCAACGAACGCTTCGACCGCATCGTTTCGGTCGGCATGTTCGAACATGTCGGGGTCAACCATTACCGCACCTTCTTCGACAAGAGCGCGACGTTGCTGAAGCCCGACGGCGTCATGCTCCTGCACACGATCGGCCGCTCCGGCGTGCCGTGGGCGACCAGCGCCTTCATCCGCAAGTATATCTTCCCGGGCGGCTACATTCCCGCGCTTTCCGAAGTCATGCCGGCGATCGAGAAGTCAGGCCTCGTCGTCACGGACATCGAGATCCTGCGGCTCCATTATGCCGACACGTTGAAGCATTGGGGCCAGCGCTTCGGCGCCAACCGCGACAAGGCCAAGGCGATCTATGACGAGCGCTTCTGCCGCATGTGGGAATTCTATCTGGCAGCCTCGGAAGCCGCCTTCCGCTGGCAGGACCTGGTCATCTTCCAGATCCAGCTTGCCAAGAAGAACGACACGCTGCCGATGGCGCGCGACTATATGGTCAAATGTGAAAAGGCGCTCGAAATGCGCGACATGGGCCATCGCGAAGCGGCTCCGGTCGAAAAGCCCGCCAAGCCCGCCCGGCGCCGCAAGGTGGCGGAGTAGGAACAGACCGCTTTGCGACATTGACGCTTGCCATTCCCGGCTCGTGCCCTGAAAAAGGCCTCGTGATCGTCGCGGGGCCTTTTTCATGACCTATTTCCTCTATGCAGCCGCGGCGCTCGCCGAGATCGCCGGCTGTTTCTCGGTGTGGGCGTGGTGGCGGCTGGAGAAGTCGCCGCTGTGGCTGCTGCCAGGTTTCGTTTCGCTCGTTCTCTTCGCCTGGCTTCTGGCCCTGGTCGACACCAGCGCGGCCGGCCGCGCCTATGCCGCCTATGGCGGCATCTACATCGCGGCGTCGCTCGCCTGGCTTTGGCTGGTGGAAAGCGTGCGTCCCGACCGGTGGGATCTTGCGGGGGCGGCGCTCTGCATAGTGGGTGCCTCTGTCATCCTGCTCGCACCACGAGGAGCATGAGCCGTGGAACTGCCTGCCCCGCTTCGACAGGCCGTCGACCGTGCCCTCGAAAACGTGCCGCTGCCGGTGCTCAGGCAGGCGGCGAAAACCCTGTCGGATCGCTATCGCGCCGAGACGCGCGACGGTCGCCTGCATATGGCGCAGGATATGGCGGTCAAAGCCTATCTGGCGACGCGGCTGCCGGCGACCTATGCCGCCGTCCGCGCCAGCCTCGACGCGGTGAACGAAGCCCTGCCGGAATTCGCGCCGAAAACGCTGCTCGATGTCGGCGCAGGCCCGGGCACCGTGCTTTGGGCCACGGCGGACCTGTGGCCCGGTCTCCAACAGGCGGTTTTGCTGGAAGCCAGTCCTGCGGTGCGCAAGGTCGGCGAGGCGCTTGCCGCCGACGCGATCGCTGCCCGGATCGCCTGGCAGGCCGGCGATGTGACCATCGACCTTGACGGTTTGCAGCCGGCGGATCTGGTCACCTGCGCCTATGTGCTGGACGAGATCGCACCGGCATCCCTGCCCAAAATGGTCGATCGGCTGTGGCAGCTCACGACAGACACGCTGCTGATCGTGGAGCCGGGCACGCCGGCGGGCTGGCAGCGTGTTCTCGCGGTTCGCCGGCAACTGACGGAAGCGGGCGCGCACGTGCTGGCACCTTGCCCGCACGAAGACCCCTGCCCGCTCATCCCGCCCGACTGGTGCCACTTTTCGCGGCGCGTCGCCCGCTCGCGCCTGCACCGGCTGGCCAAGGACGCCGAAGTGCCATGGGAGGACGAGAAGTTCATCTATGTCGCGGCTTCGAGGCAGCCGGCGCCAGTCCGCGCGGCGCGGGTGATCGCGCCGCCGAAAACCGGCTCGGGCAAGGCCGCGCTCAAGCTTTGCCGGCCGGATGGCAGTGCCGGCGAGACGCTTTTCAGCAAGCGTGACGGTGAACTGTTCAAGGCGGCGCGGCGGTCGGACTGGGGCGATGTGCTCGATACAGCCCAGGGGTTCGGATGACGATTGTTCTTGCTTTGTTCCAAACCGTCGCGTAGAATCAGCCCCTTGTCGAGTCAATCGGAATCAGGGCACGGGAATACTGTCCTGTGGACGGTTTTCTGTTTCTGTGAACAGTGGGCATCAAATCTGCTTGGGTGATAACTGTTGCAGATAAGTCAGCACTCAATTTTCCGATTCTGATATCGAGAGACCGGGATCGAAATCGGGGACATCATGGCAGAGGCAGCGCGGAAATTCGGCGTGGCGGAGCAACCGCTCTATCGCGAGGCGCCGAACAACATCGAGGCGGAACAGGCGCTGCTCGGCGCGATCCTGGTCAACAACGATGCCTTCTATCGCGTCTCCGACTTCCTGAAGGCCAGCCACTTCTACGAACCCCTGCATCGCAAGATCTTCGAGATCGCGGCCGAGCTCATTCGCATGGGCAAGGTGGCGACACCGATCACGCTGAAGACCTTCCTGCCGGCCGACGAGAAGGTCGGCGACATGACGGTGGCGCAATATGTCGTGCGCCTGGCGGTCGAAGCCGTCACGGTCGTCAACGCCGCAGATTACGGCCGCGCCATCTATGACCTTGCGACGCGCCGCGCCCTGATCACCGTCGGCGAGGACATGGTCAACATCGCTTATGACGCGCCGGTCGACATGTCGCCGTCCGAGCAGATCGAGGATGCCGAACGGCGCCTGTTCGAGTTGGCCGAAACCGGCCGCTATGACGGCGGTTTCGAGAGCTTCACCGATGCGGTCAAGACCGCGGTCGACATGGCCAATGCCGCCTATATGCGCGACGGCCACCTGTCGGGGCTGGCCACCGGCATGCGCGACCTCGACCGCCGCATGGGCGGCCTGCAATCGTCCGACCTGATCGTCCTTGCCGGCCGCCCGGGCATGGGCAAGACGTCGCTCGCCACCAACATCGCTTTCAACGTCGCCGAGGCCTATGTGCCGGCGCAGCAGGCCGACGGGTCGTTCAAGGCTGCGAATGGCGGTGTCGTCGGCTTCTTCTCGCTCGAAATGTCGTCGGAACAGCTCGCGACCCGTATCATCTCCGAACAGACGGAAATCTCCTCCTCGAAGATCCGCCGCGGCGAGATCACCGAAATGGACTTCGAAAAACTGGTCGCCTGTTCGCAGACCATGCAGAAGATCCCGCTGTTCATCGACCAGACCGGCGGCATCTCGATCGCCCAGCTCTCGGCCCGCGCCCGGCGCCTGAAGCGCCAGCGCGGCCTCGACCTCATCGTCATCGACTATATCCAGCTGATGCAGGGCTCCAGTGCCAGGGCCTCGCAGAACCGCGTGCAGGAAATCACCGAGATCACAACCGGCCTCAAGGCACTGGCCAAGGAGCTTGCGGTGCCGATCATCGCGCTGTCGCAGCTCTCGCGCCAGGTTGAAAGCCGCGACGACAAGCGCCCGCAGCTCTCGGACTTGCGCGAATCCGGCTCGATCGAGCAGGACGCCGACGTCGTGATCTTCGTCTACCGCGAGGAATACTACCTCAAGAACCGCGAGCCGAAGCTCGGCACCGACGAATACATCAAGTGGGAAAACGAGATGAACGAGATGCGCGGCAAGGCCGAGGTGATCGTGGCCAAGCAGCGTCACGGACCGACGGGCACGGTCACGCTCGCGTTCCACGGCGAATTCACCCGCTTCTCGGATCTGGCGGAGGAACATCATATCGCGGAAAGATTTGAGTAGCTTTTTGACTCACCGTCGCGCTCCGTCACACCCCCCTGGCCTGCCCACCTATCCAGCATCGGCGATCCCGAAGAGGCCTCGCTAATGGCTAAATCCCGCGTCCAGTTCATCTGCCAGAACTGCGGATCGGTGCATCAGCGCTGGGCCGGCAAATGCGATGCCTGCGGCGAATGGAACACGCTGGTCGAGGAAGGCACGTCCGGCGGCATCGGTTCCGGGCCGGCCAATACGCGCAACGCCCGCAAGGGCCGCGCGGTGGTATTGACCACGCTTTCCGGCGATATCGAGGACGCGCCGCGCATCGTGTCGGGCATCGGCGAGCTCGACCGGGCCACCGGCGGCGGCTTCGTGCGCGGCTCGGCGCTGCTGGTCGGCGGGGATCCCGGTATCGGCAAGTCGACACTGCTCACCCAGGCAGCCGCGGCCCTGGCCTCAAGGGGCCACCGCATCGTCTATGTCTCGGGCGAAGAGGCGGTCGCCCAGATCAGGCTGCGTGCGCAGCGCCTCGGCGTCGCCTCGACGCCCGTGGAACTGGCAGCCGAGACCAATGTCGAGGATATCCTTGCCACGATCGCCGACGGCAAGCGGCCGGACCTGGTGATCCTCGATTCGATCCAGACGCTGTGGACCGACCTCGCCGATTCGGCGCCCGGCACCGTCACCCAGGTGCGTGCCGCCGCCCAGGCGATGATCCGCTACGCGAAATCCACGGGTGCTGCGATCGTGCTCGTCGGCCATGTCACCAAGGAAGGGCAGATCGCCGGCCCGCGCGTCGTCGAGCACATGGTCGACGCCGTGCTCTATTTCGAGGGCGAAGGCGGCCATCACTACCGTATCCTGCGCACGGTCAAGAACCGTTTCGGGCCGACCGACGAGATCGGCGTCTTCGAGATGTCGGACAAGGGGCTGCGCGAAGTTGCCAATCCGTCCGAGCTGTTCCTCGGCGAGCGCCACGCGAAATCGCCGGGAGCGGCGGTTTTCGCCGGCATGGAAGGTACAAGGCCGGTGCTGGTCGAAATCCAGGCGCTGGTCGCGCCCTCCTCGCTCGGCACGCCGCGCCGCGCCGTCGTTGGCTGGGACGGCGCCCGGCTGTCGATGATCCTGGCGGTGCTCGAGGCGCATTGCGGCGTGCGCTTCGGCCAACACGACGTCTATCTGAATGTCGCCGGCGGCTACCGCATTTCCGAGCCCGCGGCCGATGTGGCGGTGGCGGCCGCACTGGTTTCCTCGCTCACCGGTCTTGCCCTTCCCGCCGATTGCGTCTATTTCGGCGAAATCAGCCTTTCTGGCGCCGTGAGGCCGGTTGCGCATGCGCAGCAGCGTCTCAAGGAGGCCGAAAAGCTGGGTTTCGGAAGCGCGGTTCTGCCCTTGGGCAGCGAGGAACTTGCCGGAGGAATCGGGGCCGGCGCTTTCCAGCCCACCGAGCTCGCCGACCTCGTGGCGCGCATAGCCGGCTCACGGCGCAGCCGCGCCAACGACGAAGAATGACGGGCTCACCTAGTGGTGAGCGACAGGGAGTGGGGCGACAAAGATGCCGATAACGCTGCTTGACGGAATTCTCGTCGGCTTCACCCTGGTCTCGGCGATGCTCGCCATGGTTCGCGGCTTTTCACGCGAGGTCCTGTCCATCGTGTCCTGGGCGGCGGCAGCCGCGGCGGCATTCTTTTTCTACAAGCCCGTCCTGCCCTACCTGAAGCCCTATATCGACAATGAAAAGATCGCCATGGCGGCCTCCGCCGGCGTCGTCTTCATCATCGCTTTGATCGTCGTCAGCGTCATCACCATGAAACTCGCCGACTGGATCATCGATTCCCGCATCGGCGCGCTCGACCGCACGCTCGGCTTCCTCTATGGCGCGGCCCGCGGCATTCTGGTGGTCGCCGTGGCCTTGCTGTTCTTCAATTGGCTGGCCGGCGCCAAGGCACCGGCCTGGGTCACGGAGGCCAAGTCGCGGCCGCTGCTGGAACAGATCGGCGCCAAGCTCGAAAGCCTGCTGCCCGAGGATCCGGAAAACGCCATCCTCAAGAAGCTCAATCCGAATCAGCCGGCCGCCGAAACGCCCGCCGCACCGGATGCACCGGCCACGGATGCTCCGGCGGGAGGGGACGATGCCAATGCGCCGGCCCCCGACGACAGCGATGCCGGAACGCCTCCCGCGGACAACGCACCGGCCAATCCGGCCCCGGCTGCGCCGGCGAATTGATGAGTGATCGGGCGCCGCGGAACAGGCGCCCAAGACTGACGATGATCGTGAACCATCGCCGGACGCGTTGCTTTCACGACGCTATCGCCTTATATGGCGATTTTAGCGGAGCTTGAGCCCCATGGCAGATGCAAACGACGTGCTTTCCGCGGAAGCTGACGATCACTTCCACGACGAATGCGGCGTGTTCGGCATTTTCGGCCGACAGGACGCGGCGGCCATCGTCACGCTCGGTCTGCACGCGCTGCAGCATCGCGGCCAGGAAGCGGCCGGCATCGTCTCCTACGACGGCACCCAGTTCCATGTCGAACGCCATGTTGGCCTGATCGGCGACACCTTCACCAAGCAACGCGTCATCGACAGCCTGCAAGGCAATCGCGCCATCGGCCATACGCGCTATGCCACGACCGGCGGCGCCGGCATGCGCAACATCCAGCCTTTCTTCGCCGAACTGGCCGATGGCGGCTTCGCCGTGGCCCATAACGGCAATCTGACCAACGCCATGACCGTGCAGCGCGCGCTGCAGAAGCAGGGCGCGATCTTCTCCTCGACCTCCGACACCGAGACGCTTCTGCACCTCGTCGCCACCAGCAAGGAGCGCGATCTGAACTCGCGCTTCATCGATGCGGTGCGCCAGGTCGAGGGCGCCTTCTCGCTGGTGGCGATGACGGCCAAGAAGATGATCGGCTGCCGTGACCCGCTCGGCATCCGTCCGCTGGTGCTGGGCGACCTCGACGGTGCCTGGATCCTGGCCTCCGAAACCTGCGCCCTCGACATCATCGGCGCGCGTTTCGTGCGCGACTTGAAGCCCGGCGAGATGGTCGTCGTTACCTCCAAGGGCATCGAAAGCCTGTTCCCGTTCGAGCCGCAGAAGACCCGCTTCTGCATCTTCGAATATGTCTATTTCGCACGCCCGGATTCTTCGGTCGAAGGCCGCAACGTCTACGAGGTGCGCAAGCGCATCGGCGCGGAACTCGCGCAGGAAAATCCGGTCGAGGCCGACATCGTCGTGCCGGTGCCGGATTCCGGCACGCCGGCGGCTATCGGCTTTTCGCAAGCCGCGGGCATTCCCTTCGAGCTCGGCATCATCCGCAACCACTATGTCGGCCGCACCTTCATCCAGCCTGGCGATTCCATCCGCCATATGGGCGTCAAGCTGAAGCACAACGCCAACCGCCGCATGATCGAGGGCAAGCGCGTCGTGCTGGTCGACGATTCCATCGTGCGCGGCACGACCAGTCAGAAGATCGTGCAGATGGTGCGCGACGCCGGCGCCAAGGAAGTGCACATGCGCATCGCCTCGCCGCCGACCAGCGCCTCCTGCTTCTACGGCGTCGATACGCCGGAAAAATCGAAGCTTTTGGCATCACGCATGTCGATCGAGGAGATGGCCGAATTCATCCGCGTCGATTCGCTCGGCTTTCTGTCGATCGACGGACTCTATCGCGCCGTCGGCGAAGCCAGCCGCGACAACGAGCAGCCGCAATTCTGCGACGCCTGCTTCACCGGCCAGTATCCCACCCGCCTGCTCGATTTCGAAGGCCACGACAATGTACGCACGCTGTCGCTGCTGGCGACGAGCGGCGCGTAGGATCGCCGCACCGCCAGTTGCCATAGCCATATTTCCGGAATCTGTCGCATGACCCTCGACCTCTCCGGCCGCGTTGCGGTCGTTACCGGCGCCTCGCGGGGCATCGGCTACTTCATCGCCAGGGAACTGGCTGCCGCCGGCGCCCACGTCATTGCCGTGGCGCGCACCGTGGGCGGGCTGGAAGAACTCGACGACCAGATCAAGGCGGAGCGCGCCAAAACCGGCAAAGGCGAAGCGACGCTGGTGCCGCTCGACCTTGCCGACATGGCCGGCATCGACCGCCTGGGCGGCGCCATCCACGAGCGCTGGGGCAAGCTCGACATTCTCGTCGCCAATGCGGGCGTGCTCGGCGTGATCTCGCCGATCGGCCATGTCGAGGCCAAAACCTTCGAGAAGGTGATGACCATCAACGTCACCTCGACCTGGCGGCTGATCCGCTCGGTCGACCCGCTGCTGCGGCTCTCCGACGCCGGCCGGGCCATCATTCTTTCGTCCAATGCCGCTCACTCGGCGCGCGCCTTCTGGGCGCCCTACGCGGCTTCCAAGGCGGCGGTCGAGACGATGATGCGCTCCTGGGCGCATGAGACGCAGAGCCTGCCGCTCAGAGTCAACGCGGCCGACCCCGGCGCCACCCGCACCGCGATGCGCGCGCAAGCCGTGCCCGGCGAGGACCCGGAAACGCTGCCGCATCCCTCCGAAATCGCCAAACGCATCGTGCCGCTGGCAAGCCCCGACCTGAAAGAGACGGGACTGATCTTCCAGGCCAAGCACAACCGTTTCGTCGCCTACCGGCAGCCGGAATAGCCGCATCCTTTTTATCGGAAGAATTCGGCTCCGGGCGGCGTTCCTCGAATGTACTTTCGAAGCTCAAACCCCGGAGGATCGACATGCGCAGACTTATTCTCATCGCCGCCACCGCCACTATCTCCGCCTTGGCCGCCGGCACAGCTTTGTCACAAGATGCCAGAATGAGTTTCTTCGTCACCAGCGTCGGCTCGGGCAAAGGGGCAGACCTCGGCGGCCTGAAGGGCGCGGACGCGCATTGCGCCTCGCTGGCGGAAGCAGCCGGCGTCACCGGCAAGACCTGGGCCGCATACCTGTCGACCAGCACCGAGGATGCGCGCGACCGCATCGGCAAGGGACCATGGGTGAATGCCAAGGGCGTCAAGATAGCCGACGACGTCGCCTCGCTGCACGGCGATGCCAACGGCATCACCAAGCAGACGGCGCTCAACGAAAAAGGCGAGATGGTCAACGGCCGCGGCGACACGCCCAACCGCCACGACATGCTGACCGGCTCGAAGCCCGACGGCACCAGGATCGCCGACCAGACCTGCGGGGACTGGACCATGAGCGGCACGGAAGGCGCTGCCATGATGGGTCACCACGACCGCGCCGGGCTCGATGATTCGGCTGCCGCCAAATCCTGGAACTCTTCGCATGCTTCGCGCGGCGGCTGCGGCCAGGAGGCGCTGAAAGGCACCGGCGGCGACGGCCTGTTCTATTGTTTCGCAACGAATTGACCAGGCCCCGCCCGCCCCGCCACATCACGCGGCCGTGATGTGGCGGCGGAAAGCTGCGTCGCGGTCATGCTTTCGTCATTTCCGCAGAGTTGATAGGATCACATAGATTCCCACAACAAGCCCGGCTGGGCAGAGCAAGGAAATTCCCATGGCTTCGAGCGTAGCGTTGGTCTGGTACCTAGTAATTGCCGGTCCGCAAGGCGGCATGGTCGTGTTGCCCAGCACGTTCGACAAGCGCGAACAATGCACCGCCGCCATCACCGAATACCAGAAGCAGCCGGCCCCGACCGGCTGGTCGCTGCAATGCGTGCCGAGCGCATCACCCTTCACCGACGAGGGCGACGCGGAGGAACCGGCAGCGCAGTAAGGCGTGATGCGGCGTCAGCGCCGTGCGCTGACCGTCAGTTCCGGCTTCTGATTGATGGTCTGGAACACCACGCAGTAGCGTTCGGTCAGCCTCAGCAAGGAATCGATGCGCTCCTGCGGCTCATCGGTGTCGAGACTGAAATTCAGCCTGATGGCGCGAAAACCGACCGGCGCATCCTTGGCAACGCCGAGCGTGCCGCGAAAATCAAGGTCGCCTTCGGCCTCGACCGTGGCGGCGCCGAGCTTGAATTCGAGCGCCGTCGCCACCGCCTTGAGCGTTACGCCGGCGCAGGCCACAAGTGCCTCCAGCAGCATGTCGCCCGAGCAAAGCTCGAGCCCCGAGCCGCCGGTTGCCGGATGCAAGCCGGCAATCGCGAGAGCCCTGCCCGTCTCGACCTTGCAGGCGATCGACTGGTCATCGAGACTGCCTCTGGCCCTGAGCGTGATGAGCGCGCGCGAAGCATCATCGCGATAGGTCTCTTTCAGCGGCGCCTGCATGGCCTTCAGTGCGGTGGCGTCCATTTCGCTGCCCCTTTCCGACGATTGTTTCTGGCGCTGGCATGCGCCAACCGACCGAGATTTGACCCGATCACACCGGAAAGCAAACATAATCATCGCGTTGGAACACAGGCGCGCGCAACCACTATCCCAAATGGGACATTGACGGACGAGGGCTCAAAAACTGTCTGATCCATGGGGAGTGCCGTCGTTCCATTTTCCGGTGACCGACTCGGGTCAACGAAGGCTGGCGATGGGCAGTCGAGTGTGCGGGCGGTCTCTCGTGATAGGAATTTTTTCTTGACAGGGTGAAGGCAGCTATGGTACATATCTGGTTATGGTGCTGAGTTGCGCCAGGGACCCGCCGCACAGGCGGGTTTTTTCATTCAATGCTCTCTCAATAGTGCGCCGAGAAGGCTTGCACGGAACCCGCTGACCCGGATTCGTTGCCCTGATGGCAGGCGATCGTCTTCAGCCGGACAGGCCTTTCCTTTGACTTCGATCGCATCGGCTATAGCTATGCGACAAGCGTTCTCGCGGAGGCTTCATGCCGTTCAAGTTGAAACTGATCTCTCTCATCCTACTGATGCTTGCTGCCTTCGCACAGCCTGTGCTGGCTGAAACGCCGGAGAGGCCGGCGCCGACCGGCGGTGTGCTGTCGCTGCTGCCGCAGCCGCAGGTCACCAGCCATTCGATCACGGTTGCCGGACGCAAGCTGGACTATCAGGCCAAGGCCGGCACGCTGTCGCTGCTTTCAGGCAAGGCCGACGTCACGGCGGAGATCTTTTATGTCGCCTACACGCTGCGGCCACCGGCCGATGCGACAAAAACGGCACCACGCCCCATTACCTTCGTCTTCAATGGCGGCCCCGGGGCGGCCTCCGCCTATCTGCATCTCGGTGCGCTCGGTCCGCGCATCATCACGACCGGAGCCGACGGCGAATTCCTGCCGCCGCCGCAAAAGCTCATCGACAATCCGGACAGCTGGCTCGACATGACCGACCTCGTCTTTGTCGATCCGATCGGCACCGGCTACAGCCGCGAGGCTCCCGGGCAGAACACCCACGATTTTTGGGGCGTCAACCAGGATGCCAGCTCGATCGGCGCCTTCATCCGGCTCTATCTTGCGCAGAACGGCCGCAGCGGCTCGCCGCTTTTCCTTGCCGGGGAAAGCTATGGCGGGTTTCGCGCGGCACTGCTGGCCAGAATGCTGCAGGAGGATGTCGGCCTTAGCCCGAGCGGCATCGTGCTGATCTCGCCGGCGCTGGAATTCATGCTGGTGCAACCTGACGAATTCGAGCCGCTGCACTGGGCCCTCGAACTCCCCTCGCTGGCATCGGTGCGGCTCAGTGCCGACGGCGTTACGGGCGAGGCGCTGCGGGCGCAGTTGGCCGCGGTCGAGCGCTATGCGCTTGGCGAATACCTCACGGCGCTGGCCAGCGGGCTGGAGCAAGGCGGGGGGCTCGCGAGCCAGCGGGTGGCCGAGATCACCGGCCTGCCGCTCGATCTCGTGCAGCGGAACTTCGCGCGTATACCGACCAGCCTTTTCGCGAGGGAGTTCGCCCGCTCGAAGAGCAAGGTGCTCAGCCCCTATGACGCCATGATCGGCACGGCCGACATCGCTCCTGAAAGCGCTCGCAACGCCGGACCCGATCCGGTGCTCGACCGCAGCGTTCCAGCATTGACCTCGGCTTTTGTCGGCTATGCCCGCGACGAATTGAACTACCACACCGATGTCAGCTATCGGCTGCTCAATGGCGAGATCAGCCGCAATTGGGACTACGGCACATCGCGGCAGGGCTATGCCGGCGTGATGAACGATCTGCAGCGGGCGCGCTCGCTCAATCCCGCGCTCGGCGTCGTCATCGTCAACGGCTACACCGATCTCGTCACGCCCTATCTGGCGTCTCGCTATCTGGTGAACCAGATACCGACGCTCGCCGGTGCAAAGCCCATCCGCGTCGATGTGCTGGACGGAGGACACATGATGTATTTCAGGCCGGACGGAAGGCGGGCGCTCAAAGCAGCGGCGGCGGAGCTTTACCAAGCGACGCAGTAAGCGCCACGGGATACGCCGGAAGCGCGGTGTGACGAGCATCCGCGATACGCTGGCGGACAGTGCCCCCCACTGTCCTGCCAGACAAAGGAGGCGTGAAGGAACCCGACGGATCGCAGTTCATCTTGGCCGCCGGCTGGCTTCAACCGGCCTGCGACGCCGAAGCGATCTCACACCCGTGGCTGTGACTTCACATGGGCAATGTAGCCGCGCACGTCGCTGGCCGGGTCTGCATAGGCCTTGCCGAGCTTCTTCTCCATCGCGGCCATGTAGTCGCTGGCCCATTCGGGCAGGGCATAGTCGATGACGACGAGAAATTCGAGTGTCGCCGCCAGGCGGATGTCGGCGATAGACGGGTTCTTGCCTCCAATGAAGGGCTTGCCGTCCCTGAAGAAAGAGTGGAACACCTCCAGCGGTTCGGAGATGGCGGCGATCGCCGCCTTCTGCGCCTCGGCCTTCCTGTCGGGATGAGCGTCGCTGTGGCCGACCTCTCCGGCATATTGCGGGAAACCGAGCGCCGGATAGGTGGCGCGCGCCACATAGGGATAGAGCGTGCCGATCAGGTAGAACATGGCGCTGTCGATCATCGCCCGCTTGGCAGGCGCCTTGGGGTAGAATTTCTCCAGCCCGTGCTTGTTGGCGAGATACTGCATGATGGCGCAGCTTTCCCAAAGCACCCCTCGCGGCAGGCCCTTGTCCTCGATCATCGGAGTCAGATGGGCCGGGTTGCGCGCCATGAATTCGGGCGAACGCGTGCTGCCCCAGGCGTCGGCCTCGACATGGTCCAGCCCGGCGGCGCGGGCAAACACCCGAACCGTCATGTTGTTGACGCTGGGCTTCAGCATGCTGATCATCAGGGCGGGGTTCTTCGCCGATTTCCCCTTGGTCCTGGACGCGGTTTTGCCGGCGGTTGCTGCTTTTGACGCCGCCTTGGCCGAAGGCTTTGCCGATATTCTTGGCGCCGGCTTGGTTGAAGCTTTTGCTGCTGGTTTTGCCATAACCTTTGGTGTCGCCTTGGCTGCCGGCTTCCTCGCACCCTTCGTCGCTGTCTTTGCCATGTGTTCCTCCCTTTGCTTATTCAAAAATCAATATGGATTGCGCGGCGTCCTGTCGGCCGACAATGTCGCGCGCGAGCGCTCGACCAGTGCCTGGATGGCGTCGGCCAGATGCGCCTCGGCGATGTTGTAGTCGCCCCGCGCGACGCGGAGCTTGTGCGCTTCCATCAGCACGTCGGCATGGCCAAAGCCGGCCGGCGGCTCGAAACGGTAGGAAGCAAGTTCGATCAGCAAGCCGAGCGGATCCTCGAAATAGATCGAATCCATGAAACCGCGGTCCTTGACGCCACTGTGCTTGATGGCGCGCGCATCAAGCCGGGCGACCGCCTGCAGGAAGGTGACGCGCGACACGGCAAAGGCGATGTGGTGGACGCAGCCGGTGTCGGTCGGGGTGCGTCGCTTTACCGGCGTGCGGGTCTCGTCGGTAAAGATGGTGATCAGCCGCCCGTCGCCCGGATCGAAATAGAGATGGCTTTCGGCCGCCTTGTCGAGGTTGGGCTGCTCGAAAATGAAAGGCATGCCCAGCACGCCTTCCCAGAAATCGATCGAGGTCTGGCGACCGGCGCCGACCAGCGTGATGTGATGTACGCCTTGCGATTGCAGTTTCTGCATTGCGTTCTCCCCCCGATCTCGGCGTCTCGATGTCCGTACTGCCGGCTGTCAGGGCCCGCTGCCATGATGCGAATGGCGTCTCTTATGCGAGCGCCGGCTTCTTGATCCGCACCGTTTCCCTGGCCCGCCGAGCCTATGCGCCGGCTTTGTGAGACAATGCTAAACCAATCAGTCGCGCCGCGCCAGAAGCCGCATCCGGGATCGGACCTGCCCCAACGCAAGCATGGCGCTGGAGCAGCGCCTTGCAAGGTTTCGCCCCTATAGCTGGCGGGAGCGGAGCCGACAGGGGCCGGAGCCGTTTTCACACAAGGCCGCTTGCCGCATGGCCGACGTCGCCATTCTCGAAACACGCGAAAGGGTTCTCGCCGGCATCCTCCTGACCGGCGTCGCCTATTTGCTTTTTTCCACGCAGGACGCGTCGATCAAGCTGCTGGTCGCCAGCATGAGCGTCTGGCAGATCATGTTCTTCCGGAGCATCACCATACTGACCGCCTGCGCGGCGATCGGCGGACGGCATCTCTATACCGAGACAGCGCGGTCGCCGATCGTGTGGCCGATGCTGTTGCGCAGCGTCTTCACCCTGGCGGCCTGGCTCTGCTACTACAATGCCGCGCGCAGCCTGCAGCTCGCCGAACTGACCACCGTCTACTACGCGGCCCCGATCATCGTCACCGTGCTTTCCGTGGTGATGCTTGGCGAAAAGGTGCCCATGCTGCGCTGGCTGGCGGTGGCAATCGGCTTCGCCGGCGTCTTCGTCGCCTGCGACCCTGCCCATCTCGGCCTGTCCGTGCCGGTGCTGCTGGTGCTGGCCGCCGCTTTCCTGTGGGGCATCGCCATCGTGCTGTTGCGCAAGACAGCCCTTGCCGAGCGCTCGATGGTCCAGCTCCTGCTCAACAATTTCTATTTCCTGATATTCTCGGCGGTGCCGGCGCTGCTCTGGTGGCAGACGCCCGGCTGGAGCGAACTGCTTCTGCTTGCCAGCGTCGGCGCGCTCGGCGGGTTGGCGCAGTATCTTCTCTTCGAAGGCATGAAACGGACGCCGGCCTCGATCATCGCGCCGCTGGAATACACCTCGCTGTTGTGGGCCTTCGCGCTCGGCTTCGCCATCTGGGGCGACGTGCCGCGCCGCGAAGTGTTCTTCGGCGCTGCTCTCATCATTGCCGCAGGGCTGCTGATCGTGGGCGGCGAGCATTTCCGCAAACGGCTGTGATGGCCAGACTGCTGACACTACGATGTCAGGACAGAACCACGTAGATTGGCTTTCATGACCGACGTAGCAGCCGCCACCGACACCGCAGAACGGACACTTGGCATCATTCTGGTGTCGTCGTCGGCGGCGGTGTTCGGGCTGACCGGTGTGCTGACCAAATCGATCCATGCCGATCCGCTGACCATCACCTGCTGGCGCGGCTTCGTCGGCTTCATCCTGATCAGCCTCTATGTGCTGTGGCGCCGCCACCGCTCCGGCAACCGCGAAACGCTGCGGCTCGGCTGGCGCGGCTGGCTGCTGGCGGTGGAAGGCGCGCTGGCCAGCATCGCCTTCATCTCCGCCTTCAAATTCACCTTCGTCGCCAATGTCACGGTCATCTACGCGACGTCGCCTTTCATTGCCGCGCTGCTCGCCTTCCTGCTGGTTCGCGAGCCCTTCCGCCTGCAGACGATGTTAGCCGCAGCGGTCTCGCTTGGCGGCGTCGCGGTCATGGTCTGGTCGAGCTTCGGCACCGGCAATCTGTTCGGAGACGGGCTGGCGCTGCTGATGACGATCGGCAGCGCGCTCTACATGATCATGGTGCGCGCCTTCCGCGACACGCCGGCGGTCTGGGCAGGCGCGGTCTCGGCCCTGCTGTTGTTCATACTCGGCTGGTTCGTCACCGACCCGCTTGCCGTCTCGGCAAGAGACGCCGTGCTGCTGGTCGCCTTCGGCTCGAGCTTCGCACTCTCCTCCATCCTGTGGACGGAAGGAGCGCGGCTCATCCCTGCGGCTGAATCCGGCCTGCTCGGCTCTGCCGAAGTGCCGTTCGCGATCCTGTTTGCCTTCCTTTTCCTGGCCGAGATACCGCCCGTGGCCAGCATGATCGGCGGCGCGATCGTGCTTTGTGCGGTGTTTGCCCATGCCGGCCGCGACTGGCTGTCGGCAAAGCAGCAACAAGCGCCAGGTCCGTTGTGAAAGCCGAGCCCAAAAAAATTTGCGCAGTCACGGAACCATCATCCGGTTCAGGCATTGTTGAGCAGACGGACCACCCCCCGAGTCCCCCCAAACCCCTCGGTCCGTCCTACTCCAAGCCGACCGCAAGGTCGGCTTTTTCTTTGGCCCCGCGCCTGACGATGGACGGCTCTCTGCCAAAAAGCCCTGGTAGAGCCAGGCCGGCGCCGAGCAGTGCGCCTAGATCCCGCGCCGGGCTCTCGGCGTCGGCGCGCAGCCGGACGGCGAATTCAGCAACGGGCACGGGCGGCAGGTCAAATGCGTGGGGTGCTTCGACAATCCCGGAATGGGCAAAGCGTGCGGTGCGCAGCGTCAGCGCAATGCCGGCATTGACCGCCGTGCGCAGGCCGGCCAGGCTGCCGCTGCCGGCCGCGATGCGATAGCGCCGGCCGGCCGCATCGAGCGCCGAGATCGCCGCTTCGCGGAAGCCGCAATGCGGATCGAGCAGCGCAAGCGGCAATTCGTCCTGTCGCGCAGCCAGCCCTTTCTGCGAACAGAGCCACATCATCGGCTCGCGCAGCATGCCGATTTCGTCCGGCGTCGCCGCTTGCCGCATAACGATCGCCAGATCCAGGCTACCGCCCTGAAGGGCGTGCGCCAGCTCGGCGGAGCGGCCGACGCGCAGCTCGATCCTGACGCGCGGATGGCTTTCGGCGAAGGCACGCAGCAGATCGGGCAAGCCGCTGTCGGCGAAATCCTGCGTCGTGCCGATCGCGATGCGTCCATCGGCCTTTGCGCCCTTCAAGCCGAGCCAGGCTTCACGATGCGCTGCAAGGATACGCCGGGCATAGCCGACAAGCTCCTCACCGGTCGGCGTCAGCCCGCGGCTCCTGCCCTGCGGCGCCAGCAGCGGTTCGCCGACAGCCTCTTCCAACCGCTGCATCTGCGCCGTCACAGCCGACGGTGAACGGCCGACAACGGAGGCCGCTTGCGCCAGCGAGCCACTGTCGGCGAAGGCGAGGAATGTCCTCAAGAGGTCGGGATCGAGCATTTTCATAGTTCGATATTATCGAACTATTTTTTGAAAACAATTCGATTTTCATGACTCATGATTGGTGACATGGTTGCGTCATTGGCTGACAGAGCCCGCCAGAACCAAGGAGAAGGACAATGCCCATCATCAACGTCAGCGTCACCGGAACGCCCGACGCCACGCTGTCCGCCAGGATCGCCAAGGAGGCCACCGAACTCACCGCCACACACCTCCGCAAGGATCCGACCATAACGGCGGTTGCCGTTTCCTACCTCGATCCGCAGCACTGGTTCGCCGGCGGCACATCGCTGGCCGAGCATGGGACCAATACGTTCTGGCTCGACATCAAGGTGGTCGACGGCACCAACACCAAGCTCGAGCTGGAAGCCTATCTCAAGGCGATCTTCGCCGCCTTCGGGCGCCTGCTCGGGTCCGTGCACGAGGAAAGCTACGCCTTCGTGCACGAAGTGCCGGCCGCCGCCTACGGTTATGGCGGCAAAACGCAGGAATTCCGCTTCATCAGCGGGAGACTGAAGACGGCGTAGAAGATGCCGCTTTTGCCCTCCCTTCGTGAGAGGCGGCAGGAGGCCTCCTCATTGACCTTGCCCGCACATCGTCTAGGTTCTTGCCGAAGCGGCCGCAGAGCCGAGGTGCAAGGACCGTTGGGAGAGACGCGGCATGATCCTGACACTGGCGCTGCTTGCGGGTCTGGTCGTGGCCTGGCTGCTGATCGGGGTGATGGAAAAGTTCCGCCTCGGCCTGCGCTTTACCCAGGCGCTGCTCTACGTGCCGTTCAAGCTCGCCTACCGGATCAGCGACAGCCGCATCGCAATCGCGCGCGATGCGGCGGCGCCAGTCATCTATGTCATCTCACATCAGTCGCACTTCGAACCGGCGCTGATGCTGTCGCTGCTGCCTGACGACACGCTGCACATCCTCGACGGAGCCTCGGCCAGGGCGCCATGGCTGGAGCCGTGGCGCGAGCTTGGCCGCACCATCGCCTTCAACGCCGAGCACGTCTTCGTCAGCCGCAGGCTGGTGCGCGTGCTGAAGGGCAAGGGCCGGCTTGCCGTCTACCTGCCGGACGCGGTCGAGCCCGACGTCAAGTCGTTCCGGCTGTTTCGCGCTGTCACCCGCATCGCCATGCAGGCCGACGCCCGCATCGTGCCGATCTTCGTCGGCGGCGCCCGCGACCTTCCTGTCTCGTTGACACCGGCCAGCATCGCGCCACGGCGCTGGTTCCCGCGCCTGTCGATCAGCGCATTGGAACCAATGACCATCGCCGAGCTGGTGGCGCGCATTCCCGACCAGGCTTCGAACACCAACGCGCTGTTCGACCGCTTCTCCGAGGCGCGCTTCGCAGCCGCCGATCTCGATCGCGGCCTGTTCCTGGCCATGCGTGACGCCGCAACCAGGGTCGGCGCGTCGCATCCGATTATCGAGGACGTCGTCTCGGGCGCGCTGAGCTATCGGAAACTGTTTATCGGCGCGCGCGTGCTGGGCAGGCGTTTCGAGGCGGTGACGGCGCCCGGCGAAGCGGTCGGCCTGCTCCTGCCCAACGCCAATGGCGTGGTGCTGTCCTTGGTCGGGCTGCTCTCGGCCGGGCGGGTGGCCGCGATGATCAACTATACCGCGGGTCCGGCCAGCATTACCGCGGCCATCCGCACGGCGGTGATCCGCACGGTCGTCTCCTCCCGCGCCTTCATCGAGAAGGCCGACCTCGGCGATATCGTGACGGCGGTCGAAAAGGGCGGCGCGAAGTTTCTCTGGCTGGAGGATACACGCGCAAGCGTGACGGCGCTGGAAAAGCTTACCGCCGCCTTGCTGTGGCGCTGGCCGCTGCAGCGTCAGGACGCAGCCAAACCCGCGGTCATCCTGTTCACCTCCGGTTCGGAAGGCACGCCGAAGGCGGTGGTGCTGTCGCACAAGAACCTTTACGCCAACGCCATGCAGGCGGAAGCCCGTGTCACCATCTCGCCGGCCGATATCCTGCTCAACGTGTTGCCTGTGTTCCACTCCTTCGGGCTGACGGGCGGCACCATCCTGCCGCTGGTCACAGGCGTAAAACTGTTCCTCTACCCCTCGCCTCTCCACTACAAGATCATCCCCGAGATCGCCCGTAAGGTGAAGCCGACGGTCATGTTCGGCACCGACACTTTCCTCGCGAACTACGCGCGCACCGCCAAGGACGGCGATTTTTCCAGCCTGCGCTTCGTCGTCGCCGGCGCCGAAGCGGTAAAGCCGGAAACCCGCGGCGCCTATCGGGAGCGTTTCCAGGCCGAGATCATCGAAGGCTTTGGGCTGACCGAGGCCGCGCCCGTGGTTGCCGTCAACACCGCCATCCATAGCCGCGACGGCACCGTCGGGCGGCTGCTGCCGGCCATCCGCATGAAGCTCGAACCCGTCGAAGGCATCGAGGGCGCCGGCCGGCTGTGGCTCGACGGCCCGAATATGATGATGGGTTACATGACCGCCGACCGGCCGGGCGAATTGCAGCGGCTGGAAGGCTGGCACGACACCGGCGACATCGTTTCGGTCGACCGCGAAGGCTTCATCACCATTCGCGGCCGGGCCAAGCGTTTCGCCAAGATCGCCGGCGAGATGGTGTCGCTGGGTGCGGTCGAGATGCTGGTCCAGTCGCTGTGGCCGGAAGAGCGCCATGCCGCCGTGGCAGTGCCCGACAAAAGGCGCGGCGAGCGCATCGTGCTGGTCACCACCGCCGACGATGCGAGTGCCGAGGAACTGCGCCAATTCGGCAAGAAAGCCGGGGCGGCCGAACTGATGGTGCCCAACGACATCGTCAAGGTGGAAGAGATCCCGGCGCTGGGCTCAGGCAAGACCGACTACGTGTCGGCCCGCAAACTGGCCATCGATCGTCTGGGGCTGAGTGCGGCGGCGTAAGTGAAGAGGCCAGAGGGGGCCGTCTCACCTAAATCGCGGACCCGGGCGCAAAGCGCTGGCGTTCAATGCGCCCTCTGTCGCCTTCGGCGACATCCCCGCCTCAAGAAAGCGATAACAGCGCTATCCGATATCCGAAGGCGGCACCTGCTCCCCTTCCAGCCTGGCGCGCTTCGAATAGGCACGCACGCTGAAGGGCAGGAAGAGGAGATAGCCGGCGACGGAGGCCGTCAGCGTGTACCAGGGATAGGTCATCAAGAGCAGGATGTAGAGCACGACGCCCAGGATGACCGGCAATACCTTGTCACCCGGCACCTTGACGCTCTTTCCCGAATAGACCGGCAAACGGCTGACCAGCAGGAAGGCGACCAGGACGGTGAAGCCGGTGGCGATGAAGGCGGCCGGGCGGCCGGGCTCCAGCCCAAGCCGCAGGAAATACAGATAGAGCGGCAGCATCACCAGCACGGCGCCCGCCGGCGCCGGTACGCCAACGAAATATTCGGTCTGCCATGCCGGCCGCTCGGCCTTTTCCTCGTCAAGAACATTGAAGCGGGCGAGCCGCATGCCGCAGGCGATGGTGAACAAAAGGGCGGCAATCCAGCCCGGCGATCCCGCGCGGTCGAGCAGGAAAGCGTAAAGCACCAGCGCGGGCGCGACGCCGAAATTGACGATGTCGGCTAGCGAATCCATCTGCGCGCCGAATTTCGACGTCGCTTTCAGCATCCGCGCCAGCCGGCCGTCTATGCCGTCGAGAAACGCGGCGAGCAGCACCATGACCACCGCGGGCTCGAAGCGGTTCTCGAAAGCGAAGCGGATGCCGGACAGGCCGGCACAGATGGCGAGCACCGTAACCAGATTGGGCAGCACCATGCGCATCGGGATTTCGCGGATGCGCGGGCCGCCGCTGGCATGCGCCTCGAATTTCTTGAACGGCGCGCCCACCGGTCAGGATATCCGCACGAGAGGCGTGGCGGCGACACCGCCGAATTCCGCCAGCACCGTTTCGCCGGCAACCGCCGTCTGGCCGACGGCCACGCGTGGTGTCGCCGCCTCCGGCAGGAAGACATCGACGCGCGAACCGAAGCGGATCAGGCCGAAACGTTCGCCTATGGCGATCGAGCCGCCGGTCTCGGCCCAGCAGACGATGCGCCGCGCCACGAGGCCGGCGATCTGCACCGCCGCGACGGTGCCGTTGGGGCTGTCGATGACCAGCCCGTTGCGCTCGTTCTCGGTGCTTGCCTTGTCGAGTTCGGCATTGAGGAACTTCCCGGGCCGATGCTCTATACGGGAAATCTTGCCGCGCACCGGGGCGCGGTTCACGTGGCAGGAAAAGACGTTCATGAACACCGATATGCGGGTCATTTCGGCATTGCCGAGGCCAAGCTCGCGCGGCGGCACGGCCGGGCCGACCGCCGAGATGACGCCGTCGGCGGGGCTCACCACCAGACGGTCATCGACCGGCGTCACCCGCTCGGGATCGCGGAAGAAATAGGCGCACCAGGCGGTGAGGATGAGCCCGATCCAGAACAGGATCGAGGAGAAATAGCCGAGGAAAAGCGTGCCCGCGCCGAAGGCGACGATGAACGGATAGCCCTCGCGATGGATCGGTACGAACGCGTTCTTGACCGTATCGACAAGGCTCATGGGATGGGGCAGTCCCTGTTTCAGGTCCGGCCTCAATAACCGAAACACCCTCTGCCCGCAACGCGACAATGGGGAAGGGTGTTCCAGCTTGGCAAATACGGCGCCAGTACCCTTCAAGCGTCTCGGCGCTATGCGCCGATCCACCTTCTTCCACGAGGAGAAGGAAAGCGGCCGCTAAGACAGCTCCGACGTGCGCCTGCGCACCACTATGCCCAGTTCGTCGCTTTCGCGAGCGATGCGCAGACGCTCCTCGGCTTCGGTCGCCTCGCGCTGGCGGTCCCACATCGAGGCGTAAAGCCCGTGCTTGCGCATCAGATCGGCATGGGTGCCGCGTTCGGCGATCTGGCCGTCCTTGAGCACGATGATTTCGTCGGCCGTGATCACCGTGGACAGCCGGTGGGCGATGACGATCGTGGTGCGGCCCCGGCTGACCAGGTCGAGCGCGGCCTGGATCTCCTGTTCGGTATGGCTGTCCAGCGCCGAGGTCGCCTCGTCGAGCATCAGGATCGGCGGCGCCTTGAGGATGGTGCGGGCAATCGCCACGCGCTGCTTCTCGCCGCCGGAAAGCTTCAGACCGCGCTCGCCGACCATCGAGCGGTAGCCTTCGGGCAGCCGTTCGATAAAGGGGCCGATCTGGGCGAGTTCGGCCGCCTTGCGCACCTCCTCCTCGCTGGCGCCGATGCGGCCGTAGCGAATGTTGTAGGCGATGGTGTCGTTGAACAGCACGGTGTCCTGAGGCACCATGCCGATCGCCGCACGCAGGCTCTCCTGCGTCACCTCCCTGACATCCTGGCCGTCGATCAGTACCTGGCCCGACTGGATGTCGTAGAAGCGGAACAGCAGCCGCGAGATGGTCGACTTGCCCGCGCCCGAAGGACCGACGATGGCGACCGTCTTGCCGGCCGGCACCTCGAAGCTGATGCCTTTCAGGATCTTGCGGTTCGGATCATAGGAGAAATGCACGTCGCGGAATTCGACCTTGCCGGCTTCGATCGCAAGGGGCCTGGCACCGGGCTTGTCGACGATCTCCTGCGGCACGTCGAGCAAGTCGAACATCTGCTCGATATCGGTGAGGCCCTGGCGAATCTCGCGGTAGATGAAACCGATGAAATTGAGCGGCACCGAGAGTTGCATCAGCATGGCGTTGATGAAGACGAAATCACCGACAGACTGCGTACCGCGCTGCACTTCGAGCGCGGACATGCACATGACGATGACCGTGCCCAGCCCGTAGATGACGCCCTGGCCGAAATTCAGCCAGCCGAGCGAGGTCCAGATCCTCGTCGCCGACATCTCGTAACGCGCCATGGAGCGGTCGAAGCGCTCCGCCTCCATGGCCTCGTTGTTGAAATATTTAACCGTCTCGAAGTTGAGCAGAGAGTCGATCGCCTTGGTGTTGGCGTCGGTGTCGCTGTCGTTCATGTCGCGGCGGATCGAAATGCGCCAGTCGCTGGCGCGAACCGTGAACCAGACATAGAGCCAGACGGTGACCGCCACCACGGCTACGTATTTCCAGCCATAGGTGTAGGCGAAGATGCCCGTGGTCAGCGCGAATTCGAGGATGGTCGGCGCCGTGTTGAGCATGATGAAGCGCACGATCGTCTCGATGCCCTTGGTGCCGCGCTCGATGATGCGCGACAGGCCGCCGGTGCGCCGCTCGAGATGGAAGCGCAGGGACAACTGGTGCATGTGGACGAAGGTGCGGAAGGCAAGCTGGCGCACCGCGTACTGGCCGACGCGGGCAAACAGCGCGTCGCGCAACTGGTTGAAGCCGAGTTGCACGAGCCGCACGACATTGTAGGCGACAACCAACATGACCGGGGCGAGCAGGAAGGCGGGCAGCGGCGGCGTCGATTTGCCGTCGCCGGCCAAGGCGTCGGTCGCCCATTTGAAAAAATAGGGTCCCGCGACCAATGTCAGTTTGGCAACCACCAGCAGAATTGTCGCCCAGGTGACCCGCGCCCGCAGATCGGCACGGTCCGCCGGCCACATATAGGGCCAGAGGTTAAGCAGCGTCTTGAAGGTCGGGGAATCGGCGGAGACGGTTTTTTCGGCCACTTTTCTTGCCTTTTGGGTGAGAGGGTCAGCGGCTGGTCGAGCAGGAAACGACGAGCGCGCTCAGCGAAGCCGACACGCCGGCAAGCGCGGCGTGGTCGACCTCGTAGCGCGAGCGCTGGCGGTCAGGCGCGAAGCGCACCAGCCCCGCCTCGACCAGGATCTTCAGATGCTGCGAGACGGTCGACTGGGCGAGATCGAGATGGTCGACGACGTCGCGACAGCAGCAGAAACCGCTGGCGGACAGGCGTTTCAGGATCTCGATGCGCGCAGGGTGCGAGAGCGCGGCGAGGCGGGCAGCGATGGAGTGGCTGTCGGTGGTGCAAGATGTTGGCGCGCTCGTCGCGCGGTCCGGTTCAGGCAGGGATTCGGTCATCGTTCATCGGCGATAGACGATGAACGGTGACGAGGCAAGCTGGCCGGATGGGGAGATTGCAGGCGGAGGTTGCGAAGGATCGGCTGCGGAGCGGCTTGCAGCCGCCCCGCGGACGCTTGCCTACTCCGTCTTCGCCGAATGCGTCGTCATCTGGTCACCCATCGCCTTGAGGTCGGCGGCCTCACCTTCCTTCGACCGAGGCGGGACCTTGAACACCTGTCCCGGCCAGATGCGGTCGGGATTGCGGATCTGGTCCTGGTTGGCGAGATAGATGGTCGAGTAGCGCATGCCATAACCGTAAACGCGCCGCGAAATCCGCCACAGCGTGTCGTGACGGCGGATGATTACGGCGCCGTTGGCATGTTCGAGCTTAGGTGAAACGGTCTCGGCCACATCGGAAGGCGGCGTGGCCGCTGCATCGGCCGGAGCCGGTTCCGCCGGGTTGGGCGCGACAGCGGCGGGCGCTTCAGCGGCAGCCGACGGTTCGGCAGGCTTTACATCGGCCGCCTTGGATTCGGCAGGCGCGACGGCGGCGACCGCCTCGCCCGGTTCGCGCTCGAACGGCACGGCGGCGCGGGCCACCACCTTCACCCCGTCGGCATCGAGCCCATCGACACGGATGGTGTAACTGCCGACCGGCACGTCCCGCCTCGCCTCAACCAGGAAATGGCCATCCGGCGATGCCTGCGCTTCGCCAAGCAGGATATCGTTGGCATAGGCGCGCACCTTGCGGCCCGGGTCGGCGAGGCCGGCGACAAAGATCTTGCTGCCGTCAATCTCGACCGCTTCGACGACGATCTTGGGTTCGGCCACGGAGGGCGCGGGCGGCGTTGTCGGCGCCGCAGGAGCAGGCGTTGTTTCGATGGCGGCGGACGTGCCTGGCGCCGGAGCCGCGGCTGCAGGCGCTTCCGGTGTTGTCTGCGGCTGGGGTACGGTCAGCAGTTCGGCCGGCTTGCCCGGTTCCTCGACCATGGCCAGCACCTGGCCGCTCGCATTGGCGGGGATGGAGACGACGGCCGTCTGGGCGGAAGCGGTCACGACATCGCCGGCGGTGGAGCGCAAGGCAATCGTATAGTCACCGGGCTTCAGCGGATCATCGAGCACGATGACGAAGGCGCCATCCGGACCGGCGACCGTCGAGCCGATCACGGTCGAACCGTTGAGGATCTCGACTTTTGAATTGGGCGCGGCATTGCCGGCGACGACGATCGAACCATCGCCTTCGACGCGCACCACGTCGAAGGTCGGGGCGATCGGACCCGCGACGGCAGGCGCGGTTGCCTCCGAGGTGGGAGCGGCCGGTACCGCGGCCTGCGGCAGCCGCGCTTCCGTGCCCGGATTGGCCGGCTTCGGCGCCACAGGCGGAGCCTGCGCCGCGACGTCCGCCGGCGGCGTGCGATTGAAATATGGGTCGAGCGCGCCCGACACATAGGCGGTTCCCGCAACCGCGACGGTCCCACCCGCCGCGAACAGAAACGCCTTCAACGGATTGATCGCCATCTACTTCCCTGCCCCTTAGCCACCTAACGCCGGTCTAGCCTGTTTTACCATCACCGACAAGAAAAAGCCCGGACTTCTCGGCGCTTAGGGCTTGACCGCGCTTTCAGACCCAATCACCAATCATCGGCATGAATACGATTCGATCCGTCTGCGTCTATTGCGGCTCGTCTCCGGGCCGCGATGAAACCTATGCCAAGGCTGGTCACCTGCTCGGGCGATCGCTTGCGCGCTCCGGCCTCAGGCTGATCTATGGCGGCGGCACCAAAGGCATCATGGGCGCCGTCGCTGAAGGCGCGCTCAAGGCCGGCGGCAAGGTCACCGGTATCATTCCCCGCTTCCTGATCAACAGGGAAGCAACCGAAACCGCGCTAGACCGGCTCGACGAGCTCGTGATCACCGAAAACATGCACGAGCGCAAACATAAGATGTTCGAGAAATCCGACGCCTTTGTGGCATTGCCGGGCGGCATCGGCACAGTCGAGGAGATCGTCGAGGTCATGACCTGGGCGCAACTTGGCCATCACCGCAAGCCGATCGTCTTCGGCAATGTCGGCGGATTCTGGGATCCGATGCTGGCGCTTATCGACCATATGGCAACCGAAGGCTTCATTCACACCGCACAGCGGGTCAAGCCGCTGGTCGTCAATGACCCCGAGGCAATCGTGGCCGCCATCATGGTGGCAGGCTCCTCGGTCGATGCGCCGACGGAGGGCGTGCAGGCGGTGATAGACAAGATGTAGGGGAGTAGGGGAGTAGGGGAGTAGGGGAATAAGCGAAGACAGCACCTACTGCCCTACTGCCCTACTCCCAGCCTGCCGCAGATCAGCGATTACCGCCCGCCGATCTTGGCGCCGCCAGGCGAGATGGATCGAGACCTTGCGCTCGAACCATGGCAGGTCCCGAAACAGGATCCCGGGCGGCGCGGCGATGCGCAGGCTCAACTGGACGGTGGCAAGACCGAGGCCGGCGCTGACAAGGCCGAGCGAGGTCAACGGGTCCGCCGTCTCATAGGCGATATCGGGCAGGAAACCCGCCTTGGCGCAGGCGGCCAGGAACTGGCCGCGATTGGTGTCGTCGGGCTGGCGCACGACGGTGATCCAGACGCGGCCGTCGAGATGGTGCGGCTGGATATCGGCCACTTCGGCGAGCGGATCGCCTTCGGGCATCGCCAGCGCCAGCGGCTCGTGGCGCAGCGGCATGCTGGCGACATCGGGATCGTCCGCGGCGGGCGGCGAATAGACCAGGCCCAGATCCAGCGACCGCTGCCGCAGCGCCTCGATCTGCGCCGCCGAGCGCAGGCTTCTCAACTGGAGATGAAAATCCGGCCGGTCGCGGCGGAACTGGCGCAGCATCGCGGCGACAAGCCCGGCGTGCACGGCGCCTTCGACATAGCCGATGGCAAGACGCCCGACAGACCCGCTGGCAAGGTTTCGACCAAGTTCCTCCAGCCGGCGCGCGTTCGACAGCAGCGCGCGGGCCTCGGCGAGAAAGGCGCGGCCCTCGGCATTGAGATGGACGCGCTGTTTTACCCGTTCGAACAGGGTCACGCCAAGCTGCTGTTCAAGCTGCATGATCTGCCGGCTCAGCGGCGACTGCGAAATATGCAGCAGCTCGGCGGCGCGACCCACATTGCCGGTTTCCGCGACGGCGACGAAATATCGGATCTGGCGCAAGTCGAACATTTTTTGCTCCGCGGCATCAAGTCTCCAAATGTCTCAACTTTAGCCTAATCAGTCTTGGACAGTCTGCCATCCAGCGCGATACCTGCCGCCATCAACCGCTGACAAACAGGAGACCGACATGCAGTTCTTTGCCCTCCTCACCCGCAACACCGAAAAGTTCACCGACGCCGATTTCGCGCCGCTGCTACCCGGCGAGGCCGAGCAGCGGCGCACGCTCTACGCCCAGGGTGCGGTTCGCCAGGTCTGGAACCGTGGCGACTTGCCCGGGAGCGGCATGATGTTCGAGGCGGCCAGCGATGCCGACGTGCGCAGTCATCTCGGCAGCTTGCCGCTGGTCAAGGCCGGCATGATGGACATTGCCGCAATCGTGCCGCTGAACCCCTATCCCGGGTTCGGTCCGAAGCGCTAAGTGTGGCAGTCGCAATGCGGTGGCGGCGAAAGGCGCGGCCGCACTGACGCGGCCGCTCGAGAGAGTGTGATCGGCTGTCAAGGAACCGTCACACGAAACCCCGCCGCCCGTGCTAGATGTTGCGATCACGCGCCGCCACGCGGTGCCATGCTCGAAATATGCATCCGGCACTACCATGGATACTGCTCTCGCCCCGGAAGGCACCGACCTGTCGCCCTACCTGCCAGACGAGCATGGGCTGTTCTTCATCTATCATTTCACCGCCGACGGCCTGCGCACCAAGGATGCCGCCGGCGCGCAATGGACGTGGCGCAGCTACCAGCTTTCCGACATGCGCGCACGCCACGAGATCGCCGCCGAACAGGCCCTGCCGGCGCCCGTGCGCGAGGCCTTCCTGTCCGCCAGCCATGGCTGCCACATCGACCTCGAGGATGACTGGCTTTATGGCGACCTGCCGGACCTGCGCCACGACTACTCGGCGGAAGCCGGCGGGCTCGGCCATTTCCGTTTCGCCCTCAACGACACCATGCTGGTCGGCGCCCGCAAGAAACCCTTGCAGTCGGTCGACAACATCCGCAAGGCGATCGAGAACGGCTCGCGCAAGTTCCGCTCGCCGGCCGAGCTGATCGAGGCGGTCGTGGGCCAGTCGTTCGACGGCATGGCGGTTGAACTCGCTGCACTTGGCGACAGTCTCGACGGCATCGAGGACCGCATCGTCTGCGACGCATGGCACAATGAGCGGCAGGCGCTCGTCGATGCGCGCCGGCACCTGGTGGTGATCCACCGGCAGATGGCGACGCTGACCAATCTGTTTCGCCATCTCGACCATTCGCACCGCAACGACCTGCCCGATTCGATCAACGACATGGCAGCACGGCTTTCGCACGGCGCGCAGACGCTGCACTATGATGGCGAGCAGTTGCAGGCGCGCGCCAGGCTGTTGCAGGACGAGCTGATGGCCAAGCTGACGACGCAGTCGAACCGGCTGCTCTATGTGCTGTCGGTGATGACCGCTGTGCTGTTGCCGATGACGATCATCTCGGGCCTGTTCGGCATGAATGTCGGCGGCTTGCCGCTGGTCAACACGCCGATAGGCTTCTGGGTGGTGACCGCGGTTTCGATGCTGATCGCCGGAGCGACCTATCTCTTCGTCAGGCGGCTCGGGCAGATGTAGCCCGGCGCGCCGTCGCCAGCATCGACCAGGAATACATGGCCAGCGCCGCCCAGATCAGGGCAAAGGCGACAGCCTGGGTGGTGTCGAACGGCTCTTTGAAGATCAGCACGGCGATCAGGAACACAATGGTCGGCGCAATATATTGCATGATGCCTATGGTGGAGAGACGCAAAAGCCTGGCGCCGAATGCGAACAGCAGCAGCGGCACCGCAGTCACCGGCCCGCAACCGGCCAGCAACGCCGTATCGACGCCGTTGCCGGAAACGAAATGGTCCTGGCCGGTGGCGATCAGCCAAGCGATATAACCCAAGGCCGGCACCGACAACAGAAGCACTTCAAGCAGAAAACCCTGGCTCGGGCCGATCGGCAGCGTCTTGCGGAAGAAGCCGTAGGCGGCGAAGGAAAAGGCCAGCGCCAGCGACACCCATGGCAACTTCCCAGCCTCGATCGTCAGCACGGCGACCGCGATCGCCGCAAGCACCACGGCCGCGATCTGCAGCCGGTCGAGCCGCTCGCCGAGCAGCAGGGCGCCGACGACGACGCTGACAAGGGGATTGATGTAATAGCCAAGGGCGGTCTCGACAGTGCGGTCGACGGCGATCGCCCAGACGTAGACGCCCCAATTGACCGAGATCAGCGCCGCCGTCAGCGCCGCCATGGCGATGGTGCGGGGCGAGCGGATTGCCGCCTTGAAATCCGCCGTGCGGCCGGCCCAGACCAGAACCGCGGCGGCGATCGGCACCGACCAGACGATGCGGTGGGCGATCACCTCGGCAAGCGGCAGATGCGCAACCGCTTTCATGTAGAAAGGCAGCAGCCCCCACAAGAGATAGGCACCCAGCGCCAGCAGGAAGCCGCGGCGGGCTTTTGAAACTGCGTCCTGGGTAATTGCTTCAGCGGCCATGGCCCAACGCTATGGCCCAGTAACCTTGGCAAGACCATCGCAAAGTTCTGATGGATCAACGGACTTTCGCTGATGGTTCAAACTTACTCCGCCGCCACCAGACCCGCCATGTCCCGGTTCTTCATCAGCTTGTAGATAATGGAATCCATCAACGCCTGGAACGAGGCGTCGATGATGTTTTCGGAAACACCAACCGTCCACCAGCGGGCACCGGTCGTATCATGCGATTCGATCAGGACGCGAGTGATCGCTTCGGTGCCGCCATTGAGGATACGCACCTTGAAGTCGGCGAGTTCCAGATCGGCGATTTCGCCCTGGTATTTGCCAAGATCCTTGCGCAGCGCGATGTCGAGCGCATTGACGGGGCCGTGCCCCTCGGCCACCGACATCTTCTCCTCGCCCTCGACCAGCACCTTGACCACCGCTTCCGACACCGTCTTCAACTGGCCATTGGCATCGAAGCGGCGTTCGATCATGCAACGGAACGAGGTGACGTGGAAGAACTCGGGCAAGCCGTGCAGCATCTTGCGCGCCAGGAGCTCGAAGGAGGCGTCGGCGCCCTCATAGGCGTAGCCGGAGGCTTCGCGCTCCTTGACCACCGATATCAATGCGTCGAGCCGGTGATCGTCCTTCGGCACATCGATGCCGCGCCGCTTCAGCTCGGCCAGGAAATTGGCCTTGCCGCCCTGGTCGGAGACCATGACGCGGCGGCGGTTGCCAACCGCTTCCGGCGGCACATGCTCGTAGGTCGCAGGTTCCTTGGCGAGCGCCGAAGCGTGGATGCCGGCCTTGGTGGCGAAGGCGGAAGCGCCGACATAGGGCGCCTGCGCCTCCGGAGCGCGGTTCAAGAGTTCGTCGAAGGCGCGCGACAGGCGCGAAATGCCAGTCAGCGCCTCGGCGGAAATCCCCGTCTCGAAACGATCGGCGAAGGCCGGCTTCAGCGCCAGCGTCGGCACGATGGAGATCAGATTGGCATTGCCGCAGCGTTCGCCAATGCCGTTCAGCGTGCCCTGGATCTGGCGCACGCCCGCTTCGACCGCGGCCAGCGAATTCGCCACCGCCTGGCCGGTGTCGTCATGGGCATGGATGCCGAGATGGTCACCGGGAATGCCCGCGGCGACGACCCTTTCCACGACTGCGCGTACTTCCGAGGGCTGCGTGCCGCCATTGGTGTCGCACAGCACCACCCAGCGCGCGCCGGCATCATAAGCGGTCCTGGCGCACGCCAGCGCATAGTCCGGATTGGCCTTGAACCCGTCGAAGAAATGCTCGCAATCGACCATTGCCTCCTTCCCCGCGGCAATGGCGGCCTCTACCGAAGCCTTGATGGACTCCAGATTCTCCTCGTTGGTGCAGCCGAGCGCCACACGAACATGATAGTCCCAGCTCTTGGCGACGAAGCAGATGGCGTCCGACCGCGACTGGACGAGTGCGGCAAGTCCAGGATCGTTGGAAGCCGACACCCCCGCCCGCTTGGTCATGCCGAAGGCGACGAACTTTGCCTGCGCGGTGCGCTTTTCCCTAAAGAAGGCCGTGTCGGTCGGGTTGGCGCCGGGGTAACCGCCCTCGACATAGTCGAGGCCGAATTCGTCGAGCAGCTTGGCGATAGCGATCTTGTCCTCGACCGAGAAGTCGATGCCGGGCGTCTGCTGACCATCGCGAAGGGTTGTGTCGAAGAGGTAGAGGCGTTGCTTTTTCATCGTCCTGTGGGCGCTTGAACGCCCCCCTCTGTCCTACCGGACATCTCCCCCTCAAGGGGGGAGATCGGCAGTTCGAATGTCCCGCCATCACCTGCGGCGCTGAAAATTTGCGAAACCCTGGGTGATGGCCAATCTCCCCCCTTGAGGGGGAGATGGCCGGCAGGCCAGAGGGGGGTGAGCGCCGACATCAGTTTTTCCCCGCAAACCCATCCGTGGCCCGGATCAGCCGGTCCAAGATACCCGGCTCGGAATAGGCATGGCCGGCGCCCTCGATCAGGTGAAAGTCCGCCTTCGGCCAGGCCTTGTGCAGCGCCCAGGCGTAGCGTGCCGGGCACGGCATGTCATAGCGGCCGTGGACGATGGTGCCGGGAATGTCCTTCAACTTCCAGGCATCGCGCAGCAACTGCCCCTCCTCCAGCCAGCCGGCATGGACGAAGTAGTGGTTCTCTATGCGGGCGAAGGCGATAGCGTAGTCGTCCTCACCAAACGGTCCGCTGGTCTCCGGCTCGGGCAAAAGCGTGATCGTCTCGCCCTCCCACAGGCTCCAGGCGCGGGCCGCCTCGATCTGCGCGTTTCGGTCGGAGCCCACCAGCCGCTTGCGATAGGCCGCCATCATGTCGCCGCGCTCGGCCTCGGGGATCGGCGCCAGGAAGCGTTCCCACTTGTCGGGAAACATCTCGGAGACGCCGAACTGATAGTACCATTCGAGCTCGGGGCGAGTCAGCGTGTAGATGCCGCGCACAACGAGCTCACTGACGCGTTGCGGGTGCGTCTCGGCATAGGCGAGCGCCAGCGTCGAACCCCAGGAGCCGCCGAAGACCAGCCATTTATCGAAGCCGGCCATTTCGCGCAGGCGCTCGATATCGGCGACCAGGTGCCACGTGGTGTTGGCCTCCAGCGAGGCATTCGGCGTCGACTTGCCGCAACCGCGCTGGTCGAACAGGATGACGTCGTAGAGAGCGGGATCGAACAGCCGCCGATGCTTTGGCGAGATGGTGCCGCCCGGCCCGCCATGCAGGAACACCGCCGGCTTGGCGCCTTTGGTGCCGGAGCGTTCCCAATAGACCTGGTGGCCGTCGCCGACGTCGAGCATACCGCTCTCGAAGGCTTCGATCTCGGGATAAAGCGTGCGCAGTTCAGAGCTCATAGTTGCAAACCTTTGGACGGCCAGTCCGTCGTTTCATGGTCGGGATGCTGGAAGGAGATGATCTGCTCCTGCCTTGCGTAATAGTCTGGATCCTGGTGGACGGGCTGATCGAAGATCGTCTCCACCCAAGGCAGCCGCGCGGCGTAATTGACCTGGATCTGCGGCGCCAGGTCGGAGCGATCGTCGAAGGCGCCGATGGCGATCTCCAGGCCGCCGGGCTGGCGGTAGGTCAGCGGCGTGCCGCAGCGGGCGCAGAAACCGCGATCGATGTTGACCGAGGACTGAAAATAGCTCGGCTCCTCACGGGTCCATTCGACGCCGTCCTTCGGCGCCGTCACCAGAGCGCCGAAAAAGGAACCGAACTGTTTCTGGCACATGCGGCAGTGGCAGATGGACGGGCGTCCAAGCTTGCCCTTGATGCGGAAGCGAACGGCGCCGCACTGGCAGCCGCCGGTTCGAATGGTCTCGCTCATGATGTTTTCTCCGGCGGCCATTGCTCGGTGTCGTGGTCGGGATGCTGGTAGGAGACAAGCTCTGCCAGATAGGGGGCCGAACCCATGTCCGCCATCGTATCCTCGCCCGGCAACTTTGGAATGGAATCGACGTAAGGCAGCTTTGCCTCGGTGCCCCATTGGATGGTCGGCGCGATATCAGCCGGAGCGTCGAAGGCGGCAATCGCAAGCGCCATGCCGTCCGGCGCCTCGAAAGTCAGCGGCGTTCCGCATTCGGCGCAGAAGCCACGCCAGGCAGCGTTCGACGAGCGGAAGCGCTTGGGCTCGCCGCGCGTCCAGTCCACCTTGGCGCCGCGCACCGAGACCAGCGGAAGGTAGAAATTGCCGCTCGCCTTCTGGCACATGCGGCAATGGCAGACCGAGGCATCGCCGAGTGCGCCCTCCACGCGAAAGCGCACGGCGCCGCACTGGCAGCCGCCGGTGTAAACCGGCCGGTTATCGAGGCTCATGGCAGGTCACTCCGCATCATGGCAGACGGCCTCGACATTGTTGCCGTCTGGATCGAAGACGAAGGCGCCATAGTAGTTCGCATGATAGTGCGGGCGCAGGCCCGGCCCGCCATTTTCCTTGCCGCCGGCGGCAAGAGCGGCAGCATGGAAAGCATCGACCTCGGCGCGGCTGCGCGCGGTGAAGGCGACGTGCTGGCTGGCCTTTTGCCCCGCCTTGCCTTCCTGGAGCCAGAACACCGGCCGATCGCGGCCGTAGCCACCGACCTTGGCGCCCCCGGTATATTCCAGCGGCACCATATAGAGCAGCGAGGCGCCAAGCGGCGCCATCGCCTTGTCATAGAAAGCCTTCGAAGCGTCGAAATCGGCAACGTCGATGCCGAGATGGTCGATCATGGAACGAACTCCTCCCGTGCTTCCTCCGGCACATCTGCGATGGCCAGGCCGGCCGCAATCACGATATGCTGACAGACATTGTCGATATCGCGGATCACGTCATCGTTCCAGAAGCGCAGGATGATCCAGCCGAGTGCTTCCAGCTTGGCGGTACGCGCCGCATCCGCCTCCGAGGCTTCGGCCCTGGCGTGTTGGGAACCGTCAATTTCGATGATCAGTTTTTTGCTCGGACAAGCAAAGTCGACGATATGGTCGGCAATGGGCATTTGGCGTCGAAACGCCAGCCCCATGAGGCGGTGTGCGCGTATCTCATTCCAAAGCTTCAGTTCCGCATCGGTCATAGCTTTTCGCATCTTGCGCGCGTTGCCACGATTGAGGGGAGATACAGGATGATGGGTCACGGCGAGGCGCCCCCCTCTGAGGGCGCCTCGCGCTGCCCTCTCGATTCCTGCTGTGTGAGCAGCCACCCTCACCGCTTCACCTCCCACGTTGTCACGCGCGCGCCCGTGACCGGGTCCTTCCCGTCCTTCAGTTGCACGCCTTGCGCCAGCAGTTCATCGCGGATGCGGTCTGCCTCGGCCCAATTCCTGGCGGCGATCAATTCCAGGCGCCTGGCGATCGCCTTGGCGACCGCGGCCTCGTCGAGCTTGGCCGCCCCGACATCGAAACCCAGGAAGGCAAGGGCACCCTTCAGCGAGGCCGCTGCGGCGTTTTCGCGATTGCCGCTGAAGTCGACCGCCTCGCCGGCCAACTGGGTCAAAACCTGGAAGGCGGCGTAGGTGGCGAGATCATCCGACAACGCCTGCACGACCTCGGCCGGCAATTGCCCGACCGCCGGCGCCAGATCGGCCGCGCGTTTCCACTTGCGCAGCGTGTTCTCCGCTTCCTCGAGCTTGCGCACGGAAAAGTCGATCGGTTCGCGATAGTGCGTCATCAGCATCGCCAGCCTGAGCACCTCGCCGGGCCATTTGCGGCCGCCGAATGTTTCGGTCTCCAGCAACTCGTTGATCGAGTAGAAATTGCCGAGGCTCTTCGACATCTTCTGCCCTTCGACCTGCAGGAAGCCGTTGTGCATCCAGATGTTGGCCATCACATCGGTGCCGTGCGCGCAGCGTGACTGGGCGATCTCGTTTTCGTGGTGCGGGAAGATCAGGTCGAGACCGCCGCCATGGATATCGAAGACCTCGCCCAGGTAGGCGGCGGACATCGCCGAGCATTCGATGTGCCAGCCCGGCCGGCCCCTGCCCCACGGGCTCTGCCAGCCCGGCTCCTCCGGGGACGACAGCTTCCACAACACGAAGTCGCCAGGATTCTTCTTGTGCGCGTCGACGGCAACGCGAGCACCCGCCTGCTGCTCGTCGAGATTTCGCTTCGACAACTGGCCGTAGTCGGGCATCGAAGCGGTGTCGAACAGCACTTCGCCTGCGGCAACATAGGCATGGCCGCGTTTGATCAGGCTTTGAATCAAGGTGATCATGTCTGCCTTGCCGTCGGCGCGGGGCTCGACGAACTCGGTGGCGCGCGGCTCGACTGTCGGCTCCAGGCAGCCGAGCGTCGCGACGTCCTTGTGGAACTGGCCCGCGGTCTTCTCCGTCACCCGCCTTATCGCCTCGTTGAGCGACAGTCTGCCGGCTGATATCTCGCTGCCGAAATCGCGCAGTGCGCGTGCGTTGATCTTGTCGTCGACATCCGTGATGTTGCGCACATAGGTGACGTGCGTCTCGCCATAGAGATGGCGCAGCAGCCGGAACAGCACGTCGAAGACGATTACCGGCCTGGCATTGCCGATATGGGCGAAGTCGTAGACGGTCGGACCGCAGACATACATGCGCACGTTCAGCGCGTCGATCGGGACGAAATCCTGCTTCGCGCGCGTCAGCGTGTTGTAGAGGCGCAGGCCCTTCGATGCGTCAGACATTCCATGCCTTTCCGGTTCAGAACTTTTGCCTGGATGAAGCCAGTTCCGCGCCGAGGCGCAAAACGGACTCCAGCCTGCTGGCCGGGGCGTTTGTCCAATCTAGGGGAAGATGAGGCGAAAACGTCCGGACCAGCGCGAAGCTAGCCAATAATGCAAATGCCACAAATGGCGAAAGACGTTTTCATAGGCGGCTTTATCGCCTTGGCCAGTGTTGCCGTCAAGTCGCTTATCCCGAGAAAAACGACGCCAGAACTGGCAAATGCGTCGCCCGATCACACGGAATCAGCCACTGAAACATTTTATTAAACATGTCGGCACAGTCATGAAACATACGCCGGCTAGATCAACCTGCGTCACGATTTGGTCGGATTCGGCCGCCAAACGCAGACACGGAAACGTTATCTGGGAAGAGACACATGCCTCGAAGCAAGCAGGAAGCCAACCGCGCCAAGCAACCAGCGCTGGCAAACCATTATCGCGCAATCGGCCCGGCCGCGATCGTCGCCGCCCTGCTCCACACCGCGAAAAAGAAAAAGCCGGTGCAGAAAATCGTATCGCCCCGCGCTGCCTGAAGCAGTGCGCGATCGGCCCAAGGGCCCGAACGAGGCGCCATACCGCACCTCGAACAGAGTTCCTGCTAAAACAGCGTCATCTGACTGTCGTCCGCGCCGGGTTTCGGGCGCTTGACCTTCTCGGGCTCGGGTCCGATCTCCCCCTTCTCCTGAATCTCCGGCCCGGTGTTGGCGACCTTGTTGACGAGGTCGGAGACCGGAATCGCTTCGAAGAAGTCGCGCTGCGCCGGTCGCAACAGGTCGGCGACGTCGCGCGGCTCAAGTCCGCGGCAATCGAGCCAGCGGGTGAAGTCTTCAGGTGCGATCACCACGGGCATGCGGTCATGGATATGCGCGATGTCGGCATTAGCCTCGACCGTCAGAATGGCGCCGGTGTCCAACTCCGAGCCGCCCGGTTCGGCATAGGTTTCAACCAGCCCGGCAAAGGCGACCAGCCCGCCATGCCGCGGCCTGATCCAGTAAGGCTGCCCCTTCCTGCCGCCCACCTCTCCGGGCCGCGCCTGCCGCCATTCGTAAAAACCTGATGCCGGCACCAGCGCCCGGCGATGACGCATGGCGGCTTTGAACGAAGCCTTTTCGATTACGCCTTCGGAGCGTGCGTTGAACAGCAGCGGAAATTCGCTGACATCCTTTACCCAGGCGGGGATCAGGCCCCAGCGCACCAGCATCGGCCAGCGGTCCGGCAGGTTGGAACCCGGCGTTCGCGGCGGGCCTGAGATCGCCATCAGCACCGGCTGCGTCGGCGCTATATTGTAGCGCGCAGGAAACTGCTCCACTTCCGCCAGGCCGAGGAAAGCGGCTGTCTGGTCCGGTGTCGCGGTCAAGGCAAAGCGTCCGCACATGTCTATCGATCCTGATGTCCGGCCTAGAAAGTGGCGATGGAACAGCAGCACTGCAACCGTTAAAGCTGTCTGGCGTCGGCCGGTCCACAACAGGCTGCCGAAATCGGGGTGATCGGATATCCATGGACGAAGTGCGAAAAGTCATTCCCGCGGTCTCGGTCGCCGTTGTGCGCGGCGACGCCGTGCTTCTGGTCAAGCGGGCGCGACAACCCTCGCAAGGGCTCTATGCGTTCCCGGGCGGCAAGGTCGAAGCCGGTGAGACGCTGGAACAGGCGGCACGGCGCGAACTGCTGGAGGAGACGCAATTGCAGGCCGAAAACTATCGGCGGCTGCGCGAAATCCTCCTCGACGGCACGCTCGACGGCCACCCGGTCGACTACCAGCTGACGGTGTTCGGTGCGGTCCATGCCGGCGGCGAGGCCGTGGCCAGCGACGACGCCGAGACCGCCGCCTTCTACACGCTGGTCGAAATGGCTGATCTGCCGCTTGCCGGCTCGGTGCTCGCGGTCGCCGAGGAACTGCTCGGACGGCCGTCGCAAAACCCTGAGCGCCCCTGAAATCCGGAATTCGCCCGGCACAATCGCCTTGCAGGCGGCAAATTGTTTGGCCAGATTGACTTATGCGTTGCCTTCCTCTCCTTCTCGCGACATGCCTCGCCGTCAGCACCGTGGCGGCACGGCCGGCGTTCAGCGCCGAGGCACCCTTCGAACCGGGGCTGATGCGGCTAGCGGAAGTTCTGGGATCGCTGCATTTCCTGCGCAATCTGTGCGGCGAAAAGGGCGACCAGTGGCGCGGCGAGATGCAGAAGCTGCTCGAATCGGAAAACCCGGATCCGGAACGGCGCGCCCGCTTCATCGCCAGCTTCAATCGCGGCTACCGCTCATTCGGCGGCACCTACACGCAATGCACCGCGTCGGCGACCGAAGCCATCGGCCGCTACATGAAGGAAGGCGAGACCCTGTCGCGCGACATCGCCTCGCGCTACGGCAACTAGCGCATGTCGCCCAAAGCGCCCTCGCAAGAGCGCATCCGGCCTTCATCAACAGATATCCGGTCCATTGCCGGCGGCTACGAGCATATCCAGCTTGTGTCGAGAACTGTCATGGTGCAATCCTTGTTGCGCTTGTGCAACAGCGTTAATGAAACGTTAGCGCGCGTATGTGGAATTAACTCAAACTGAAGGTTTTCACCCCGCAGGCACGCCTAATCGGCTAAGTTTGAGCAGGATTGAATGCAGCTTCGCAAGCGCAACCGGCCTCCTGTAAAGAACGATCAAAAAAATGTCGTATTTACAAAGACTTATTTGCGGCTGCGTGTAAACGGAACAGATCAAGCCTGATCCATCGACGGATCGCTGCTTGCAAGGGTGGACATCGCTTATGGAACATGGTGTCAACGACATCGACGCGCTGGTCAGAGAAGAAAAGCGCCTGACCGCGGTGGAGAGCCACAGCGAGGCCTGGGCCGAAGGTCTTTCGGCAGGCATAGAACCCGAGATCATCGCCGAAGCGGCGCTTGAAACCGCGTTCGGCGAAATGCTGCGCGCCAACGGCGAGACATCGGCCCTTGCCCTGCTCGACCGCATGCGTGAAAAGGTGATTGCTGGCGCCTTCGAACCCGAACGGCTGCGGCACTGAACCGACGTCCGGTTCTTTGACGGCAAATGCCGCTCGGGCATCATGCCCGGAAGCAGGGAGAAACGGGCAGTGGATTTTTCGATGTCAGGCAAGCCGCGCGGCTTGGTCCTTTGCATCTGTTTCGCCGCGTGCAGTGCCGCGATTCCCTTGGTTGCGTGTCTGACAAGCAGCCCCGCTTATGCGCTGAGCGAGATCAAGCGCGAAGAATTCCCGTCGCCGGTCCAACCGATGGTAGACGACGACGTATCGTCGCCGGGAAGCACCGTGCCGATACCCGATCCGGTCGGAACGCCATCTTCGACCAGCCAGCCAACCGCCCCGGACAAGGCCGAGCCGGTCACCCCGCCGAACGGCGACGGTGCCACCAACAGGCCGCGCGTCGATCCCGACGCGCCCACACCGGAGGTCGTCTACGATCTCGGCAAGCTGCCCGAACCGGTGCGGCGCATGCATGACCTGATCATCGAAGCCTGCGCGAGCGGCGACATCGAAAGACTGAGGCCTTTGATCGGCAAGGGCGACGGCATGACCCAACTGTCGCTGACCGACATAGATGGCGACGCCATTACCTTCCTCAAGGGACTCTCCGGCGACCAGGATGGCCAGGAGATTCTTGCCATACTGGAGGAGGTGCTCAATGCCGGCTATGTCCATGTCGATGCCGGGACACCACAAGAGCTCTATGTCTGGCCGTATTTCTTCGCCCTGCCCCTGGACAAGCTCGACGCCAGGCAACGGGTCGAGTTGTTCAAGATCGTCACCGCGAGCGACTTCGACGATATGAAGCAGTTTGGCGCCTACATCTTCTACCGCGTCGGCATCACGCCCGCTGGGCAATGGACGTTCTTCGTCGCAGGCGACTGAAACGTCGGGCAGGCGAGTGCCTATTCGTGCGGATCGTCTCGGCGAATGCCTGCATCGGGCCATAGGCGGATAGCTTCATCCCGAAGAGCCGAGATCGCCTTTGCGGCCATGTCGGGATTCATTTGCAGGACTTCGGCAGCGTTGCGTAGCTCGTCCTGGTCCTGAAGCTTGTTTGCGACCCAGGCAACCTTGTTCTGGATATCAGGGCCGTAGGCGGTCTGCGCCTTGACGCGAGCCTGCGCCGGGATCCTTCCATAGATGCCAATCAAGATCCCAAGATCGATGGCATCGCGATACGCGGTCGCGCGATCCTGACACCGATCGGCATTGGCCAGCAGCTTCTCGGCAAACATGTCCGCTGCAACGAGGACAGGCACCTTTAGATCATTGTCGATATGACCTTGAAGTTGGATGCGCCCTTTACTTCGAATTTGATCGGTTGGCCCTGCAATCTTACGATTGTCCTCAAACCATACTGATCGATCTGGAAATCTCGGACGGCTTCGACAGCGATGATCCGGTGTTCGGGCTTCTTGAATTCCTTCATGATTTCCGCTCGCGTATGTTCTTGTGAATATTCCAGTTGCGGAGAAATCAGGAAGGAAACGAAACCTCAGCCAGTGGCCAAAAGAATGCCCTGGCCGAATTTTTCCGCCAGGTTCCGGATAAGCAGCCTTTCAGATGTTGTAAGGCGCTTTTGATCGACAAACCGCCAGTTTCGCTCGTAGATGGCGAAAGCTTCCTCTGCAGGAATCGGGCGCGTTGCATCGCGGCTCCAGACGAGTGCGTGTAGCTCCGGAAACTCAGCGGGGACAATCATTGGCGTGATATCTGTGCGCATAACCCCACTCAATTCAGTGGATCGTGCCTAAGAAATCCAACGATGTGAAATGGCTATGCGGGCAACGCCTCGGAGAACTCCACTGCCCTGCCCTGGCCCGGCGTCACGATCTCGCCCTCCCACATGATGCGCTGACCTCGAATGACAGTGCCGACCGGCCAGCCGGTGACTTTCTTGCCGTCATAAGGCGTCCAGCCGGCCTTCGAGCCGGCTTGTGCATTGGTGATGGTCTCGCGCCGCTTCATGTCGACAATTGTGAAATCGGCATCATAGCCGGCGGCGACACGGCCTTTCCTGGCCATGCCGAAGATGCGCTGCGGGCCGTGGCTTGAAAGATCGACGAAGCGCTGCAAGGTCAGCCTGCCGGTGTTGACGTGGTCGAGCATGATCGGCACCAGCGTCTGCACCCCGGTCATGCCCGAGGGCGATGCCGGATAGGGTTTTGCTTTTTCGGCCAATGTGTGCGGGGCATGGTCGGAACCGAGTACGTCGACAATGCCTTGCGCGATGCCGTGCCAGACGCCGTCGCGATGGCGCGGGGCACGGACGGGCGGGTTCATCTGGATCAGTGTACCGAGCCGTTTGTAGTCGTGCGCCGACAGTGTCAAATGGTGCGGTGTCGCCTCGCAAGTGGCGACATCCTTGTGCTGTTCGAGGAACAATATCTCCTCGGCCGTGGAGATGTGCAGGACGTGGATCCGGGCACGGGCGGCCCGCGTGACGCGCACCAGCCGCTCGGTGCAGCGCAAGGCGGCGATCTCGTCGCGCCAGACCGGATGCGATGAAGGATCGCCCTCGATGCGCTCGCCAAGGCGTTCGCGCAGCCGGAACTCGTCTTCCGAATGAAAGGCGGCGCGGCGGCGGGTGTTCCTGAGGATCGAGGCGACGCCTTCATCGTCCTCGACCAGCAGGTCGCCGGTGGACGAGCCCATGAAGACCTTGATCCCGGCAGCGCCCGGCAGGCGCTCGAGTTCGGCCACATCCCTGGCGTTCTCGCGCGTGCCGCCGACCCAGAAGGCGAAGTCGCAGTGCATACGGCCGGTGCCGCGCCGGACCTTGTCGGCAAGCATTTCTTCGCTGGTGGTCAACGGATTGGTGTTGGGCATTTCGAACACGGCGGTGACGCCACCGAGCACCGCCGCCCGAGATCCGGTCTCCAGGTCCTCCTTGTGCTCCAGTCCCGGCTCGCGGAAATGCACCTGGCTGTCGACGACGCCTGGCAGGATGTGCAGCCCCCGACAGTCGATCGTCTCACCGGCGGAGGCCTGGCGCAGATCGCCGATGGCGGCGATGCGCCCATTCTTCACGCCGACATCGCGTTGCCCCTCGCCGTCATGGTTGACGACCATGCCGCCTGTCAGGATGAGGTCGTAGGTGTTGGCCATGCTGATCGATCTCTTGCGGGGGGAGTGTCAGCGGCTTACGTAATGGCCAACCGTTTTGCAAGATCAGGCTTTTATCCGCCCCATGCCCTTTGCCCTGCTGAAAGACCGCGCACTCATCTCAATCTCCGGCCCTGATGCCGAACACTTCCTGCAGAACATCCTGACCACCGATCTCGACGCGCTCGGCGCCGGCGAGGCAAAACCGGGCGCGCTTTTGACGCCGCAGGGCAAGATCCTGTTTGACTTCCTGATCTCACGGGCCGGCGAAAACGCGTTCCGCCTCGAATGCCGCGCTGACGTCGCTGACGATTTCGTACGCCGGCTGATGCTGTACAAGTTGCGCGCCAAGGTCGAGATTGCCAAATCCGAACAGACGTTTGTCTCCATTGCCTGGGGAAATGAGTCAGCTCCCTCACAAAAGGATTCAACCGTGCTGGCCGACCGGCGCTTTCGCGATGAAAGCGTCACCCGCTCCTATGGCAGCGCTCGAGAGACTGACGACGGCGCCGCATGGCAGGCCTTGCGCATCGCGCATGGCATTGCCGAGAGCGGCACCGACTACCAGCTCGGCGACGCCTTCCCGCATGACGTGCTGCTCGACGAGACCGGTGGCGTCGGTTTCAGGAAGGGCTGCTATGTCGGCCAGGAGGTCGTCTCGCGCATGCAGCATCGCGGCACGGCAAGGCGGCGGGTGCTGATCGTCAGGGCCGAACGGGCCTTGCCTGATGCCGGCGTCGAATTGACCGTCGACGGGCGATCTGTGGGGACGCTCGGCTCGAATGCCGGCACGATCGGCCTCGGCATCATCCGTATCGACAGGGTCAAGACAGCGCTCGACGCCGGCCAGCCGATCCTGGCCGGAGACGTGCCGGTTACGGTGGCCATTCCACCTTTCGCCAAATTCAGCTTTCCCCAGGAAGCCGTCGGCACGGAGGAGGCCTGATGGCGGCCGACCGCATCGGTGCGCCGGCACGTGCCTGGCAGCGCATGCTGTCCGGCCGCCGGCTGGACTTGCTCGACCCCTCGCCCCTCGACATCGAGATATCGGACATCGCCCATGGGCTCGCCCGCGTCGCGCGCTGGAACGGCCAGACCCGCGGCGAGCACGCCTTCTCGGTCGCGCAGCATTCGCTGCTGGTGGAAGCGCTGTTTTGCGACCTGATGCCCGAGGCGCCGGCGGACGCCCGGCTTATGGCGCTGCTGCACGATGCGCCCGAATATGTCATCGGCGACATGATTTCGCCGTTCAAGTCGGTGATGGGCGGCAGCTACAAGGACTGTGAACTGCGCTTGCAGCGCGCCATTCATCTGCGCTTCTCGCTGCCGCCAGAACCAGGTGCAGGCCTGCGCAAGGAGATCAAGCGCGCGGACCAGATCGCCGCCTATTTCGAGGCAACGCTGCTCGCCGGTTTTTCGACCGCCGAGGCGACCGAGTTCTTCGGCCGTCCGCGCGGCTTCAATGCCGAGCGCTTCGATTTCACGCCGCGCTCGGTAACCTGGGCACAGAATGCCTTCCTGAAGCGTTTTTCCGCGATCGAGAGGTCGCGGCGCAAGGTTACTGCAGCGGTAGGGTAGAAAACGCTAAATTAACCGGAACGGCTGACACTGCGGTGTTCGATCACGTCCGCAGGCGCGCCCCATGCCCGTCGGTGACATCAAGGATGGTCCGGCCGTCCCGAAACGGGAGGCCGGAGGCATGGACCGCTCGCGCCGCATGGAAGACGAGCTGCGTGCGCAGAACGAACGCTTCTCGGCCGCCGTCGAGAACATGTCGCATGGCCTTTGCATGTTCGACGCCGACGAGCGCATGATCATCTGCAACGGTAATTATATCAACATCTTCTGCCTCGACGCCAACGTGGCGCAGCCGGGCATCCGTTTCATCGACATCCTGCGGCACAGCGTCGATGTCGGCATCGCCTCGCAAAGCGCCGAAGAACTTTACGCCATCCGCAAACCCTATATCGATGGAGCGAAACCCTCGACCTATGAGGAGGCGCTCTCTGATGGACGCATCATCAGCATCTCGCACCGGCCATTGGCATCGGGCGGCTGGGTTTCGATCTACGAAGACATCACCGAGCAGCGGCGCGCCGAACAGGATCTCAAGGAACAGCATCGCCGCTTCGACGCGGCGCTCGCGAACATGTCGCAGGGCCTGCTGATGTATGACGCCGGCGGCAGGCTGATCGTGCGCAATCAGCGCATCCTGGAGCTTTATGGTGTGACCGAGGTGGATCTGCCGCTCGGCATGACTCACCGCGAGCTCCTCGAACGGCTGGTGCGCCTTGGCGTCTATGCGCCCATAGATGTCGAGGACGAAGTTTCGAGGACCGAGGCCCGCGTGCTGGCCGGCCAGACGCGGTCGACCCCCCGCCGGCTTGCCGACGGACGAACGCTGATGGTTGCCCGCCGGCCGATGAGCGGCGGCGGCTGGGTCGCCACTTTCGACGACGTGACCGAGAGCAGGCTTGCCGAGGAGCGCATGACCCATCTTGCGCATCACGACGTGCTGACTGGGCTGCCCAATCGCTCGATGTTTCGCGACCGGCTCGACCGGGCACTGGAGGATGCGGCCGCGGGACCGCTGGCAATCTTCTCCCTCGACCTCGACCGCTTCAAGGCCGTCAACGACACGTGGGGACATCCGGCCGGCGACCGGCTGCTGAAAGGCGTGGCCGCAAGACTGCTGCGCTGCGTGGGCAACGACGCGGATATCGTGGCCCGTTTTGGCGGTGACGAATTCGTCATCGTCCAATTCAATGTCGAGGGACTGGCCAGTGCGGAAAAACTGGCAAAACGCATTGTCGAGGCCATCGCCAAACCGTTTCATGACAAGAGCCGGGACATGCATGTCGGCGTCAGCCTTGGCATCGCGCTTTCTCCCGGCGATGGCAGGGACGCCGATACATTGCTGACAAACGCCGACATGGCGCTCTACCGGGCAAAAAGCGAAGGGCGCAATTTGTACCGTTTCTTCGAGCCCGGCATGGATGCCACGGTGCGCGCGCGCCGGGCGCTTGAGGCCGATCTCGATACGGCGCTGCCGAGCCGGGAATTCGATCTCGATTTCCAGCCGATCATGGCCATCGCTTCGGGCGAGATCGTCGGCGCCGAGGCCCTGATGCGCTGGCATTCGCCGTCGCGCGGCACGGTGGCGCCGGATGAGTTCATTCCGGTCGCCGAGGAAACCGGGCTGATCGTGCCGCTTGGCGAATGGGCGCTGAGGAAGGCCTGTGCGACGGCAGCAGCCTGGCCGCCTGGCCTGCGCCTTGCGGTCAATGTCTCCGCCGTGCAGCTCAAAAGCGGCGGCTTTGCTCGCAGCGTCATCTCTGCCCTGGCCTTTTCAGGCGTGCCGGCCGGACGACTGGAACTGGAGATCACCGAAACCGTCCTGATGGACGAGAGCAAAGACGTCCTGAGGAGACTGCGACAGCTGCGCGAACTCGGCATCCGCATCGCGCTCGACGACTTTGGCACCGGCTATTCCTCACTCGGCTATCTCAGGCGCTTTCCCGTCGACAAGATCAAGATCGACCGTTCCTTCATTTCCGATATCGGCAATCGCGACACCGCGGCGATCGTGCGCACGATCATCGGGCTGGGCACCGAACTGGGCATCACGGTCACCGCCGAAGGCGTAGAAACCGAAGCACAGCTCGACATGCTGCGCCGAAACGGCTGCGCCGAGGCGCAAGGCTATCTGATTGGCGTGCCGTCAAACGCGGCGGGGATTCGGCACCTGTTGAAATCGAGCGCGGTGCGCAGCCAGACCGGCTGACGGCATAAATCAGCGCAGCGTCTCGATGTATTTTTCGTGGAAGCTGACATAACCCGGCTCGACGACCTTCAGATGCCGCTCGATCAGCGCGTGAAACTCCGGCAACCGGTGGAAGGGCACGCCCGGATAGGCGTGATGCTCGGCATGGAAGGGCATGTTCCAGGCAAGCTTGCGCACAGCCCAGTTGGTCAGCGTCGTCCTGGTATTCTCCAGCATGTTGGCGACGAAGGGGCAGCGGCCATGCTCGGCCAACAGGTAGAGCCGCAAGAACGGCTGGCCGAGCAGCGCGGGAAAGATCCAGACATGGAGCAGCACCGTTGCCTTGAACCATAGCGCGAGCATCAGCACGACGGCATAGAAGGCAATCATCGCGCGCGCCTCGGCGCGTACCTTCGGACGCCCCTTGCGGGGCACGTAGTTGTCCTGGCAACGTCCCATGGCATTGGCGTGGAGCGTCTTCAGATGCCCCAACCACACTGGAAGTCCGGAAACGTGGACCAGGTACTGCCGCCAGGTTTCCGGTTTCGGGAAGGCCAGCTCCGGATCGCGTTCGGGATCCTGGGTGAAACGGTGATGGGCGAAATGGAAATAGCGGAACCAGTCGGCCGGCAGCGCGATCGCCAGGCTGCAGACGCGCGCGACGGCGTCGTTCAGCCATTGCCTTTCGAAAGCCGTGCGATGCACCGTCTCATGCAGCAGCGTGAACAGGAATACGATCAGTATGCCTTGCGGCAGCATCAGCAGCGGCCAGAACGGCACCTTGGCGGCGATCAACGATCCGAGGAGCATGATCGCGCCGAGGTGGAACGCGAGCTGAACAAGGCCAGGCCCATCCGACTTGCCGGTCAGCCGGCTGCGCTCCTCATTCGTCAGGGAGGCGATCACGTCACGATGGTCCATGGGAGCATTCCGGCCGATTGCGTTTGTTCAACCAGGATACTCCTGCAAGAAACCTTTCTAAAAACGAGGATTTCTGCAAAATAGATAAGCTGAACTTGTCTTTGGTCATCGCCATGGTCGCACTTCCTTCGTTACGGGGTCTTCAGGCTTTCGAGGCGGCTGCGCGCACCGGCAGCTTCGCCGCGGCGGCGGAAGAGCTTTCGGTCTCGGCCGCCGCAGTCAGCCAGCTCATCCGCATCGTCGAGGAGCAAGTTGGCCGCAAGCTCTTCCACCGCGCCAACCGGCGTGTCGTCCTGAGCGAGGCTGGCGTCGAGATGCTGCCCCGATTGACCATGGCCTTCCAGGAAATCGGCAGCGTCTCGCGCCAGCTTGCAGGCGATGCGTTCCGCCCGCGGCTCGTCGTCTCAGTCCCTCCGTCCATGGCCATGGGCTGGCTTTCCGAGCGCCTTGCCGGCTTCATCGCCATCCATGGTGCCGTCGACATATCTCTCAGGGGGGATGACGACCCGGTGTCGTTCGACCGCGACCTGATCGACGTCAGGCTCTCCTACGGTCCGCACTATCGTGAGCACCCGATCGAGGACATTGTCCAGGACGCGGTCTATCCCGTCTGCGCGCCGAAGCTTGCCAGCGTGCTGGAGGCGGATGGCGGTCCGCTCGCCGGGCTGCCCCTGATCCACACCGACTGGGGACCGACCGGCGCATCCTTTCCCTCATGGCGCAGCTGGTTCGAGGCGGCCGGCATCGCGCCTGGGCGCGGCATTCAGCGCGGCCTGTCGGCAAACTCCTCGCGCGCGGCGCTCGACCTCGCCATTTCGGGACTGGGCGTGGCGCTGGCGCAAGGGATCTATTGCGCCGAGGCCGTGGAGGACGGCCGGCTGGTCCGGCCCGTCGCCAGGGCGATTGCGCTGCGCCAGCCCTATTGCCTGACGATTCCGCAGCGGAGCGCGAGAAGAGACGTCGTGGCGGCATTCCGTGACTGGCTGGTTGATGAATGCCAGCGCGTGGTGGGCTCGCCGGCGCTCCGCTGAGCCGTTAAGCGGCGACAGTTCAGAGGTGCCCGCTCAATGCTTCGACCATGTCCTTGTTCGCCGCCACCGGCACGATCTCGAACTCCACCAGATCCGCCCACTCGATCACCCAGCGCTGCAGCAGAGTGACGTCGTCGGTCTCCACCAGCAGGAAACAGCGGCTCATGTCCGCCGCGATCCAGCTATGGTGCACCAGAAGCTCGTCGGGCTTCAGGCGGCCGCGATCGCGGAAGCGGCGGTAGATCTCCTTGCGGTCGCAGCCGCGAAAATCCTCGGTCACCAAAAACAGCATCTCTGCCCCGCTTGAATGATTATCGGCCCGGCCGCTCCAAACGCTCCAGGAACCATTGCGTCAGCCGTACCCAGACCTCGTCCTTCTCGCCGGAGTCCTCCCAGCCATGATCGAGGTTGGGATTGTCGTTGACCTCGATGACGAAGACGCCGTCCTTGGTTTCCTTGAGGTCGACGCCGTAGAGGCCGTCGCCGATGCAGCGCGCCGCCTTGACTGCCGTCTCGACGACATGGGGTGGCGTCTCCTTCAGCGTGAAGGTCTTGATGCCGCCCTGGTCGGGCTTGCCGCTGGCCTTGTGGTTGACGATCTGCCAGTGCTTCTTGGCCATCAGGTAGTGCACGGCAAACAGTGGCTGGCCGCCGAGCACGCCGACACGCCAGTCATATTCGGTCGGGATGAATTTCTGCGCGATCAGAAGGTCGGAATCCTCCAGCCATTCGGTGGCGAGCGTCTTCAATTCCTCGAAATTGGCGCATTTCTTGACGCCGCGCGAGAAGGAGGAATCCGGGATCTTCAGCACCAGCGGAAAACCCAGCGTCTGCGCCGCCAGCTCAAGGTCGGAAGCGCCGGCTATCATCACGGTCGGCGGCACCGGCACCTTGTTGTAGGCCATCAGCTCGTTGAGATAGACCTTGTTGGTGCAGCGGATCATCGACAGCGGATCATCGATGACCGGCATGCCTTCCTGCTGGGCGCGGCGCGCGAAACGATAGGTATGATTGGAGATCGAGGTGGTCTCGCGGATGAACAGCGCGTCGTAATTGGCGAGCTTGGCAAGATCCCTCTTGGTGATCGGCTCGATTTCGACGCCCATCTTTTCGGCGATCCTGGCCCAGTAGCGCAGCGAGGAGATTTCCGAGGGCGGCAATTCCTCGTGCGGGTCGACCAGCGTGGCGAAGGTGTAGCGCGCCGGCGTGCGGCCCTTGGTGTCGCGCCATTCGCGGTTGGTGTAGGTCTCCAGGCATTGCAGGAAGAAGCTCTCCTCCTCCTCGGTCATGCGGGCCAAGGGATGAAAGCCGATCTTGCGGATCGAGGCCCACTCGGCGCTGTCCTTGATGTGGACCTCAAGCGCCGGCGCGCGGAACCAGTCGAACAGGAGCTTGGCGAATCGGTCCCACACCTTGGACGGACCAATGCCGAAGAAGATGCAGACCTTCGCCGGAAAAGCGCCGCCAAGATCCTTGCGGCACTTGTTGAGCGCCAGCTCCAGTTCGGGCAGCGCATGTTCGTAAAGCTTGCGCTCCGACAGATCGATCATGGTTTCTACGGTCGGGATGACCTTGTGGCCGCGCGAACCCGCCAGCAGCGAGGCATAATAGCCGCGGCTCTGGTAGCCGTAATTGTTCGATAGGTTGATGACTTTGGGACGCTGGCCGCGAAACAGCGCCGGATGCGCGAGATAGTCGCGGTTGGTGATGATCTTGTGCGGTGTCGCCACCTGGTCGAGATCGCTCTGCCGGCCAGTTAAGATAACCCAGGTCATTGTTATCAGCGCTTCCCCAGAGTGATGGCGGCGCGCAGTCCGTCGCGGCCGAACTGCGCCATATTCATAAAGATGCCGTAAGGCACGGGAATGTTGGCGGCATCAAGGATGGTCTCCTGCCTCTCGTCCTCGACCCAGGGATCGTGGATCAGGATATGGTCGCCGTCGTCGCCGATGGCCAACACCCAGTGCGGCACCTTCTTGCCGAACATCAGGAAGCCGCTGATCAGCACCAGCACCAATTTTCCTTTCGCGATCGCGGCGCGAATGTCGTCGATGGTGAATGAACGGTAATTCACCGGGATGCCGTAAAGTTCCGCGCGTCGGCGAAAGTCGACCTGGGCCAGTTCCATCACCCGACGCTTGTCCGCGCTGCGCACCGATTGCAGAAATAACGCGCCGTAGAACGACACGTAAATCTCGGCCGCAAGGCCGCTCTCATAGCCGGCGACCGCGAGGCCGAACGGCTCGCAGCCACCCGGGCCCGACATCATGAAGACGGTCGTCGCTTCGCGCCAAAGACGAATTTCCCTGACCGGATCCGGTACGAAGTCATGATCGAAATTGGCCATGGCCATCATCAGGCAGCAGGGACCGCAAGTGAATTCGCAGGTCTGCTGGTAGAACGGCACGCTGGTGGCGACCGGAAGTTCGCCGCGCAAGGTTTTCTCGTAGCGCAGCGCCGTGGCGCCGTCTTCGTAGTAGTCGGGTTCGCGGCCGATCTTGCGGTAGCCGGCTTGCTCGTAGATGCCGATGGCACGGGCATTATCCTCCCGCACTTCTAGGCGCAGCATCATGCGGTCGTGCTCGAAGGCCGCCTCCTCCGCCGCCATTAGCAACCGGCGGCCGATGCCGAGGGCGCCAAAAAAGGGACTGGTGGCGATCGAATAAAGGCGCGCCACGCCGCTGCCCTTGCGAAACAGCACAATCGCATAGCCGGCGACGCGGCCATCTCTTTCGGCGACCAGCGTCTCGGCGGTCTCACGCTCTATGAACTGTCGGAAGGAGCGACGGGAAATGCGGTCGCTGGAGAAAACAGCTTTCTCGATGGCGGCGAGATCATCGACGTCAGTCGCGCGGGCCGTGCGGATCTCGGCAGGCATGCGGGCTTGGAAAACCTCGATTGGGTTGTGATGAAGGCCCTATTCGAAACGTCCGGACAGCAGCCGAAAACGGCAGCGTCCATCAAGCGCTATCGCACCTCGATTCGGGCCGAATTGTGACAGATTCGGCGCCGGCCCGACGGGATGAAGGCTTCGAACAAGGTCGCCGTTTTCGGGTAGCGGCGCTGCCAAAAAACGATCCTGTTCAACTCGACAGACCGGCCAGAAGCTGGCTGTAGGCGCTCTTGGCCACAATCGCCAATTTCTCTTGCGGCACTGAGCCGACGACAGCGCAACCATAGCCCTTGTCAAGCCAGTAGACGGCCTGAGGGCCGGCTTGCTCCGAAGCGTAGGTTCCCCTGGCGTTCTCCACCGATTCGGCCGTCACAAAGAGCGATATGCGCTCGCCCTTGTCGTCTTCATAGAGCAGCATTGCCGCCTTGCTCTCGCCGGCCGGCAGCAACCTGCCGCCGACCAGTTGGAACCCGCTGCCGGTCAAGTCCGGCGCAACCAGCTTCAATCCGACCCGGTTGGACAGCCAGGTCAGCAGATGGTCCTTGTCGCTTGCCGGCACTTCCACCGCATGCCGCTTCTCGGCGGCATAGATGACATGCGCGGCGATCGCCTGCTCGGCCAACTGATCCTCGGCCTGATCTTCCCGGCCAATACCGTCGCTGCCGGCAAAGTAGCCGCCAAGCCCGCCCGCGGCCAGTAGACCGGCAGCGGCGGCGGCAAGCCACCAGCGCGAGCGTGGCATTGGCGCCCTGGCTGGCGTCTCGCCAAGCACCACCTTGCGCAAGCGCACCGGCACCGGCTCGTCGATCACGCCAGCGAAGGCGTCTCGCAATGCCGCCCTGTCGGCGATGAAACGGGCGCTTTTCGCCTTCATCTCGGGAGTGGCGTCGAGCCATGCGTCATAGGCGGCGCGCTCATCGGCCGGCAACTCGCCGTCGAGTGCCATGTGGATGTCGCGTTCGGAGAAATCGCGGCGGATCATTTCTAGACGATCCTTATCGAACGGCGGCGTGCCGTGTCGTCCAGCAGTCCGCGCAACTCCTCGCGCCCGCGTGCAATGCGCGACATCAGCGTTCCGGCCGGCACTCCCAGGATGTTGGCGGCCTCGGCATAGGAAAAGCCTTCGATCGCGACCATGACGAGCGCTGCACGGCGGTCGGGGCTGATCGCCTGCAATGCGTCGACGATCTCGCGCGAGGCGATGCTTTCCACCTGCTCGGCCGGCTGTGCAACCGCCTCGCCCGCTTCCAGCGGAAGCATCGCGGCTTCGCCGCGCCGATTCACTTTGCGCATCTGGTCAATGAACAAATGGTGCATGATCGTAAACAGCCACCTCCTGGGGCTTTCTCCCGTCTGCCAGTTGTCGAGCCGCATGAGGGCCCGTTCGAGACAGTCCTGGACGAGATCGTCGGCGGCGTCGCGGTCTCGCAACAACGAGCGTGCGTAGCGGCGCAGGCGCGGTATTTCGCCGAGGATTGCTGCCTTCTTTTCGTCCATGACCGCTGGTTTTCGGAATTGCCCTATTCATCAGATTGAACGCGCCTTCGCGGCGCGACGCAAGCAGCCAGTGCGAAGCGGTCCACCGCCCCGGTCACCCAAGCAATGATGTAACGATGGGAGCGGCAGGTTTATTCCCGGGGCATACCGGGTTGCCTAACTAGGTATTCTAGGTATTCTAGGTATAACAGGTGAATTACGTAAATGGTGGCGCTATGAAGCAATTTTCCTTTTCAGACATGAACCGCGTGTCCGGCGAGATCCTCGAGACGGCAATGATCGAGCCTGTTGCTCTCACCAAACGCGGCAAGGAGAAGCTGGTCATTTTGTCAGCCGACCAATACCGGCGACTCGTCGGTTCGCCTCAGGCCGTTGCTTACACACTTGAGGGCGCCCCGGACGAAGTTCACGATGAACTCATGTCTGGACTGGAGGCCATCACAACCACTGACGAGCTGGATGCTTAAATCCGGCGACTTGCTTCGATACTATTATTTGTGGGCGCGGGAGGCCGACACGGGCGAGGAGTCCGGCCGCAAAGCGCGACCCGTCTGCATTGTGGGAGAACGCCGACCACGCCCGCCGCACTGTTTCTGTTCCCACTTACCTCGCAGAAACCCGACCAGTCTCGCGCGTATATTGCTATTAGCGAAATTGAGTGCCGCAGGGGAGGCCCTGATTTTCCGTCGTGGCTGATCTGCGACGAGTACAACCGCGTACGTCTTGACGAAGTTTACGATTTTGTGACGACAAAGCCGATCGGTTCCTTCAGCCCGGCTTTCGTCCGCAAGATTGCTGGTCTTATTAAAGAGGCGGCTACAAAACGTCGCCTGCGCGGCATAGCCCGAAAATAGCGGGCACGCGGTCCAACCCTCTCTGGGCTGCTATTCAAAGTAGAGACAAGGCTTCACGCCCCCTTTGCCGCCCTGGTCAAAAGCCGCTGGTAAAACAGGCCGATGCCGATCAGCACGGCGCCAAGGCCGATGAAGGACAGCGCGCGAAGCACACCCTCCAGCTCCGACATGTCGAAGAGGAACACCTTCAGTACGGCGACTGCGATCAACGCGGCCGAGGCGATGCGCAGCACCTGCGATTTCAGCCAGACGCCGGCGGTCAGCAGCGCCACGCCGATGATCAGCCAGAGTGCCGAATAGGTGTAGGTTTCCAACTGGCCAAGGCCGCTCCACAAGCCGATGAACTCGCCCTTGAACAGGCGCCGCACCGACAACGTGGCATAGGCGAAGGCAAGCAGTGCCGCCACCAGCGCCAGCATGGCGGCATACCATTTCGGCCGCTTGTTGCGGGCATAGAGCGCAAGCCCGCCGGCTGCGACCGCCGGCAGGAGATAAGCGAGGAACAACAGGTTGAAGGCCGGGATCCGCCCGGTCGACTCGTCGGTGAAAAGCGGGTTCAGCACCAGGAAATGCTGCACGACGATGAAGGCGACCGAAATCACGCCCGCCGCCATGGACCCGTAGCGCAGCACGGAACTTGGCGAGCGCCTGTCGATGGCCACGAGTATGGCGCCGGCGCCGATCGCGATCAGCGTGTAGATGGCCTGTTCGGCAAGTGTGGGCGCATCGCTGTTGAGGACACCGCCATGCATGGCGTGGCGCACCAGCATGGCAAGCGTCAGCAGTGCAAACAGCGCCGCCGAAGCTTCCATGGCAAGGCGCGGCCGGCCGTCGGTGGTGCGGGTCAGTTGCCAGGCAGCGAAACCGAAGGCGAGCGCCGGCACGCCGTAACCCGGCAGCAGCCAGTTGAAGACCGGCGTCGCCGACAGGAACCCGGCGCCGACTACGGTCGGATCGAAGATGACACGGCCAAGCACCACCCCGACCGCGCCGACCGAAATCCAGCCGAGCACCGGATAGGAACGCCAGCGCGTGGCTAGCGCCGGCACGATTGCGGCCGCACCAAGCAGGATGGTTGTCCAGCCGGAACTGAAGGCCATATGCAGCATCAGCAGGCCTGCGAGCGCGGCTCCGCCGAGCGCGAAGGATACGGCCGCCCTGCCCTGCAACGGCGGTTCCTCGCCGCGCGCGATCCATTCGCCGCCGGCGGCGAAAACCACGACCAGCAACGCCGCCATGGTGGCGTAGACAAAGTCACGGTCGAGATTGCCGAACGTGAACCAGAGTGCCAGCAGGACGACCAACGGCACGATGACGCCCCACGCCGCCCATGACGCAGCGCGGAAATGGGTCGCGGCGGCAAATTTGCGGGCGGCCCAGAAACCGGCGCCGATGAAGACAAGGCCAAGCGCGACGCCGATGCGCAGGGTCAGCGCGTTCGACGACGCCAGGGGCAGGCCTTCGACGCCGAAGGCATCGCCCGAAAGATCGGAAGCGATCGAGGTCGGCGGGATGATGCCGAGGTAGATCAGCACTGTTACCAATCCGGCCGCATAAAGCAGTGGCAGCGCCGGGGGGCGATAGAGCGCGACGGCCACCATCGCGGCGAGCACGATGGCTCCCGGCAAGGCATCACCGGCAGCGACGAAGGCCGGATCGACCGAAAGGCCCAACGCCGAGAGGGCAACAAACAGGCCCGGCGCGATGGACGGCCAGTCGAAAGCCGTGGTTGATCCGCTTTCGTCGCCACGGCGGCCAAGCCAGACGAAAGCGAGCACGACCAGAGTGACGATGTTTATGAACAGGATTACCGACAAATTCGCGCCCGGCGCATCGGTCATGTAGAGGATCGTCCAGATGCCGGTACCGACGAAGGCTGCCGCCATCAGCGATTTCCAATCGCGCATGCGGGCTATCACGCTCGTGGCGGCAAGCACGATCGTCAGATAGCCGAACAGGGCCCAGGGATTGGGCGCCTGAGAAGCGATCAGCATCGGCGTCACCATGGCGCCGACGAGGCCGATACCAGCCAACGCCTGGCCGTGGACAAGGGCAGCGGCAATCGTCCCTATGCCGATGGCGCCGAGCAGCGTGAAGGCGAGCGCCGGCCCGATAAAACCGTAGATGCCATGTGCGGCGTAGACGGCGCCGAACAGGATGAAGGCGCCCGCCGCAGTCAGGATCGCCGGGATGTAGGCGCCTGCGGCGCTTTGCGCGGGCACCCTGAAGCCGGTGCGGCGAATGAATTCGCCGGCTGCAATCAGCACAAGGCCGAGCAGCGCCGCCATGGTCAGCCGCACACCGGGGCCGAAAATTCCGGATTCGATCGTATAGCGGATGAGAAACAGGCCGCCCAGCGCCAGTGCCAAGCCGCCAACCCAGACCGCCCAGCGGGTGCCGAGCGCCGTTTCGATGTCGGGTTTGTCGGGCGCTTTCACCGCTGCGACAGGCTCGGCTTCTGCCACCTTGGGCGCCGCCTCGCCTGGTGTCCATGGCCCCGGCTTGACCTCGTCCGTCGCTGCGTCGGTTTCCAGAGCCGGCGGCGCGTGCCCGGTGGCTGCCTCGCTGGCCGTTGGCGAAACGACCACGGCCGCAGCGACAACGGCTTCGGCCGGCTGGCCATCGGTCGCCGCCGGTTCGGACTGCTTGGCGAGAGGCGGCACGGCGCCGGAAAGGACGAGGCTTCGCAGCGCCCCAAGCTCGCGCTCGATCAGGCCAATGCGGCTCTGCTGGCGCGAAACGATGACGAACAGCGCGATGATGGCGACAAGGCCGATCAGGCTTTCAAACATGGCGGCTCCCCCAAACCAGACCAGTTGCTACTGACGATCAAATGTGGCCGGCAAACGACCGGCAAACGTCCTTCAGGTCAGCGGCTGGAAAGATCGAGCATGTTTCGGCGCCGAAAGCCAGCGGCTTGCGCCCGTTGTCCCTCGGCATCGCATCCGAATGGCCGAGCCTGGCTTCGGGAACGTTGCCTGCCAAACCCGCTGCCGGGAACTTATGGTATCCTCGCTGAGAGTGCCCGAAGCGACGCGATGAGGATATCGATGCCGAAGCGAAGTGCAGGACTGCTGATCTACCGGCGAAACGCCGGGGTCCTCCAGTTCTTGCTCGTCCATCCAGGTGGACCGTTCTGGGCAAGGAAAGATGAGGGGGCATGGACGATCCCCAAAGGGCTCGTCGAGGAAGGCGAGGACGAGTTGAAAGCCGCCCGACGTGAGGCGGAAGAAGAACTCGGCGTCGCCATCAACGGCGACTTCCAGCCTGTCGGCAGTTATCGGCAGCCTGGCGGCAAGATCGTGAGTGCGTGGAGCGTCGAGGCCGACGTCGACACCGAAGCCGTCAGAAGCAACATGTTCACCATGGAGTGGCCACCAAGGTCGGGATCCATGAGGGCATTTCCCGAAGTGGACCGGGCCGGTTGGTTTTCAGCGGTTGAGGCCGGTCTCAAGATCCTGAAAGGCCAGCGCGCGATCCTGGACGATTTCGTGGAACGGCAAAAAGCCGGATAGGCGCCGGCTGTTCTCACCGCTCGTCCAGTGCGCCTTTGGACGATCCTTATCGTGCCGCCAGATTGGCGGCCGGGAAGATCGAGCATGTCTCGGTGCCGAAAGCCAGCAGCTTGCCGCTGGCATCCTTCAACGTCGCCTCGGACACCGCCAGCGTGCGACCCTTGTGAATAACCTTGCCCTCACAGACCACCTCTCCGGTCCTGGGCGTGATCGGCCGCGTCAGGTTCACCTTGAATTCCGCCGTCGTATAGGCCTCGCCTTTTGCGAGCAGCGTCTGCACGGCCCAGGCAAGCGCCGAATCGAGCAGTGTCGCCGCCCAGCCGCCATGCACACCCCCCAACGGGTTCAAATGGCGCTCGTTCGGCACGCCCCGAAACACGGCACGGCCTTCCGAGACTTCGGTCAGCGCGAAGCTGAGCTGGAAGGAAATCGGCGGCGCCGGATATTTGCCATCGATGATGCGCTGCAAAAGTTCCAGGCCGGTGTAGGCAAGGATGTCCGCATGCGGAATGGTGCCGAGGCCGAGCGGCGAGACCCGGCCTGGATAAAGTTCCACTTCGCTCATGTGATGATTTCTCTCGCGGCGGTTTCTCCCGACAGGCCTTTTGTCGTGTGGTGCTTGCGCAGCGCGGCGAGGAAGCCGGCGCGCGCGCCCGGCTGCTCGATGCCGCGCGGCTCGTAGACATGACGGGTGAAGAAGAAGCCGGTGAGCCGGAAGGCATCCTGGATCGCCGCCGGATCGGCGCGCAGGCCGGAGCCACGCAGGAAGGCCGGCAGCGCCAGCATCTTGTCGCGCCAGGGCGCGCCGGCCTCGCGCGACACCGCCCGGCCCGATTTCGGCGAGACATAGGCAAGGTCCTGCCGCGTGCCGGTCGCGGCGCACTGGCTGAGATCGAGACCGAAACCCAGTTCGTCGAGGATCAGGAGCTCGAAACGGGCCACCAGTTCGCCGGCTGCATCGACGTCATCGAGATGCACGATCATCACCGACAGCGCCTCGTACAGGCCGCCATGGGCGTCGCGCTCGGGCAACAGGCGCAGATGCGCGGCCATGGTCTGCAGGCCATACACGGCGACGGCACTCTCCATCAACCTGGCTGCATTCATCTCGATCGCTTCGGCCTGGAACGTGCCGAGGTGCTCATCAAGGCGCGCCCGCCAAAGCAGGTCGACACGGTTGCCGGGCTGGAGAACAGGCTGCTGCTTGCGCGAGCGCCCGCCGCGCACGAGGCCGAGATGGCGGCCATGCGCACGCGTCATCACCTCGAGGATGGCGCTGGTTTCGCCATGCTTGCGGGTGCCGAGAATGATTCCCTCGTCGCGCCATTCCATGCCTGGAGCATTTCACCGATCGGGTGGCGAAATCAAGGTACGGGCTTGGTGCCTGGGCTGGCTCTCGCAAGGGTGCATAAAAAGCCGCCCGCAGCATAGCTGCGGGCGGGTCTGGTGGGGTCAGTCGATCCGTTAGAACGAGCGCTGGAAGCGGAGGATGCCGCCGACGCTGCTCTTCTTGTCGGCCTTGGTCCAGTTGTTGAAGTCGGCGTCGTCGAATTTTCCTGCATTGAGGTAATCGACTTCAGCCGTGATCGTGTAACCGGGCACAATCGTGTATGCGACGTTGGCAGCGACGCCGAGGTTCTTCCAGTCGTCATAGGAGATCTGGGCGTTGAACGAGGTCTTGTCGTTGAACTTGTAGGTGCCGCCACCCCAGATCGCCCAGTTTCCGCCCCACGGCTTATATTGGGTGCGGCCCGTGCCGAAGTCGTTGATGTTGTCGTTGGTGCCGTAGCCGCCCATGATGAACAGCGACAGTGCGTCGCTGACATTGACGTCCAGGCGAACCTTGCCGGCCACTTCCTCGTAATTGCTGTCGTAGGCGACGACGCCGGTGACCGCACCCCAGTCGCCCTTGTACTTCAAGCCGCCGACGACATGCGGAACATAGCTGTCGATCGTGTTGACGCCGGTACCTTCTTCGAGCGAGACCACGGCCGAGAAGCCGCTGCCAGCGTCGAAATAGTACTGCACCACGTTGGTATCCTTGATACCGTACGGGATGATCGTGTCCTGGATGACGTTGCCGGCATAGCCGATAAACGAATCGTATGCCGTTTCATCCTTACCGACGCGCAGGCCGCCGAGTTGAATCCAGGCGAAGTTGAGGGTGGTCGCCTTGTTGCCGGCCTGCCAGCCAGTGCCGCCAGTCTCATAGTCGCCGCTGCTGTTGCCAAATTGAAAGCGAGTCTCGGTGTAGGTCTTCAACGTACCGAGCTCGGTTTCCTGGCCGGTCCAGGTCTTCAGCGCGAAGCGCATGTTCTTGTAGTAGGTGTCGTGGCTATCGCCGTCCATGTGATCGGCAACGTTGTTGACGCCATCCAGCGTGCCGCTGTCGCCGACGCCTATGTCATAGCGGAGATAGCCGCCGATGCGCAGGCAGGTCTCGGTGCCGGGGATATAGAAGTAGCCGGCGCCGTAGACGTCGCAGATCCTGACGTATTCAGCGGGTTCCGGCTCGGCGACGACGACAGCGTCGGCGGCGCGAGCGCCGGAGACCGCGATCAGTGCCGCGGCTGAGCCGAGAAGAAGGCTCTTGATGTTCATTTTCTGACCTCTCCAGTCAAAGTTAAAAATGGCTTCGGATTTTGGTTGGCGGATATATTTTCCCGCCTCACCCACAACGAAAAAGGCCCGCACCGCGTCCCCTTTTCGCGGCGAACATACCCATCAATCTTCCGCCTTCAATGACAATTCCACAAACATGCTAGGTTGATGGCATAGATTAAATCCGTGTTGCAGAAATAACACTAAGGAATTCACTTCAAATTACGGCACAGCACAAGTGGAACATTGTCATGTTTCCGTAATAATTTCTTGCATGCTCCAATTTTATGATGATATTCTACGAACACCGATTGTTTGAGAAATTTCGCGTAAATAAACCCACTTCCATGGTCGTTTCTACCTAACCATTCCCCAGCCACGTGAAACCGAAGCCGATCCCCTCGAAGGAGTCTTTCAGCGGGTCACGGGCACGCCGGGACGGACCACGGGCCATGATGAGAAGATCAATCCGACGTCAGCGGACTCGTCTGCAAGAATCCGCGCTGGCCAACTGAGAAGTCGACCCAGGCGGAGCCGCGGCGTCCCTGGTCGATAGCCGCCAGCCAACGGTTTGGCTCGCTATTACCGGCGCTTGTGGTCGGCCAGCACCGCGTTGATGGCGCGCCAGGATTGTTCGATCTCGGCCGAGTTGGCGTCTATCTCGCCGGCGGCGGTGATCAGCGCCTTCCACAGTGCCCAGCCGCGGCCGCGCGCCCAGGTCGCGTCATCGACGCCGAGGCCAGCGCGGAACACTTCACGGCTTTGCCCCTCGAACAACGTCCAGGCAATCGCCAGATCGCATGAGGGATCGCCGACGCCGGAGGTGCCGAAGTCGATCACCGCGCTTAGCCTGCCGTGTTCAACCAGAAGATTGCCCCAACTGACATCGCCGTGGAACCAGACGGGCGGGCCTTGCCAAGGGGCGGCAAGAGCCGTTTCCCATACGGCGCTTGCCGCGCCGGCGTCGATATGGGTGTCGAGCGCCGCGATCGCTTGTCTCGTTTCGCCGTCATAGACGCTCAGCGGACCGCCGCGAAAGAAATTGTGTTGGCCCGGCCCCGGTGCGCCAGCCGGGTCGATCCGCTTCAGCGCAATCAGAAAGCCGGCCAGGTCCGCCGCGAATTCCGACAGGTTGGCGATACGCTCCCGCTTTGCAGTCTCACCTTCGATCCACCTGTAAACGGACCAATGCCACGGATAGCCTTCGGCCGGGGCTCCCATCGCCAGTGGTATAGGAATGGGCAGCGGCAACAGCGGCGCCAGCCTCGGCAGCCAGCGATGTTCCTTCTCCACTTGCAGGGAATAGGCGGCGGCACCGGGCAACCGAACGGTCATCTCATCGCCGAGACGAAAGCTTCTGTTGTCCCATCCGCCAGGTTCAATCTGCCGAACCGCAAGATCCCTCCAGCGAGGAAACTGCGCCACGATCAACCGGCTGACCAAAGCTGCGTCGATATTCGACTTGCTATCCATCCATCCTAGTGCGGAAACTCGAGCCCCATCTCGCGGTAGCGTTCGGGATCGTCGCCCCAGTTCTCGCGCACCTTGACGAACAGGAACAGATGCACCTTTTGCTCAAGGATCCCGGCGATTTCCATACGCGCCGCCTGGCCGATGGCGCGGATGGTCTCGCCCTTGTGGCCGAGCACGATCTTCTTCTGGCTGTCGCGTTCGACATAGATGACCTGCTCGATGCGCACCGAGCCGTCCTTCTTCTCTTCCCATTTCTCGGTTTCGATGTGCGAGGAATAGGGCAGTTCCTGATGCAGCCTCAGGTAGAGCTTCTCGCGAGTGATCTCGGCGGCGAGCTGGCGCATCGGCAGGTCGGAGATCTGGTCTTCCGGATAATACCAGGGTCCCACCGGGAGCGCCTCGGCAAGGTAATCGAGAAGGTCCTTGCAGCCGGAGCCGGTCAGCGCCGAAACCATGAAGGTGCGCTTGAACGGCACTCTTTCGTTCGCTGCTGCCGCCAGCGCCAACAACGCCTCCGGCTTGACCCGGTCAACCTTGTTGAGGATCAGCGCCATCGGCTGGCGCACATCCTTCAGGCGTTCCAGGATGGCGTCGGCATCGCCCCTTATGCCGCGCTCGGCATCGATCAGGAGCAGCACGATATCGGCATCCTTGGCGCCGCCCCAGGCTGTCGTCACCATTGCCGTGTCGAGACGCCGCTTCGGCTTGAAGATGCCCGGCGTATCGACGAAGACGATCTGCGCGTTGTCGTGCGTGGCGATGCCTCTGACGATGGCACGCGTCGTCTGCACCTTGTGGGTGACGATCGACACCTTGGCGCCGACAAGCTGGTTGACCAGGGTCGACTTGCCGGCATTGGGCGCACCGATCAGCGCCACGAAGCCGGAATGCGTAACGGCAGCAGGCGCGGCCGGAACCGTGTCTTCCGTGGCTGTCATGCCGCGTCTCCCTGATCGATCCAGACACCTTCACGAATGAGAAGGGCGGCGGCGGCGGCCCGCTCAGCTTCGCGTTTGGAGCGGCCGCTGCCGATAGCCGGCTGAAACCCACCAACCATGACGCTGACGGTGAACAGCGGATCGTGATCCGGCCCCTCGCGGCTATCGATGCGGTAGACGGGCACGGCGCTTGCCGCCTGATGCGCCCATTCCTGCAACTCGGTCTTGGCGTCGCGTCGGCCGGCGCCCGACGCCTGCGAGCGCGGCTGCCAATATTTGTGGATGAAAGCGCGCGCCGCTTCCAGCCCGCCGTCGAGGTAGAGCACGGCGATCAGTGATTCCAGCGCGTCGGCGCGCAGATTGACGCGCTTGCGTCCCTCGAGCCCTTGAACGTCGGATCCGGCGCGGATTAGCTCGGGCAGACCAATATGTTCGGCGATCTCCGACAGCGCCTCGGCATTGACCAGCGCGTTGAACCGCAGCGACAATTCGCCTTCCGCCGCATCGGGAAACGCGGCCAGCAGCATATCGGCCACTACCAGGCCGAGAACCCGGTCGCCCAGGAACTCAAAGCGCTCATAGTCGGTGCCGGCATTGGCGCCGCGGGCGCTGGCATGGGTCAAGGCACGCTGCAGGCGCCGGCGGTCGGCAAAGGCATGGCCCGTGCGCTCCACCAGCGCTTCGGCGAGCGCGTCGGCGGTCAGCCGTCTTGTCGCCGCCATGACCCTAATTAACGAAGTGGAAGAGGCGCGAAGCACGCATAAGCGACGGCCACTTCCAGATTTCGAGCGGGCTCGCCTTGCCGGCGATCGAGAAGAAAACAAGGTTGGCCCGACCAACCAGGTTTTCGGCCGGAACGTAGCCGACGGAGAATCGGCTGTCGGCGGAGTTGTCCCTGTTATCGCCCATCATGAAATAGTGACCGGGCGGAACATCGAACTCGCGCGTGTTGTCGCCGATCGAGTTCGGCGACAGATCCAGCGTGTCGTAGCTGACGCCGTTGGGCAGCGTCTCGCGATAGACGTCGATCGGATAGTCTTTTTCCGTGATGTCGGGATTGTCGATCTGACCGGTCTTTACGCGCGGCACGCCGACGCCGTTGATGAACAGCTGGCCGTCCTTCACCTGGATCTTGTCGCCGGGCAGGCCGACCACACGTTTGATGTAGTCGACGGACGGGTCCGGCGGGAACTTGAACACAGCCACGTCGCCGCGCTTCGGCTCGGAGCCCCAGATGCGGCCCGAGAAGATGTCGGGGCCGAAGGGCAGCGAATAACGGGAATAGCCGTAGGACCATTTGGTGACGAAGAGGTAGTCGCCCTCGAGCAGCGTCGGCCGCATCGAACCCGACGGGATCGAAAAGGGTTGGAACAAGAGCGTGCGGATGACCAAGGCAAGCAAAAGCGCCTGGACGATGACGCTGACGGTTTCGCCAAGCCCGCCGGATTTCTTCTGGGGTTTTTCAGCCACGCTCATGTCGTCCTCGATTGTGCGTTGGATGGTATAGAGTCTCGGCGCGCGCTGGGCAACGTCATGCCGGTGGTCAGATGCAATCAATGTGGCGCTTGTTCGACGGGCAACGCTTCGATGATCACAAAGGCTTGAGCAAGGGGAAAATCATCCGTGATAGTGAGATGGATCATCGCCCGACGGCCCTTTGGCAGAATCGCGTTCAGCCGCGCCTCGGCGCCACCGGTCAGTGCCATGGTGGGCGCGCCGCTCGGAAGATTGACGACGCCCATGTCGCGCCAGAACACGCCCTGCGCCAGACCGGTGCCCAGCGCCTTGGCGCAGGCCTCCTTGGCGGCAAAGCGCTTGGCGTAGGAAGCCGCCCGCGCCCGACGATTTTCGGAGCGGGCCTGCTCGACCTCGGTGTAGATTCTCTGGATGAAGCGCTGGCCATGGCGCTCCAAGGACTTTTCAATGCGTCTGATATCGATCAGGTCGCTGCCGATGCCGATGATCATCGCGCGGTGGAACCGATGCTTGCGTTTGGGTGAGACGATTGCTCATGGCGGGCCGCGCGCTCTGCCAGCCGTTTGCGCCGCTGCTCGCGAAAGGCGTTCATGCCCCAGCGCGTGATGGCGTAGAACAGAAGCCCAAAGGCCAGTCCAAGCGGTATCGCGCCGATCAGCATCGGCTTCAGCACCGGCGCCCACAATTGCGCGAAGGAAAGCTTGTGCAGCATCTCGCCCAGATGCGCCGGCGGGCCGTGCACCGGCAGGCGGTCATGCAGGATCAGCTTGCCGGTTTCCCAGGAAGCGCCCCACAGCAGCGGGAAGGTCAGCGGATTGCCGAAGAACACGGCGCCAAGTGCTGCCGCCACCAGATTGCCGGCGATCAGCCAGCACAGCACAGCGGCAATGGCGAAATGGAAACCCACCGGAAAGAACGAAGCAAAGACGCCGGCGGCGACGCCGGCCGCCACCGCATGCGGCGTGGCCTTCAGGCGCAGGATGCGCTTGGAGAAATACTGCAGCGAGCGCGAAAACGACCGGCGCGGCCATAGATAGGTACGCACCCGCTCCAAGAGGCCATCAGGCTCGCGGCGTCGAAAAAGCACTCTATTCCAATTCCTGATCTACCAATACCCGCCGTGCTGCCACCCAAGCCGGTCGCGGCAATTTATCTTGCGCTTCCGGGGCGCAGAAAGGCAACAACGACTTTGATATAGCGACGCGCCGGCTTCGGGACAACGAAACGCTGGCGCGATGGTCTGCCGCAGGCGGTAAAGATCGCCATTGAGGCGAAACTGAGGAAAAGAAGGACAGCCAGGCGTTGCGCGATGCTGCTCGATCTCACACAATCATAGAGGCGGCTATTCCAGATATTCACTGACCTCGACCAGGTTGTCGTCAGGATCGCGGAAATAGACCGACATCATGCGGCCGCGAGCGCCGGTGCGCTCCACCGGGCCGACTTCCACGACAACGCCGTTGGCTTCGAGGCTGGCGCGGATATCCGCCAGCGGCTTTGCGGCGACGAGACAGAAATCGCCGGAGCCGGGCGTCGGCGTCTTTGCCTTCGGCTCGAAAGTGCGCCCTACCTCATGCAGGTTGATTTTGTGGTTTCCGAACAACAAGGCCGTCGGCCGCTTCGGTTCATCAAGGCGCTTCAATCCCAGCACGCGCTGATAGAAGGCACAGCTTGCCTCGACCGAACGGACCGTCAGCACGAAATGATCGATGCCTTCGATCATTCAAGCCTCCTCGTCAGATATTGCGGCTGCCCGGCTTGACCGCCGGTATGGCGGCAAGTTCCGGCGGCAGCCGATCGGCCGGATAGGCCGGCACCTCGTACTCGGCGAGGGCGATCAGCGGCACGCCGACATCGGTCTTGCCCGCGGAGCGGTCGATGATGCAGGCCGCCGCTGTGACCTCGGCGCCAAGTTCGCGCAGGCAGTCGATGGTCTCACGGATAGACAATCCAGTGGTGACGATATCCTCGACAATGACGACACGCGCGCCGCGCGCGATCTCGAAGCGGCGCAGCCGGAACTCGCCCCCTTCCCGCTCGACCCAGATCGCCGGCACGCCAAGATGGCGCGAAGTCTCGTAGGCCGGGATAAGCCCGCCGATGGCCGGGCCGACGACATAGTCGATTTTGCCCGGCACGGCGGCGCGGATCTTTTCGGCCAGCGCCTTGCACAGCCGCTCGGTCTTATCGGCATGCATGAACACGCGCGCCTTCTGCAGGAAGACCGGGCTGCGCAGACCCGACGTCAGGATGAAATGCCCCTCCAGGACAGCACCAGCCTGGCGAAAAATATCCAGCACTTCGTCCGTATTCATCCGTCTATCCCCGTGTAGATCAGCCGAGTTAGCCATTGACACGCCGTGCATCGCTGACGCTCGAATTGTCCTTGAGCTGCGACAGCAGCCGGTTGAGATGCTTCAGATCCCAGACTTCGAGATCGATCAGCATTTCGGTGAAATCGGGCGCGGTGCGCACCATTGACAGCGTATGGATGTTAGCATCGTTCGAGGCAACGACCTGGGCGATGTCGGCGAGCGATCCCGGTGCATTGATGGCGGTGACGGAAACACGAGCCGGAAAGCGTTCCTTGGTGCGCTCGTCGATGTCCCAGCGCACGTCAATCCAGCGCTCGGGCTGGTCGTCGAAAGCCTGCAGCGCCGGCGACTGGATCGGATAGATGGTGATGCCGGTGCCCGGCTGTACGATGCCGACGATGCGGTCGCCAGGCACCGCCCCTTCCGGCGCGAAGCGCACCGGCAGGTCGCCGCGCACGCCACGGATCGGCACCGCGCCGTCGCGCGGCTGGTCCTTGTCCTTGCGCGCGGCACGGCCCGGGATCTGGAACAGCATGCCGGCCGCGTTGCGGATCTTCGACCAGCCTTCCTCGCGCTGCTTGGGCGCCGCCGGCGTGACGCGCTCGTCCTTATAATCGGGGAAGACGGCTTTCATGACATCGGTGGACGCCAATTCGCCGCGGCCGACGGATGCCAGCACGTCCTCGATGTCCTTGCGCGCCAGCCGGTGCAGGACGGGCTTCAGGCTTTCCTTGGTGAAATTCTTGCCGGCCCGCTCGAAAGCCCGCTCGAGAATGCGCGCGCCAAGGCCCGAATACTGCTTGCGGATGGCGTTCTTGGTGGCGCGGCGAATGGCGGCGCGCGCCTTGCCGGTGACGACGACGGATTCCCACGCGGCCGGCGGCACCTGCGCCTTGGAGCGGATGATCTCCACCTCGTCGCCATTCTTCAGCTCCGTCATCAGCGGCATGATGCGGCCGTTGACCTTGGCGCCGACGCAGGTGTCGCCGACATCGGTGTGAACCGCATAGGCGAAGTCGATCGGCGTGGCACCTTTCGGCAGCGCGATCAGCATGCCCTTGGGGGTGAAGCAGAACACCTGATCCTGGAACAGTTCCAGCTTGGTGTTCTCGAGGAAATCCTCGGGATTGTCGCCCTCGGCGAGCTGTTCGATCGTGCGCCTCAGCCAGGCATAGGCATTGGTTTCCTTCGAGATCGAATGGGCCGTGCCGTTCGCCTTGCCGCCGGTATCCTTGTAGATCGAATGGGCGGCGACGCCATATTCAGCAATCTTGTTCATCTCGCGGGTGCGGATCTGAAGCTCGACGCGCTGGCGCGACGGCCCGACGATGGTGGTGTGGATCGAGCGGTAATCGTTCTGCTTCGGCGTCGAGATGTAGTCCTTGAAACGGCCGGGCACCATCGACCAGGCGGTGTGGATGGCGCCAAGCGCGCGATAGCAGTCCTCGACATTGTCGACGACAACGCGAAAGCCGAAAATGTCGGACAATTGCTCGAAGGAGAGCGCCTTGGCCTCCATTTTGCGGAACACCGACCACGGCTTCTTCTGCCGGCTTTTGACGCCTGCATTGATCGCGTGTTTCTCGAACAGAGCCGACAGCGCTTTCTCGATCTCCGACAGCACACCCTTGTTGCGCTCGAAAATCTCGGCGAGCCTGGCGGTGACGGCGCGATAGGCTTCCGGATTGATGTAGCGGAAGGCGATCTCCTCCAGCTCCTCGCGCATGCCCTGCATGCCCATGCGCCCGGCCAGCGGCGCATAGATGTCCATCGTCTCCTCGGCGATGCGCAGGCGCTTGGCTTCCGGCACATGGTCGAGGGTGCGCATGTTGTGCAAGCGGTCGGCGAGCTTGACCAGAAGCACGCGCACATCTTCCGAGATCGCCAGCAGAAGCTTGCGCAAATTCTCGGCCTGCTCGGCCTTCTTGGAGACGAGGTCGAGCTTCTTCAGCTTGGTCAGACCCTCGACCAGCTTGCCCATCTCGGGCCCGAACAGTTCGTCGATCTCGGCCCTGGTCGCCGTGGTGTCCTCGATCGTGTCATGCAGCAGGGCGACGGCGATCGTCGCCTCGTCCATGTGCATCTCGGTGAGGATGGCGGCGACTTCGAGCGGATGTGAGAAATAGGGGTCACCGGAAGCGCGCTTCTGGTGGCCATGCTTCTGCATGGCATAGACATAGGCCTTGTTGAGCAACGCCTCGTTGACGTCAGGCTTGTAGCGCTGGACGCGCTCGACAAGCTCATACTGACGCATCATGGGCGGAATCTCTCGGCGATGAAATGAATCATGCGCCGCACTGCTGCACGGCGCATGTCATAGATAGCCACGAAACTGCCGGGACGGAAGTGCCGGAAGATTGTTCCAGGCGTCTCCGCAAAGCAGTCTTAGTAGTCGTCGCTCTTTTCCGGCGGCACAAGGCCTTCGATGCCGGCCAGCAGGTCTTCCTCGGTCATGCGATCGAAGGCGATGTTGTCCTCGGCATCATCGGTATCGGCGGCCGTGACGGCGGCGCCGGTCTGATCGGCGATCGCCTCGCCATCGGCTTCGGGCTCGTCGACTTCGACATGCTTCTGCAGCGAATGGATCAGGTCTTCCTTAAGGTCGTCGGGCGACAACGTCTCGTCGGCGATCTCGCGCAGTGCGATGACCGGGTTCTTATCATTGTCGCGCGGGACGGTGATCTGCGCGCCCTGGCTGATCTGACGAGCACGGTGGCCGGCCAGAAGCACCAGCTCGAAGCGGTTGTCGACCTTGTCGATGCAATCTTCAACGGTTACGCGGGCCATGGATTGCCCCTTTCATGCCTGGATTTAATGGAAAACAGGCGCGGTCAATAACCCGAACGCCGCCAAAATACAAGCATTATGGAATGCCGGGGCCGGAGAACGCACGATCTGTCATTGCTTTGTCGGATTCCTCCGAAACCGTTTCGATCGAGCCCCGGTGCGCCCGGTACCAAGCCCGCGATCACAATTGCTTGCAGTGCGGCAACGCACCCTTGGATTGCCACAAAACTGGCGTTATTTCGAAAAGCGTAAGGTCAGCCGGTTTATTGCGAACCCTACTGATAGTCGCATTTCGTTTTGACGGCCGCTTATTTCGAAAAGGAATTTTTCCATGTTCGACCCCCGTGAAAAGATCGCCCTGTTCATCGACGGCGCCAATCTCTACGCCACGTCGCGCGCACTCGGTTTCGACATCGACTATCGCAAGCTCCTGTCGAGCTTCCAGAAACGCGGCTATCTGCTGCGCGCCTACTATTACACCGCCCTGGTCGAGGATCAGGAATATTCCTCGATCCGGCCGCTGATCGACTGGCTCGACTATAACGGCTTCAAGGTCGTCACCAAGCCGGCCAAGGAATTCACCGACTCGACCGGCCGCCGCAAGATCAAGGGCAACATGGACATCGAATTGACCGTCGATGCGCTGGAACTGGCCGATGTCGTCGACCACTATGTCATCTTCTCCGGGGACGGCGATTTCCGCACGCTGGTCGAGGCGCTGCAGCGGCGCGGGCGCAAGGTGTCGATCGTCTCGACCATGGCCTCGCAGCCGCCGATGATCTCCGACGATCTGCGCCGCCAGGCCGACCATTTCATCGACCTGATGACGTTGAAGAACGAGGTGGGCCGCGATCCTTCCGAAAGACCGGTGCGCCGACCCGAACCGGCCGAGACGGAAGAGGACGAGTACTGAGGGCGGCTGCGTTGGCCGCACATCTGGCCGCCTCCCCGGAACCCGATCGCGATTGCCCGCTCTGTCCGCGGCTGCATGGTTTCATTGCCGAGTGGCGGCAACGCGAGCCATCGTGGTTCAACGCGCCGGTTCCGACCTTCCTGCCGCCCGAAGGCGACGATTCGGTCCGGCTGCTGATCGTCGGGCTTGCGCCCGGCCTGCGCGGAGCGAACCGCACGGGCCGGCCTTTCACGGGCGACTATGCCGGCGACCTGCTCTACGGCACGTTAATCGCGCACGGCTTGGCGCGCGGCGAGTTCAAGGCGCGGCCTGACGATGGGTTGGAGCTCGTTGGAACGGCAATCACCAACGCCGTCCGCTGCGTGCCGCCCGAGAACAAGCCTGTGGGCGCCGAGATCGCCACCTGCCGGACCTTCCTTGTGCCGACGATCGCACGGTTTCCCAATTTGCGCGCCGTGCTGGCACTTGGTTCGATCGCGCACCAGTCGACCGTGCGGGCACTGGGCCAGCGCGTCGCCGCCTACGCCTTCAAGCATGGCGGGCGACAGGAGGCCGGCGGCATCACGCTGTTTTCCAGCTATCACTGCTCGCGCTACAACACCAATACCGGCGTGCTGACCGAAGCGATGTTCGTCAACGTTTTCAGCGAGATCGCGGCGTTCCTGGATTCGTAGGGTCTGGACTTGCCCTACAACGCCGGCGCGAACAACGCGGCCAGTCTCTCCTGACCGCCTTGCAGAACGTTCAGGTCGACGTCACCGGCGATGCCCTCGACGCGGCCCCTGTTGTGGTACTGCCAGTAGACCCAATCGTCGCGACCCGGCTCGAGCAGCAGTGAGCGAAGCCAGAGCGGGCGGGCGGCAATCTGTCCGGCATAGGCCGTTGCGGCATCGTCGGTCAGATAGATGATGGCCTTCTTGCCAAAGGCGGCTTCAACGGGACCGAGGAAGGCCTGGAGTTCGGCATCGAGTTGTTCAGGCGAAGGGCGCTGCGGGCAATTGCCGCCGAACTCGATGTCGACAACCGGCGGCAGCAAAGGCTGGTCGTGCGGCACCACGGCGATGAAATTCTTCGCCTGGTCGGCGCCCGGCCGGCAGAAGGTGAAAAAGTGATAGGCTCCGACAGCGAGCCCGGCAGCACGCGCTTCGCGCAGATTGATAGCAAAGGCATCGTCGACATGATCGCCGCCTTCGGTCGCCTTGATGACCGCAAAGGCGACGTCGGCGGCGGCAACGCGCCGCCAGTCGATCCGGCCCTGATGATGCGAAACGTCGATGCCCCTGACAGGATATTTGCCGCGATCCGGAGAAAACGCATGGAAATAGAAGAAGCCGCCAGCGATCATGAGGATTGCAAAAACCAGGCTGACAGATCCCCAGAGGATGATCCGGTTCTTCAAGACTGTCCCCTCCGGTATTTCTGGCTCCTTGGCTAGAACCCTGAGCCAAACACTTATCCGCTTGGCTACCGCCTGATGGCTTTCACCCGCGCTCCTTCAAGAGCCTGCCCTTCTCACGCGACCAGTCGCGCTGCTTTTCCGTCTCGCGCTTGTCGTGCAGCTTCTTGCCGCGACCGACGGCGAGCAGCAGCTTGGCCCGGCCCTGATCGTTGAAATAGATCTTCAGCGGCACCAGGGTCATGCCTTCGCGGTCGACGCTCTGCGACAGCCTGGCCATCTCGCGCTTGTTGAGCAGCAGTTTGCGGCGCCGGCGCGGCTCGTGGTTGAAGCGGTTGGCCTGCAGATATTCCGGGAGGTAGGAGTTGATCAGCCAGATCTCGCCGCCCTCGACCGAGGCGTAGCTGTCCTGGATGTTGGCCTGGCCCTGGCGCAGCGACTTGACCTCGGTGCCGGTCAGCACCAGACCGGCCTCGATCGTGTCGAGCACCTCATAGGAAAACCGCGCCTTGCGGTTTTCCGCAACGGTCTTGTTGTTGGGATCGGCTTTTCTGACTTGATTCATAATGCGGAGAGGTGGCGCCTCATCCCTAATTTATCAAGCCGGCGTGCTTCATCGCCGCGTCGATCTTTTCGGCCGTCGAGTGTTCGACCGTGACCAGCGGCGAACGCAGCATGTTCTCGACCTTGCCGAGCTTCGAAAGCGCATATTTGGCGCCGGACACGCCGGGTTCGATAAAGATCGCCTTGTGCAGCGGCAGCAAGCGATCCTGCAATTCCAGCGCCTTGGCGCTGTCGCCGGACAGCGTCGCCTCCTGGAATTCGGCACAAAGCCGCGGCGCGACGTTGGCCGTCACCGAGATACAGCCGACACCGCCATGCGCGTTGAAGCCGAGCGCGGATGCATCTTCGCCGGAAAGCTGGACGAAATCCTTGCCGCAGGTCATACGCTGCTCGGAGACCCGTTCGACCTTGCCGGTCGCGTCCTTGACGCCGACGATATTCTTGAAGTCGTGCGCCAGCCGGCCCATCGTCTCCGGCATCATGTCGATGACCGAGCGCGGCGGGATGTTGTAGATGATGATCGGCAGCTTGGTTGCCCTGGCGACGGCGGCAAAGTGCTCATAAAGCCCGCGCTGCGTCGGCTTGTTGTAGTAGGGAGTGACGACAAGTGCAGCATCCGCGCCTGCCTGTTCGGCATATTGGACCAGGCCGATCGCTTCCGCCGTGTTGTTGGAGCCAGCGCCGGCGACGACTGGAGCGCGACCCTTGGCCGCCTCGATGCAGACCTTGACCACCTGACGATGCTCGTCATGCGACAGCGTCGGCGACTCGCCGGTGGTGCCAACGGGAACAAGGCCTGTCGTGCCTTCCGCAAGTTGCCAGTCGACAAAAGCGCGAAAGGCTTTCTCGTCGAAACGCCCGCTCTTTTCGAACGGTGTCACGAGCGCGGTCAGCGAGCCTCTCAGCATGTCGTCCAACTCCTTGGGACTTCTTTGTTCACGCATATCGTTATCCCAAAACCGTTACCCGCTTTTGGGCGATATGCATGGGTGTTTTCGTCTCTGGTCTTAGTGTCGCGCCTTCTAGCCGAAAGCGAGGCCGCGCACCATAGTCTCGACATGGTTGCGCGGCAAGCATTGCTATGCTGCCAGCAAACGCAATTCAAACGGCCTCGATAACCTTTTGTTAACTGGCCCTTCATGACCTAAGTTTACGATCTGGTCCGGGTCGCGAAGCTTCCGCGCCTGCTGGTGATGTGTAAAGGCTGAACGATGCCGACTAGGCGGCCTCATCTTTTCGCGCTTCTGGGCGCGGTCGTCGCGCTGATGCCGGAGATGGCGATCGGCGGCAGCGTCGACGTGCAGTTGACATCGGCCATTGCGATGCCCGGCATGCAAGGCTCGCAAGATGCTGGTCCACGCAATAACGCGCCCTCTGCCAGCGTCACCCAGTTGAAGAGCGGTCTGGACGCGCTGGCGGCGGGCGACATTCCCGGTGCCCGCGCCGCGCGCGATGCCCTTCCCGCCGGTTCGCTCGACCAGCACATCCTTGCCTGGGCAATCGCGCTTTATGGCGGCGACAAGGTGCCGAGCGGCGACATTGCGGCCGCAGCGAAGATGTTGCCCAACTGGCCGGGGACAACCGCGCTGCGCAAGAACAGCGAACGCGCACTCTATCGCGAGAACCCCGCCCCCGACATCGTTGTGCAAGCGTTCGACGGCAGCCAGCCGCAGACATTCGAAGGCGTGATTCTTCTTGCCCGCGCCTATGTGGCGCAGGGCAACACCAGGGCGGCCCGTTCGGTGCTGGTGCCGTTCTGGCGCACCGCGATCCTTGAAGCCAAGGACGAGACGGCGCTGATCAAGGAGTTCGGCGGGCTGATCCCGGCCGCCGATCACCGATTCCGCATGGAGCGCATGTTCTACGCCGACCGGATCGGCGCGGCGCAGCGCGTCGCCGGCCTGGCGCAAGCGCAGCAACTGGCCACCGCCTGGGCGGCGGCCGACAAGGGCGACAAGAACACCCCCAAGCTGCTCAAGGCGGTACCGGCTTCACAGCGTTCGGCCGGCTATTTCTTCGCGCAGGCCGAATATCTGCGCAAGCAAGACAACATTGCCGACGCCGCCGCCATTGTGATGAAGGCACCGACGGATCGCGAAGCGCTCGTCGACCCGGATGCCTGGTGGGTGGAGCGCCGGGTACTGTCGCGCGAGCTGGTCGACAAGGGTGACATGAAGGCCGCCTACAAGATCGTCGCCATGCATGCGGCCGAAAGCACGGCGAACGCCGCCGAAGCCGAATTCCATGCCGGCTGGTACGCGCTGCGCGGCCTGAACGATCCCAGGCTTGCGGAAACCCATTTCGCGCGCATCGCCGACCTTGCGCAGGGGCCGATGACATTGTCGCGCGCCTATTACTGGCTCGGCCGCGCCGCCGAAGTTGGCGGTCCAGGCAACGCAAAGGACTATTTTGCACGGGCCGCGGCCTACGGCACGACATTCTACGGCCAGCTCGCCGCCGAGCGCATTGGTCGCCCGGCGCTGAACATCGCCTATCCTACGCCGAGCGCCGCCGATCGCCAGAGTTTCGTCGACCGCGAGGCCGTCGCCGCCATCAAGCGGTTACAGGAGGCAGGCTACGACCGCTATGCCGAGACGCTCTATCGTGATCTTGCAGGACAGTTGACCAGCCCGGGCGAACTGGCGCTGCTGGCGGTGCTGGCGGAAAAGCAGGGCAACCACTTCATGTCGCTCAAGATCGGCAAGATCGCGGGCGCGCGTGGCATCGATGTCGGCGCGCTGTCGCATCCTTTGGGGGTCATCCCCGATAGCGCCGATATTTCCGGTTCGGGCAAGGCGCTGGCCTATGCCATCGCCCGCCAGGAAAGCGAATTCAACATCGGCGCCATATCGAGCGCCGGCGCGCGGGGGCTGCTGCAGCTGATGCCGGCAACCGCCAAGCAACTTGCGAAGAAGGCCGGGCTGCAATTCTCGCAGGCACGCCTGACCACCGATGCCGGCTACAATGCGACGCTGGGCTCGGCCTTCCTCGGCCAGCAGCTCGACCGCTTCAACGGCTCCTATGTGCTGACCTTCGCCGGCTACAATGCAGGCCCCAACCGCGCCGCCCAATGGGTGGCGAAATACGGCGATCCGCGCGGCAAGGACATCGACGCCGTCGTCGACTGGATCGAGCGGATTCCGTACACGGAAACAAGAAGTTACGTGCAGCGCGTGATGGAGAACTACGAGGTCTACAAGATGCGTATTTCCGGCAAGTACGACATTGTGGGAGATCTTGTGAACGGGCGGAGTTGACGGCTTTCGTTCCTCCTTCCGAGAGGAGTTGGCCTCGCGCGGATCCGCCCGTCTTGGCTAAGTGAAGGGCCTCGCCACCTTCGGCCCGCAGAGGAGAAGTAACTGCCCCATTTGACCATCCCTTCCCCCGCCTGTAGCAGACGGACGATCGGGCGAGAGCAAGGGACAGCATTCCAATGGCGAGCGAACGTTTCTCCGATTTCTTCTACACCGCGCCAGATGGGCTGAAGCTCCACGCCCGGATCTATGGCGAAGCAAATTCGGGACATTGGCCAGTCGTCTGCCTGCCCGGCCTCACCCGCAATGCACGCGACTTCCATGAACTCGCGCTCTATTTGGCCGGCAAAGCCGGAAGCCCGCGCAAGGTCGTCGCCTTCGACTATCGCGGCCGCGGGCAGTCCGATTATGATCCCGATGTCAGCCGCTATACTGTCGGCGTCGAAGCCGACGACATTCTTGCCGGACTGGCGGCCTTGGGAATCGAGGAAGCCGCCTTCATCGGCACCTCGCGCGGCGGCCTGATCATTCATGTCCTGGGCGCGCTGCGGCCGGCCATATTGAAAGCGATCGTGCTGAACGATATCGGACCGGTGATCGAGCCGGCCGGCCTTGCCCTTATCCAGTCGTATCTCGAGCGCGAACCGAAGCCGAAGACCTTCGCCGAAGCAGTCGCGGCCCAACGCCGCATTCATGGCCGAGATTTCTCAGCGCTCACCGATGCGGACTGGGAGCGCATGGTGCTGGCGCTCTACCGCGAAACCGACCAGGGCCTGCTGCCGGATTTCGACCCGAAGCTGGTCGACACTGTTGCAAATCTCGACCTTACGCAGCCGCTGCCGGCGCTGTGGCCGCAATTCGACGCGCTGTCGGCCCTTCCCATGCTCGCCATACGCGGCGCCAATTCGAGTTTGCTGTCGGTGGACACGCAGCGGCAGATGCGGGAGCACCATCCGGCAATGCAGACGATCACCGTCGAAGGCCAGGGTCACGCCCCTTTCCTCGAAACCGGAACCTTGCCGGGCGACATCGCCGCTTTCCTCGACAGAGCCGAGCGGCTGCCGACTCGCCTTTAAAAACTGTTGTCGGCGAGGTAAACCACAGCAGGGCGACCATGGTAGGCTCAGAAGCCGGGTAGCATGCCTCAAATATCCTGCAGATCGGGGGGATCCACGGGATTGATTGCCCACAGCCTCTTCAAAGCATGAACTTATCGGGACTTTGCGGCTTTCTTCATTGCCTTAGCCGTGGTCTTCATGGCAGCCGGCTCGTCTGCCGCACCGCGCGCTGCGGCGCGAGGGGACGGTTCGGGCGCTTCCTTCGCGCTGTCGGCGCCGCCGGACCGGGGTACTTCCAGCACGGTGACGCAGCCGTCGAGGTCATTGGTGGCCAGATGCGCATAGCGCATGGTCATCGACAGGGTCTGGTGGCCGAGCCACATCTGCACGCGCCTGATGTCGATGCCGCCCTGGACAAGACGCGAGGCGCAGGTATGGCGCAGAATGTGCGGCACCACCTGGTCGTCGGCGGCCAGCCCGACTTCGGCCTTCGCATCGTTCCAGATGGCACGGTATTGAGCCTGGCTGAATGTGGTGAACGGGCCTTTCGGCCGACGGCCTTCGCCGGGAGGCAGCTTGATCACTTCCTTGACACGCTCGGTCATCGGAATGGTGCGGCTTCGGCCGGACTTGGTGATCCAGAAGGAGACGCGATGCTCCTGGATGTCGTTCCAGATCAGCCCGAGCGCCTCACCAAGGCGGCAGCCAGTGTCGACCAGGAAGATGGAAAGCCGATAAGCATCCTCGCTGCGGCTCCTGATGGCAGCGAACAGCCTGGCCTCTTCGTCCCTTTCAAGGAAACGAATCCGTCCCGACCGCTCCTTCTGGCGGCGGAACTCGGGCAGGCTGTGGATATCTCCCATCTTGTAGGCCTTGCGCAGCAGTTTGCTGAGGGCAGCCATCTTCCGATTGATGGTTGCGTTGCTGTTGCCGCGCTGGCGCAAGGTGCCGATAAGGTTGTCCAGGGTACTCTGGTCAAAGGCGCTGAAACGCTCCCCGAGCAGAATCTCGTCTATCTCGCCGATGAACGAGCTGACATTGTATTTATGCCGCCCATCATCCCACAATATATCCCGATACGCTGAAAAAAGATCTCCAACCCTATGCGACTTTACTTCTCGTATCTTATTGTAGGTGTAGTTAAACTTCGAATTCTGAGAAGAAAAAAACGCAAAATGATCGGAGGGGTCTCCCTCTTGAATCGCTTCAGTCGTCATCATTCGCCACACCCCCGAGTGGATAGGTCAACCACCTAACCCACATGGAAGCATCCTTTCAAGAGTTTTGAATCACGCAGTTGTGATTTCATCCGCCATCAGCAGATCCCACGAAACCATCCCACGGACTCTATTCAGCTACCGTTACCCCCTGTTCCTTCTGTTTGCCTTGATCCAGTCACGAAACAAAAACAGCCCGGGCGTTGATGCGCCCGGGCTGGATTTCACCTGTATGGAACCAGCCCTTAGAACGAGCGCTGGAAGCGGAGGATACCGCCGATGCTGCTCTTCTTGTCGGCGCCGGTCCAGTTGGAGAAGTCGGCGTCGTCGAACTTGCCTGCATTGAGGTAGTCGACTTCGGCCGTGACCGTGAAGCCCGGGACGACGTCGTAGGCGATGTTCGCCGCGATGCCCAGGTTCTTCCAATCGTCATACGACACCTGCGCGTTGAACGAGGTCTTCTCGTTGAACTTGTAGGTACCGCCACCCCAGACAGCCCAGTTGCCGCCCCACTGCTTGTAGAAGCCGCGACCATGGGCAGGGATAGCGTAGGTCGGATCGTTGAGGTTGTCATCGGTGCCATAGCCGCCCATGACCCACAGCGACAGTGCGTCGTTGACGTTCACGTCCAAGCGAACCTTGCCGGCAACTTCTTCGTAGTTGCTGTCATAAGCAACGACGCCGGTGATGGCGCCCCAACCCTGCGTCCACTTCACGCCGCCGACGACATGCGGAACGTAGCTGTCGATCGTGCCGACAACGCCCTGGCCCTCTTCGAGCGAAACCACGGCCGAGAAGCCGTTGCCCGCGTCGAAGTAGTACTGGACGACGTTGGTGTCGAAATCGCCATAAGGAACCAGCGTATCCTGGATGACGTTGCCGGCGTAGCCGATGAACGTATCGAAGGCCGATTCGTCCTTACCAACGCGGAGACCACCGAGCTGGATCCAGGCGAAGTTCAGCGAGACGTCCTTGTTGTGGGCGGTGTTGGCGAACTCGATGGCGTTGTCGTTGCCGAAGTTGAAGCGGGTCTCGGTGTAGGTCTTCAAGGTGCCGAGCTCGGTTTCCTGGCCGGTCCAGGTCTTCAGCGTGAAGCGCGTGTTCTTGTGCCAGGTGTCATTCACCGAGCCGTCCTCATGGTCCGCAGTCTTCGAACCATTGAACGTGCCGACGTCGCCCACGCCGATGTCGTAACGGACATAGCCGCCGATGCGCAGGCAGGTCTCGGTGCCGGGGATGTAGAAGTAGCCAGCGCCGTAGACGTCGCAAATCTTGACGTATTCAGCGGGCTCCGGCTCGGCGACGACGACGGCGTCGGCGGCGCGCGCACCGGAAACTGCGATCAG